>JBFHGJ010000010.1:0-101716 GCA_041583135.1 Alteromonadaceae bacterium | reverse complement strand
GGTATGGAATGGTCCGACGGCGAACCGTTTTTGGCAATGATCCCCGCCTTTTTGTTGTCGGTGCCCAATGCCATCAACTAAAGGTGAACGCTACTTCGTTGGCGACCTACAAGGCTGTCTAGACGAATTTAGACAACTGCTCGATACCATGACATTCGATCCCGCCAAAGATAAGGTTTATCTTTGTGGCGATCTGGTCGCTCGCGGTCCTAAATCACTTGAAACGCTGCGTTTTGTCCGCTCCCTCGGTAAAGCCGCCAAGCCTGTGCTAGGCAACCACGACCTGCATCTTATCGCGACCCATTTCGGCATCAGAAAAGCCAAGCCCAGCGATAAACTTGATGCCTTGTTAAATGCACCAGATGCCGATGAACTGATCGACTGGCTCAGACATCAACCACTCATGCGGGTAATAAAAAAGCAAGTCGCCCTCACGCACGCCGGGATCTACCCCGGTTGGTCGGTCAAACAAGCCAAAGCCCTAGCCAAAGAGGCGCAAGCCATACTTAGAAGCGACCAATGTCATCAGTACATGACCAACATGTATGACAATCAACCGGATATTTGGCAAGACACGCTCAAAGGCTATGAGCGTTTTCGTTTTATTATCAATAGCTTCAGCCGCATGCGTTTTTGTCAAAGCAATGGCGCGCTTGAGTTTGCCACCAAATGCGCGCCCAATAGACCCGAAGCCAAAAGCCTCACTCCGTGGTTTGAATCCCCTCACCCGGATTGGCAGCGATATACTTTAGTCTTTGGTCATTGGGCATCGCTGATGGGCAATACCAACAGGCAAGAAATCGTGGCATTAGACACCGGATGCGTTTGGGGTAACCAACTAACGGCATGGCGCCTGTCCGACAACCAGATCTTCAGCGTAGGTGCCAAGGCTGCAAACAAATCATGAATTATTGCAGATAAGCCTCTCAGTACCTCATTTAGTGCTTTTATTTTCAATGAATTAGGTGTAAATTTATTTAAGACCTTCAGTGCACCTAACAAATTATGGGATAGTCTATGAAGTTAAACTTCAACATTAGCGTAGCCAATATCATCAGGCTGGGTTTTACCGTCATTACGCTGATCTTATTGGCCTCCGGTCTACTCTCATTAAGAGAGTTTTTCAATGTCAAAGCACTCGCCGATAAAGTCAACGATCTATCTATTCCCGCCTTGGTCCACAGCTCCCAACTACAAGTGCAATTTGTCAAAATGGGCGAAAATGCGCTTGATGACTTTCATACTAAGAGTTTGGACGACCTCGCCGCAGTCGAACAACGCTTCGACAACAATCATAAAGCATTTCTTAGCGCCAGTGATAAACTCAAAGCAACGGTTGCCAACGATGCAGAGCTGGAAAATGCCCTGACCAATACGCTTAAAAACAGCGGTAGTCTGCTCGCCGACATCAAAACCCTGTTCGATGAACATCGCAAGCAGCTAACCTTAGAGCAAACCATACGCCGTCAAAAACAAGACATAGAAGAAGCCATTGAAGACAGCAGCACCTTGGCCATGGATTTGGGCGATGCCGATGGTGCCCAAAAAACCGCAACCGATGCCTCTGAGGCCTTGGAAGACTACCTGTTGACCCTGCTCGACCATGTAACCGATGTCGCCAATGAGGACAATGCCGAGGACGTCAACACCGTGGCCAATGAAATCGACAGCTCTACCAATGCGCTGCGCGAAAAAATGGCGGTCATTAAGAACAACACCAAAGGCGAAGCATTGGCGTTTGCCAATGAGCTAATCGGCAAGCTTGATAGCATCATCGCCACTGCCAACGGCAGTAACTCTATTATTGTCAACAAACTGGCCGCCCTCGAAGCCCATAACACATCTAAGCGCTTACTCACCACCGCACAAGCCGAAATCGATTCTGGTATCACCAAGCTCAGCCACTTGTTTAAACTGGCGCAAAGTGCTGCCAAAGACAACCAGATTGCCGTTGAGCGCAGTGTTAAAGGTGCACAATATGTGACTTTAACCTTTATTGTTATTTCGCTCTGTTTGGCTGTCTCTATCACCATTTATGTGGTGAGAAAAATCACCAAACCACTGGGTGAAGTCAATCAAATTCTCAACATCGTCGCTTCTGGCGATTTGACCCAAAAGCTTGATGACAGTGCCGACAACGAATTTGGTGAGTTGGCGCGAAACTGCAACTCACTGATAGACTCGCTACGGAGCTTAATTCAAGGGATTATCTCCCGCTCAACCCAGCTGGCGGCGGCCTCTGAAGAAACCTCGGCCATCACCAGTGAAACCACCCAGGCCATTCAAGACCAGCGCAGCCAAATGGAGCAGGCAGCCACTGCAACCACTGAAATGTCGAGTACATCGCAATCGGTATTGCACAGTGCCGAAGAAGCATTGGCAGAGATCCAAAACGCCGACAATGAAGCACAGCGGGTCAAAACCATTTCTGCGCAAAACAAAGAAACCATCAGCCACTTGGCCATTGAAGTTGACGAAGCCGCTCAAGTTATCAACAAACTCCATAGCGACAGCGCCTCTATCGGCAGCATACTCGACGTTATACGCGGTATTGCCGACCAAACCAACCTGTTGGCCCTCAATGCTGCCATTGAAGCGGCAAGGGCCGGTGAACAAGGTCGCGGTTTTGCCGTCGTAGCCGATGAAGTACGCTCCCTTGCCAGCAAGACCCAGGACTCTACCCAAGAGATCCAAGCGATGATCCAAGTGCTGCAATCGGGTGCACAAGAAGCGGTAGCGGTGATGGACCGAGGTAAGGCTCAAGCAGAGAGCTGTGTCGAACAGTCAGAACAAGCCGACCAAGCGCTCAACTCGATCACCGATGCGGTACATCAGACCCATGATGCCTCGCAGCAGATCTCCCAAGCGGCGCAAGAGCAGCACTCGGTATCACAAGAGATCTCCGAAAGGCTCGAAGCGATTGTGTCTATCGCCGAGCAAACCGCCAACGGCGCCGATCAGACGGCGATCTCAAGCCACGAAGTGGCAAGGCTCTCAGAAGAGCTACGCTTATCGGTTGTGGAATTTAAGGTTTAATCGGTTAAATCATGTTGTGGGCTGACGCTGCGAGCTGAGCAATGATAGCCATAATGGTGCGCACAGCACACCCTACAACGGAGATACATATATGTAGGGTGCGCCATGCGCACCACCGACACCATCCCCATCATAAAAGGCAATTAATGCGGTTCATGCGCACCGCCATCATGGATGGCTGTAGCTTGCGGATTTATCCGCGATAGCATTTGGTCGTTATGTAGGGTGTGCCATGCGCACCACCGCCATGAATGGCGGAGGATCAATATAGGACGTTCAACGACACCAAACCTCCCTAGACATAAAAAAAGGTGCCTGATGCACCTTTTTTTATGTGAAGTGTTTTGCCTCAGCGGCAGAGCGTTTATTAATCTTCAATTCGCTCTTTAATGGTGGTGACAATTTCTGATTCGCCAAAGCCATTGGCTTGCGCCCACTTAATGTCGCCGCCATCTGAAAATGTAGTACTTGGTAGACGTTTTACGATGTATGAACCAACGCTTTGCGCGTTGTTCTTCATGGCGAACTGAACTAAGTTCAAACCGTTGCAGGTGACGCCATCATAGATATTACGTAGCTTAACTTTTGCCGTTTTCAACTTCTTACGTAAACGGCCTTTATCATCTGCCTGCACAAAATTGCAAATAGAAGCAAGTAAGTCATCGGCTTGAGCAGGCTTCGAGTACGAAAGGCTGGCAGTGCTCAAAATGACACTCACCAAAGCCACGGAAAATATCCTCATCTTTTACCCTTTGAAAAAGTCATGTGCTTGAATAAAAATATTTAACCTTGACTCGGGATCGCTTGTGGCGTTGCACTGATCTCACCGAGTAGAGGTCGATTCAGCCAGTGTATCAACAACTTTCCGCTTACGCAATTATCTTGCGGCAACCTGCCCGTTATTAGCGACGCACAGCTCGATTCGACCGGATTAACCTAGACGATTTAGGCACACAAAGCGAAAATCATAGCGTTCGCCACTTTGTTCGGCCGTATGAGCCTCACGCCAGACTTCTTGCCACTGACAATGGGCCTGATAATCCGGGAAAAAAGCGTCCCCTTGAGTCTCTAAATCAATATAGGTCAAATATAAGGTATCCGCCACTGGCAAAAACTGCTGATAGATATTACCGCCACCAATCACCACTACCTCGGGCACTTCTCCGGCGGCTTTGATTGCTTCTGCGATATCATGTACGACGGTAACGCCGTCGGCATGAAAGTCGGCTTGAGTAGTCATCACGATATTGTGGCGTTTAGGCAATGGACGGCCGATAGATTCAAAGGTTTTTCTACCCATCACCACCGGTTTTTCCAAGGTGGTTTTTTTAAAGAATTTAAGGTCCGATGGCAAATGCCATGGCATTTTATTGTCTTTGCCAATCACACGATGGTTTGCCATCGCTGCTATCATGGAGATCTTCATAGAGCTTTCTAACGGTTTACAATCAAAACGCCATTGTACTTGGTTTACTCGCCATAGGCCAAGTTAAAGCGCAGGCGATAAGCCTTAGGTGAAAGTTCGGTCAGCTGCACAAACAATTTGCGAAAACTACTGACATCCCCATACCCTACCTGATTGACAATTTCTTCTAGCGGCGCCGAAGTGGTTTCAAGTAAGCGCTTTGCCTGCTCGACCCTTAAACGCTGTAGATAGTTGACCGGCGTATCTCCAACCGCCTGTTTAAAACGACGTATCAGCGTTCGTTTGCTTAGCGCAAAACGCTCAGCCAACTCATCTAAAGAAAACGACTGCGCCAAGTTAGACTGCATAAAACGCTGAATTTTCTTCACCCGCTCGTCTTGATGGCCAGCTAACCCTTGTAAAGTCATATAAGGCACTTGAGAACTGCGGTTTGGGTCAACCAACATGATTTTGGCCATTTGCGCCGCCACCTGCTCACCGCTAAGATCTTCCACCAATTTCAAACATAGACTCAAGTATGCCGTAGTCGCCCCGCCGGTATAAAGATTGTTGTCATTGACCACCAGTTTATCCAAGCACAATTCAACCTTGGGAAAGTATTGCCGAAAGACATCAGCCAACCACCATGAACTAATGGCCCTTTTACCATCAAGCAAGCCGCAAGCGGCCAAAATAATCGAGCCGGAGCAAAACGCGCCGATGGCAGCCCCGTCTTGATGACGTTGACGTAAAAACTCAAAACAGCCCTGATAGCCATTAATATAATCCTGCATACCTTGCTCGTCATATATCATTCCGCTGCTGACAATGACCGCATCGGCGCTACCCACTTTATCAATCGCGATAGTGTCAATAGCAATGCCAGAGGAGGTTTGTACTTGGCCGCCCAATTGACTGGCAACGATACAATTAAACAGTGGAGATACGTCTTTGCCACTGGTCACCCGCCAGTAGGTATTGCAGATCTGAAAAAAATCCATTACCCCGGTAATGTTTGACGCAATCGCACTATGTTCGGCAATGATCACTATGGTTTTCATCGAAACCTCCAAAAATGGCAATATCAACCCTAATTATTTCAATATTGCCACTGAACAAACCAAAGTTCAACGCTTAAACTAGCACCATAGTTCAAGTCCTATTGGGAGATAGCAATGAATATTGCAAAACATGTGAAAAAATCACTACTGATCATCACGTTGGTATTGAGTTGGCTGAGTCTGCTGTGGATTAACTTTTTTGGCGAGCTGTCGATGGCAATGCATCTAATTGCCATTCCATTTCTGTTACTGATGACAACCGGATTCGCTGCGTGGCATATAGAGCAAGCAACGGAACAGGGCAATACCGCCGAGCTAACCGCCTAGCGGTAACTCGACGGCAAGCAGTCAAATTGCGCTTTAAAGCACTGACTAAAATACGAGTGTGACGAAAACCCAACGTCAAATGCCACGGCGCTTGGTGTCATGCCCTGCTTGAGTAGCTCTGCGGCTTTATTGAGACGATAAACCCGGATCAGCTCGGTTGGCGTATAATCGAGCACGGCTTTCATCTTGCGTCCAAGCTGGCGCTGACTCATCGCCAGCTTGTCGGCCAGAAAGCGGACATCAAGCGTTTCATCGGCATAATGCTTTTCAAGTAGGCTATACACCCTTTTGAAAAACTGCTGATTGCAGCTGTGAATTCCCTCTTGCGCAATCGCTTCGGGCATCACCCCTAGCGGTGTTTTATCCGCATTTGGCTCAATCTCCATTGAGGGCGTCGCGATGGCACCTTGATAGCGTTTACGCAACAAAGCTCGAATAGCCAAAAGGTTATCGATACGACTTAAGAGCTCCTCGGCATTGAACGGTTTATCGAGATACTCATCGGCTTTTTCTTCCCAGCCTTTAATACGGCTTTGCGCATCGCCTTTGGCGGTCAGCAACAATACCGGAATATGGTCGGTCAAGGCTGAACTTTTGAGTGCCTTGAGCAACTCAAAACCACTCATTCCCGGCATCATGACATCACTGACCACTAAGTCAGGTAACTGCGCCTGCGCTGCGGCCAAAGCCTGCTCGCCATCACTATAGGCAATGGTCTGAAAGCGACCTTTTAAGGTCTGTTGCAACAGCGCTAACATTTCCGGGTTATCATCAACCAACAACACACTGGCGCCGCTCGCCCCTTCATCTTGTTCGGCCGCTGCAACCGGGTGTTTTGGTTCATCGGCCAATTCACTGCTGGCCTCAATCATCGTAGCCGTCATCGCTCCGCCAAATTGCGCCAACGGTGCGTCGGTTACCTGTGCCACAGGCAAGGTCACGGTAAACGTACTGCCTTTGCCCAACTCGCTGATGAGGCCAATCGTTCCTCGGTTAACTTCCACCAACTCTTTCACCAAAGCCAGACCGATACCCGCCCCGGGAATGGCCTGCTGATGCGGTTCATTGGCCCGTGTAAAGCGGTTGAAAATCAACGTTCTGTCTTGTGGCCCAATGCCGATACCGCTGTCACTGACCGCTATCAACACCTTTTTGTCATCGGCCTTAACCATCACCACGACCTGACCACCGTTAGGCGTATATTTCAAAGCATTTGAGATCAGATTGCCCAAAATCATCTCTAAAGAGTCGGTCGTCAGATGCAGTATCACATCATCAAAGGATTGGTATTTAAGACTTAGGTTTTTGCTATCAAACAAAGGCTGGTAGGAAGCCAATAGCGCCTTTAAGGTATCGGCCAGCGAATAATAATGATACTGCTGCTCGGCCGGACGCATTTCCAGTTTCGACAACTCTAGCAGCTGCTCAACCATCTTCAACAAACGCTGAGCATTTCTGCGCATCAATGACAGCTGACGCGAAAACAGCTGGGTTTGCGGATCTTTAATCAAGGCATCAAGAGGGTTGAGGATCAAGGTCAACGGCGTTTTAAATTCATGGGAAACATTGGCAAACATCCGATGCTTTTGCACCATCAACTGATTGATGGTTTCAGTCCTTTGCTGCACCTTCGCCTCCAGTAACTCGGCACGTCGATACAGCGCCCGGGTACGTAGCCGGTAGCCGCCAAACAACAGCAAAAACCCAACAATGCCATAGCTCAGCAGTGCCTGCCAGCTCAAGTACCAAGGGGGCAATACCACCACCGCGATGGCTTTGCCTTGCTCATTCCAGACGCCATCTTTATTGCTGGCCTTAACCTCAAACACGTACTCTCCCGGATCAAGCTTGGTGTAGCTCGCCAAACGCCTATCGGCGCCAGTGTATACCCAGTCTTCATCAAAATTTTTGAGGCGATAAGCATAACGGTTTTTTGCCGGGTTGGCATAATCGAGTGCGGCAAATTCGAAACTGACCATGCGCTCTTTGTCGGTCAAAACCAATTGCTCTAAGGCATTGATGGCCCGTCTGAGCACAAAACCTCCCTCGTCTCCACCAGCGGGGTTGATTGCTACCGCTTGGTTAGACAATAAAAACCCCGTCAACTGCACCGGCACAAGACGTTCGTCGAGCAAAATCGCCTGTGGGTCAAAGTCGTTATAGCCATTAATACCGCCAAATAATAGGTGTCCGTTAGGTGCGCGATATGCGGCGTTAAGGTTAAACTCATTACTCTGCAAGCCATCTTTGTCATCAAAACGATGAAAACGGCCAGTTTGCGGATCAAACCGAGTAAGACCATGGTTGCCGCTTATCCATAAGTGACCCTGAGCATCGCCCAAAATCGCCAACACCACCTCCCCGGCCAAGCCGTCACTGGGCAAATAGCGCTTAAACTGGCGCGTTTTTGGCTGCCATAAATTCAATCCTCTGGCAGTACCGACCCAAAGCCTGTCGGCCGCATCCAAATACAGTGTAAACACCCTGTCATTACTTAAACTCGAAGGATCGTCAGGATCATGCATAAAGCGTTCAACCCGCTGCGTTTTTTGGTCGAATAAATTGAGTCCACCACCTAAGGTGGCAAGCCAAATCTTACCTTGGCCATCGGCCTCAAGCCGCGTCAAAATATTGTGACTCAGACTTTGCTCATTGCCCTTTTGGTGTGTATAGGCGCTGAACTTTTGGCTGTGGCTATCAAAACGATTCAGGCCGCCACCATGCGTGGCTATCCAAAAAATGCCCGGTTCGGTTTCAATGATATGCTTTACTCTATCGTCACTGATACTGCCCGCTTTACCATCATGACGATAACGTGTTATCTGCCCGCTGCGACGGTGAAGGCGATTAAGCCCTTTGGCCGTACCAATCCATATATCGCCATCACTGCCCTCAAACAAAGTGTAAATCTGCGCATTACTGAGCGAGAAGCTATCGTTTCCCGCAGCAATGTGGCTAAAGTTCTTGGCGCCTTTATCTTGGCGATTGACCCCACCGCCACGAGTACCGGCCCAGAGAGTTCCTTTACTATCGACCAGCAACGCCCGTACATTGTTATCACTCAACCCGCCCGCGCGGTCACCAGACTGACGATGATGACCGAAGCGCAAAGTTCGGGTATCAAACTTATTGACCCCACCACCGCTGGTCCCAACCCACAATATGCCGGCGTCATCCTGCAACAACGAATACACCAAATTGGCACTTAAACTGTAACGGTAGGAAGGATCATGAGTCTCAGCACTAAAATGCTCAGTAGCAAAATCAAAGCGATTTAATCCGCCACCCCAAGTGCCGACCCACAGCCCTTTATCCCCATCGGCAAACAGCGCATTGACATAATTACTGCTCAGACTGGCGGGACGACTTGAATGCTGAAAACGCACAAAGTGCTCAAGATCTTGCTCCAAGCGATTGAGACCACCACCATCGGTGCCAAACCACAAGCGACCTTGCCCATCTTTGACCACTGCGCGCACTCTGTCATGGGCCAAACTGTGTGGGTCATCCCGTTGATGGCGAAAACGGCGAAATGTGCCACTACGGCTATCAAAGCGGCTGACACCACCGGCGGTCGCCAGCCACAACACACCCGGTAGACCTTCGGTCATATCGTAGACCCGATTATGACTTAAGCTGTTGTCATCGCTAGCGCGGTACTGCCAACGCTCAAAGGTTTTGTTGGTGCGGTCAAAACGATTCAGTCCACCGTCGTTGGTGCCAATCCAAAGCTGCCCTTGGCTATCTTGAAACAAAGAGCGAACCCCGATATCACTGAGGCTATGCACATCGCCCTTGCGCGGCATAAAATGCTCAAAGCGCTCGGTGGTGCGATCAAACCGGTTCAGTCCGCCACCTGCGGTGCCCACCCAAATGCTGCCTTGCTCATCTTCAAGCAAGGACCAAATGTAGTTGTCTGAAATCGATCCTGAATTTTGCGGCTTGTAGGTAAAGGTACGAAAGGTAACACCATCAAAGCGATTGAGCCCCTCACGGGTGCCAAACCACATAAACCCTTGGCTGTCTTTTAAAATCGCGGTTACCGTGTTTTGCGATAGCCCCTGCTCTATGGTCAAACGCTCGAAACGACTCACCACAGCGAAAACCTCAGCGCTGACGATAAAGGCAAACAGGCAAACTCCAATACTCCAAGTTCTCAAAGGCTCATGCTCCTAAGTCTCGTTGATTGGCAGTAAAAACACCGCTAGAGGAACTTAAAGCATAGCAAAGCTTATGGTGATAGGTTAGGTAATTTGGTGAAATTGGACACAAAGCCCATGATCACGACAAAGGCGCCAAAGCGCCTTTGTCGTGATGCGGAGATTACATCTGCCAAGCGTAACTGAACTTAGCAAATACCGTTCTATCGGTGCGCACAATGCTGCTCATTTGAGCTTCTTGCAAGCCACTGTCGCTATAACCCAAGAAGAACAGGGTTTGTGGATTAATTTTATAAGAGTAAAGCAACTGAGTGTTGAGGTATTTGCTCTTAGCATCCACTTCACCCGGCTCAAACTTGATGTAGTTCTCGACATTGCGGCTAATGTCGGTGTATTGCACAACCAAGCGAATATAGCTGCGCATGTCAAATTGATAGGTCAAACGAACATCGGATACCTTGGCATGAAATAGCTGGGCGTTATCGACATCCAGCTGGCTCGATTGCAATTCACTTGAGAGCTGAATGTGCTTACCAAGCTGCCATGAGAAGTACATACCGAATTCGGTTCTGGTGCCCAAACGTTCGTTGTCATAGTCAATCGCATCGCCATAATTTCCCCAAGAGGTAATGCGTACGCCAGAAGCCGGGTTCATACCAACCCAATACCTGCCGAAAGTCTCTTTGTAGTAGGCATTGTTATAATGCTTGTCACGGTGCACCACACCAAAGTTGGCATGCATCTGCCAAGGACCGGCGATATTACCATGGAGCTCAACCTCTTCTTCGAGAACCTTACCATCCATGTCATAAGTTTTATCCCAATCACCAAAGTAACCCCAACGGGTCAGAGTATCGTCTTCATCGCCATACCAGGTTTGACTGCCGCCGAACAACAGCTTTTCATAACCGACTTGCGACATAAAGCCCAAGTCTGCCCGAAAATCATCACCGATATTGGTGTAGCTGGCATTGACCGAATAGTCGCGAGTGCGGTGCGAGTATCCCAACGATAAGGCATGGTCGGTTTGTTCATCGGCCAAATAATCACTGTCTTCATCCACCTCTGCCGGGTCTTGCGGCTTCAGTAGTGCTTGTGGATTGTTGGTATCTGAATAGGCCAGTTGATAATTAAAGTTATGGTCATCGGCGAACCAAAAGCTGCCATCTACCGACGCCAGCGTGTTGCTGTAATCGTCACCGCTGCGGCTGGTCATCATCGCGCCGACGGTATTACGATCCCCTACGTCTAAACGATAACGGGCAATAGCAATGTCAGAACCGACATCCACCTCGTTGTCATTACTGTCGAGTTCAGTCATTTGGTGAATGTCCGACCCTTCGGCGCCGGGCAGCAAGAAAGTGGTTTGATTGTCATTGGCCACCATCAAGCCATAACCATGTTCGCCGCTTTTGCCCGTTAGCTTAATGCCGTAATCCGGGTCGGCGATATTACGGGTATGTACTAGGTTAAAACGTTGGGTTTTAAAATAGCTGGCACCGTCTAAGAAGAACGGTCTTTTCTCAGGAAAGAACAACGAAAAGGTATTGTTGATATCCAGCTGCGCGGAATCGGCTTCGACCTGTGAAAAATCCGGGTTGATGGTTGCGTTCAATACCATATCTTGGGTAATGCCCCAACGCACATCGACGCCGCCATCAATATCAAAACTGCCGTTCTCCCAATCGCTTTGTTCTACCTCACGGCTATCTGAGCGCGAGCTGGTCATCGTTGGCGTTACCTGAAAGTTTTTACCGGGCTTGATATTCTCAAAGCCACTGATCCTGTCGAACAGGCAAAGATTGCAGTCTGAATCTCTATCGGGCTTGTAGTTGGAGATCTGATGACGGGTATCGCGCGGCCAATTGCGCCAAACCGCGATGTTCCACGTCAACTTATCGCCGGTTTGAGGAAAGCGCAAAGCACTAAAAGGAATAGCCATCTCGACCGCAAAACCATCTTGGTCAATTTGACCGGCGCTATCCCAAATCGCATCCCAAGAAGAGTCCTCATTCCAACCATTGGTATCGGTCATGCTCATATCGGCTTGGGCGCCCAAAGGATTGACGAAAAACTCAAAGCCCGAACGCTCATCGTCAAAGGTATCGATGATGATCCCCACATTATCATCGTTCCACAGCGAGTCTCTATCTCTTAAGTAGGCTCGAATTTGGCTAGGATCAGGATCATACGCCTTGATGGCAACGTAAAGATATTCACCATCTTCATACAAATAAGCCACTGTTTTAACCGGCGCAGGCACGCCGTCGCCGGGATTGTTTTCGTATTTCAGCTCAATTTGAGTGGCTTGTTGCCATACCGCTTCATCTAGCTTGCCATCAAGATTAGGTTTGACCTCATGGCGTGGCAACTGATAGTGGGCACGTTTAACCTCAGGGGCCTCAGGGTTGGCCAAAACAGTTGCCGAAGGCAACAACGTGCCCAATCCCAACACCGCACTCAGGCAGTAAGTAAACTTTTTTAAAGACATAAAAAACCTCGATTTTGCATCGCAACTTCCAGTGTGAATACATACTTAGTCGAGGCAGGCGGGCAAAAGGTTGGATTGATACGAAAAAAATTTTAATCACCTGATGTGTCAGGTGGGTCAACGCACTGTAATTCATCGCCCCTCCCCCAAAAAAAGAGGGAGAGTGATGATCGATTGACGATTAAGACCTTGGCGGCAACTCGTCGAATTTAGGCAGTTCGTGGGTTTCGGGTAGCCAATCGGGTCTATCGTGCCAGTAGATATTTTGCGTTGGCTTCATATCCGGCGCATCATCCAAAGAACCCGAAGTGACAACCTTGACCTTGCCGCCTTTGGGAGACCAAGGCAATGAACTGCCGCAGTTCTTACAAAACGCGGTGCCGAAACGCTTGGCCTCAGGCACATAATAGGTGCCGACTTGCGCTTCACCGGTCAACCACTTAAATTGCTCGGGTCTGACAAAAATATTGGCGCCATGGGCACTGCCGCTAAATTTACGGCAACGGCTGCAATGACAATACTGAAACATCATCAAATCACCGGTCACCTCAAAGCTGACCTCACCGCACAAACAACTGCCTTTTATCGCTTTTTCTGACATAAAATCCTCTCCAATGGTTTTTGCCAAGCAGTATAGCGCAATTTTACACTTTGGAGGCGATCATCATGATGTTACGAGGGGTGGTCTGTGACGAGCAAAACAACTGTAATGTCACCTCATAGCCATGCTCTTGCAGATGCAGCGCCCTATCGAGCACCAAATAAAGCTCCATGGCTTCTCTAAAGGCCAGTCGCGCCTTTTCCAATCGGCTGACACGGTGATACTTCCGCTCGGCCTGTAGCAACCATTGTTCACTATCGACAGCAAAAGGTAAGTCAATTCCAATACGCTCGGCCATCAAATGACAAAATTGGGTAAAATCGCCACTGAGCCACTGTTTGGCCATCGAAGGTGTCGGGCGATATCTGTCGCAACCGGAGATCTGACGATGCAACAGATCAAAACCAATCCGCCACACCAGCTCCTGGCGACGCAAGCGTCTAACCCGCTGCCCGCCAGTGACAAATTGCGACACCGCAAGGCGCAGATCCGACTTTGATAAACGTAACGGACAGCTTTTACCTAAGAGTGAGCGTTGTTGATAAATTTCATCAGCGGTTAAATGATAACAGCATGGCGACAAAACCAATTGTTCGGCGGCATTGGCCAAAGCCGTATCGATCATAGCCAAATGTAAGTCGCCGCAGGCGTGCAGCGCGGTATGATGCTTCAGCTCATGAAGCACACTTGCGGCAATCGGCTTCAACACATCTTGTTGCACAAAGGTGATGGGAAAATTGTGTTTTTGCGCCTCGGCGGTACCGCATTGGCACAAATAATCATTGTACTCCAAGCATGTCAGCCGCGCGCCGGTCACGTGGTGAAGCTGCTTAGCCAAATGCCCCTTACCAGAGCACCAATCCAAAATGCCTTTGTCAGAGGGGGTTAAAAATGCCTTACAGGCTGATGCAAAGCCAGTGATCTGCGCCACCTTGGCACCTCGAATACCGACATCGACAAATTTAGGCATCGGCTCAACATCACCGACATATGGCTTAACGGCCCAATGGGTAAGTGCATGGGCTTGCGGCAGTATCGCGGCAACCTTGCTCAGCAACAGCGATTCATCATCCAAAGCCGACAATTGTTCATCGCTTAATCCCAATAGGGTATCGCCAAGCTCAGGGTAAAGCTCAAGCCAAGGCAGAGAATCCTCAACAAAAGGACTATCACGCCACAATAACTGATATCGACACAACAATGCACTCAGCTCGGCAAAGGCGACATGAAAGTTATCCGATGACAAAAACTGACGGGACATAAAGACGTAAAAACCGGTGAATATTTCAACGCACGTTATACCCCAAAAGCCAAATGAAATCATCCATTTCCCTAAAAATACAGTGCAATTGCCTTGACTGTCATTGAAGGATCATCGACGATAACCCCTGAGCATTGTTGTATTGGAGTTTTATGACCGTCAAAGTCTACACCCTCTCGGATTTACACATCGACTACCAGGAAAACTGGTCGCTTTTACTGGCCTTGAGCTATCAGCAGTACCATGACAGTGCGCTGATCATTCCCGGCGACGTCACCGACAATGTACACAAACTACAAGAGCTGTTTGCTCATTTGTGTCAGGTATTCGCCGAAGTATTCTTTGTCCCGGGCAACCATGAGCTGTGGGTGCGCAAAAACTCCCATCGCGATTCTTTGGCCAAGCTTGATCACATCTTATCGGTTTGCCATCAAATGGGGGTTCATACCACCGCGCAAAAGCTCGGAGAAGGCGATGAGGCAGTTTGGGTAGTGCCTTTGTTTTCTTGGTATACCAAAGCGGACGAAGGACAGGACACTTTATTTAGATCCAAACCCGGCAATGATCAGACCGAGCAACTGTGGGTCGATAACCGCTGCTGCGACTTCTCAGCTTTAGCGCCCAACACCCGAGTAGTCGATTACTTTTTGGCAATGAACGAACCTCATTTGCGGCGTAAATACGATGCCCCGGTGATCAGCTTCAGCCACTTTTTGCCGCTACAGCAACTGATCTTTCCCATCGGCTTTATCGACGGATTGCCACCGTTATGGCGCGACCCGATGCCCCAGTTCAACTTTACCCGAGTCGCAGGTAGCACCTTAATCAACGAGCAGATCAAAACCCTTGGCTCCACCATTCATGTTTATGGTCACCAGCATCGCAACCGCTACCGTACCGTAGACAATGTAACCTATATCTCACATTGTCTGGCATATCCCCGTGAGCGCCGATACAGCAACCTCGATGCGCAAGATGCGCCCAAGCTGATCTGGCACAATGGCCCAGTCAAAAGCGACCATCCCAACTGAGGAAAACCCGAGAAGTGACCGCCCCCAAGCCATTTAAAACCACTCAGCCTTTGGTGCTGCTTTCCGACAGTCAGTTGTTGTTTTTAAAAGAAGACAACCAGCCCTTTATTCAGCGCTTTTATCAATTATTTCCCCATAAAAGTGCATTATGTGCTGCCTATATCGGTGCCGCCAACGGCGATAAACCCGAATACTTTGAGATCTTCGAAGCAGCGATGCAATCGATAGACATCACCGACTGCCGCCACATTAAAGCCGATGCCAATCAAGATGAATTGGCCTATTTGGATTATGCCGACTTGATTTTACTGGCCGGCGGCGACACCTATTTGGGCTGGCAAACCGTCAGCAAGTTAAAACCGCAGTTAGATAGCGCCAGAGCCAGAGGCGCGGTATTAATTGGACTGTCGGCCGGCGCCATACATTTGGGCAGCTTAGGCTTTCACAACAAACGCCATTTGAGCAACACCGATATGTTCGCCACGTTAGGTTACTGCCCGGCCATTATCAGTGCTCACGAAGAAAAGATGAGATGGCCGATGCTCAAACAACTGGTCAAACATACCGACGGCTGCTTGCCCGGTTTTGGTATTCCGTTTGGTGCCGGCGTACTGGTGACTGCCGACAACCGTCTGCAAGCACTGCATAAGCCGATGATACATATGCATGTACAAGACAATGCCATTAAAGAGCAGGCATTGTGGCAATTTACACTTAAGGTTTGACCGGATAGCTTTTGAGCCGACCTTTTGCCCCCAAAATGCCCACTTCTAGGCCACTGCGACTAATGGCGTCGCAGGCTCTGGCATTGAGACGTAGAATAAGCAGGAGATTGATCACCGGAAGACACAAACACAAACCAAACAGCGCCACCATTAGCGGATGGGTGCCTAGCCGATAGGCAACGTTGGCGGCGGCGACAAACAGTGCGCCTAAGACAATAAAAAACAACAATCTAAATCCCAGTGGCAGGCTATTTGTCCATATAAGTCCGGCGATAAGTATCAAACTGGCGAAACAAAAGCTCAGCAACATCACCCGTTGCCACCAAATAAGCTTATCGAGATTAGGCAACGGTTGTGGACAGCTGAGATCCGCTTGCGGGGTTACATATGGGTTATCTTCTGTCACTTAATTTCATTCTCAGCACAATTGGACACCTAAACCAGTATAGTCAGCTTTGCCCATTGGTGCTCATCAGCAGCGCAAGCCTTAATGATTACGACGCTTTTTAGCCAAGTTTTTGAGCACCTCTATGGGTTCGGAACTTTGCTGATAAGCCAGACCAATCATTCGCGACATCTCCAAATCGTCAAGCGATAAAAACACCACATCATTGGCTTCAATGATCTGTGGAATATCCGGCAGCAGTGCACAACCAACACCCGCTCGCACCATCCCCAAAGCATATTCAAGGGTGTGTATTTTGGCGCGGATCACCGGCTCGATAGCATTTTCATTGAGCTTGGAAATCAACTTGTCCCACGCTTCGCAGGGCGTTCGCTGAATAAGCGAAAGACGGTGAAAATCCTCTAGCCCAACACTTTGCTTAAATGTCAGTTGGTGATTGCCCGGCACCGCCAAAACATAATGGTCTTGCCACATCGGTAAAAACGTCTCTTTTTCTTTGACGTAGCGCTGGGTCACAATACGGGCGTCACACTCCTCCTCCTCACCAACCAGAGTCAATTCCATCCCTTCAATCAAAGCGGTGAAATCTTTCAGCAGCAGACTCATGCGCTCCACCCCAAGTGCTCCGACCAGACCCAAACGGAATGGAATGGTGTGGCTTTTTTGTGCAAATACCGATTTTATCGCATCGGCCTGTCCCAACAGCTGTTTCGCCAACGGATAGAGCATCTGCCCCGCCTCAGTTGGCACCACACCTCTTGCATGACGGGTAAATAGTTGATTATTAAGGGCATCTTCGAGATGCTTGATGGCCGATGAAATGGATGGCTGAGCAATAAAGCAGGCTTTTGCCGCACTCGAAATGCTCTGTTTTTCATAAACCGCGATAAAATATGCCAGTGCTTTTAAATCCATAGTTTTTTTCTATGCCAATTAAAGTAAATAAATATTTCTCCTTGAACTTCATTATGCTTATCATGACGCGTTAATCAATTTTTATCCGAATTAAATCCATTATTCCAACAACAGGTTTTGCATATCATGAGTCAATCACGTACCCCTTTCAATCCAATGGATCCTCTTAACCTTGATTCTATGTTGACCGAAGAAGAGCGCATGATCCGCGATAGCGCCCACCAGTATTGTCAAGAACAGTTAATGCCTCGCGTATTAGAGGCCAATCGTCACGAGATCTTCCATCGTGAGATCATGAACGAATTAGGCGAGCTAGGTCTACTTGGCTGCACCATCCCTGAAAAATACGGCTGCGCCGGTGTGAATCACGTCGTATACGGCTTAGTAGCACGCGAAGTGGAGCGTGTAGACAGCGGTTATCGCAGCGCCATGAGCGTACAGTCTTCATTGGTGATGCACCCAATCTATGCTTACGGCAGTGAAGAACAACGCATGAAATACTTGCCGAAATTGGCCACCGGTGAATGGGTCGGCTGTTTTGGTTTGACCGAGCCGAACTCAGGTTCAGATCCGGCTTCAATGAGCACCTACGCCACCAAAGTAGATGGCGGCTACAAGCTGACCGGCAACAAAATGTGGATCACCAACTCGCCAATCGCCGACGTATTTGTGGTTTGGGCCAAGCTTGATGGCGTGATCAAAGGCTTCATTCTTGAAAAAGGCATGCAAGGTTTATCGGCGCCTAAAATTGAAGGTAAATTCTCATTGCGCGCATCAATCACAGGTGAAATTGTAATGGACGAAGTTTTCGTACCAGAAGAGAACCTGTTGCCAAATGTTGAAGGTCTTAAAGGCCCGTTCGGTTGCTTGAACAAAGCTCGTTACGGTATTGCTTGGGGCGCTTTGGGCGCGGCTGAGTTCTGCTGGAATGCCGCATTACAATACACCTTAGACCGCAAGCAATTTGGTCGTCCGTTGGCTGCAACTCAGTTGGTACAGAAAAAACTGGCCGACATGCAAACCGAGATCACCACAGGCTTATTCGCCTGCTTGCAAGCGGGTCGATTGATGGATGAAGGCGCGTTACCGGTAGAAGCCATCAGCCTTATCAAGCGTAATTCTTGTGGTAAAGCCCTCGACATCGCTCGCATGGCTCGCGACATGCACGGCGGTAACGGTATTGCCGACGAATTCCACGTGATCCGTCACGCCATGAACTTAGAAGCGGTTAACACCTACGAAGGTACCCACGACGTTCATGCCTTGATCTTAGGCCGTGCGCAAACCGGCATCCAAGCCTTCTCATAATAATAAAGACCGAAGTCCCTATAAAAACAGTGTCAGACACCAAAATATAAGGTACATATATTTGTACCTTTAAATTAAGTGTCTGACACCTGATTTTTCGGTCACATTTTCTGGAGTCCATCAACCATGCTGGATCGAAACCAATCCCTAAAAGACAACTTTGTCTCATTTACCCTAAGTGGTGATCTCCCATCATCCGATATCACCTTGACCCCACAACAGGCAGGTCTGTCTGCTGCCGAAGTCGTCGATATTTTTGAAAGTCAGTGCATGAGCCGTCACTTGGACCTTCAGTCTCGGGTGATGCAAAAAGCAGGTCAGAGCTTTTACACCATCGGTAGCTCGGGTCATGAAGGCAATGCCGCCTATGCCAAAGCTTTCCGTCCAAGCGATATGGCGTTTTTGCACTATCGTAGCGGCGCCTTTTTAGTGTCCCGCGCCAAACAGGTGCCTGGCGAAACCCCCATTTATGACATGCTGCTGTCATTTGCCGCCTCAAGTGAAGATCCGATTTCAGGCGGCCGTCATAAAGTGCTCGGTTCGAAAACCCTGTGCGTACCGCCGCAAACCAGTACCATCGCTTCACACTTGCCAAAAGCCGTCGGCGCTGCCTACAGCATTCCTTTGGCCGGTCGCGTCAAGCACCAAGGTGAAATGCCCGATGACTCTGTGATTGTGTGTAACTTTGGCGATGCCAGTTCAAACCACTCTACCGCACAAGGCGCCATCAATGCCGCCTGTTGGGCAGCCTACCAAAGTATGCCGCTGCCTATCGTGTTTATCTGTGAAGACAACGGTATCGGTATCTCTACCGCCACGCCACAAGGCTGGGTTGCCGCCAACTTCAAACACCGCGCGGGGCTGCATTATATTTTCTGTGACGGTTTGAACATACTCGACACGTACCAAAAAGGCTTGGAAGCGGCGCGAGTTGCCAGAACCTTGAAAAAGCCGGTATTTTTGCACGTACGCACTGTGCGTTTGCTTGGCCATGCCGGTTCCGACGCCGAGTTTACCTATCGTTCGAAACAGCAAATCGACGACAATGAGCGCCAAGACCCGTTACTGCATACCGCTAGAATATTGATAGAAAACGATATTCTGACAGCGCAACAGGTAGTTGAAATTTATAACAAAATTGATAACCAAGTTGCCCAAGTAGCAAAAGAAGTAGTGAAACGACCAAGGCTTGAAACAGCTGAACAGGTGCTTGAGAGTCTACTGCCGCCAGTTGATCGCAACAACAATTATGCCAAGCCGCTTAATGATGTCCAGCGCGCCGAACTGTTCAATCATGATAAGCACAATCTGTCTAAGCCACAGCACCTTGCCAAGCTTATCAACTGGACCTTAATGGACCTGATGGCAGAGCAGCAAAATATTGTAATGTGTGGTGAAGATATCGCCAAAAAAGGCGGTGTGTATAGCGTGACCACCAAGCTCAGCGAAAAGTTCAGCACCAATCGCGTGATCAACACCCTGCTCGACGAACAATCCATTTTGGGATTGGCCATCGGCATGGCCCACAACGGCTTTTTGCCGATCCCCGAGATCCAATTTTTGGCCTATGTGCATAACGCCGAAGACCAGATCCGTGGCGAAGCGGCCACCTTATCGTTTTTCTCCAACGGCCAATACACCAATCCAATGGTTATTCGTATCGCCGGTCTTGCCTATCAAAAAGGCTTTGGTGGTCACTTCCATAATGACAACTCCTTCGCCATTTTCCGCGATATTCCAGGCGTGGTCATTTGCTGTCCATCTAACGGTGGCGATGCGGTGGAGCTGTTGCGTAGCTGCGTTAAAATTGCCCAAGAAGAAAAGCGTGTGGTGGTCTTTTTAGAACCTATCGCCCTTTATATGACGCGCGATCTAGTTGAGGCAGGCGACAATGGCTGGGCATTCGACTATGTGCCGCCAGCGCAGTCTAAGCCAATCGCTTTAGGCGAGTTCGGCACCTTTGGCGATGGTAAAGACCTTTGCATTATCAGCTATGGCAATGGCTACTACCTATCGCGCCAAGCCGAGCGACAACTGGCCGACAAAGGCATCAACTGCACGGTAGTAGACCTACGCTGGCTGTCGGACATTGACGAAGTAGCGCTGGCCAGAGTTGCCGATAGCTGCGATAACATTCTGATTGTTGATGAGTGTCGTCATACCGGTTCAATCAGTGAAGCTTTAGTTACCATGTTGCATGAAAACTGCACCAAAGCGCCACTGGTCAAACGAATCACCGCCCATGACAGCTTTATTCCACTCGGTAGTGCCGCCTACGCCGTACTGCCATCAACGCAAGAGATTGTCGATACCGCTGTTGAGTTGGTCGGCACCGTTGTAGCTAAAAAGACGGCTTAGGGAGAAATTACATGAGCAAAAAACGCGTTGTTGTCATTTGCCCGGGCCGTGGCACCTACAACAAAGAAGAACTGGGTTATCTAGCTCGCTATCACAGCGATAAACACTCAATGATTGAGGTGATTGATCAATACCGTATCAGCCAAAATCAGCCTACGATAACCGAGCTAGATTCGATGAAAGCCTATTCCATGCGCACCCATACCGCCGGTGAAAACGCTTCACCACTGATTTATGGCTGTGCAATGGGCGACTTTCAAGCAATAGACCCGGACAAATATGAAATCGTTGCCGTCACCGGCAACTCCATGGGTTGGTATATCGCATTGGCCGCCGCTGGTGCGCTTGATCCAAAAGCGGGTATCGCCGTTATCAACACCATGGGCTCAATGATGACCGATGGCGTGATTGGCGGTCAGATCATTTATCCGCTAATAGATGAAAACTGGCAATGGGATCAGGCCAAGGCCGATATGGTTGAACAGGTCATGGCTGATATCAACGCCACCGGCGATGCGCGAGTTTATACCTCGATTAAACTCGGTGGTTATATCGTCTTTGGCGCCGATAACGCCGGACTTAAAGCCCTAGAAGAACGCTTGCCGAAAGTTGAAGACCGTTATCCGATGAAGCTCTACAATCACGCGGCGTTCCATACCCCGCTTTTAAACGAGACATCGCAAAAAGCCTTCAAAATGCTGCCGGCCAGTTTATTTCAAGCGCCCAAAGTGCCGTTGATAGATGGCCAAGGTCATATTTGGAACCCCTACAGCACAGATACCTTCGCGCTGCACAACTACACCTTAGGTGCCCAAGTACATGACTACTACGACTTTTCTAAAGCGGTAGAAGTCGCGATAAAGGAGTTTGCCCCCGATAATCTCGTTATTCTCGGCCCGGGCGCAACTTTAGGTGGCGCAGTGGCTCAAACTCTTATTCGTCACAATTGGCAAGGCATGAGCTGCAAGCAGGATTTTATCGCTCGACAAAAATCCGACCCCTTCATCCTTGCTATGGGTATGGAAGCGCAAAGGCAGCTGGTAGTCTAACGTCCTGCCAACCGCACGCTCCTTACATCTGGTAAGGAGCGTAACCATAGTGATCCCCAGCTTACAATTTCAAAGATGCAGCGCTTTTGATTTTTATCCTTCGTTTTGGCGTCATTTAATCGATTTGAATTCTGCCCCCTCACTTGGGCTACTGCTGCCATCGGGGATAAGGGTGTCCATGCACCAAGCCCCTTGATCTGGACTGTGGGCGAAATTGGCGTACACTGAACACAAACACCAGAATAACAACAAGGAATTTTTCAATGACGCTGAAACGCTCTATCGTAGGCTGTCTATCACTACTGGCCTGCCTCAATGTTGATGCGGCGCCAAGCACAGACGCCTTGGCCCGGCAGGTTAACGACCAAGTTATCCAATGGCGCCGTCACTTCCACCAGCATCCTGAATTAAGTAATCAAGAGGTGAACACAGCCAAATCCATCAGCGATGCGCTAAAGGCAATGGGGTTGGAAGTCAAAACCCAGGTTGCGGTCACCGGTGTCACTGGCTTTTTGCGCGGCGCAAAACCCGGACCAACAGTGGCCCTACGCGCTGACATCGATGCCTTACCGGTTGTTGAACAAACAGGTTTGCCCTTTGCCTCTGAGGCCAAAAGCCATTATCGCGGCAAAGAGGTAGGTGTAATGCACGCTTGTGGCCATGACACCCATATTTCGATGTTACTTGGCGTTGCCAAGGCCCTCAGTCAGCTTAAAGACTCACTTCATGGCAATGTCTTATTCATCTTCCAACCGGCCGAAGAAGGTTTGCCGCCCGGAGAGGTCGGGGGCGCCGAGCTGATGCTCAAAGAAGGCGTATTTGAACACTATAAGCCCAATGTGGTCTTTGGCCTTCACGCTTGGTCGGCATTAAATACCGGGCAAATCGGCTATCGCGCGGGTCCTGCTATGGCCAGTGCCGATCAGTTTGAAATCGTGATCAAGGGTAAGCAAACCCACGGCTCGCGTCCTTGGGGTGGGGTCGATCCTATCGTGATCTCGGCGCAAACCATTATGGCAGTACAAACCATTGCCAGCCGTCAGGTCAATGTAACCAAAGCCCCCTCTATTATTTCCTTTGGCGTGATAGAAGGCGGCATACGTAACAATATTATCCCCGACAGCGTAAAAATGATCGGCACCATTCGCAATTTCGATATGGACATTCGCACTCAAATCCATCAAAAAATTAAGACCACTGCCAAGCATATCGCCCTTGCAGCCGGTGCCCAAGCCGAGGTCAATATCAACTTAGGTTACCCGGTCATGGTCAACAACCCAACATTGGTCAGTCAAATGCTGCCCTCATTAACTAAGGTGGTGGGAAAATCACAGTTGCTTGAATCGGATCTGATCACCGGCGCCGAAGACTTTGCCTATTTCGCGCAAAAAGTGCCGGGATTTTATTTCTTCTTGGGGGTCACCCCTAAAGGTGTTAACGCCAAAACAGCCCCTAGCAACCATTCACCACTGTTTGACAGTGATGAAAAGGCACTGAGCATTGGGGTTCAATCATTGTTGCAACTAACTTTAGATTATCTAGGCGCCAACAAGGCATAAAAATAGCGAACAGGAGGGCCTAAGCCCTCCTGCAATGCGCTTATATATGATGGTCAATCACTTCATAGCCTAGCGCTTCAAGCTCCGGCTTCAAGGCTTTCGCATCACCCACCACCACAATAATCATCTGCTTGACGTCGAGGTGTTTCTTCGCCAACTGATTGATCTCTTTGCGGCTAATGTCCGCCAAGATCTGGCTTCTGGTGGCCACAAAATCCGGCGACAGGTTATATTCAAGGATCTGCGCCAAAAAGCTCAGCTTCGCATCAGGGGTTTCATATTTAAGAGCATCTTGTTGATTGATGGCATTTTTGGTAAACAGCAACTCTGCGGCATCAATCCCTTTTTGCTGGTATTGCCCAATCTCTTTGACAAATTCCTCAATCGCAGAGCCGGTTGCATCAGCCCTCACTTCTGCCCAAGCGGTAAAGCCACCGGCAAACCGATCACCCCAAAAGCCCGTGCTGGCACCATAGGTATAGCCTTTATCTTCACGTAAATTGAGGTTGATGCGGCTATTGAAATTACCGCCCAGCACGTAATTCATCAAGCTGGCACGATAAAACTCACCGCTGACGTCAAATTTCATCCCACGTTTGCCAAGACGAATGGCCGACTGCGCCGCCTTATCTTTGTTGACCAAATACACCACGCCTTTTTTGTTGTCCGGTGCCGGCAACTCCAGTGCCAATTCTGGCCCTACCCCCTGCCAATCGACAAAGCTGTTTAGTGTGCCGCGTAATTGGCTTTGAGTTAAGTCAGACACCACAATAAGCTGCGCTCTGGCCGGTTTGAAATAGCGCTGATAAAACGCTTTGACGTCGGCTACGGTCATTTGGCCAATCGATGCTTCGGTGCCGGTACGCGGTGTGCCAGCAATGGTGTTACCAAACATCAACTGTTGATAAGCTCTGGCCGCCAAGTAGTCCGCATCTTTTTTGTTGTTGTTAAGTGCCTGCAACATCTGTCCTTGTAATCTTGCAAAGTCACTTTCATTAAAGGCCGGTTGCCAAATCTGCTCTTGCACCAAAGCCAAGGTTTCATCAAAGCGCTTGGTTAAGCTGTTGATATTGATGTTGATATAGTGGTTATCGGAGGTAATGCTGACACTCGACCCGAGCATACGCATCTGTTGACTCATCGCCTCGGCGCTGCGTTTTAAGGTAGACTCGCTCAACATGCTCGCCAACATTTCAGCGGTGCCGGTTTTGTCCATCGATTCGTAATAGTGTCCTGCCGGTACGCGGATCAACATTGATGTCGTTGGCGTTTCGCTACTTTGGCTGCCTAATACTTTCAAGCCATTATCCATAGTTTCTTGCCAAAATACCGGAATATCGACACTCGCCGCAGGGCCAGGTTTGGGCTTTTGACTTCTATCGAAGTCGTCTTTAGCTGTGCGGATATTCAAGTCCTCTGCCGTTGTGGTCGAGGCCGTTTCAAACGTTCTTTTAGGTAAGGTAAAGTTATCTGGCGCCGCAGGTGATACGGCTTGCCCTTTTGGCAATACACTCAGCACAACGGCGTGCTGCCCCTTGATGTACTTTTTAAACACTCGCATCACGTCGGCTTTGGTTACACCGTTATAGCGCGCGATATCCTGCTCAATCCAATTAGGGTTGCCGGTAAAGGTTTCGTAAGCGGCTAGATTCGAGGCTTTGCCTTCAACACTTTGCAGCGCAAAAACAAAGTTCGCTTCCATCATCGCTTTGACCTTGGTCAGGTCGTCATCTTCTACGCCGCGTTTTTCAAACTCATCTAAGCTGTCGCGAATGATTTTTTCAATATCGCTTAGGCTTTTGCCCGAGGCAGGGTGTGGTAAGGCATATAGGTTAAATTCGCAAGACAATTCGCGACATGGATGACTCACCGCCGCCTGCACGGCAATTTGGTTTTTCACTAGGTTTTGATACAAAATCGAGGTTTTGCCACCGCCTAAGATCTCCGACAGAATATCCAGCGGCGCTTCGTCGGGGTGTCTGCTATGGACTGTTGGAAAGGACATATAAAACAGCGGCAAATGCACATTGTCTTGCATTGAAATATAACGATCTTGCGGCAAGGTCACTAAGGCTTTTTGCGGCATGTTAACCTCAGGGCCACGAGGAATAGAGCCAAAATACTTCTCGACCAATTTGAGCACATGCTCAGGCTTAATATCACCGCCAACGGTTAAGGTGGCGTTGTTTGGCCCATACCAGCGTAGGAAGAACTTTTTAAGATCATTGACATTCACGCGGTTAAGGTCGTCCATAAAACCGATCACCGGCCATGAATAGGGATGACCCGGTGGGTACATCGCAGCCGAAACACGTTCCCCTACCTGACCATAGGGACGGTTATCGACCCGTTGCCCACGCTCGTTTTTAACGGTTTCACGTTGCACTTCAAATTTTTCTTGGGTGACGGCATTGAGTAAAAAGCCCATGCGGTCGGCTTCAAGCCACAACATGGTTTCTAAGTTGTTGGCCGGAACCGTTTGGTAATAGTTGGTTCTGTCACTATTGGTACTGCCGTTAAGTGTACCACCCGCTTCGGTGATGATTTTGAAATGTTCTTCATCGGCTACATGCTCTGAGCCTTGGAACATCATGTGTTCAAAAAAATGAGCGAAACCGGATTTGCCCATTTCTTCACGCGCCGAGCCAACATGATAGGTGACATTAACATGCACTAAGGGATCGGAGTGATCTTCGTGGATCAATATCGTCAAACCATTCTCTAAACGATATTTTTTATAAGGAATAACCGTTTCGCCCGATTTGGCTTTCACCTGTTCAATAAAGCTTACGCCATCGACTGCGCTCGCTGTGGCCTGTTTGACCTCATCTTTATCGGTGGCACTACAGCCAACCAATGAGCCAAGAACCAACGCCAACACCCATTTTTTCATCATTCACTCCAGCGGGTTGTTTTTTTGTGCGCGCTAAGGCTTATCTACGCTTTAACAACACAAACCAATAATGCCCCCAAGTGTAAGCGATTTTACCTACAGGCGCACTTGGCATTAACGCTTTGAAACACTTGAGTTTACCATTTTGCAGTGGGCACCTCGGTTGACACCCAATGGAAAAGCAGACAGATTGAAAAAAGTTTGATTGATTTAACCCCTTTTACTCTACTGGCGCGTTATATTAAAAATTCAGTAAAAAGGAAGACGAAATGACCTTGAACAAACCAAAGTATGCTATTTTGGCCTTAGTTTTGTGCAGCGCGATTGCCGGTTGTAGTGCCGACAAATCACAGCAACACACGCAAGATGCCAAAGCAGATACCGTGAAATCGACCCAAACAGAGCAAAATCAACAGAGCATTGCGATTGAGGCAATGGTGGTTCAACAAGACGCAGCCACTATACAGCCAACTCAGCACTTTAAACGTGAAGGACAACCGTCTCCTTATACCATCACCCGTATTCCTCCAAACACCATGACGGAAACCGATAGTGAGACCTATGCCGCTACGACAATCAATCCGGTTTACCAAACGCAGACCAAGCCAGTGAGCACCTTTTCAATCGATGTTGATACCGCAAGCTACAGCAATATCAGGCGCCATTTAAACCTAGGTTATTGGCCCGTAAAAGAAGCGGTGAGAATCGAAGAAATGGTCAACTACTTCAATTACGACTATCCAAAACCCACGACAGCAGAGCAACCCTTTAGCGTGACAACTGAAGTGGCCCCAAGCCCTTGGAACCCTCAAACCAAACTCATGCGAATTGCGCTTAAAGGATATCAATACCAACCAAAGCAGTTACTGCCAATGAATTTGGTATTTTTAATCGATGTCTCAGGCTCGATGAGTCAACACAATAAATTACCATTACTTAAACGCAGTTTTGCCCTGCTAAGTCACCAGTTAAGCGCGCAAGATACTGTCTCGATAGTGGTTTACGCCGGCGCCTCGGGATTGGCACTGGAACCAACAAGCGGCGCAGAAAAAGACAAGATCCTAGCTGCCCTAGAAAACCTTAATGCCGGAGGAGCCACCAACGGCAGCGCCGGCATTAGACTGGCTTACGATACTGCCAGAAGCCAATTTATCGAAGGGGGCATAAATCGAGTGATCCTCGCCACCGATGGCGATTACAATGTTGGCACAACCGATATCGAAGCATTAAAGCAGCTGATAAAAACCGAACGGCAAAGTGATGTCTATTTAAGTATTTTAGGCTTTGGCCAAGGCAACTATAGCGATGAGCTGACTGAAACCTTGTCAAACGTCGGTAACGGCAATGCCTATTATATCGATAGCTTTAACGAAGCCCGCAAAGTCTTTGCTCAGGAACTAACAGGCACATTGCAAACCATTGCCAAAGACGTCAAAGTACAGGTGGAATTCAACCCTGCCTATGTCGCCGAATATCGCTTACTCGGCTATGACAATCGCCAGCTGCAAGACCAAGATTTTAACAACGACAAAGTAGACGCAGGAGACATTGGCTCAGGCCATACAGTCACTGCGTTTTACGAAGTGGTGATGCAAGATAGCCAGTTTAGATTTAACGACCCGTTACGCTATCAACGCGACGAGGCAATCACGTCTTCAGCTCGCAACAATGAGCTGGCCTATGTCAAACTCAGATACAAACAGCCCGATAGCGACAGCAGTACAAAGATAAGCTACCCTGTCGCCGTCGATGCTGTAAAAGATAGCTTTGCCGCCGCCAGTCGAGATTTTAAATTTGCCAGCGCCGTAAGCGCATTTGGCGAAACACTAAGAAAAAGCACTTATGCCGCGATGAAACTTGGCGACATTAGACAAATCGCTCAAGACAATGTGGGTAAAGACCCTTGGGGTTATCGACACGAATTGTTGCAGCTGATGGACACCGCCATGACCATAGAAAATACGAGCAAGCGATGACTAGATGGTTTACGCCTTGGCGTAAAAAAACCGGCGAACAAAGCCTGGAGTCGTTGATGTTGTCCTTTGCCAAAAGTGCCGACCGCACAATACTCGAGGCGTTGATTGAGCGCGCCGGGAATGACCTATATCACTACGTGCTCAGTCAAACAGACCCAGCTTTGGCTGCGGATATTTGCCAAAGTAGCTGGCTCAAGGTGATAGAGAAACGCCAATACTTTCGCGATAGCGGCAGCTTTAAGGCATGGCTGTTTACCATCGCCCGCAATCAAATGCTCGATAACCTACGTCATGACAGCCGTTGGCAAAGCCTAAATATTGATGATGAGACAAATAGTGGCGCCACACCGGCAGATGCGCCGGAACAAACTATCTTGCAACAACAAGCAAAGGCACGCTTCAACGAGTTGTTTGAAGCTCTGCCTTTTTTACAAAAAGAAGCATACATACTGCAACAAGAAGGTTTTAGCCTACAGCAGATAGCTCAGATCACCGGTGAAGGCAGTGAAACCATTAAGACTCGGCTACGCTACGCCCGTCAATATTTCGATTCCCATCTAAATACCATGCAGGAGGAAGCCCTATGAGTCATTCTAAGCAACAGCCTGCTGCGAACAAAACAGACCCGCTTTACAGTCGGCGCAAGGCTCAGTACCCAATGCCACCGGCGCTTAAACAACAAATTCTAGCGTCAGGTAAAGCAAAGCTAGAACAATCTAAACCGACTTACTGGCTGCGGCCGCCAATTTGGGCTGCCAGCTTTGCGGCGGTGTTTGCCATTGTTATCTCAGTTCAGTTTCTACCACAACAAGACAAAATGCAGCCCACCGTGCAAAGCGACATTGTGCAATCAACTGAGCCACAAATGCGAAAAGCAAAACCACAAACCGCTATCGATACGCTATCAGACAGCTCATATGAAGCTACCATGCCAGCATCACCAGAATCGCGGTTATACGCCCCTTCTGCCGAGCGACAACCTCAGCCTCAACAACAAAAGTTAAAACGCACAGCACCAGACCCCCAGCCTGCGCCAATGACGCAAGCAGCAAGTGAAAGTGAAATATGGGTAAATGGCGCCGTGGTGGTACGTGCCCAACTGCAACCAGAGGTGAAAGGCCAGCCGCGCCAAGTCAAAGACTGTTACGGCGCTATCACCGAGTTAAGGGCACAAAATCTAGAGGCTTTCGCAGACGGCCAATGGCTTGACATCCATTACTTTGAAGACGGCACCATCATGCGCATCTTAAAAACCGCCAAACAAAACCAACACTGCCCCTAATCAAGGGGTTTATATCGGATGTACTGATCTCCTGTGGGCAGGGATTGCCCAGTCAAGGAGTATAATGGCGATTTTGGTGGGGCTATGGTGCGATGACGTAGCGGTTTCGGCCTGTTTGTTTGGCCTGATAAAGCGCTTTGTCGGCCGCTTCGATAAAATCGTCGATAACGTCGTTATGCTGAGGCACTTGGCTTTTGATGCCAATACTTAAAGTGACATACTGACAAATCGTCGAACCTGCATGTTCGATGCGGACTTCATTAAGCTTTTCAATGATGTGCTCTGCCACACGCTTGGCACCTTCGCTATCGGTCTCAGGAAGAATACAAACAAACTCTTCACCACCGTAGCGAGCCGCCAAGTCGGTGGTTCTTTGCATTAGCCCTGAAATGATCCCTGCGACCTGCTTTAGGCAGTCATCGCCTTTGAGGTGGCCATATAAATCGTTGTATTGTTTGAAGAAATCGATATCCATTAAGAGCACTGATATGGCTTCTTGACGACGCAGTTGGCGCTGCCATTCACGTACTAACACTTTGTCGAATTGACGTCGATTGGGTATTGAGGTCAAGCCATCTATCATCGATAGTTGCATTAGGCGATCACGCGCCAACTTAAGCTCTAAATGGTTACGAACGCGGGCTTTAACAATCTGTGGGGAAAACGGCTTGGTAATGTAGTCTATTGCACCAAGCTCCAAACCTCTGGCTTCATCTTCAAGTTCGTCCATGGCAGTAACAAAAACAATCGGCACATCTTTGGTTTGGGCATTGCTTTTGAGTTCTTCACACACCATATAACCGTCCATGCCCGGCATCGTAACATCAAGCAAGATCAAGTCGGGAGCTTCAGAGACTGCTAACGCGATACCGTCTACGCCATTATTGGCGGTCAACAATATGTGCTCGTCTTCCAATAAACTGACCAACAACAGCGTATTTATTTCACTGTCATCAATCACTAAAATTTTGCTTTTCTTACGGTTTCTCATGACTGAAGAATGAAGTCAAACGGTAAAGCTCGGTATACTGAAGATTACACCAACATTATTGAGTTAGCGAGTAAGCAATTAAATTATCTATCGATAAATTAAATTTATGTTATTTTAGGCACGTTCACCGAGCAAAAGTTGGCGTTTATCCGAATTATTGACAATAATGCTATAGAGGCTGATAGTCTTTGTTGACTGAGCGACGGTTATCTCAATTAATGTATATTTAAGTGGAAAAAATAATATGAAAATCGATTTTAAAATTGTCTTGTCCATGTTGTTTGGCGCAGCGCTGGTATGGTTTTTTCAATCACCGGACAAAGCACACTCGATGTTGCTTAGTCCTGCCTATGCCAATACCGTACCTGCAACCGCCAAAGTCAAAGACGAACTGGATCATTGTGAAATGTTCTTTAGCGATGACAGGGACTTTTTTGAAACCGAAATCAATAAGCGTATTCAAAAATCCAAGCTGATCCAGTCTAACGTCATCTGGTCTGAGACCACCAAGCAATTGGGCTTTTACGCGATGATCTGTTATTAAGTCGAGCACCTGGCAAACGACATTAAATTGACACGGCACCGACACAAAAGTTTAACGAACCGAGGGAATAATTAGCTCAAGTTGTCAACCTGTATAAGGAGATAGCCATGAGCAAAGCACCAACCATTCCCTGTGATATTTCTGGTTGTACGGCAAAAGAGGAGCTCTACAATACCATCAGCCACGCGCTTGGCGTGCTGGCCAGTATTGTTGGGCTCGCTTTTTTATTGTTGACCAGCAAAGACAATGACAAGCACTTAAGCAGCGCAGTAATTTACGGCAGCACGCTTATCGTTCTATTCGCCGCATCGGCCATTTATCATTCAAGACAATCACCTAGGTGGAAGCTGTTTTTTCAACAGGTCGATCATTGCGCCATTTACCTGCTGATCGCCGGTTCCTACACGCCAATTCTATTGGTAACATTAGAAGGTGATTTGTCGCAAACGGGGCTGTTGATCATCTGGGGGGCCGCAGCTGTGGGGATCATGTTCAAGCTCTATTTTGGCGATAGATATCACAAATTATCACTACTGAGCTATTTGTTGATGGGCTGGTTTGCACTGTTTATTATCAATGAGCTATGGCACAAGATGCCCGATGACGGCTTTAATCTGCTGATCACCAGCGGCGTGATATATACCATAGGCACTATCTTTTACGCGGTGGATAAAATTCCTTTTAACCATGCCATTTGGCACCTATTTGTGCTCGGTGGAGCCAGTTGCCATTACTTTATGGTGCTGTTTTATATCGAGCCTATTACGGCCTGATAATAACAGGCTTTTAACCTGCCTTTGGCGAACCGTATATCCCTATACATCGTCTGCGAATATTCCCTCCAACGCAGACATTCCGTATATCCCTATACATAGGCGGCCATCGGGCCGCCTATTGAATCCATGCCGATGTGCTTATTCTGCGTCGTTGACAGAAACGTCGCCAGAGCCTGACTCTTCAATTTTGAGTTCATGGATATTGCTGACATCTATGTCACCCGAGCCATCATCTATGGTCAGCGTTTTGCCGACATTTCTCACAAACATGTCGCCAGAGCCGTCTGAGATGGTCACATTACCGGCAACATCATCGATCAAGATCTCGCCGGAGCCATCATCGATTTTAAGATCGCCGCCGAGCCTTTGCACATCAATACGCCCCGAACCATCCTCGATAATGACCTTACCATCCACCTCTTTCACCAGCATATCGCCAGAGCCGTCATCAATATCGAGCATCAAATGTTGTGGCACCCTAACTGTCAAATCGATGCGGGCCGAGCCACCAACATTAAATCTCATTCCTTGATTACGATACGGTTCGGCAATCAATTCGGCATTGCTGCCAAAACCATCCAAGGTGAGACGGTAGTCGCTTTCGCTGCGCGAATGCGCCCAAATTTCGGCATCCACTTCAATTTTATCTAGCCCCGCCACCCCAGTGACTTTCAAATAGCCAGCACCGGCATCAATATTCAAACGGTCAATACTGCCTGCTGGAATGCTTAAATGGCGAGAGAAATGCTCAACAGGTCTATCATCAACATCACCAACGACCACAACACAGCCTGATAACATCGATACGGCCAACGCTGGCACGAGTAATTTTTTCATTTAACAATCTCTTATTGGTTTAAACATTGTGGGCATTAAAGCAAATCAAAGACCAACTTTTAACTCACTGATTTAAAATGACTTTTATAGATTAGAAACAATCAAGGCAATGAATATGTGGGGATTTAGACCAACAATTGGCGAGATCCCCCGCCCCTTGTCGGTGCCGCATTAAGCCGCGGCGCAGTAGGCTTTGGCCTGTTCAATAGCACAACCGAGCAAACGGCTGTATTCGGCAATGAGTTCCTCGATGCCATCAAGCACTTGGTTGGCAAAAGCAAACTGCATCTTTTTCGCCACTTCGCTTAAGCTATCCATGCCCAAAGTCGAACTGACACCTTTCATGGTATGAGCCAGTTTCATTGCCTCATCATAGTTGGCTTGCTGGTATAAATCGCTCAGTTGTTCTGCCGATTGGGCATACTGGTTGACAAAAGTCTCTAACAGCTGCTTAAACAGAGCCGCGTTATTGGCGGCAAATGCGATGCCCTTATCGACATCGAGCACTTTGTCTTCGGTCATAGAGTTAACTCCTTCATCAGCAACCTGGTGCTTATCGTTTATGTTGTTATCCTTTGCGAGATACTGTGCCATCATACGTTTCAATACGTCAAAGTCTACCGGCTTGGTAAGATATTCATTGATGCCACTATCAAAAGCTTTTTGAATATAGTCCTTATGCACATCGGCAGACAGTGCAAATATCGGCAGTTTATCTTGCGCAAAATGTTGCCTGATCCTCATGCAAGCCTCCATTCCATCCATTTTCGGCATGTGCATATCCATCAAGATGATATCCGGTAGCCAAGCAAGACACTTCTCTATGCCTTCGATACCATTTTGGGCAATCTCGACTTTCAGGTTCAAGTTTTCCAAACAGGCTTTCATCAGCTGCTGATTGACTAATGAGTCTTCAACCACCAACACCTTTTGTCCGGCAATAATAGCACTGTCTTGGGTCTGCGCAGCTTCCTGCTCCGACTCCCCCTGTTCGGCAACCTCGCTTGGATCGCCAAGTGGCAGACTCAAGTGGCAATTGGTCCCCTTGTTGACCACGCTTGTAATGAAAATAGTCCCACCAAGAAACTGTGTAAACTTGTGCACAATCGACAACCCTAAGCCGGTACCGCCGTAATCTCTGGTGCGCGAATTATCTACCTGCTCAAAAGGCGCGAATAGACGGTCGGTAAAGCTCTCTGGAATACCAATGCCCTGATCGATAACCTCTACCTCAAGGTTGTCCCTTTGCCTTACAATGACCCTGACCAAACCACCATAGTGAGAGAATTTGATGGCATTGTCGATGAGGTTGTTCAATATCGTTAAGGTCTTGGCTTTGTCCAACACCAACAGGCCGCTTTCAATACCATCGATGACGATATCAAGTGTGATCTTACGCCCCTCGCAGGCACTGGAAAACCCAGCTTTGATGCCATCGAGCAACGCATGAATGTCTACCGATTGCAAATGCGAGCGCAATTTACCCGCTTCGATCCTCGATAAGTCGAGTACATCGTCTATCAGGTTGGTCAAATTGGCGCTATTTTCACCAATATGTTGTAAAAATTGCGCGAATTCCTCTTTATTGACACCCGGTTCATTGAGCTTATTTTTGAGCAGCTGGGTAAACCCAGCAATGGCATTGAGTGGGGTTCTCAATTCATGGCTCATCGTCGCCAAAAAACGTGATTTGGCGTCATTGGCCAATTCGAGCGCTTGTTTCGACGAGATCAAATCTTTTTGCTGTTCGTTAAGGCTGGTAATATCTCGCGCCGAGCTGATAAAAGACACAATTTTGCCATCTTCAAACTCTGGCGAAAACTGCATGTCGAATTCGACATTGTTTTTGCCGCTCAGCTGATATCGCACCACCTGCTCAGAGCGGATCAGCTCCTTAATCGCCGTTTGATACACCTCAACAGTCTGTTTTGACAGCCCAAGCTCACTGAAATGCTTACCGACGAGGGCATCTTTATTCACCCCAAGCTCTTGCGCCATACGCGGGTTCATAAACAACAGTTCACCGGTAAGGTTAAACCGCGCAATCACATCCGGCGAGTTATCCAGCAGTTGTTTTAGGCTACGGCTAAGACGCTCGTTTTCCATATTGGTGGCCACAATATGGTGCTGTGACAACAAGCCTCTCACCCGAGCCACCAATTCCTCTCTCACCAATGGCTTGGTAATAAAGTCATCGACACCTAAATTGAACAGTTTGATCCGGCGGCTGGGGTCTTCATATGCCGACATCGCCAGCACCCGAATGCGGTTTTTTGGCTCAGGCAGAGTACGAATATAGTCCACCAGTTCCACCCCGGTCATGGCGCCCGCCAATACGACATCTATCATGGTCATCGAAAAGGTTTCGACTTTGAGCTTTTCAATTGCCTGCTCGCCCGTGCCGACAACCACAACCTCAAGCCCCATACTTTTGAGCAGCACCGAAATATACTCGGCTTGTGCACGGGAGTCTTCAACCACCAGCACTCGACCTTCAATCGGCTTGGCACGCTCAATCATCAATTCCAAGGCGTGGACGAAGCGATGAAGCTCATGCCTACCTATCAACTGGGTTACGCCATTGGTAAAAGCATAGTCATAGTTGATGGCACTTTTTTGCGGCGTCACCAAAAGCACCATGACAGCGCGATACTGTTCCAGTTTTCTTAATTTTGCGCAGACATTGATGCCTTCATCGTCAGGCAGTTTTTGTGACAGGCAAATCATGTTAAATCTTTGCCTGGCAGCCTCAATCACGGTCTCATGGGCGGTTTCGGTAAATGTCACCATCACCCCAAGGCGACTGACCAGTTGAGTGAAGATATGACGCCCCGTCTTACTAGGCTCTGCAATTAAAACGCTAAAATCTGACATATGGCGCGAGTTCGAATGAATATTCCTTTGCTATAGACATAACCAATCAAAGAGCCGGACACATCCGGATCACCCAATAATCTTAGGCGGGTTTTTAGCGTTATGCGAACTTTGGCGCAAATCACTTAGGCAAAACCACGTACAATCCCACAAACTCTGCCACAGTCACGTCATCATCACGCACTTCAACGGTGATCTTGAGTTTCGCCTTTTTGCCTTTTGCCAACGGAGAAAGATCGCCGACGACATCACATTTACGCGCAACCGCCCCTGGCTGCTGTGTCACCGGTTTATGGTAGTGGATGTTGCCATCACCCAGTACAATCGAGCCTTCTAGCTTCTCACTGAGCAACCACAAATGCACCAATCCCCAGCCAGTCAGGGTTGCCAGAGAAAAAACACTACCGGCAAACATGGTGCCGTGTAGATTGATGTTCGGATTCAACAGTGCCCGAGTCTCAAACACTTCGCCGGTATATTGATGAATACGGATGCCCATGGTGTGGCTGATTGGAATGGTATCGTGCCAAGTCTGTTGCAGCTCCTGGCACCATTTGGCGTCACGAATGATGATGTCGCTCTCGCTCAGTTTTTTCTGCATTTGCTGATGTGGGATCTTACCGAACAAGGTCGGCGCGTCGCCTGTGATCTCAAAGCCAAACTTGGTATAAAACACTACCGACTGCTCCCGCGCATTGAGGATCAACCGCTTAAGACCTTGCGTTCTCGCTTCTTCTTCAAGCGACATCATGATCAAAGTGCCCAAGCCATGACCTTGATGCTCGGGGTGCACCGCCATATGGCGAATTTGCCCTTCTTCCATAGACGTCACATGCAGCCTGCCAATGGCGATGGGCTTGTTGTTTTCATCCACCACCATGCGGTGAATGCCGTGGGTATCATATTCGTCCTTTTCCGAGCCTTGAGGCTGCTGCCAAGGCTTGCATAAAAGCTTCCAGCGAAAATGAAAATAAGCCTCAAACTGCTCATCACTGGTTGGCGTGATCACTTGGTACATTTATTTTTCTCTTACACCGTCAGGTTAAAATTGATAGGGCCGTCGTTAATTGAATGCACTTTCATATCCGCAGCAAATTGGCCAGTCGCCACTGTCAGCCCTTTGGCTTTTAGAGCCTGAACAAACACTTGGTATAAGTGCTCGGCATCACTCGGGTGCGCCGCCGAAGAAAAGCTCGGTCTGCGGCCCTTTTTGGTATCTGCCGCTAGGGTAAATTGCGACACCACCAACAGTTGCTGGCTTTTATCTGTGACATCGAGATTCATCTTACCTTCATTGTCGGTGAAGATACGATATCCGGCGACCCGTTCACTCAAACGTTGAGCCTTGTGTTCATCATCGCCTTTTTCTACCCCAAGATAAACCAAAAGTCCCTGTCCAATCTCACCCACCGTTTGTCCATCGACCACCACTTTGGCTTCAAGCACTCGCTGTATCAGCGCTATCATCAATCGATATCCTTCTTGTTTAGAAATACAGCCATTTCGTCAGAGGCGCGACATAGGGCATCGGCAATTGCAGGTTCGAACCCTGAATGGCCAGCGGCCGGTATGACTTGCAATTGGCCATTTGCCCACTGTGAATCGAGGGTGAAGGCATTTTCGATTTTGCACACGACATCGTAGCGACCATGGATGATATAGCCTGGGATCTCATTGATTTTATCGATGTTATCGAGGATGTAGTTTTCAGCTAAAAAGCAGTTGTTGACAAAGTAATGGCATTCCAATCGCGCCAAACTGAGCGCGGCATGAGCCTCGGAGCAGTGGGCTTTAACCTCCTTTTTCGGCAGCAATGTCGAAATACTGCCCTCCCAAATCGACCAGACTTTGGCGGCGTGAAGGCGCTCGATTTCATTGTCACTGGTGAGCAATTGGTAATAAGCCTTAAGCTGATCCCCCTCTTTTGCCTCTGCAATCAAGGCATCAAACTCCTGATAATGCTCAGGAAATATTTGAGCTGCGCCACCATTGCGGCCATAGAGCCAGTGATAGTCTTGCTCTCGGGCAAGGAATATGCCGCGCAAAATCAGCCCTAAAACCCGCTCAGGGTAATTGATGGCATAGACTAAAGATAACGTGGTACCCCAAGAGCCGCCGGCAACTACCCAGCGCTCGATATTCAGATGCTCGCGGATAAACTCCATGTCACTGAGTAAATCCCAAGTGGTGTTGTTTTCAAGCCCGGCATGAGGCGTTGACCGACCACAACCACGTTGGTCGAATAAAATAATACGGTAAAGTTCGGGGTCGAAAAAACAACGATGGGTTTCACATGAGGCCCCACCGGGTCCACCATGGCAGAAGATAACCGCTATCCCCTGTGGATTACCCGACTCTTCAACATAAACGCTGTGGCCGTCCTCGGTCTCTATCGACCATGCGTCATTGGATTGGATAGAAGGGTACAGTCCGCGCATAATGTTATCTCTTAGTTGAATTGGCTGAGGGATCTTGACTGTTTTCTTGGCTTGGCTGCTGATGCTCGGGCAACTCGGCCAACGCCGTGTTTTTACCCGGCAACAAATGCTCCAGCAGATTGAACTTATCGATAAACACCGTACATTCGGCACCGATCAACACCACAATCCAAGACACATAGACCCACACAAACAGAATAGGAATGGCAGCGAGCGCGCCGTAAATCACCTGATAAGAAGGAAAGCTGGTAATGTACAATGCAAAGCCACGTTTTGACGCTTCAAACAACACCGCCGCAACGATGGCGCCGCCAAGTGCCGCTTTAAATTTCACCGTAGTATCGGGCACGATCATAAATAGCAAGACAAAGGCTAGCGTCGATAAGGCAAAGGGCAGAAATTTAATAAATAAATCAGATACCCCCGGGGTATAACTGTCGGCCATTGCCGCTATCGACACAATGTAAGAAGTTGCTCCTAGGCTCAAACCGACAAACACAGGCCCTAGCGTCAACACCATCCAGTACACGGCAAAAGAGATCACCACCGGCCTTGTGCGCTTGGTATTAAATATTTGATTGAGGGTTTTATCGATACTGGAGATCAGCGACAGCGCCACAAAAATCAGCACCACAATGCCGATAGCCGTCATTTTGGAGGTATTGTTGACAAAGCTATTGATGTACAGCTGAATCTGCTCAGAGGAATTGGGCACAAAGTTGTTGTAGATAAAGTCTTCGATTTCCAGTTTAAAGGATTCGAACACCGGAAACGCTTTTAATATTGAAAAGGTTACCGACACCAAAGGCACCACAGAAAGCAGCGAGACAAACGTGAGATAGCCCGCCACCATGGTAATTTGATCTTTTCGACATTGAGAGATAAAGGCAACCGCCATCGATTTTATTTGTAAGAGTTTTGCCGTCGCGACTTGCCAATTCATGTTTGCATTTGTTTTCATAGTTCCATATCTTTATGTTAACCCCTAGTGATGAAGAAAAACAAACGAGAAATGTATGAATAGGTTGATTGCGGTGTTTTTTTGTCTAACTCTTGTCGGTTGTCAAAGCGCTTACTACTCGGCAATGGAAAAAGTCGGGATACACAAACGCGATATTTTGATAGACAGGGTTGCCGAAACCCGCGACGCCCAAAAAGAATCGCAACAGCAGTTTCAATCGGCGCTGCAACAGCTCAGTCAGCTGATCCAATTTGACGGTGGCAAGCTTCAACAGGTTTATGAAGCGATGCAGGACGAATATGATGCGTCGCTAAGCGCCGCCAATGAAGTCAGCGATCGCATCGGCAAAGTCGAGTCGGTTGCCGAAGCCTTATTTGACGAATGGGCTGCTGAACTTGAGCAATACTCAAGCCCGACACTCAAGCGCGAAAGCAGCAAAAAACTCAAAGCCACAGAGCGTAAATTCAATAAACTGCTCAATTCAATGCGCCAAGCCGAGCAGAAAATGCAGCCGGTGTTGACGGCGCTGAAAGACAATACCCTATACCTTAAGCACAACCTCAACGCCCAAGCAATCGGGGCGATTAAAAACGAATACCAACGCATCAAAACCGACGTTGGCGTGCTCATCAGCGAAATGAACAAAGCCATCAAAGAATCTGACGCCTTTATAAAAGAGATGGAAGCGCAAAAAGGCAATTGATGAAAACCGTACCGTCGAACAGATATCGGCGGTACGGCCTCAGACAACCCCTTGTGTTATTTCGACGCATTACCAGTCATCAAAAGTCAAAAATCCTTGTCAAAAAGTCACTTCACTGCTGTCCATTATCAGCCTTAAAAACCAAAATAAACACAAATATATTTATTTTAGTTTTATCCAACATATCAAAAACTTAATTGATATTAATAACTTCCGAATATTTCACCGAAAAACCCCTATTATTGGTTGATCGAACATTTTTTAGTGTTTATTATATTTCGTACCGACACACATCAAGGTGTGTTGGGAGAGTGAAAATCGTTGTTTTTTGTTCTCTTGTTAGGTTTTCCGCCGGTTTGATTGAACCGGCGGCTTTTTACTCAATCAAGCCCCATGTCGGCATTTAATCGATTGATATAAAAGATAAACCGCTAGCGCATTTTTTCGTAATATTTCAAATCAGGTAGGAATTCACTATGAGCGTATTCAGCGACAAAGCCAAAAACAGACATCGTATTATGTCACGTCATTTGCGTAAGGTGAGAAAGATGGAAGAACTGACCATGCGTTCGTTGTCAAACCGCTTAGGCACACCGCATTCTTTTATCGGCAAAATCGAAAATCAAGACAGACGTTTAGATATTGCCGAGTTTGTCCTTTACTGTGAGGGCTTACGCCGCGACCCGGTCGAGCTGTTCAAAGAACTGCTTGAGGCCGAAGACCTCCCTCGGGCGCAAGACGCAGCCTAAGCAGGCGAACTCAGGCATTTAAACACATGCATCATTACGCTTTCACCGAAGAAGATAAGTGCGCACTGATTGATATGGTGAGATATAACGATGCCACCGTCGTGGCGTCGGTATACCGTAATGAACTGATGCTGCGGTTAGCTAAGGCAGCCGTTACCACCTTATATGGTGAGCAGCCATTACCCGACATCCAAGACATTGAACACTTTCCTCCCTCAGAAGGACCAGACCCCAGCGACAATACCCTAGCAGTGATGTTTATGCTGCTGCCACACCTACCTAAGTCTTGACCAGCCAAAGCCTAGATTTGCTTGAAGGCTTAAGACGACTTTGGCTCGTTTTTATCGTCATTGTCAGCCGCTTCGGTTGCTTGGTTGGCTGCGACAGTCGCTTCAGCTTGCACCGCCTGTGCTTCTGCGATCAGTTGCTTACGTTTAAGCCAAAAAGCAAGCGCGCCCAAAGGCAGGCTAAAAGACAATATATAAGGTTCATACTCACTCGCCCTGGACAGTTCAAAACCAAACAGATGGACTTGGATTGCACTGAAATCGATTGCACCGGAGGCTAAATCCATGGTCACCTGACCAATACCAACCAATGACATCAAACACCAGCGCACTTTCTTTTTAAACGGCGTAAATATCACCATGACAAAAGTGCCCAAGCTGAATAGGCCGATAGCGATAGTTAGGGTCAGTAAAAGCACTTTACTGGGCGTAAATTCAATGTTTTTGGCAGCCAGCTGTTGTTTGCGAATTTGTATATCGGGCTGTACATAAAAAGAGAATACCAACCACGGTTTCTCGGCTTCTTTGATCATCTTCACTTCTGTGAAATATTGATGCTCGGCGATCGTCGTCAACAGCGTAATGCGAGTCTGGGTTTTACCGTTGGCAGTATGTTGATTAAAGCCCATCACCTTATTTGACTCAGGCTTCCCGGTGGCAAAGATATCGACAATAGCTTGAAACTTTTCTGGCCTGAGTACCTTTTGCAACTCAGGATGACTAAGCTCGCTCACCTTTTCATAATTACCGGCGCGAAAAGCGTCGCTATATTCCAGCGCCAAGTTTTTCTCCTGCTCAGGCACAAGAGCTTCAATATCGATGACATCAGAACAACCACCAAGTAGCAATAACACTACGCAGGTAAGCAACAGGGTTTTGATCGAATGGTGCACAGACTCTCCTAAAAAATAGCAATTCCAAGTCGGGCATTATAACCGTTTGACTAAATTTAAAGCTATCAGATTTTGACAAGCGCCGTTAGTGCGTCGTCAGGGAGGTGAGTGCTAGCAAGGAAGAAAGCGACCCACCGGTGCCGTAGCACCAGCGGTCTTGTTGATATCTCTTTTATATACAGCCATCCCTGTCTACGGTGTTTTTATTTTTATTGTGATAAGTAATGCCGCTTTATCTCTTTATTATTGTTGTTATTAAGTTAAGTAATATTCTCTGCTGCAATGTTATTGTTGTTAGCGTGTGAGATAGTAGTCAGAGCACATGACCGCTATATGACAGTTTTGGGACACTTTAATGAAATTTAGTGACCGTACATCCTGTACATCGCCTACGAATGTTCCCTACAACGTAGTCATACCGTACATCCTGTACATAAAAATGCCCGCGAAAGCGGGCATTTTTAACATCAATTATCAACTCAATGTTGATTATTCTTTAGGCGCACGGCTGGCACGCTTGCGCTCAGATTCGGTCAACAACTTCTTACGGATACGAATGCTCTTAGGCGTCACTTCTACCAACTCGTCGTTATCGATAAACTCAAGCGCTTGCTCAAGGGTATATACGATAGGTGGAGACAACACTTGAGCATCATCAGTACCAGAAGCACGGACGTTGGTCAATTGCTTGCCTTTAAGACAGTTAACGGTCAAGTCATTGTTGCGGCTATGAATACCGATGATTTGACCTTCATAAACCTCATCACCATGTTTGGCAAACAAACGACCACGCTCTTGCAGGTTAAACAAAGCATTGGTTAAGGCTTTACCGGCAGAGTTAGAAATAAGTACACCATTGACTCGCTGGCCAATTTGACCGCCTTTATGGGCATCGAATTTTTCAAACGTGTGATACAGCAAACCAGAGCCTGAAGTCAGCGTCATAAACTCAGTTTGGAAGCCAATCAAACCACGGCTTGGAATGGTAAAGTCTAAGCGAATACGACCTTTACCATCAGGGACCATGTTGGTCATTTCAGCTTTACGCAAGCCGAGCTTTTCCATCACAGAACCTTGATGTTCTTCTTCGATATCCACAGTCAGGTTTTCATAGGGTTCCATCAACACGCCGTCGATTTCTTTAACGATAACCTCAGGACGAGATACCGCCAATTCGTAACCTTCACGACGCATATTTTCGATTAAGATGCCCAAGTGCAATTCACCACGGCCAGATACTTTGAATTTATCCGGGTCTTCGGTTTGCTCAACGCGCAAGGCAACGTTGTGCACCAATTCTTTTTCCAAGCGCTCCAAAATATTACGCGAGGTCACATATTTACCTTCAAGGCCAGAAAATGGCGAAGTATTGACCTGGAAGGTCATAGTAACGGTTGGTTCATCAACGCTCAAAGGCGGCAGCGCCTCAGGGTTGTTTTGCGAACAAATGGTATCGGAAATTTTCAGCTCACCAAGGCCGGTAATGGCCACGATGTCACCGACAGTACCACTTTCAGTTTCAAAGCGGTCAAGGCCCAAGTAACCCAATACCTGACCGATTTTACCGTTGCGGGTGGAGCCATCGGCGCCGACAACGGTCACTTGCTGATTGGTTTTAACCGTACCACGGGTTACCCGGCCTACACCGATAACACCAACATAGCTTGAGTAGTCAAGCTGAGAGATCTGCATTTGCAAATCACCATCGACATCACCTTCAGGGCAGTGCACTTTTTCCACGATGGTTTCAAACAACGGTGTCATATCGCTACCGGTTTCGCCTTCTTCCAAGCTTGCCCAACCTTGCAAGGCCGATGCGTAAACGACCGGGAAGTCAAGCTGCTCGTCATTGGCGCCCAAGTTATCGAACAAATCGAAAACCTGATCCATAACCCAATCGGGGCGAGAGCCGGGACGGTCGATTTTGTTGATCACAACAATTGGATTAAGGCCGTGCTCAAAGGCTTTTTGCGTCACAAAACGGGTTTGCGGCATTGGACCGTCAACGGCATCAACCAACAACAAAACCGAGTCAGCCATTGATAATACACGCTCAACCTCACCGCCAAAATCGGCATGGCCAGGCGTATCAAGAATGTTGATGCGATAATCATTCCACTTAATGGCCGTGTTTTTAGCCAAGATGGTGATCCCACGCTCTTTTTCCAAATCGTTCGAGTCCATCATGCGCTCTTGGGCTTCGCTACGCTCACCTAAAGTGCCAGATTGTTCGAGCAGCTTGTCAACCAAGGTAGTTTTACCATGGTCAACGTGCGCTATGATGGCAATATTGCGTAAACGACTGAGATCACTCATTTGTATTCCTCTGATATAAATTCAAGTGGGGTCAGACACCAACTCTTAAGGTACAAGGTACCCAAAAATTTGGTGTCTGACACCACTTATTACTAGTGCTACATTTGTCGCGGATTGTAGACGAAAAAAAGGGCAATTGCTCGCTTTATTTGCGACCAAAGCCATGAAAAAGGCGCCTTTGCCGCGCAATCGTTACAAAGTTGATAGAAATTGCGAGATTTTTGCTAGTTATTGCGCTTTTCTCTGAAATCAATTGCGGTAAACTATTGGCCAAATTTTTTATCTTGAACGCGGTACGCCGTTTGCCGGAATATCAACCTTCCTAAACGTTGCAATTCAGGCCAACGCTGGTAAATGCCTTACGCTAAACGCAAGCGAAGACTACCGCGTGTTTATGACAATACAAATAAGGAATGTGTTAATAATGAGCCTTCGTCACTTACGACAACTTTTTGCCCTCAGCGCAATTGCCCTAGTCGGCTGTGGCAGCCCCAGCAGCACACCGACGCCTACGCCAACACCGACTCCAACTCCAGCGCCTGTCATCGATACCACACCACCGACCATTGAAGTGCAAGACCCCGAACAAACGGTCACCGCGCAGCAGGCGCAAGTGTCATTAAGAGCCTCTGCAACCGACGATCAAGCAATTGACAGTTATCAGTGGACGCAACTCTCAGGTATACCGGTAGTATTAAGCGATGCCGACCAAGCGCTTGCTCAATTTGACACCCCTATCATCACATACACCCAAGGCGAGCAAACGTTAGTTTTCCGCCTAACTGTTACCGATAGCAGCGGCAATAGCAGCACATCAGATGTCAGTGTGGTGATTGAACCAAACAACTACGCGCCCAGTGCCCAAATTCAGTTAAATAGCAGCGCCGAAGCCAATACTGAGGTGCTCTTAGTTGCCGATGCTCAAGACACTGACGGACAAGTCGTCAGCTATCAATGGCAACAGCTAAGCGGCCCAAGCGTCGAAATTATCGATGCCAATCAACCGCAAGCAAGCTTTATCGCGCCTGCGCTCAATCAAGCTAACACGCTAAGTTTTCAGCTGACCGTAACCGATGACAAACAGTCCAGTTTTACCACAAGCGCTGAACTTCTCGTCAACCGCTTAAACACCGCGCCAGTAGTGAGCACACAGGCAAGTATTTCAGTCAGTGAACAAACCGCTGTATCTTTAACTGCCCAAGCCTCCGATGATATCGCTATTGCCCAATATCAATGGCAACAAACCAGCGGCGCGGCGGTGCAGCTACAAGGCGCAGACAGCGCCAATCTGTCATTTACCGCACCTGTAGTATTGGCCAATCAAGGCCCAAAAACGCTAGGTTTTTCTGTCAAAGTTGTAGATGACAAAGGTCTTAGTGACAGCGCGACAGTGAGCGTCACCGTTATACCACTGAACAGCAACCCTAGTGTGTCAATCGCGGTGCCCACTCAAGCGACTAGCCTAGACACCGTGAGCTTGACAGCCAACGCCAATGATAGCGACGGCGACATCGCCAGCGTCACATGGCAACAGCTGTCAGGTCCAACAGTGCAGCTCAGCAACAGTGACAAAGCCAATGCCAGTTTTATCGCTCCGGTGGTCGAAAGTGCAACCGGCGTATCATTTCAAGTCACAGTCAGTGACAACGAAAACGCAACGGCAACAGCCGTAACAGCTCTAGAGATAACGCCATACGACTCACCGCAGTTAACCCTTGAACGCCAAATTAATGTTGACGAGCAAACCACGGTTCCTTTAGAAGTGAGCGTTAACCACAGCCAAGCAATTAAGCGTTATCTATGGCGTCAAGTAAGCGGAGATGCCGTGACCTTGGTCAATGCCAACACAGCCTCTGCGTCCTTTAACGCGCCGATTGTTTTGGCAGGTGGATCTCCGGTAGATCTGCAATTTGAGGTAACAGTCACTGATAGCAACGATATCTCAGCCAAAGCACAAGTTGATGTGGCCGTTGCCGCCGTCAATTCGGCGCCGAGTGTCACAGCAAGTGCGCCGCAACTGGCCTATTCAGCCGAAACGGTCAGTTTAACTGCCGAGGCGCAAGACAGTGATGGAGAAATTGCCAGCTATTTGTGGCAACAGCTCAGCGGCCCTGAAGTCACTATCATTAACCCAAACAGCAGCATTGCGTCATTTGTTGCGCCAGATGTCGCATTGTCTGAAACCTTGAGCTTTAGCGTAACGGTAAACGACAATGAGCAGGCAAGCGAAAAAGCCGAACTCACAATTGAGATCCAAAAGCCCAACGCGCTCCCGGTCATTCAGTTAGCATCAAGTGTTGAGCTTGATGAGCAAACCACAACCACAATAAAAGCCACAGTCTCCGATGATGGTGAAATCAGTCAATATCAGTGGACTCAACTCTCTGGCGAAACGGTGACCTTAACCGCAGCCGACACACCAGAGTTGTCGTTTACCACCCCAACGGTACTGCTGCAAAAAGGCCCACAACAATTGCAATTTGAGCTATTGGTGAGCGATGACCGAGGCGGCCAAGCAACCGCGCAAACAACGGTCACAGTCAATCCAGTCAACACGCCGCCAACAATTACAATCCAACAGATGTCTCTGGCGCTCTCTGGTGACACTGTCACATTAAGTGCACAAACCAATGACTCAGACGGAACAGTTGCCACTTATCATTGGGCGCAAACTCAAGGCGAAACCGTCACGCTCAATAATGCCGACAGTGCAACTGCCAGCTTTATCGCTCCAAACAGTGAACTCACTACATTGCGTTTTAACCTAACAATTGCAGACAATGAACAGCAATCGGCCCAAGCCTCGACGCAAGTGTATGTCGTTAACAGCAAAGCCAATACACCTGTTATCGTTACAGACGCGCAGATAGAAAGTTACAGCGGCGCCTTTACACCCATCACTTGGCAATTACTCGGTTTTGACGACGACCTCACCAGTACCATCACCCAAGCCAGCGGTAGCTTTGACTTGCAGCTGAGCCAAACCGCCAGCACCCAAGCGACGCTAAATACCCCGCTCGCCAATGACGGCGAACAGTTATTTGCCCTTGAAATTCAAGCCAAAGATAGTTCAGGCAACCAAACGACAAAAACCATAACGCTGGACGTCCTACCACCAAGAGAGACGTTTGCGACAAAAGCACCAATTCTTACTGCCGACACCAACGGCAAAGCGCTAAGTTATGGCCACCTGCTCGACATAGATGGTGATAACAATGTCGATCTCTACGCTTTCGGTGAAGACGGCTGGTATTGGTATCGTAATACTGGCGGCTTAGACTTCGAAGCTCAGCCCCGTTTGCTGCTGCAAAATCCAAGCTCCACCTCTAGAGCCCCTTACTTGGCATTGCTTGACTTAAATGACGACGGTCTGCCGGATAAACTTTATGTCACCAAGCAAGACAATAGAGATATGGCGCTATACCTTCAGCTTAACCTTGGCGATGGCACATTTGCACAAGCAAGCCTGCTGTTTAGTGATAATTTCGATTATGGATATAACAACACTCTGGAGGACATCAGCGCAACATTATTGCCGGCAATGACAGGTTTTAGTAAAAAGCTTGTAGTGCAGTTTTCACAAAAGTATTCAGACAAAGGTAAAATGGCGCTACTTGAACAAGGGCAATCGGGTTTTGAACTGGTGACCCTGCTGGAGCACAAAGACGCAGGTCTTGCCCATCGCAATGTTGCTGCCTGTTATCGCTCGAACCAAAGTGAAGTAGACATCTTTTACGTCACCAAAGCAGACATCTCCAGCTCCCAGCTCGCGACCTATTCCGTATATGTCATGAGCGCCGCTGACAATTATGCCAGCGCACAAAAACTAGAAGCCTTTGATGACTATACGGGTATGCTGCACTGTGTTGATGATAATCGGATGCTCGCCCTGTCCACCAGCTGGCGCGGCAATATGACTGTTCGTGAGTATGCCTTCGATCAGAACATCAGTCAGTACAGTAGCGAAATACTCACTGACACCGGTTTGGGTGCCTTTCATTTTAGCGGTTTACAGCAGCCCTACATCGAAAGTGTAGACTTAAACCAAGACGGCAATAGCGATCTATTATTTAAGTCTCAAGAAGGCCAAATGGTGTCGAGTGTCACCCTCCGCAAAGGGCAATCTTGGACGTTTGCAGAGTTACACACTCGTGGTTATGCGTTCGATATCACCTATTGGCCACAATCTGAAGACTATCGCTTCTATCAATTGCGACTAAACGAGCTTTGGCTCGCAGATAAATTTGATTTTTCTTGGCCGAGTAACAGCGGCAGCAAAGTACGCTTTGTCGGTAAACAAACTTTTTCATCGTTCAACGCTACCGACGGCCAAGTGCAGATAGATAGCACTCGAGATGGAATATCAACCACAGGGTTCTATCATTTTGGATCAGCAAACTTGGTCGAAGACAGTGCTTACTCGCAATTTGACTTTAGTGCCAACAGTACCTTTGGCCGTTCTGCAACCCTGTTTGACTTCAACGGCGACGGTCTGCTGGATATTATCAACCTCCAAACCGCAGAAACTGGCGATCATCATTTAGGGGTATACTATCGTCAAGCCCAGGGCTTCAGTGAAGAGGTCGTTCTGCAAACTATCCCTCAAGACTATATATTGCCATACCCCGACGCGTTTTATCGTTTCAGGATGAAGTTGATGCAAATACTTGATGTCAATTCAGATGGCTATTTGGACTTTTGGATCACCCGCTTCGACGCAGGGGCGGAAGGTCACAATGATTGGTGGATATATCAACCACAAAGCCAAACTTACGCAATGGATGAAACCTTAAGAAGCCATAACGGCAGCAGCTACAACCCCTATCTCATCGGTGATATCAACGGCGACGGTATTAATGATATTGTGCACTACTCCTATATATTAGGTACAGGTTGTGAAGCCATTAAATGTGGCAAGCTAGAATATAAGCTTGGTGTTGATAGTGACAATACTTGGGTAGACCTTGAAGATGCCAAGAGCCTTGCGATTTACACCATTCGTTTTATCGATGTCGATTTCGATGGCAAAACTGAATTACAAATCAATATAAGAGATGAACAAAGCAACAAACCTGTGAGTATTTACTACAAGTTCGATCAAGCGCAAAACCACACCCGTCACCAGCTGCCCTTTTACTTGGCAAGCGAAAGCACGGCTAGAAAAGGCGCAGCTGCAAGCTATGTTGACGATAGTGAAACAGGCTATTTGAAATTTGTCAGCTTTGATATTAACAGCAAACAGCTGGTATCAGATGAAGTGCAAAAGAGCGATGTCACCCTGTTTTATCGACTGCCTTATATACGTAAGCTGTTTGATGTCGATAACGACGGTGACGATGACCTATTAATATTAGACAAGAGCGCCATTTACTGGATGGAAAACAAAGCGCCACTTAGGCAGTCAATCAATGCACCAAATTGATCATAGCCTGCGCTGTTGATCTGATAAAAACGTATTTTGCACCAAAATGGCGCACCGATTTGGTGCAAAATACTGTAAAACTGCTCTATAAACTTCCCTCTGCGCCAAAATAGCCCGTTTTTAAAGGCTTTAGCATCTTGGCACGCTTCTCGCTTTAGGCATCTGCAAATATTTAAGGGTCTGCTACCCTTTAACAGATTTTGCTTGTTAATTTACAACCGGAGAGCCTAATGTCACATCCAGTTCTTGATTTGATCAAAGAAAATGAAGTTAAGTTTATTGACTTGCGTTTTACCGACACCATCGGTAAAGAGCAGCACGTTACCTTGCCACACCATCAAATCGACGAAGACTTTTTCGAAGATGGTAAAATGTTTGACGGCTCTTCCATCCAAGGCTGGAAAGGTATCAACGAATCAGACATGGTATTGATGCCTGACGCAGACTCAGTGGTCATGGACCCGTTCTCTGAAGAACCTACCTTAATCGTTCGTTGCGACATCGTTGAACCTTCTACCATGCAAGGTTATGAGCGCGACCCTCGCTCAGTTGCCCGTCGCGCTGAAGAATACTTGCGTTCAACTGGCATCGCCGATACCGTTTTGGTTGGTCCTGAGCCTGAGTTCTTCTTGTTCGACGACGTTCGCTTCAAAACCGATATGAACGGCTCGTTCTACCAAATCAGTGACAAAGAAGCGGCTTGGAACTCTGACACCACCTATGAAGAAGGTAACATGGGTCACCGTCCACGCGTTAAAGGCGGTTACTTCCCAGTCCCACCGGTTGACTCTGCACATGACTTCCGTAGCGCCACTTGTTTGGTGATGGAAGAAATGGGTTTGGTTGTTGAAGCGCATCACCACGAAGTGGCTACCTGTGGCCAGAACGAGATTGCCACACGTTTTAACACCTTAGTTAGCAAAGCAGACGAGATTCAAATCTATAAGTATTGTGTCCACAACATGGCTCATGCCTACGGCAAAACGGCGACCTTCATGCCTAAGCCAATCGTTGGCGACAACGGTTCTGGTATGCACGTACACCAATCTTTGAGCAAAGACGGTGTGAACTTGTTTGCCGGCGATAAATACGGTGGATTGTCAGAAACTGCCCTTTACTACATCGGCGGTATCATCAAGCACGCTAAAGCCATCAATGCCTTCACCAACCCTTCAACCAACTCATACAAGCGTTTGGTCCCAGGTTTTGAAGCGCCAGTAATGTTGGCCTACTCAGCGCGTAACCGCTCTGCTTCTATCCGTATTCCAGTGGTACCTAGCCCGAAAGCCCGTCGTATCGAAGCGCGCTTCCCTGATCCAATGGCCAACCCATACTTGGGCTTCACCGCCTTGTTGATGGCAGGTCTTGACGGTATCAAGAACAAGATCCACCCTGGCGATGCGATGGACAAAGACTTGTACGACTTACCAGCGGAAGAAGCGGCTGAGATCCCAACAGTTGCGGCGTCTTTAGAAGAAGCCTTGAACGAGTTGGACCAAGACCGTGCGTTCTTGACCGCCGGTAGCGTTATGACCGACGACATGATTGACGCCTACATTGCCCTTAAGCGTCAAGATGTTGAGCGTATCAACATGACCACTCACCCACTTGAGTTCGAATTGTATTACAGCTTGTAATCCACAGGCGTAATGGCGATCCCCTCGCCGTCACAAGTCATCAAAGCCCCGCCCAATGGTGGGGCTTTTTATTGCCGCGCAACACACACCGAACAGCAAAATCCACCATAAAATTTGCCAATTTAGCCGAATATGACTAAAGTTGTGAGATATTCAATGCAGTTAGTGACCTGTTGTGCGCCTTTTTACTTTATGGACAACCTTGATACTGTGCATACTCGGCATCAGCCTAAGTGCAGCGGCGTCAGAGAAAAAAGTCTACGTCCACACCGATGCCAACGGTGTCTTGGTGTTTTCCGACAAACCCCAGCCCGGCGCCAAAGAAGTCAACTTAAACCGCCACCAAAAACTCATCATGCCAGCGCAGGACACCTCAATTTTGCAAAGGCTGCAACAGGCAGAACAAAAAGCCCCCGCATCGCAATATCAAGTCTTTATTGACCAACCGTCACAGGAACAGACCATACGCAACAACTATGGTGAAATCTATGTCACCGGCCATGTCAAACCGGCTTTTCGCAGCGGCTTTAAAGTCCGTTTGCTGCTCGATGGCAAACAACAACAGAAACCCCACGCCAACGCCATCTTTAAACTTAAAGATATTGATCGCGGCGAGCACACCTTGGTACTGGAATTGCTAGACAGTGAAGGGCAATTGCTTGCGGTCAGTGAACCACGCACCATCTACCTGTTTCGTGCCTCAGCGATACGCCCAAACTAAAGTTTTGTTCAGCGACCTCGTTTATTGATGCTTATTTTGAAGCAATAGACGATGGTGAAGACGCGCATGACTGGTCATTAGGGCATACATGCCCAACTCGGGGCAAAGCAACCAGTTAAAACCCGGTAAACCCAGCAATGGGTTTGGATCCTGATTTAAGCTGAGTTAAAATGCACCAAATTGGTGCAACCATATTTTAAGAAGCGAGCTTATGTTTAAGGCGGAAAAATTATTAGACAGTATGACAACAGCCGTCATCGTGCTCGATGACCAGTTTGTTATTCGCCATACCAACAACGCGGCCGCCATCTTGCTCGGACAAAGTTCGAAGCGCTTAGAGGGTTGCCAGTTTTTTTCGCTGTTTCGTCATTTCTCGGTGTCGCAACAAAAATTTGAGCAAACCCTGTTTGAACAAAAAGGCTTCACCGATTCCGAAGTCCACGCCATCTTGGCCGATACCCGACCGGTGCTGCTGGAATTAAAATGCACTTTATTGGTGCATGATGACCAGCACTTTGCGCTCATCGAATGCCAACAAATCGACCAGCAAAAGCGCATCATTCAAGAATCGCAAAACGAAAATCAACATCAAGCGGCACGACACTTGGTCAGGGGCCTAGCCCATGAGATTAAAAACCCCTTAGGTGGCATTCGCGGCGCCGCTCAACTGCTGCAAAGGCAGCTGCCGACAGACGAGTTAAAAGAATTCACAGCGGTCGTTATCGAACAATCCGACCGGCTACAAAACCTAGTAGACCGACTGCTGGGACCAAACAAGCCACCTACCCTAACGGCAGTCAATATTCATCTGGTTCTGGATAAAACCCTAAAGCTCATCGGCTTTGAACAAAAATGCGAGCTACCGATAAAACGCGATTACGACCCCAGTATTCCGGAGATTAAGGTCGATGGTGAACTGTTACAGCAGGCGCTGATCAACATCATCCGCAATGCCGTACAAGCGATGAAACAGCAAGACAAACCACCGCTGTTAACCATTTGCACCCGCATCAAACAGCACCAGACCATCCATGGCAAAACCCATAAGATGTGTTTAGAGATCAAAATCATCGACAATGGCCCGGGTATCCCCGCCCATCTGACTGACACCTTGTTCTTCCCACTGATCTCAGGGTCGAGTGAAGGCACCGGGCTTGGCTTGTCGATTTCACAAACCCTGATCCACCAGCATGATGGTCGTATCGACTGCGACAGTTGGCCGGGGCATACCGAATTTACCTTAACGATACCATTTAAAGAGTCTATCTGATGAGCAAATCAACTGTTTGGGTCGTCGATGACGACGATTCTATCCGCTGGGTTCTGGATAAGGCGCTCTCAAGCGATACCATTACCGTTAGCTGCTTTAGTGACGGTAACGAGTTGCTGGAAAAACTCGAACAGCAACCACCGGATATGATCATCTCAGATATCAGAATGCCCGACTTAGACGGACTGACATTACTGGGCAAAATCAACGAGATCTGCCCAGATATGCCGGTGATCATCATTACCGCCCATTCTGATCTCGACACAGCGGTCAATGCCTATCAAAGCGGCGCCTTTGAATATTTGCCTAAACCATTTGATATCGATGAAGTGATAGAGGCCGTGCACAAAGCGCTCGATCAGGTAAAAGAGAAAAAACGCAGCGCCGTTCAAATCGAAGCCGACCCGCTACAGGCAGATATTATCGGTGAAGCCCCATCGATGCAGGCAGTGTTTCGAGCCATCGGACGACTGTCGCGCTCAGATATCAGCGTGTTGATCAACGGCCAGTCCGGTACCGGTAAAGAGCTGGTCGCCAATGCCCTGCACAAGCATAGTCCCCGCTCAAACAAACCTTTTATTGCGCTGAATATGGCGGCGATCCCCAAAGATCTCATAGAGTCGGAACTATTCGGCCATGACAAAGGCGCATTCACCGGTGCTCAAGGTGCCCGTGAAGGACGTTTTTCGCAAGCCGATGGCGGCACGCTATTCTTAGATGAAATCGGCGACATGCCCCTTGAAGTTCAAACCCGGCTTTTAAGGGTCTTGGCCGATGGCCAATTTTATCGTGTCGGCGGCCACTCTCCGGTATCCGTAAATGTCCGGATCATCGCCGCCACTCACCAAGATTTAGAATCCTTAGTGGCGCAAGGCCGTTTTCGCGAAGATCTATTTCATCGCCTCAATGTGGTGCGCATCATGCTGCCTTCACTAAAAGAGCGTAAAGAAGACATTCCCAAGCTCATTGGCTACTTCCTTCATAAGGCGGCCAAGGAACTCGGGGTCGGAGCAAAGCATATTACCGCCGAGGCGGTAGAGTGTTTAACCGCTTTCGAATGGCCGGGTAATGTCAGGCAACTGGAAAACGCCTGTCGTGGGTTGACTGTCATGGCCAGTGGTAACGAAATACAGTTATCCGATTTGCCGGAAGAATTGCGCCCCACAGAGCACATAGCTGTAACCGAATCGGCGTCTGTGCTACAAACTCACGACGACTGGCAACAAGCGCTAGGGGTAACAGTGATGGAAAAGCTCAAAAGTGGCGAAGACGATATTTTACCCAATTGCCTTAAGCAATTTGAACGGGTCATGTTACGTACAGCGTTGAGTCACTGTCATGGCAAAAAACAGCTGGCCGCCAGCAAACTGGGCTGGGGCCGCAACACCTTGACACGTAAATTGAAAGAGCTGGGCCCGTTGTAGCAATTTGATCAAGGCTATACTAATATATCTGAAATTAGGGTGTTTATCTTTCGCCGCCAAGTAAGGCCCGTATCGATAACGACATCTTTGGTAAACAACATTAAGTTACATCACTTTGGATCTCTTGCATGTCAGTAACGATTAATGCCAATACCGAGAAAAATGAACTGGTCATTGCGGTCTCTGGCCATTTCGACTTTAGGCTGGTAAGAGAATTTCGCCACGCCTACAATGCGATGAGCGAGCCAGCAAGTGTGATCGTCGATTTGAAACATACAAACTATATCGACAGCTCCGGCCTAGGGATCTTGGTTTATCTCCGTAAGCACTTCAATTGCCGCAAAGAAAATATCCATTTGATCAATTGCAATAAAGAAATTCAAAAGACCTTTCAAATGGCTCGCTTCAACAAAATGTTTATGATCTCATAGCGCCAATAGGCGCCCGAATAGAAAAATTTAAAACCGCCAAATCAACCTTTGAACAACCCGGCACAAAGCAGATTGATAGTGCTTGTATGCTTGGCTCTCGCGCTATCTTACGCGCTCAAACTCTACTTGCAATAAAACAAACATTTAGGTACATTGATTTTAAATAGGCAATTTGTAAAATTTGTCAAATACCCCTATAAGTACCAGGTAAGTTTCTGTTGCATCGGCTAATTTTCACCATAATAGGATATTACCCATATACCTTTTTTCAGTATCTTATTTCACTTTTGCCGATCACAGTTTATACTCAAATCAAGACGTTAGTTAATGTTTTGCTTTTCATTTGAATGACATCAGGTACTAATGAAAACTAAAGACAGTTACTATCTGCTTGATAAAGAGGTTAAATATTACCCCGCCACGCAAATGGTTCATCATGCCGATACTCAAATACACCTCACCGACTTTCAGCATAAGTTGTTGATGAATTTTATTGCCCATCCGGGGGTTGTACGCACTCAGTCCGAGATCTGTGAGCAGGTATGGCCAAACAAGATCACCACTGTAGATGCTTTCAACAAGCCCCTTGGCGCCATTCGCAATGCCCTGAGCAATAACCGCCGAGCAATGAAAAACCACTATATAAAAACGTGGGCAAGAGAAGGTTATAGTCTGTGCTGTAGCTGTGAGTATATCAGTGCTCAAGACAACAAGATTTGGAAACCCTGGCTGATACGCTTAGGCACACTAAGCACAGTTGTCGCCACAACGGTACTTGCCGTCATCCACCTCAATAAACAAACGGTGTATGAAGCCGTTAACCTGCGTCGCATCACTCCACTTGAGGGGATCTCTGCCGAACCCTCGTTAAATGATGACGGCAGCATCATCGCTTTTACTTATTACAACACAGACGGCAACGGTCAGATCTTGGCGAAGCAGCTGTCACAGCGCTTTCACGTAACACTCACCAGCAATCACAACGATAAGATGCCGGCACTAAGCCCTTCAGGCGAGCAACTGCTCTATCAAAGGCTTGAACACGGACAATGCCAAATACGCCTGATCTCGTTTGGCAGCAACCTCGAGGTTGTCAAAGATGAGCAGCTGGTACAATGCAGCCCGAGCTCATATTTTGTTTCCATGAGTTGGCATGATCAATCCGCTTTTTATTATACCGACTCGAGTGTCAACCTAGGTCCCTATTCCATTTATCGTTTCGATTTGAAAACACGCTTAAGTACCCTCTACCTGTCGCCAGATGTACGAGTCGAAAAAGAGCATAACGGCTTCTCCCGGGTGGTCTATCAGCGTAAGGCCAAAAAGCTGTACATCATTCATAGCCCAGACTGGTCCAATAGCGAGATCCGGGTCTATCACAACAACCATCTGACGACACTGACCACCGTTAACACCGCAATCGGCAGTATTGGCCTGTTCAACAACGAGGTGATATACAAAGACAATAGCAATCGGTTGGTGCTGGGATCACAAAAAAAATCACTGATCAGCGAATTCAACCATCCCATCATGCACCCTGTTACCGCGCAAAACAGCAACCGTCTTGCCTATCATGTCGGCCAGCTCTACCAATGGAACATCTATGCCTATGACATCGACCAAAAAACCCTAAAACAATTAACGTTCAACAACGCCATCAACCGCTACCCGCTGAAAACCCAAAATGACTTCTATTACACCTCAAACCTAACCGGCGTTACCCAGCTATATCGTCAGCCCCACATCTCACAAGGCCCGCCAACGGCACTGAGCAACTTTACACAAAACCGAAAAATATCCCAAGTCACCGTCAGTAAAGATGGTCAACTGCTGGCCTTGTCAGATGAAAAGTCAACCGAACTGTACCGCCTTAACGGCGATTCCATCACACGTATTAAGACTTTTGCCGATCAGATCCATCCCACATTTTCCAATGACAGTCAGCGATTGCTGCTCTCAACGAGTACCAATGATCTACTGTATTCAGCCACCGAGTATCGCCTCAGTGATTTCAAACCGACCGGCCTGCACATTGCCGACGCCCGTTTTGCGCTTTACAGCAATATCGGCTTAATTTATGCCAAAACCGGCCAAAAAGGACTCTACCGCTACAGCCACGGTCGCTCCACCCAACTTTTTGCCGATATCGAAGTCTTTAAGCCCGCCCATCTCGCCATTTCTGACGATACCCTTTATGTGATCAATCAAGCCGACCAGCAAAATGGCCAAGTACAGCAAATCAACTTAGCCACCCTCACCCGAAGCCAGCTCAATATCAAACATGCAGGACAACTGTATTTTCATCAAAACCAGCTTTACTTCACTTTAGAACAACCGGGTAAGAGCAACATTTACGTCGGCGAAATCATTGCCCGCTAAGCGTTACTTTTCTGAACTAGATTGAGTTATACATTACACAGCGCAAACGAAAGCACGAGTTCGGTTCATCGAAGATCATTTCCGGCGCAGTAAAAGTCATTTCCCCAAAAATAAATACTTATAAATATCAATAAATTAAACCGTATCGGCAGATTTCGGCAGTTGATGATGGCAGGCCCGCACAATTCGCCATATTGCATTTTTAGTCGCAGCACAAATACACAGACAAACGCCTTAAAACTCACTGCACTTCCCCAATTCCAATCCTTAGTGTTCCCCATTACCGACGCACTCAAGCGCTCCCCCAAGCACTTGGCGCACTCGGCAAACCGGACTGAAAAGTCACCACTTAAACCAACTAAAAATACAAATGGAGAACACATGAAGTCTAAAATCTTTTTGACCATTACCTCATTGAGTCTTTGTCTTGCTGGTGTCACCCAAGCAGATGAATCAATCGAACCACAAGTGCTCAACACAAATGCGTCTATGCCCCAGTTATCACGTGATGTGCAAGTGCAAAGCACAAGCTACATTCAACCATGCTACCGCTGGCCGCATCCTTGTGACTAACCATAGGCACTAACCCTCTAATCTCGGCCAAGCCAATATCCGGTCGCAATGGGCTAACGACATAACCCCTTGTTACCGGCGCTTGGCCATACAGCGACGAATTTGAAAATTCACTATGGCTAACCTAGGCTTTCAGTATGATAGTCGAGATGTTTAGCCAAACATCCGGCACATCTGTCACACTCAGAGATAAGCAGAACCGCGATGAGACTCAAATCGACATTAGTGGTGATCACCTTATTACCGCTGGTCGTCACCCTGACCTTTAGCCTTCTTCAAATCAATGACCTGTTGCGTAGAATCGATGCAGGCATCATGGAAAAACTCAGCAAAAAATCCACCAGCATCACCTTGGAGCTTAACGATGAACTGGAAAAAACCAGAGAGATCGCCAGCGCACTGTCGAAAAACATAGATGTGATAAAGGCAATAGAACAGCACGATTTAGATAAGCTCTACACTAAGTCACTCATTTTCTCCGCTATCGGCAGCATTATTTTTATCGATAATCACAATATCGTGCTCGCCCGCTCAGCCGATGAGTTTCGCTATGGTGACGACATCAGCCATGAGCCGGTTATGGCTTGGCTTTCAAAGCAAAAACCGGCCGTAGAACAATGGTCAAGCTTTGTCCGCTTTGATAACCATCCTTTCATTCTCAGCTTCAATATTATTAAGAACCTTGCCAATCAACACATCGGATATGTCGCAGTAGGGATCCGCCTCGATCGCGACTTTATGACACGCTTGGAAAGTGCCCTAGACCTTCGTCTGGTCTTATTGCCGTCAAATCCCGATGGCGCGGTTGTCGCCCTCAACCCCGATATATCGCCACAAGGCTGGGACACTCTGGTTTTCAACTATCCACTACCCGATAAAGTTGATAACAGCCTCAGTATCTATGACTCCTTTGAAATACAGCAAAACAATCAACAACAAAGACGCTCGCTACTTGCGCTAAATAACCATATCGTATTCTTTGTCGCCATACTCTGTATTGCCATGCTGTTGCTCACCCATTTGATGCTAAAACGGCTGTTAAAGCCCATCGGGCAATTGATCTCCGCCATGAAGGCACACGCCAAGGGTGAAGACCGGGAGGTACCGTTGCTGACCCCTGAGAACGAACTCGGGGATTTGAGCCGAGCCTTTAAGCAGATGCGCCAAGACAATCAGAGACTACTGAGTGAACTCAATGCCGCCAAACGCCAATCGGAATCGGCCAATAGCGCCAAATCGGTGTTTTTAGCCAACATGTCACATGAAATCCGCACCCCGATGAATGCCATTTTGGGCTATGCCCAGCTACTCGGCAAAGACAGCAACCTCAGCGCCAAACAAAGTCACTTTCTCCACACCATCAATCAGGCTGGCACCCATTTGATGGCATTGATCAACGACATTCTCGACCTAACGAAAATAGAAACAGGTGCGATGCAGGCCGACATTCAAGACTTCGACCTCAGAGAGCTGATTGCCAGTCTCAACGAACTGTTTGTCTTTCGCTGTAATGATAAAAACATCGAATGGCATATCCACTGTGATCTTAAAGACAATACAAGGGTTAAAGGAGATGACAAAAAATTACGTCAGGTCCTGATCAACTTAATCGGCAATGCGGTCAAGTTTACCGACCAAGGCAAAGTGACATTTACAGTCGAACAAGTGCCGCAACACAGCTATCGCTTTGAAGTCAGCGATAGTGGACCGGGCATCAGCGCATCGCAGCTGAAAAAGCTGTTTCACCCTTTTGTTCAAGATGCACAGGGCAAAAAGAAAGGCGGTAGTGGTCTTGGGCTGGTGATCAGCAAAAGTCAGGTCGAATTGATGGGCGGGGAAATTGCCGTCGAGTCCAGTGAAGGCCAAGGCAGCTGTTTTTATTTCACCTTAATGTTGCCGCCGAGTGAGCATGGCACCTACTACCGCCAGCAAAGCAAGCCAAAGACAGTAAAGATGCCGAGCGTTGCGGGCAAATTGGCCTTAGTGGTTGATGATAGCCAAGATAATCGTGAACTGCTGTTTCATCTACTGGACGATATGGGATTCGATGTCGCCTTTGCCGAAAACGGCATGCAGGCACTGGCTCAAATCAAACGTAAAATGCCCGGCATCGTATTTATGGATATCGCCATGCCTATCATGGATGGCAAACAAGCACTAAGTGAAATAAAGCGACTGTACGGCGATCAAGCCCCACCCTGTATCGCCGTAACGGCCTCCGTGCTCAATCGCGAAAAAGTCGCCCTGATCGAGGCAGGATTTGCCGACTTTATTGCCAAGCCCTTTTATCTCGAAACCGTTTTTGCCAGCATCGCCAACATTTTAAAAATAGATACTGTTGCCGACAGTAGGCAAACCCCCAGCAAAGTGTCTATACTCGACAGTACGCTCGATTTAAACCAGCTGAATATTCCGCTGCAATATTATGATGAGCTGGTCGGTAGCATTGAACTCAGTGACGTACAAGAGATCGAAGTCAATCTTGAGAAAATATCGCTTATAGGGGATCAAGAAGCCATGTTTAGCCACCGCTTGTTGATGTTGTTGGAAAATTACGAATTTGACGCCATGTTGAAACTGGTCAGAGACAGTGCTCATGCAGGCTCGTAGCGTGAACCACCTCAATCCGGTGATCATGGTCGTCGATGACACTCCGGCTAACCTCACTTTACTGCGCAATATTTTAGAACCGGAGGGCTATAAGGTCTTACTGGCAACCTCCGGCGAAAAGGCATTGGAGTTACTCAACCGTATTACGCCCGACCTTATTTTACTCGATGTCATGATGCCCGGACTCGATGGCTTTGCCACCATTACCCGCATCAAACAGCTGCCGAGCGCCAAAGACGTGCCGGTGATTTTTGTCACCGCCAAAGCCGAACAAGCCGATATCGTCAAAGGATTTGAGTGTGGCGCAGTAGACTACATCACCAAACCGGTGCAACAGCTTGAAACGTTGGCCAGAGTGCAAGCCCATTTAAGAATTCAGCATCTGTTGCAGGTTGAAAGGCGCCAAGCCGAGCAAATCAGGGCGGTGATCAATAACATCACCGACTGTATTGTGGTTATCGATAAAGAAGGCTTTATCCAGTCGGCCAATCCGGCAACTGAGCATCTATTGGGCTATTGCCAACAGGCACTTTGCCAAAAGCACATTGCCGAGATCTTCAACTTCGACGGTGAGCCATCGGCATTTCTTGAGATCTTGATGCATCATCAGGACAACCATCCTTGGTGGCGCTATCCGTGCGGCGTCAGGGCCGACGATAAAAAAGTCCCGGTTGATGTCAATATCCGAGAAATGTTCACCAAAGAGCCAAGCTACGTGGTGGTCATACAAGATATCAGCCTGTATCGCCATGAAATCGACCAACTCCACCAGCTCAGCGAAACCGATCCGCTCACCAATATTCACAATCGCCGTTATTTTGAGATCCTGCTAGAGCAGAGTTGGCAACATTGCAAACGTAACCTACAAGGCATATCCCTGCTGTTTGTCGATGTCGATTACTTCAAAGCCTACAACGACTGCTATGGTCACCAAGAAGGCGACTCCTGCCTCAAACTGGTCGCCAAAGCCCTTAACGGCGCACTGTCACGGGGCGTCGATTCTGTCAGTCGCTACGGCGGCGAAGAATTTGTCGCCATCTTGCCCGATTGTCATCAGAGCGGGGCGGTTAAAGTGGCCGAAAATATGCTTAATGCCGTGCGCCAACTCAATATCGAACACCGCGCTTCAGAATTTCAAATCGTCACCGTCAGCATCGGTGTCGCCAGTTGTGATCATAGCCTGTCGCAACAGCCCATCGGCAGCACAAAAGCCTTGTTGGCACAAGCAGATAAGGCGCTTTATCACGCCAAATCCGGTGGACGTAATCGCCTTGAAATCATATAACCACATCTCAATCCCCGCTTATCATCGGGGATTGAGCTATATTAACAAAACACATCCGACCAGTTGAATTATGCGACTTTTTCTGCCAGAATCAAACGCATCTGATCTGTTACAGGTAACCTATTATGCCGCAATTTAAAGCCCCAATTGCCGATATTAAATTTCTCATTGAAGACGTATTTGACCACTTTGGTCACTACGCCAAATATCCTGATTTTGCCGAGGCCACCCCGGATCTGGTAGATGTTGTCATCAGCGAATGCGCCAAATTCTGCGAAAACGAACTGGCCCCGCTCTATCAAAGTGGCGATGCCGAAGGCTGTAAGCTACAGGACGGCAAAGTCACCACCCCTAAGGGGTTCAAGCAAGCCTATCAGGAAATGGTTGAAGGCGGCTGGCAAGGATTGGCACACCCTTTGGAATATGGCGGCCAAGGATTACCGCAATCCATCGGCGTGATCCGCTCTGAGCTGATGGGGACGGCGAACTGGGCATGGGCGATGTACCCCGGCCTAAGCTTAGGTGCAATGAACACCATCATTAAACACGGCAGCGACGAACAAAAAGAACGTTACATGCCCAACCTGACCGAAGGTAGCTGGTCTGGTACTATGTGTTTGACCGAAGCCCATTGTGGCACCGATTTAGGCCAAATTCGCACCAAGGCAGTTCCTTGTGACGATGGCAGCTATGAGATCAGCGGCTCGAAGATTTTTATTTCGGCGGGCGATCATGATCTCACCGACAACATCATCCATATCGTGCTCGCCAGATTACCCGACGCGCCAGAAGGCACCAAAGGTATTTCACTGTTTATTGTACCGCGCAACACCATCAATCCCGACGGTTCGGTGGGCGAGAATAATAACGTCGAATGTGGCTCGTTAGAGCACAAGATGGGCATCAATGGTTCAGCCACCGCCGTCCTGAACTTCGACAACGCCAAAGGCGAATTGATAGGGCCTGTCAACAAAGGACTGGAGTGCATGTTCACCTTTATGAACACCGCTCGTGTCGGCACCGCACTGCAAGGTGTCTGTAGCGCCGAACTGTCATATCAAAACGCCCTTGCCTACGCCAAAGAGCGCATGTCGATGCGTTCATTAAGCGGCACCAAAGCGCCTGATCAGGTGGCAGATCCTATCATCGTTCATCCGGATGTCAGAAGAATGCTACTAACGCAAAAAGCCATTGCCGAAGGTGGTAGGGCGATGATTTATTACGCCTCTCAAATTGTCGATGAAATGGAATACGCGGCAACAGAGCATGAACGCGCCGAAGCCGAAGACAGGCTGGGTTTTATCACCCCAATTCTCAAAGCGTTCTTAACTGAAACCGGATATGAAGCAGCCAATTTAGGATTGCAGGTCTTTGGCGGTCATGGCTACATCAAAGAATGGGGCATGGAACAAATCGTTCGCGATGCCCGGATCTCTACCCTATACGAAGGTACAACCGGGATACAGGGGCTTGATTTACTCGGACGAAAAATCTTACTTGGCCGTGGTAAAACCCTAAAAGCCTTCGCCAAAGAGATCTTAGTATTTTGTAAAGACCACTCCATTGTTTCTGACAACGCGCAGAAAAAACGGATGCACAAATTTGTCTGGCCTTTGAGTAAAGAGGTCGCCCTGTGGCAACAGTACACCTTGCGTTTGGCGCTTAAAACCAAAAAAGACCGTGATGTACTCGGCAGTGCTTCGGTAGATTACCTGATGTATTCCGGTTACATCTTTATGGCCTACATGTTTGCCAAAATGGCGCAAACCGCCAACGAAAAACTCACCAAAGGCGAAGGCGATAAAGCGTTTTACAAAGCCAAGGTCAAAACCGCCGAGTTTTACTTTGAGCGCATCTTCCCACGCACCAAATCGCTGGCGAAGACCATGATGGCCGACCCTAAATCGTTAATGCAGATAGACGCCGACGACTTGTCGTTCTTATAACCCCTCCTGCCCGCCAGAGGCCCCGGTAACAGTACACCGGCGCGCCTTTGGCGACACCCGGCACCAGTTGACAGCAAACAGGTGCGCATTGCCAGATCCGCTGCTACAATAGCTCGCTAAAATAACAGATTAAGCCAATTTAGGGGTTTGACATGAACATTGCGGACAAAAAGGTTGTTCAGTTTCACTACACATTAAAAGACGACAACGGCGAAGTACTCGAGTCTAACGAAGGCATGGATCCGATTGCCTACCTACACGGTGACAACAGCCATATTCTGCCGGGTCTGAAAAGCGCACTCGAAGGCAAAGCCAAGGGCGAAAAAATCAACGTCACTTTAGCGCCTGCCGACGCTTTTGGTGAAGTCGTTGAAAATGCACAGCAACGCGTACCGGTCAAGCATCTTCAAGGCGCCACCAAGTGGAAAAAAGGCATGGTTGCCGTTGTTCATACCGAGCAAGGTCAACGCCAAGTAACCGTCGTCAAAGTCGGCAAGTTTATGGCGACCGTTGACACCAACCACCCATTCGCGGGTAAAACCGTCACCTTCGATATCGACATCAGCGACGTACGCGACGCCACTCAAGAAGAACTCGACCATGGTCATGCTCATGGCGTTGGTGGTCACCACCACTAAATAACCTGAAAATAGCTGTGCTCTACGACCCTTCCTTACGTGAAGCACAGGTTAATCATATTTCTTTAGGCCCGGCATCTGCTTAGGGCCTAATCCACATTGATGACAAAAGTCATATCCTATTGATGACAATTTTCACCGGCTTTTAGCTTGTCTTTTTCGCACAATGGTTGCATCGAAACTGATAAGCGAAGATCACATGACACAAGCCATTGCCACATTAACCGGTGTAACCAAAAAGTACGGCGATCAAGTCGCGCTAAATGGCATCGACCTAACTCTCAATGCCGGAGAAGTCCTTGGAATACTTGGCCCCAACGGCGCCGGCAAAACCACCTTAATCAACCTAATGCTTGGACGGCTCAGTCTCAGCGCCGGCGACATTCGTCTGTTTGGTGAAAAACCCGGTAGCGCCAAAGCCAAGCGTCATATCGGCACCATGCTGCAAGTGGCAGCTTTGCCGGATATGCTCAAAGTCAAAGAGCACATTAAACTGTTCATGAGCTACTATCCCAAACCCATGCCTTACGAGCAGGTGCTCAACTATGCGGGATTGAACGATATACAGGAGCAATACAGCAAAAACCTCTCGGGTGGGCAAAAACAGCGCTTGTTGTTTGCTTTGGCCATTTGCGGCAACCCAAAACTGTTGTTTTTAGATGAACCGAGCGTTGCGATGGACATTGAAGCCAGACGTGGTTTATGGCAAGCCATCGGCGAGCTACGCGCCAAAGGCACTGCGGTGGTACTGACCACTCATTACCTTGAAGAAGCCGACGCCCTGTCAGATCGCATTGCCGTTATCAACCACGGTAAAGTGATCATTGCCGGAGCCAATGCCGAGATCAAAGCGCAAGTCAGCAGCAAAGTCATTCGCTTCAGCGGCGAATTTGACAGCGCTTCCTTAGCGACACTGCCCAGTGTCAAAGCCGTGCGCACCAGCGGAAAATATTTCGAGCTGCACAGCTCAAGCCCTACCGATACCCTACGTACATTGCTCGCTCAAAGCCGCGAGCCGATTGACCTGAGCATCAGCGGCGCAGCCCTTGAAGATGCGTTTCTCACCCTGACAGAAAACCTAGGAGCCTGATATGAATGCGCAACTGCTGAACATCTATCGCATGGAAACCCAAATGGAAACAACGCGCTTATTACGCTCACCTGGATTTGCCATTCCCAGTTTATTGTTTCCGTTAATGTTCTATATCTTTTTTGGCATTATGTTTCATGTTGGCGGCGTCAACGCCCCCACCTATATGCTCGCCAGCTACGGCACTTTTGGTGTGATTGGCCCGGCGCTATTTTCATTTGGCGTCGGCATTGCGGTAGAACGAGGTCAAGGCTGGTTTGATGTCAAAGAGGCTTCGCCAATGCCTGCCAGTGCCTACTTGGTCGCACGAATGGGGGTAAGCTTGGCGTTTTCTCTGGTGGTCATCGCCTCACTGTTTTTGATAGCCGCCGTCTTTGCCGGGGTCAGATTTGAGCTGAGCCAATGGTTACTGTTAGCTGCCGTGTTGTTTGCCGGAAGCTTGCCGTTTTGCGCCTTTGGCATGACACTGGGGCTTTATTTAAAATCGTCAAGCGCACCTGCGGTGGTTAATCTCATCTATTTACCGATGTCATTTCTATCCGGACTGTGGGTGCCCATCAACTTTTTTGGCCCCAATATGCAATTGGCTGCCAACTTCTTACCACCGTATCATTTATCTCAACTGGCACACAAAGTTGTCGGCGGAGACTTAGGTGGTAGCCTATGGTATCACCTTGGCTTTTTGCTGGCCTTTACCCTCGTCTTTTTGTTCTTGGCATTAAAAGCCTACAACAAAGAAGACAAATAACCACACAAGAGGTTTGGCTTGGCGGCCGGATAAAACGATTGACCCAGCCGCCAAACAATCATCTAATGCCAATAGTCACCTCCGTCAATCAATAAGCCGTTGTCATGAAACGCTATTTTAAAAAACTCGATACCTTGTTGCTACCACCAAAACAGCGCTATCGCTACTCCCCCTATGCTTGGCTAATTTACCTGTTTTTCTTCTTCGTCAGCTTTTTTGCCAATAGCCGCGAGCCGTATCAGTATCCACTGATGTTGCTCGGCGTGGTGGTTTTCTTGTTTTTGTATTTTAGGCTGTTTTGGATCAGCCAAGTACAGGTGAAATACTATCTCATTCTCATGGCCCTACATGCCTCAATCATGACCTTGCTGACCCAAGGCGCCAGTGTCTTCTTTGTCTATGTCGGTGCATTTTGCTGTCGCTTAGGCTCACCCAAAAAAGCCATCGCTGGTATTGCATTGTTACTTTTATGGGTGGTTACCCTATCCTACTGGTTTAAGCTCAGTCCATATTTCTATCTGCCCGCCATCGTTTTTAGCACCTTTATCGGCTTTATGAACATCTATCAATTTGAAATCGATAAGAAAAACAAAGCGCTGGACCTGTCTCAACAAGAGGTTCGACAACTGGCACAAACCGCCGAGCGCGAACGCATTGCCAGAGATCTACACGACCTCATCGGCCACACGTTCTCGGTGCTGACCTTAAAAGCCGACCTTGCCGGTAAACTGATAGACCGTGACCCACAAAGGGCCAAACAAGAAGTCAAAGAGCTGGAGAACCTCTCGCGCGACGCGCTATCTCAAGTACGCGAAGTGGTCAGCGGCTTTCGCTCGGCAGACATCAAGGCAGAGCTGGCCGCAACCAAATACCTGCTACAAAGTAACGACATCGACTTTGACTACCAGCTCAGTGAGTTGAACATCGATGAGCAGCTCAACAAAGAGCTGGCGCTGATGATAAAAGAGTTGACCACCAATGTACTTAAACACGCCAATGCAACCAAGGTAAGTGCTGCCATCCTCGTTGATGAAAAAGGGTTGCAACTGAACTATATTGATAACGGCATAGGCATCAAAGCCAATCAAAACAAAGGTTTTGGTCTTAAGGGCATAGCAGAACGACTGCAACAATGGCATGGCGAGCTGAGTATCGGCAACACAGATAAAGGTTGTAAGGTGATGATCACCATTGCGACAAAATGGTTAGGACAAGGGGCATAGCAGGGGTAAGTGATGATAAAAATAGTGATCGCTGAAGATCAAGGTATGTTGCTTGGGGCAATGTCGGCTCTGCTTGACCTAGAAGCAGACATGCAGGTGACTTACCAAGCCAAAGATGGCAAACAGGCCCTTGAATATTTAACAGATAGTACAGAAGCCGTCGATATCGTGATCACCGATATTGAAATGCCGAACATGACCGGCATTGAGCTGAGCCAGCAGATAAGTAAACTCAAGCTCGGCCCAAAAGTGATCATTGTCACCACCTTCTCTCGAGCCGGGTATTTGCGCCGGGCAATGGATGCAGGCGTCAGAGGCTATCTGCTCAAAGACGCCCCCTCAGACGACCTCATCGCTGCGATCCGTAAAATCCACTGCGGCGGTAAATCCATTGCCCCAGAACTTGTCGCCGACGCATGGATGGAAGTAGACCCATTAAGCGATAAAGAACGCCAAGCCCTGCGTCTGGCCAAAGACGGTGACAGCACCGAACAGATCGCCGAAAAGCTCCATTTAAGCGCAGGCACCGTACGCAATTACCTCTCATCGGCGGCCAGCAAGCTCGACGCCAAAAACCGCATAGAAGCCGCCCGAATCGCCCACCAAAAAGGCTGGCTCTAACTCTAACGATTTTATCTCCGTTTGGCAGGGATTGTCGCTCAAGGAGCCGACACCTTAAGATTTGGTGTCAGACACCAAAAATATAGGAACAAGCCTTCTTTTTGGTGCCTGACCTCTTGATATTTGTTAGGGTTTGACTCTTGAGCTGAGTTTGCCGCCACGCAGGCTCCAGCGGGTGCCGCCTTGGCCCACCGAGCGCCAAAGGTTGGCGAAAAACTCTCGGGTGTAGTCCAAAAACAGATAAATCACCGGCAAACAGATCAAAGTGGCAATGGTTGAATAACCCAAGCCACCAATGACCGCTCTGGCCATCGGATAGTAAGGAGGGCCTTCACCGCCAAGTTGGGTCTCACCAATACTCAAGGGCAACAATCCCAAAATGGTCGTCAGCACAGTCATCAGTATCGGCCTGATACGGTCGTTGGCCGCATGAAGCACCGCCTCTTTTCTCTCGACCCCCAATTTGCGGTAATGATGAATTCTATCGACCAACACAATGCCATTGTTAACCACAACCCCCATCAACACCAATATGCCGATAAACGCCATCATGGTAAACATGGTGCCGGTGATGAAGAAATACCAATAAACCCCCACCACAGCAAAAACGATGGAGGTGATCACCGCCAGCGGCAACATCAACGACTCAAACAAAGCCGCCATCACAATAAATATCATCAGCGCAGCCAAACCAAGATTGAGCGACAATGATTTAAGGTTTCTGGCTTCACGCTCGGTACTGCGACCATAACCCCAACTGTATCCTGTCGGCAGCGGAATATCTTTCATCAATTTGTTGGCCGCTTCCCTTACCTCTGCTGCCGTAGTGTCGGTATAGGATATATTCAGTCGAATGGAGGTTCTTCTATCGTAACGGGTAATGCTTGGCATAGAGCGCGTCACCGTCAAATCGGCCACCGCGTCAAGGCGCACATTGCGATTCCCCCCCGGCTTAGGGTTGGGCAGTTCTATTGGCAGTCCCGCCAAATCAGATAAACGCGCCTCTTTTTGACCGGCAAAGGTAAGCGAGATATCAACCTCACCATAAATCGAACGAAACGTCTTAAGCTGCTGCTTTCTCAGAGCGATAGAGATAGACGAGGCAACCTGTTGCGGCGTCAGTCCCAGTTGATTGAGCTTTTGAGGATCAAGCACCACCCGCACCTCTTGTGAACCGTCGCGCGTTCCGGGAACCACCTGAGTCACCCCTTTAATGGTTTTCAGCAATGGTTCAATTTGCTCAGAGAGTTTCAGCAAAGTCTCGGTATCTTCACCATTAATACCAATACTCAACGCCTCAGATGCACCACTACGGTTACGATTAAAACCCGGATTGCCCGTGGCTATCAAAGGCAGGTTTTTCTCGAGATAATCTTTGATCTCTTTGTTGGTTTTGGTGCGTTTTTCCGGCGCCACCAAAATCAGGTTAGAGCGCGCATTATCAATCGCATACCAGCTATAAACACTTTCAATATCAAGGGCTTCACGGTTAGCATATAAAAAGTCTTCTATTTTTCTAACCGACTGCTCTACCTTTTCAAGCTCATATTCGTCATTGATGTTGTATTCAATCTCAACCTGCGCACTTTCTTCTTCAGGAAACATATCCATTTTGACAAACTGCTTCGGAATAACCACCGAGCCAAGCAGCGCTAAAACAATGACACCCGACAGTTTCGGATGCACCATCATCCACGATAAAAAGCGGCTATAGCGGCCATGCTCTTTAATGGTATCGGTATGACTGACATTGGTATGTCGGGTCTTAAGACGGCTTAGACATAAAGGAATGACGGTAGTAGCAATAAACAAAGACGCCGCCAAAGAAAGCACAATGGTATAGGCCACATTAGAGATAAACATGGTCACATCGTTCATCTCACCGATGACATTGGGCAAAAACACAATCGCTGTCGTCAAGGTTCCGGCAACTACCGGCACACCGACATCTTTCACCCCTTTCATCGCCGCCTCAACGGGCTTACCCGGCAACTGCTGGCGATAGCCGAAAATACTTTCGCTCACCACCACCGCATTATCAACCAACATCCCGATCGCCAGCATCAATCCCATCATCGACAAAATGTTGAGGGAGATACCGAGAAAATACATCACCGCCATGGTAATAAAGAGCGAAAACGGCACCGCCAACGACACGATAAGCGTCAAGCGAATGTCCTTTAAAAAGACAAACAACACCAAAGACGACAGTAAGAAACCTACCAAACCCGATTCGATAATGTCTTTTAACGACGCCACCACACCATCGGCTTGGTTGTTCATCACATAAATCTCAATGCCATCAAAATCCGGCATCTGCTCAATCCGTTTCAGTTCTTCTTTAACCGCATCGGCGGTAGCAACCAAATTGGCATCGGCCTCTCTGGTGATGCCTATCCCTACGGCATACTTTCTGTCTAAGTGTCGCCCTTCGGTGATCTCATCTTTGGCGTATGACACCTTAGCGACATCTTCAAGCTTAAGGCCATTGTCATGAACCACAAACTGCTTGATATCATTTAAGCTGGCAAATTGTTGGTTAAGCGTGATGCGAAAGCTGCTGCGCTCGGATTTGACTTCCCCGGCGGAGATTAACGAGTTGGCATTGCGCAGGCGGTTAAGCAGCTGATTGGCATCTAAGTGAAACGCCGCAAGGCGCTCAGGCATCAGTTCAATTTGATAGGTCTTGGCCGCCACCCCTTCAATGCTCACCCGTGCCACCCCGGGGATGCGCTCAAGCCGTTGTTTAAGCTGACGATTGAGTACCTCAAAAGAATCGGACAAATCGGTATTGGCCGACAGTCTGGCTTCCATAATCGGCTGGTCATTGGTACTGCCGGTGTAGATAAACACCCGGCGTAAATCCTCAGGCAACTGAGATTTCACACCATCGACCTTTTCCCTCGCCTCTACCCCTTTTAACTTGGCGTTAACCCCCCAGCCAAACAGAATAAAGATGGTGGACTGGCCTTCACGACTGGTCGATTGCATCGTGTCCACCCCACCCATAGTCGCCAATGCTTCTTCAAGCGGTTTGGTGATGTTCTTTTCAACTTCTTCAGGCGTACCGCCAGGATAATTGGCCTGAATAAACACACCGGGAAACTGAATGCTCGGCAAATATTCCAGCGGCAACATACGCGTTGCCGCCATCCCCATCACCAAGGCGCAAACAAATACCATAGAAATGGTGACAGGTCGTGTCAAAGCAAGCTTAGTAAACCACATCGTTTAGGCGCCTCTTTGCGGCTCGACGTGCTGGTCTGCACGCTCAAGCTCTGCCAACTCTTGGGCAATACTGTCACTGTAATCTTTTCTATCTAAGATCTGATACATCACCGGCACCACGACCAAAGTCAACAAGGTCGAAGCGAGCAAGCCGCCAATCACAGTAATGGCCATCGGCGCTCTGATCTCGGTGCCTTCGCCCAATCCCATCGCAAGCGGGATCATGCCAAGTGTGGTGGTCAGTGTCGTCATCATAATCGGCCTAAGCCTTGCCTTACCCGCTTCGATAATGGCATCGAGCTTTTCACTACCACCTTGTCGTAACTGGTTGATTTTATCGATAAGTACAATGGCATTATTGACCACAATACCAGCGAGCATGATAAGTCCTAAAAACACCACAACCGACAATTCGGTTTGAGTCACGACCAAAGCCCCAACTGCGCCGACCAGCGCCAGCGGAATACTCAACAAGATAATGAACGGATGTAATAGCGATTCAAACTGTGACGCCATCACCAGATAAACCAAAAACACCGCCAGCGCCAGTGCCATCAACAAGCTGGAATAGCTGCGATCCATCTCTTCACTTTGCCCGCCAAACTGCATATTGATGCCAAAGGGTAAACGCACATCTTTAAGCAGCTGTTCGGCCTCGACTATCGCCTCACCAATACCGCCATACCGTAATTGCCCTTCTATCAAAGCGACCCGCTGCTGGTCGATACGGGTGATCTCACTCGGTCCTGTTGTCTGCACAATATCCGCCACGGCATAAAGCGGCACCGGCTTGCTGGCAAACGGGTTGATGATAAGCTCTGAAATATCGGCAATTTCATCACGGGCACTTTCTTCTAACCTAACCAAAACATCCACTTGTTGATCTTTCAAACGGTAGCGGGTTGCCGTGTTGCCGCGAATCGCGTTCACCACCGCCGTATTGGCCTGTTCGATAGACAGCCCTAAATGGGCCATTTTCTCCTGATCAAAAGTGATCTGCGCCTCCGGGTAACCGTTTTTCAAATTGGAATGTACATCGATAAATCGTGACGACTGATTGAGCTTGCTCACCAGTTGATCTGCGGTTTGCTTCAACAGCTCAATGTCATAACCATAAACTTCAATACTCAGCGGTGTTGAAAAGCTAAACAACTGCGGTCGGGTTGCTTCCGCCGAAAGGCTTTGCGATTGGCTGGCCAACAGCTGACGGATCTGCGCCAGCAGTTGGTTTTCTTTGCTTCTAGCAAGGTTATCTTCAAGTAACAAACGGAACTCGGCGCGGTTTTCCCCTTCTTTTTCCGGGTTGGCGGTGAGCTTATTGCCCGAACCTGCGGTAGCAAACACCTCTTTGACACCATCGACGGCCAGCAGTTTTTTCGACAAGGAAATCACTTTTAAGTCGGTCAGTTCAATGGCCGTCCCCGGGACATATTCTACCTTAACCAGCAACTCACCTTGCGCCATTTCCGGCAACACCACTGTCGGTAAGGTTTTTACCAACTGCAAGCTAAACCCGAGCAGCGCAAAGGCCACCAGTAGCGTCAGTAACTTAGCTTTGAGGGCCAATTTCAACAGCACCTCATAAAACAGGGCAAACGCGTTAAACAGCTTGTTAAATACCATTTTGGTGGGAATAAACACCAGACCAAACAGCTTGGCAATCAACCAAAACAACGATTTGACCAGCAAAAACAGCAGGGCAATGGCCATCACCAATAACTCAATCGGCGATAACAGCAAACGCTTATACCAAGGCTTGTCGCTGCGCTTGAGTAGCGCCTTTTCTTTTGCCGGTTCCAAACTGTGTGCCGCCATTGTCGGAATAAGTGTCAGCGCCACCAACAAAGAAACGATCAATGAAAAAGTGATGGTCAGGGCCTGATCGGCAAACAACTGACCGGCAATGCCTTCAACAAAAATCAGTGGTAAGAATACCGCAATGGTTGTGAGCGTCGATGCCGTAATGGCCCCGGAAACCTCACTGGTGCCCTCGTATGCCGAGCGCGCCAACGACAGCCCCTGCTCTTTTTTACGGGCAATGTTCTCAAGCACCACAATGGCGTTGTCCACCAACATCCCCACCGCCAGCGCCAAGCCGCCCAAAGACATGATGTTCAAATCGATGCTGGCACCAAACATCAAATTAAAGGTGATCACTACCGACAACGGGATCGTCGCCGAGATAATGATCGTCGGTCCAATCTCACCTAAAAACAAATAAATGATGATCATCGCCAGCAAGCCACCGACGATGGCAGACGACATCAACTCACTGATGGCCTGAGAAATGAACGTTGAAGCATCGGTCAATACCGTTAACTTCATACCATCGGGCAGGTCCTTACGCAGCTTTGCCAATTGTTTGTGCACCGCCTTTGCCACCTTGACGGTATTGGCATCACCTTCTTTATAAATGGCCACTTCAACGGCCTGCTCACCATTGTGACGAATAACAGCAATAGGGTCTTTATGGGAAAATGCGACGGTAGCGACGTCTTTGAGGCGCACCACCTTGCCGTCTTTCGACATCACAATGGTATTGGCAAAATCCGCCAAACTGCGAAACTCGTTAAAAGTACGCACCAGCAATTGCTGTTGACCATTGTGGATCTGACCACCACTCATATTGATATTTTGCGTGCGCAATCGTGCGGCAATATCATCGACGGTTAAATTGAGCTGCGCCAATTGCGATTGGTCGAGCAAGATCTGAATTTCATCTTCCAAGCCCCCGGATGCCTTGGTCGCAGCTACCCCTTCAACGGTTTCCATGCGTCTTGAGAGCTGAATATCGGCGTAGCGGCGCAGTTGACTGAGTGCGGCTTGATCATGGCTGGCACCTACTGAGCTGTCGCCATCGCTCTTATCATTGGCGACACTCAAGCTCATGCGGATAATAGGATCGTTATTGGGATTAAATCGCAACAAAGAAGAAGGCTCAACCTCTAAGGGTAACTGCACCTGTTCCAGTTTTTCCCTGACATCTAGGCTGGCGGCATCAATGTTGGCCCCCCAGCGAAATTCCAAATAAATGTCCGAACGCCCGGCTTTAGATACCGAGCGTACCTGTCGCAAACCTTTGATGGTGCCCAAAACCCCTTCCAATGGTCGGGAGATCAGGTTTTCAACCTCAGCAGGCGCCGCGCCAGGAAAGTCGGTGCGCACGGTCAGAGTCGGATAACTTAACTCAGGTAGCAGATTAAAGCCGATACGTCCGACCACCACCATCCCAAAGACCAAGGCCGCCAAAGTAAACATGGCCACAGTCACCGGACGGCGAATAGCAATTGCAATTAAATTCATGATGCTAAACCCTGCTTACTTATTGAGTGTCGCCGTGCTTGGCTCTGTCTGCGCTTGTTGATTGACAATCGCAACCTTGGTTTCATGTTTTAGCACCTGCTGCCCTGTAATGATCACTTCGTCCGACTCACTTAATCCGTCGAGAATTTCAACCAGACCATTGTGTTCAAACCCAGTGACGATTGGCGTTTGCAGCGCTTTGCCGTCTTTGACCACAAAGACATGAGAGCGATTATCTTGGGTAATTGCCGCATCCTGTTGAATGATCAAGCTGTTTTGATGCACATCGAACACCACCTCAACCTTACCGAACATGCCAGACTTTAAAAAGCCGTTGGGATTGTTCAATTTGGCGACCACCCTGAACGTGCCAGTGTCAGTATCGATGGCTGGGCGAATACGGTCGATAACACCAACCACCGGCGTCCCCTGCATCGCATCGATATCCATTACCACCTGCTGCTTGGTTTTAACATTACCCAGCTCTTTTTCAGGCAGATGTAAAATCGCCACCAAAGTGTTTAAATCGACAATTTTGAACAGCCTGTCGTTGTCGCGAATGAGATTACCCGATTTGATTAGGCGCTCGGTAATGATACCGCTGATAGGGGCTTTGATAGAGGCATAACGCAGCCTAAGTTTTGACAGCTCGTACTGCGCCTTTTGTGATTGGTATTCGAATTTGGCGCGGTCTAACATATCCGATTGACCTAATTTACGCTGAGCTAAGGTCTTTTGTCGGTCAAGTTCGTTTTTCAGTTTATTGAGGGTGGCCTGATTTTGCTCTAGTTCCAATTGCAACTGCTCGACATCAAGCTGTGCCAACAGCTGACCTTTTTCTACCATATCGCCTTCTTCTACCAACAGTTTTTCAACAATACCGGTTGAACGGGCGACCACATCGGCTTCATTTTCAGCTTCCAATGTGGTGATGGTGCGATAGGTTTTTTGGATCGCGCCGCGATGAGGATTAACCACTTCCACCGGCACCGGGGCTTTTTCTGCCTCCTTTTTCGCTTCAGTTGGCTTTTCAGCCCCTTTGGCTTGCTGATCATCTGGCTTTGAACAACCGCTCAAACCCAGTGACAACGACAACAGCAAAACAGAGAAAAGAGTACGAGATGGCAGCTTATCCGACAATACGGCAGTGAAATTATTCTTCATTATCATTCCTGGCAAAAACTAATTTGAGCGCCCCTGTGCGCCGATCACGTTAGCATAGCGTAAAATACGCCCGACAGCAGCAAGTAAGCGCAGATTAAATGTGTACGAATGTAAAGTAAATGTTTATTTTTCAAGCATAATTTTGGCTTTGACCGCAGCGATATGATGAGGGCCGATACGACAACAACCACCAATGATTTTAGCCCCTGCCCGATACCAATCGAGCGCTTGTCGGCCATACTGTTCGGTATCACACTGACCGGACCAAGATTTATCCTCGCAATGATATTGTTCAGCGGAATTGGGATAGACCACAATGGCTTTATGCGGTGCGTGCCGTTTTATTGTATCGATCAATGCCGGCACATATTGGGGTTTGGTACAATTGACGCCCACGGCTTGAATGTTAGGATGCTCGGCCAAGCCTGCCAACACAGGTGCAATTTCACTACCATCATTGAGCCGCTCACCATCGGCACAGGCCAAACTCAACCAAGCGGGCGTACTGACACCGTGCAGCAGCTCGGCCAAAACTGCCACCTCGACTCTGTTGGGTATGGTTTCTAACGCCAATACATCGGCCTCGCTATTGTCGAGCCACAACAACCTTTGTCGATGAAACGCTTTAAGCTGCTCGGCGTTGGCATTGTAGCGGCCATGATACTCCGTACCATCTGCCAAATAGGCGCCATAGGGACCAATACTGGCTGCAACCAAAGGCATAGGCACGACATCAGGATGAGTTTTGCTAAATTGCGCAATGGCTTTTCTCGCCAAATCGACCGAGCGAACTATCAGCTCGCGACTTTGCCGCTCACTCAATCCCATTGCCGCAAAGCCTAAAACCGACGCTTGATAGCTGGCGGTGATCAAACACTGGGCACCAGCTTGCAAATAATCAAGGTGTACTTTGACAATTTCCTCAGGGTTTTGCAGCAGCAACAGCGCCGACCATAAAGGATGGTCTAAATCACAACCTCGCGCTTCAAGCTGATTGGACAGCCCACCATCAAGTAAAATAGGCCCAGGTTGTTGCAACCGCTCGATAAATGCCGATTTAGCCAATAGCACACCCCTTCAACTGACAATTCATTGCCATTATAGTTCAGTTCAACGCCGTATGAATCTATTAAAAAGGTAAATTTGACAGGCCAATTGAATACAGATAAATTGCCCTTGGGAAGCAATTATCGAGGAAGACTGTAACTCTACTCACTTGCCTTTAATCTAGTGGTCTATTGAAGGGTATTTCAGAGGTCAATGGCGCCTATGCCTTATGCTTTTCCAATCTTGTTAACGCTGTTGCTATTTTTGGGCAATGTCCTACACAGTGCCAAAGCGGCGGCGATAGACTACCTGACGTTGGATGATAGCCAGCAACAGTTTTCTCTTGGTAAACACATCAAGCTACTCGAAGACCCAAGCAATGAATTGACCCTCAACGAAATACTCAATAACCGCCAGTCTCTCAACTTTGTCAAAGGTACGCGAAATACCCACAGTTTTGGCTTTACCAACTCGACCTATTGGCTTGAGCTTGCCATTGAGAACCACCACGACAGAGCAACCACTTGGATACTGGAACTCGGCTACCCATTGGTTGATACACTCAATGTCTTTGTGCTGGATCCCAAACACAACAACAGACCCATCAACGTCTGGCAAACCGGCGATAAACAACCCTTTGCCAGTCGCGAGATCCCCCATCACAATTTCGCCTTTACACTCAATCTAGAGGCCAGGCAGCAACGACTGATCTATTTGAGCGTGCAAAGCGGCAACACCATGGCGTTGCCGTTAAAACTTTACAACCAAAGGGCCTATATCGAGTATGTCAACAGCTCGACTATCGGACTGGGGCTTTACTACGGCATCATGTTGGTGATGTTGCTATATAACGGCTTTTTGTATTTATCGATTCGTGATCGCAGCTATCTTTACTACGTACTGTATCTTGGCTTTTTTGCCACCACCATGCTCGGCCTTAACGGAATTGCCTTTGCCCATTTATGGCCCGACTCCCCCTGGCTTGCCAACCACGCACCACCGACATTGGCGGCTTTGGCCTCACTGTGCGGTCTGTTGTTTGCGCGCCATTTTTTAAGGCTCGACCGCACCTTTCCGCAGATCAGACAGAGCCTAAATATCATGATTTGGGTTGAAATACTGTTGATCATCTTTGCCGCGTTTGCCGATCATGCCATTACCACACCTACGGTATTTCCGCTGCAACTGATAGCCTTGATGATCATTTTGGTTGCCGGTGTACAAAGCCTGCGTAGCGGTTATCGCCCTGCACGCTTTTATTTGCTGGCATGGGCCGGGTTTATTTTCGGCTGTACGTTAAGGCTGCTGCTTGGCGCCGGTTTTGTGCCATCCAACTTCATCACCGAATACGGCGTTCAAATAGGCTCGGCACTAGAGGTGGTCCTGCTGTCGTTGGCACTGGCCGACAGGATCAATCGAATTCAACTAAAAGCCAACAAAAATGCGCTATTAGCCAAAGAGAACGCGCTGAAGGCCAAGGCAAACGCCGAAAAGGCCAATCGTGCCAAAACTCTATTTGTCGCCGACGTCTCCCATGAGATCCGCACGCCATTAAATGCCGTACTCGGCTACTCACAAATGTTAGAACAAGACCCCAGTATCAACGCTGCACAAAAACAGAAGCTGGCAGTGATAGAACGTTCAGGGCAACATTTGCTTGGGGTGATCAACAACATTCTCGACCTATCGAAATTGGAAGCCGGTGCGCAAGAGCTGACGCCATCAGATAATGATTTGGTCAGTCAAATCAAAGACATCATCTTGATGCTCACGCCCCATTGCCAAGCCAAAGACATCTCGTTGCAATTTGATTATGACGGCCCTGAGGTATTGCCGCTGCACATCGATATCGGCAAGCTCAGGCAGGTGCTGATCAACCTTATCGGCAATGCCACCAAATTTACCACTGAGGGTAAAATACGGGTCGAACTCAGCGTCAAACCCGACAACATTTACGATTTCGCCGTCATCGATACCGGCTGTGGCATAGAAGCCGAGCAGCAACAGAAAATCTTTGAGGCCTTCGGTCAAACCGAGCAGGGAGAAAAAGCCGGAGGCACCGGCTTAGGGTTGGCCATCGCCGCCAAACTGGTCGCTCTGATGGGTGGCTCGTTGCAGCTCAAATCAAAACCCGGAGAAGGCAGTCGCTTTTACTTTAGCTTGATCATCCAACCGGCGAGAAAGCCCATTGGCGTAGTCAAAGTGCCTCAAAGCCGCCAAGTACGTATTGCACCAAAGCAAAAAGCCACAGCCATGGTCGTCGAAGACATTCAAGAAAGTGCGCAGATGCTCGAACAACTGTTGCAATCGGCAGGTCTTGAAGTCGTCATGGCAGCCAATGGTCGAGAAGCATTGGCAAAGCTCAGTGACATGGCAACACTGCCACAGATCTTATTTATCGACATTAGAATGCCGATTATGGACGGCATAGAAACCCTCGAACAAATCAAAAAGCGTTACAGTGATGCGCCACCTTGTATTGCGGTATCGGCCAATGCGCTAGCCCAAGATATTCAGGCCTACAAAGACCGCGGTTTTGCCGAATACATCACTAAACCCTTTCGCTTTGAGCGTATCTACCAATGCCTGCAACAGTTTTTGACGGTAGAGTTTGTGCAAGCAGGCGAACAACCAAACAACAAGCCGCAAGATGCTCAATCCAGTGTTTTGACCATACCGATATTTTTTCATAAGCGCCTAATGATGGCAGCTCAAAACTACGAGATCACCCTCTTTGAAGAATGCCTACAAGAGCTAACCAAGCACTCATCCCACGGCGAACGCCTAAGCAATGAATTGAAGCCCTATCTCGCGCAATATGATATGGAAGCCGTACAGCAATATCTTGATAAGGTAGCGACGCAATAGAACCATTACTCTAGACTCGACAGTTGCGACAGTCTAACATTGACACATCAATACCTTAAGAGCACCTAAGCATGTTCAAACCAAAGCTAATTACCCTATCGTTAATCGCCTTGCTCAGTGGCTGTAGTCAAATGCCCGATAATCAAGCACTCAATGAGCCAGAGGTGATTGAAACCACCCAATCATCGGCAGCAAAACAAGTGCTGCAAGTGATGAACGACTATTATCAACAAAGTCTCAAGCTCTACCCTTTGGCGGCGACTTTTAACGGCGTTAATACCTACAACGACCAGTTCCCAGCGCCCATCAGCGAGCAAAGCCTAGCCAAACAGCTGGCGTTTGAGCAGCAGTATTTAGCGCGTATCAATCAAATCGACCCAAAAGGTCTTGAGGGTCAAGCACGGCTTAATTATGAGTTGTTCAAGTTTGACCGTGAAATGGCGATTTCATTAAGCCGCTTTGATGATCACTTGATACCGATTAACCAAATGTCGGGCTACCACAATATCTTTGCCGGTTTAGGTTCAGGCGGTAGCGCCCAGCCGTTTGAAACCATCAATGATTACGATAACTTTATCTCCCGAGCCGATGGCTTTGCCTTGTGGATGGACAGCGCCGTCAACGCGATGCGTCAAGGGATTAGTCAAGGCGTCACCCTACCAAAGGTATTGGCGAAAAAGCTGCTGCCGCAAATTCAAGCGCAGTTGGTTGACGATGTCACCAAGAGTTTATTTTGGGGGCCTATTAAAAACATGCCGGCCTCAATTAAAGGCGAAGACAGAGCAAGACTGAGCAATGACTATCGCCACATGATCAGTCACACCATTTTGCCGGCCTATGCCCAACTGGCTGATTTCCTGCGCGATGAATATATACCTCATGCCAGAGAATCCATTGGTTTGACCGAACTGCCTAACGGTGTTGCCTGGTATCAGGACATGATCAAGACACACACCACCATGAACCTTACTGCACAGCAAATTCATGAAATAGGTCTGGAGGAAGTAGACCGCATCTTGTCAGAAATGACCAAGGTCAAGCAGCAAGTCAATTTCAAAGGTGACCTAACGGCCTTTTTCGATTACCTGCAAAACGACGACAAATTTTATTTTGATTCACCCACGGCGTTAATCAACGGCTACAACCAAATCAAAACCAAAATCGAACAACGTCTACCTACCATGTTCGAAGTTGAGCCAAAGGCCAAATATGTGGTTAAAGCGGTTGAAGCCTATCGCGCTCAGTCTGCTGCCGGAGCGTCTTATCAAGGACCTTCACCTGATGGCTCCCGTCCTGGGATTTTTTATATCAACACCTTTAATTTAAAAGCCCAGCCCAAGTTCATTATGGAAACCCTATCGATTCACGAGGCCGCGCCGGGGCATCATTTTCAAATTGCATTGCAACAGGAAATCGACGGCCTGCCGGATTACCGTAAGTTTGGCGACTATAACGCCTTTTCAGAAGGTTGGGCGCTGTATGCTGAAAGCTTGGGTAAAGAGATGGGATTATTTACCGACCCTTACATGTGGTATGGCCGCTTGGTTGACGAGCAGTTAAGAGCTATGCGTCTGGTTGTCGATACCGGCATGCACGCACTTGGTTGGAGTCGCGAACGCGCCATCGACTACATGAAGGCTAACTCATCGATGGCTGAAAGTGACATCGTTGCCGAAGTGGAGCGCTACATTGCTTGGCCCGGACAGGCACTGTCTTACAAGCTTGGCCAACGTAAAATAAGAGAGCTAAGAGAGTATGCCGAGCAGCAGCTCGGTGCGCAGTTCGACGTGCGCAAGTTCCATACTCAAATTCTTCTTGACGGCGCATTGCCGATGCCGACCCTAGAAGCCAAAATCAAGCGCTGGGTTGCCTCACAGCAATCTGCTACGAATAGCTAGCGTGCCGATGACGTCGTTTATTTGTTCTTTTTGAACAAATAAACGACGGTCTAGACACGTCTTTGTTTCCATAAAGACATCAGTTCCTGCCCCACCTGAAAATAGCGGCTACAATCCCGGACAACTGGTTTGACCCGACCAATGTTGCCAAGCCGGTTCGCCGTTACAATATAAGTCAAAAGTATCCATCGAATACAACCAGCCGGCCGTCGGATGGTAAAAACGGGTTTCAATCCAATAACGGGTTTTCGGCGGATAAATGATCCAGTTAGGGTTTTCCTGATAGGCCGCTTCATCCGCCGGAAACAAAGGCCAATTGGCATAAGCATCGCCAGCTAGGCTAATGGTTGATTTATAGGTATCGACTTGGTTAAACGAGCCGGATGTTGATTGATATTGCCAGTCGATTTGCCAATCGTGCCACGCACAAGAGCTGTCCATTGAACCGTTTGGATGAATACAATAACGGGTTTGCGCCGCATCCTTATACCAGCCCTGACGTATACGGCGCTGCGCCACGACATTGTTGGGGTCTACATCAACCACCACCAACTTATGTGTGTAGGTCTTGACGGCGCCACTTAGCAGGTTAGGCTGCATTGAAGGCTGAGAAATACTGTAGTTGGCCTGAATGGGTGAGATACTGATCGTTGGGTTCAGTGTCGCTTGTGCGGCGCCGGATAACCCCGCGATAGTCACAATTAATGAGGTTTGAGCAAGTTTCGTCTTAATAGCCATTGTTTTGACCTTTTTAAATGAGTTTTACACGATATCTTTAAAGCCAAACCCAGCAAGCTAAAGGATTAGCGCCGAGTCGTCATGTTGGCTAAGTTATCGCCAAATCTCATTTTAGACAAACCAAAAAGCCTTGGTTTTTACTTAAAAAAACAATATTAAACAATACCTTACTGAGATTATAAAAAAGTGCACTTAAATTGACAATTTAGCGTAAATAAGTGTTTTGGTTAAAAGCATTAATCCACTTCGTTAAAATAAGATTAAGCTCACCGCTGGCTTCAATGGCCTTAAATGCCTGGCGAAAACGATTCACCACAGCATCGTCAGTCGCCTTGCTAAAGGCAATCGCAACATTCCCGGGGCTTTCATTGATCTGATAAGTCAGCTCAATGGCACTGACGTCCTTTTCGAGATAATGAATCAACCCAAGTAGGGTGATTTTAGAGCCAAACAACAAATCGACCTTACCCTGATACAACTGTTCAACCAAAGGCAACTGATCGTCGCTGATCACTAAGTTGTGCTGAGCGGCAAAACCATAGCGACTGAGCATTTGATGCTCAAACGAGTTTTTCGATACACCGGTTTTAAAGTTTTTGACGTCTTGAATGTTGTTGATGCGTATGTCTTTACGACTTTTAAGTGAGATAAAGTAATAATGCTGCTTTAAAAAGTCGCCAACCCATTTGAATTGCGACTGTCTGGCTTTGGAGCGATTGATAGAAAAGATCATCACATTCTTTTGCCCCAGCGCCATATCATAAGCCTTAGGCCAAGGTAAGATCTGAATCGGCACATCCACCTGCGCCTTTGCCATCATCGCACGCACAATCTCTACCGAGATCCCGGTCAACTGATTATCTTTACCAATGAACTGATAAGGGGGGAGATGTTCGGTCACAACCTCGATAGCAGGCTGCGTCGCATAGCTCGATAATGAATAGCCAATACAGCAAAAAGCCAATAGGTGCCGCAGCAAAGTCCGCAATGTGCTCACTTAAAACCGTCCCTTAGGTTGCAGTGTCCGATAAAATATTGCGCTAATGATAGCCTATTACAACGACAGAAAACAATCGACAAAACCGGGTCTTAGACCCGGTTTTGGCTGAAAATCCAGTGCGACAATCAAGGGTTGGTATTAGAAACTACCAACTCAGAAGGCAGCGATTGATTATGATAATGGTCAACCGCAATGACCTGGTAACTCACCTCACCTTGGGGCGGCCAAGGGTCGGACAAAGTCAACTCGGTTCTTGTGGTGTAGGATTGACCATTACGCAAAATAATGTAATAGGCAACGCCGGTATTATCACTTGCAGCATCCCAACTGACATTAAAACCATACTGCCCATTGAAGGCAACCGTTAATCCTGTCGGCTGGCTTGGTGCAATCGAGTCACCCGCTTGAGTTGTTATGGTGTTTGATACAAATATCACCTGAGCGCTGCTATCTACCGCACGGATCTGATAGCGATAGTCGGTGTGAAGCGACAACCAATCATCATTGAATTGACGCCCATTAGCGTCGGTATGACCGACAAAAACGCCATCCCGATAGACCTGAAACCATTGCACATCCGGGTGAGTGAATTGCCAGTTTAGCGCAACCCCCCAACTTTCAGGCCGAACCTCACTGCTCAGCACTATCTCTTGGGTCGGCAAAGTGGCAGTAACAATATTCGAACCTTCAGAAAGGTTTTCAACATGGTCCATCGCAAACACTTGATAACTGACCGCGCCTGCCGGTGGCCAATTGTCACTAAAACTCAAGGTTTGGCCATCGACCGCAGTTAATGCCTGACCATTACGGTGAATAATATAGTGGCGAATACCACCTTCATCGCTTGCAGCATCCCAGCTTAAGTCAAAACCATAGGCGCCGTTATAGCGCGCAACCAAATTGCCCACCACCGTTGGTGCCTGCGAGTCACCAGCTTTGGTTATCAGCGCATTGGAAACACCCAACACCATGCCTGCGGCGTCAACGGCTTTGATTTCAAAGCGGTAATCGGTATGCAACTGCAACCAATCATTGTTAAAAGTGAGTACATCGGCATTGGTGTGACCGGCGAACTGACCATCACGAAACACCTGATAATACTGCACACTACCTTGCCCTTCATAGGCACTCCAGCTTAACGCAACGCCCCATTGTGCAGGACGTGGCGTAGCATTGAGTGTGATATCGCCCCCCTGAGGTCCATCTGGCAATGGCGTAGCGTCGTCAACTTCAACGCTGTCTTTTGCCACCGTTTGGCGTTGACAGTTTTCCCACCAACAGGGGTTGGCGTCGATAAATGCCATGGTATGGGCCAGTTTTGGCGTTTCGCTCATCGGTTGCAACTGATACTCCTTAAGCGGAAACGCACCAAATGCCCCCCAACGGGCAGTGCTTTCAAATACCATATATAAGCTGCCGCCAGCGGCTTTCCACTGCGCAAAATGATCGCTAAACGCTTGGCCCATTCGTTCATCACGGTTGCTCTTTAAGAACATCTGTTCATTGACCTGCGCTCTGTCGCCGGCCAAGTTACCGGCAAAGGTTAAGTGCTGACCGCCTTCATAGGCGCTGAGTTTCAAACCATACTGTGCGGCAAGCACTTGGTTTTGTTCAATAAACCGACGAGTTTGAGCCAATGCTCCACCTTCTGGTGCCTGCTGCCATTCATAGCCGTCAGGGTCGTAGGTCAACGACCGCAGTAAGCCGCCGTTTATCTCGGCAAACAGCTTGTCCATACCTGCCTCACCTTCATTCGCCCATTGGGTAAAGTAAGGTAAATAGTTGTCTTGGTGAAAATAGCCGCCGAAATATGGACCTATCGCTAAGGCATCCATATTGTGTGCACAATTGCGCCCACCATTTTCTTGCGCCCACAGTTCACATTCTAAGATCTGTTGCCCAACCCAAGCATTACCACCTTGGGAGCCAACAACACATTGCACTCTGTCAGCCTCATCACCAAACTCGGCTTTGAAGATCTCACACATATCCGAGCTACGTTTACCGTAGTAGTTCAAGCGATAGATAAAATCGTCGGCATTGGCTTGTGGCCAACGTGCTTGACCTTGTTGACGCATCCAAATGGCATCGCTGATATAAGGCCAAGCGTTGTTCCAAACTTCGTTGCCCAGTTCAATATGAAACTTGAGGTTGCTGTCTAAGTTGGCTTTAACCAATTGAGCGTAACGGCGTATATAGTCGTCATCAACTCTCGCTGGTACGTTCAACCAAGGCTCTGCCTGCACCTGATTGGCCAGCTCGACCGCCGTTTCAATCGGCAAACCACTGCTCAGCGCCCAGCTTGCATCGCTATATTTGGCTCTATCGCCCCAAACCGACTGGCCACTGACGTTGATATTCATGGCTTGCATAAAACGAATGGCGCGGTACTTTTTCATATCCTGCAAAAATAACGGATGGAACGTGAGGTGGCGATAAACCCGAGAAAAGTCGGCAAACGTTTCCGGATCGGCGCAATCCGCCGAGGTGTTGGCATACTGCTCGGGTGAGTTGCCACAAATACCACCGGGGACCAACACGCGAATATTACGTAAATAGTTGCCGTTTTGCCTTGGATCGGTGCTGGCTATACGTAAGTGAAAGAATGAATTGGCGTCTAAGCGCACCACATCCCGACCGGGCGCTGATTTATCAGGGATCCGGGTAACGCCAAAGTAGCGTAATTCACCTTCACCCTCATACAAGATGGTATATTCGCCGACAGGGTAATGTTGATTGTCCTGGTACAAGACGGTAGTAACATAGTGATAATTCGGGTCATCAGCCGCAGGTAAAGATTTGGGCCAGCCGTTTTCGTCGAGATCTAAAAGATCGTTATCGCCTGTGTGAAATACCCCGGTTTGAGCATTGGTTGTCGCCCACAGCTGACCACTGCCGTTGGAGGCATGTTTCATGATATCAATGGTTGCCCACTGGGTAGACCAATAGGACAAGCCGGTCATATTGATACCTAACGGTGAATCTTGATTGGCGGTATCGGCGCTGGCTGCGCCACTGAACAACAACCCGCCGCTCAACAAAATAGGGGTGACACAGAGTTTGACCGACAAGGTGCGAGAAAGTTGATTTAAAAACATAAGTAAGGTCCTGTTTTAATTCCGTTTATCCGTTGCAGAACATCAAGCTGAAGGCATCTTATGTTGCTATTGAACGCGCCGTTTGGCCACACTGATCTCCGCAATACCCGTTAATCGTAGCACTATTAAAAAACACCGGGTATATCACAAATAGCGCAATTTCAGATCATTTTTCACACCAATCCAATGAAAGAAAATATTCGCTAATATAATCAATCAATTAACCTATATGAGTTATTGCAACAATTCTATTACAAGATGTTTCAGAGCCATACTCGCGCTCCTTTTGTGATCTTTTCTCATCACATATAAGAAATCATTGCAAAATATCGTACTTTGCCCGATTAACACCAAGTCAACTCTTTTTTGTACCTCTATATCTTTGATTTTTATAATGTTTCTAAAAAAGTCTATTTTTAAGCAAAAAAAAGATTGCGTTATTGGTTAAAAATAATACATAATGTGCACGCTTTTAAGTTACACAGCACCAAGAACGGTATTGTTTTTAAACGCTTTGTTTAAATACTGCTTCGTTAACTTTTTTGGATTAACAGCGCATCATGTAAGATGCAGGAGCAATCAATGAAACCATCATTCAGCAACACCCACTGTAACAATAGCAATAAGATCCAGCCCGTCTGTTTGACCCTCCCACTTTTCGCCATATTGAGTAGACAAAGCTGTTGTCTGTGACCCTCGATATCCGATAAAACCGTTACTTTCTGTACTTAAAAATTATTCGTACGTTTTTACATCGTCTAATGTCGTTATTTTGCATCTGTGCTCTGCACCAATGCAGCTAGCGTCTGCACGGCGACGTATTAACTAGGTTAAATCTATACTCGTGCACAAATGGAGTCATTTATGAAGCAAACTTCACAAAATCAAACCAACAAAAAGGCTAAATCAGCAACATTTAAATTCAAAAGCCAAGTAAAGGCGGGCCCATCAATCGCCGCAAAAGGCCGTGATCCGGACGCTCCTTACTTATTGGCAGGCAACAATTAAACTGAATTTAAGTTAAATTGGGAAAATATACTGTCAATATTGCGAGAACGAGGCTATAGTGTAAATTATGTTCCAGGCACATAGCCTGTTTCACAACCGAATCGAGATAGAAAAGCAGACGATTTGTGGTTCTTTTATCCGGTTCACCACTAAAAAAACATAAAAAAGTGCATTTGTATAAATGCTGGAGTTATTTATGAAAAAAGTGAACAATCAAGCGAAAAACGCAGCTTACAAATTAAAAACCAATGTAAAAGCTGGCCCAGGCCGCGGCGCCGCAACCAACAACGCTAAGGGTCGTGATCCAGATGCCCCATTGTTGATGCCATAAGCCATCGCTGACTGACGTATTTAACCCCGACTTGTCGGGGTTTTTTTATGTCCAGGGATTGGACGGTCACTGATTTTGCTCCCTGCAAAATTCAGTATTTCCCACGTCCATGTGGGTCATGCTGGTAATGCATGGAGCAATTACCAGCGATGTCCGGTAGAGGCTGGACGCTCACTGATCAAGACCTCACAATTAAACCCACCCCTGTTTAGCTACAAATTTAACCGTTAGTGAGATAAAAATTCGAAATATACTGCGCTTATGTCTATGCTTAAGACATTAAAAAACCAAGAAAAAGTGTAAGTGTATTGACCACATCAAACGAACAATGGCCGACCTTGCTACTGGTGGATGATGAACCGGACTTGCTCAGTGCACTCAAAAGAAGCCTGCGCCAAGTTCAGGCCAATATCATTACTTGTCAGTCACCGCAAACCGCCTTGCAATACATCGAACAACATCAGCCTCATGTGGTGATCTCCGATCATCGTATGCCCAAAATGACTGGCTCACAAATGCTTGCAGAAATTGCCGCAAAGTGGCCACAAAGCCAACGTATCCTGTTGAGCGCTTACAATGATTTCGATACCGTTGCCGATGCCTTCAACCAAGGGGTCATTCATCGTTACATAACCAAACCGTGGGATAACGACGAACTCAGGTTCATTGTGGTCAAAGCATTAGAGTTGGCAACAGGGAATGCTAAGACCGTCACACCGGCAGTGTCAAAGCCGGTGCAAAGCAAACAACAAAGTGGTGTTAGCTTTCACGGCATGATAGCCCAATGCCCACAAATGCTGGCGATTTTCGATGAGATCAAAAGTGCCGCCACCACCAACGTGCCCATTTTTATTACCGGCGAAACCGGCACAGGTAAAGAGCTGATAGCCAAAGCCTGTCATAAAGAAAGTTATCGCAAAGACAACACTTTTGTTGCGATGAACTGTGCCAACTTCAATGAACAACTGATGGAATCACAGCTGTTTGGTCATAAAAAAGGCGCCTTTACCGGCGCAACCGCCAATCAGGAAGGACTGTTTTCGGTATGCGCCTCAGGCACACTGTTTCTCGATGAAATCACCACCATTCCGGCGCAATTGCAAGCCAAACTGTTGCGGGTGATCCAAGAGCGAGAATTCACCCCCCTAGGTAGCCACACAACGGTGCCTTTTAATGCCCAACTGATCACCGCATCCTCTACGACTTTAAGAGAGGCCGTCAATCGCGGCGAATTTCGTGAAGACCTATACTACCGCCTCAATGTCATCACCATATCATTACCGCCACTTAGAGCGCGTGATGGCGACATCAACCTCATTGCCAGACACTTTTTAAAAGCCCTTAGCCGTCAGGAAAACAAAACCTTTGAACGTTTTAGCGACGAAGCTGAAAAGCTGATCCGTGAGTTTCGTTGGCCGGGCAACATTCGCCAATTGGAAAACGTCATACACAGTATTGTGGCGATGAACCAAGGCGTTGAAGTCACCACGCAAATGCTGCTGAAACCGATTAAGGACGATCTGGCATTACATGCCATCACCCCACCGACTTTTCAATCTCCGGCAACGCAAGATCCGGTCTCCTCGTTGCCTCTGCGGTTTGACCACGGCGGTATCAAGCCGCTATGGCTGGTTGAAAAAGAAGCCATCGAACAGGCCATTGACTATTGCGACGGCAACATTCCAAAAGCGGCTGTGATGCTAGAGATCAACCCCTCCACCATTTATCGCAAGTTACAGTCGTGGAAAGGCAAAACCTCATAGCCCAAGTTACAGGCGTTTGATATCAGTGATGAGCACCGGCTGAGACAGCATTTGTCCTTGCATATAAGGGTTTTCGCTGCTTTTGCTGTTGCGAATTTGGTTGATCGCCTTTACGACATCCATACCCCGGGTTACCTTACCAAAGGCGGCAAAGCCCAGACCATCTTTTGCCCGTTTACCGCCAAAGTCCAAACCCGGCTGAGCGCCAATACAAATGAAAAAAGCAGTGGTCGCGGTCTGCGGCTCGGCGCGAGCCATCGATAAAGTGCCATCGAGATGGTTAATGCCACTCACTTCAGTGGTTTCCAATGGAATTGGTTGCCATTCAACCACACCTTTGCGCGCACCGCCTTGTATCACCGTGATTTTAGGACTGCCGTTGTCGTTGTCATGACGCACCACCCGATAAAACGAACCATCGCGATAGGCGCCGGCATCGACATAGCGCAAGAAGTTCGCCACAGTCACGGGCGCTTTATCCGGATAAAGCGTCATTTCGACATCACCCAAAGTAGTACTCATCAATAGCTTTACCGGTTTAGCTGTGTTGATTGAGGCGCAACCGACGACCGACACCAAGGTGATCAGAACCAATCCGAATGTAGACATTTTGCATAAGGATTTGAATATATTCATATTATTGGCAACCTTAAGGAACAATGACCCTCATTGTAAAAGTTTTGTAAAACCCTGTCGCCCATGTTTTACATTGATATGCCTTTTTTCATCGCAGGACAACTGCCAAGATGTCACCATCACTTTTAGATGAGTAAGTCATTTTGGAGTTAACCATGAAAAGCGTTTCAAGCAATCAGGCAGCGGCACAGCGCACTCAATCTTACTTTGAAAAAAACTTTGCCCTTTTTGCCAGTCACTTTGTCCCCCCGCAACCAGTCGTTGAAGATTACCCACAAAACATCACCATTCGCAGCGGCGCAGAGTTGATAAGGCTCAACATTAACACCATCAACTCTATTGAAGCGGCCGGCGATTATATGTGTTTTAACTGCCAAGGAGGCAAAACCCATGTTATCCGCAAAACCATGAAGCAGCTCGAAGGCGAACTCAATCCCGAGCAGTTTATTCGCATTCACCGTTCCAACATGGTCAATAAAAGCAAAATCGCTCGGGTCAGCAGCGACGCCAACGGTGAGTTTGTGGTGGTGTTGACCTGTGGACAAACCCTTAAAGTGTCCCGTCGCTACAAGTCAAAGGTCGCACCACAAATACGCGCCTTAATGTACAACTAAATAAGTGCGATCCGCTCATGTGCAACATGATCACCTGTACAAATGAGCAACGCATGGAGCAGTTGCCGAGGATCCGTTATTTAGTCGATTAAAGCAATGCTAACCTCTTCAATTGGCTCGTTTTTTGTTCACTTTTGCGTTTTGTCAATTTCTGGACAAAAAAACTTTCTACTCGTCCCATTTGTCATCTATGCTAAGGGGGATACCCCTGGCATTACTGAGGATACTCTTGATGGGACGAGGCATAGAAGATCGCCAATACTGCGCTCAAGACTACGAAAAATTTAATAAACGCATCCATGATCAGGTAGACACACTTAAAGAAATTCTCGCCAACGACAATTTCGGCAAAGGAGAAACCACCTGTATCGGCGCCGAACTTGAACTCTATTTGATGGACCAGTCCGGCAATATCAGCCCAACCAACCTGCAACTGCTTGAGATGCTCGATGATCCGCAGTATCAGGCTGAGATCAACCAATACAATATCGAATTGAATCTCAGTCCAACACCGGCGGCCGGACATCCCTTTACCACCATCAAGCAAGAAATGCTGACCAAATTCAACAAGCTATGGGACACAGCCGACAAAATAGGCACACGTCCCTTAGCCATCGGTATTTTGCCGACGCTCGAAGAACACCAGATTAGCTCGGAGTACATGACGGACGAGCCAAGATATCGCATCTTAGCCAGAGAGCTACGAAAACTCAGAGGCGAACCGTTTCATATTAGAATAAACGACCTCAACAACGACGAAGAAATCGATTTTAAAACCTCTGAAGTCTGTGTTGAGGGCGCCAACACCTCCCATCAAGTGCACCTGATGGTGGAAAAAGATCGCTTTGCCGATATCTTTAACGCCGCCCAATTGACCTTGCCGCTGGCTTTAGGCATTTCCGCCAACTCCAGCGTGTTGTTCGGCAGCACCTTATGGGACGAAACTCGAGTGTCGTTGTTTAAGCAATCGATGGACATTCGAATTTGCGATTCAAGACCATGGCGACCACCAAGCCGTGTCAACTTTGGTCAAGGCTGGGTAAGACAAGGCGCCTGGGAACTGTTTGCCGAAGCTGCCAATATCTATCAGCCGTTATTTCCACAACTGTTTGAAGAACAAGACGATAACGGCCTACCAGAGCTGGCCGAGTTGAACCTCCATATGGGCACTATTTGGCCGTGGAATCGTCCGGTCTATTCCAATCACGGCAATGGCCATCTGCGCATCGAGTTCAGAGCGCTGCCCTCAGGGCCAACTGCCGCCGATATGTCTGCCAACGCCGCCTTTATGATAGGGTTGGCGATGGGACTAGAGGATAAAATAGAAGAATACATGCCGCGAATTCCATTTATTTTCTCGGAACACAACTTTTATGCCGCTGCCCGCAACGGACTCGATGCCACCATTTTATGGCCGCAGAACTACCAACATAAACCAATGGAAACACCAATCCGTAACGTCATCGACCAAATGCTGCAAACCTCATACGATGGTCTTGCCAAATTGGGCGTCGATGAAGCCGAACGTGTCAAACAGCTGTCAGTGATCCAAAAACGCCTAGCGATGGATATCACGCCAGCCAAGTGGCAAAAACTGACTTATCGTTTTTTAAAACGAAAAATGAATAAAAAGGAAGCCTGTAAAACCATGCTCAACCTCTATTTTGAACATCAAATGGCAGGTCTTCCGGTAACCGAGTGGGACACTGTCTGGAAATGAAGCCGTTATGCAACCAAACCGACTATTATGATGAGTCTTTTCGCGCCAAGATCAAAAAAACCGCACCGGGTTTTTTGAACCAACTCAGCGGGTTGAGTGTCTTTGATGTTAAAGGCAAAGACACCAGCCGCACTCGAGTGGTTACCACCTTGATACATGGCAATGAGCCTTCAGGTTTTATTGCCTCGCACCTGTGGTTGCGGGGCGGAGAAACGCCAGCAACCAATATCCGCATTATCATTTGCAATACCGAAGCGGCGCAGCAGCGCCCGATATTCACCCGCCGTTACGTCGGTGAAAGCGAGTGTGAAGATCTCAATCGCTACTTCGGCACGCCCAAGACCGATGCAGACAACGCCTTACTACTAAGAGCCAATGCCATTCGCCGAGCAATTGAAGAAGTTTCGCCCGAGGCTATCATTGATTTGCACAATACCTCAGGACTAAGCTCTGCCTTTGCCGTAGCTGTCAACGACCACCCATCAATGCTGGACCTGACAGCCCTATTTGCCGACAAACTTATCGTCACCGGACTACACGTCGGCGCTTTAATGGAAGTGAAGTTCGATGCCCCGGTGATCACCATTGAATGCGGTGGCGCCAACGAATTGATGTCTCATCAAGTAGCCACAGAAGGCTTAGAACTGTACTTCAACCGCGAAAACCTCTTTGGTGCAAGACACAAAGAGGTATCGCTGCATCGTAATCCAATTCGTATCGAGTTGAACGAGGATGCGTCTATCGGCTATGCCAGTCACAAACTGCTCTGCGCCGACATCACCATGATCCCCGATATTGAGCAATTCAATCGCCAGCCGACGCCTGCCGATGAATTTCTTGGCTGGTACAATGGCGAAGGACCATTGCCACTAAGGGCGGTCGATGAAAAAAACCAGTGCCAAATAGACAACCTGTTGTATTGTGTCGATGGTCGCATATACGCTAAACAGACACTGCAAATGTTCATGGCGACCACCAATCGTGATATTGCCAGCAATGACTGCATCACTTATGTCACCGTTTACTGACTTTACGCACAACTGTACTACACTAGATTGACAACACCAGTACAATCAAAGTGACGTCGATGACCCCGTTTTGCGCCGACACCACAGACAAGACCTCAATGACCGAAATGTTGCTTGGTGACGGATTTCATCCCGGCGGGCTGGCACTGACCCATCAGCTTGCTATCGAAACCCTTGTCGGCGACCACGCTAAAGTGCTCGACATCGCCTGTGGCACCGGTAAATCGGCAAGCTATTTGGCACAACGATTTGGCGCAACGGTTTTTGCACTGGATAGATCTGTACAAGCCTTTATGCAGCAAGGCTATGCGACCCCCTCAGACAGTACACTGACATTTGTTCAAGGCGAGGCGCAGCATCTGCCAATTGCCAGTGAAACCATCGACGTAGTGTTTTGCGAATGCGCCATGTCCACTTTCAACAATCGCCATTTGGCAATCACCGAAATTTACCGGGTACTTAAACCCGGTGGCTTTATTGCTTTATCGGACATTTATCTCAATGAAAACCTGCCCGGAGCGCTTAAACGAGAACTGGGACAATGGCTATACATCGACAGCTCATATAATGCTGTACGCTCACAACAAGAGATCAGCCAACATGGGTTTTCGCAACTTAAGTTTTACGATGTTTCCAAGGCCCTACTTGAAAGTGTGCAAACCATGAACACGCATACAAACTGCGAACAAAGTCATTACATCAGTAACACCCCTACCTTGCCAAAACGTTTGATCCAACTGACTTATGACGGCTCAATTGGTTATTATCTCCTCACTGCCCGCAAACCTGGCTAGGATATCGCCACTTAAGCTCCTTAGATTGGTAAATCTCTGTATTATTTTGGAAAAGTTTTCTACACTATAGGCAATTCCTGTCAAACACCCCATGAAACCCAAGTTATATGAGTCGCAAATATTATCTGGAGGGCGGCATTGAATATCAGCCCGACAGCGGGGAACTGTTTGTCGGTGGTCGCATTGAAAACCTACAAAGCCTCGAAAACAAATTGCTGCAACATTTTGTTGCGCATCCTGATGAACTGGTCAACAAAGAGCAGCTCTATGAAGTCGGCTGGGAAGGTCGAATTCATGGTGACAACCCGTTAAGCAAGGTGATCTCAAACCTTCGCTCAAAGCTTAACGACAGCCCAAAAAATCCGAAGTATATAAAGACGATCCCTAAAAAAGGCTTTCGCTTTATTGCCAAGGTCTCCTTGATGCCTGAAAGTACGCCGCAAACGGTAACCGTACCGGTGACCGTGGTTTCACCGGCGCTGATGCAATTTGCCAAAATTGCCGGCCTGTCCGTGGCCATAGTGGTGCCACTGTATTTAACCATCAACAGCCTCATCAAAGCCAATCAGGAACTGTCACCGCAAATGATCACCGGGTTTAAAAAAATCACCCACAGCAGTAGTCAAGAGCGCGACCCCCACCTCAACTTCGACGGGACATCGGTTATTTTCTCTCGAACACGCTTTGACGGCGACCTGGCTCAGTTATACATACAGACGATTCCCGGCGGTAAAGACAAAGCCCTGACTGCCAACGAGTTTGACAATTCCTCCGCTCGCTGGCATCCCGATGGCAAGCGTATTTTGTACCATCGATTTACGCCCACTCAGTGTGAATTGGCGGTCATGGAACTGGATGACAAACTCAATGTGATCAGCGATAAAATGCTGATGACCTGCGGCAAGTATACCCGGCAACTGGGGCTTAGTTGGGGACCAGACAACAGCATTTACTATACCGACATCGACATACAGTTTGCCGCACGCAAGATATATCGATTCGATCTAAACAGTGGCAAACGCACCTTATTTGCCGACCCGCCAGACAGCAACGGCCGTGGCTATTACCGGGTTCACTACGACAGTATCTCCAATCAAATTTATGCCCTACACAGTATTCAGTGGTATGCCACTGAAGTGATTGCACTAAACTTAAATGGCGACATACTGCATCGCGAGCGAGTTAACTTGCCGCTGTTTTCCATCAGCTCCTATAACGGCATGCCGGTATTTAGGGCCGCCGACAACCATATTCGCTACCTCGACAATGGTGGCTCGGAGATCTTGATGCAAAGCCCGCTGCTGCCGATCTTCAACCCCAACTTTACCGATGGTCAACAGCCAGCCCTAGTGTTTATCGGGGGCACCATCAACAATACTCAGCTGATCCAAATCGATTTTGAACAAGGCATTGAAACACCACTGACCAATACCGAAATGGTGCATCGCCTACCGGTCATGTCTGCCAATAACAACCTCTATTTTGTTTCCAATGAAATCGGTATCCACCAAGTTTGGCGCAAGACAAATGGCGAAAAACAGGAGTTAAGTGAATTTATTGAAAACCGCTATATAGGTGGACTGGCTGTTTCGGACGACGAGCAATACCTGGCACTGTACGTTGACCAAGACATTCACGTCTATCAGTTGAAAAACCTGCCGCTGTTGCAAGACCAGCCTTATATGCTGATCAAAGACGGCGTCAACCCGCATTTTTCACCTGATGGAAAAACCCTCTGGTATAGCCGACAAAAACAAGACAGCTATTATATGGAATCGGTCAATCTCCACGACAAGGTCGTCAACGATCATCCCGACTTGCATGGCTATTTGGGATTATTTGACTTAACCAACAACAACCACCTGATCTTTAGATACGAGCAACCCGGCTGTTGGCAGCTCGAAAATGGCAAGTTATCTTGGTATGCCAACGCTCCGTTATTAAGTTCCAACCAAAACACGGTATTAGACAACAACGTACTAACCTACTTTGACGATGCCGAAACGCAATTGACCCAACTTGACCTAGCAACAGGACACAAGCAGGTACTCAGCGACAAAGGCGAGTATCGCTATTTGACCAAAAAGCGTGGTCGCAAGAATCAATGGGTCGTCACGCGCAAAGGTTTCGGTAACACCGACGTCTATATCGCCAAATATTAACCTCTTTTTTGACCCCCACGCTCATGCGCCAAGCTTTTGTTTGGCGCTTTATTCTCTAAATGCGCCATGCAAAAGCTAAGTAACCTGATGTGAGCTTCACGTAAGGAAGGGCCGTAGAGCACAGCTATTTAGCCGTATCCTCACCCCAGCGGCGCTCGTCAATCCTGCCCCCTCTTTACGTCATAACCCCCAAAAGTAAGAAATTCCCGGAATAAGTAAGATATAGGTCATAACAAACTCAAAGATCTGGGTATTTGATTAAGAATGACTTTTCCTGAACAAGGCCCATATTAATCCCGATATTTTTATCTATAAAAGGTATATTAAAGGTAAATATTCGGTAAAGTAACCTGTTGTTCTGACCTCAAAACTAGGCGCTCACCGGAGCTGAGGCTCCTTTATTAACGTGAGTTCTGAGGTCTTCACAGTGAACAAAAAAATAGCCCTAACCCTAACGATTGCGATGTCTGTATCAGGTTTTATGTATAGCGCCAATGCCACCCCAACAGCGCAAACCGAGCAGCAAAGTAAACATATTCGTTGCACGCCATATCCAGAATGTGTGCTGATTGAAGGTCAAACCATCGCCACCTTGCCAGCTGAGCCTGAACAACAGCCATAACGCCAATTGAGTGCCTTTATATTTTTCTTTTAAAGGCACTATTTTCATACTTGCCTCTTGGCATCGACCAGAAAAAAGCGCTATATTGAGGGCATGTGCATAACAATTAAGATAGCCGCTAGATGAGTGATACCAGTGAATTGGACAAGCTGCTTGGACTTAAAGTTGAAGATATTGAGGAAACCGAAGCATTAGGCCTCAAGCAAACGCTCAATCAGGCATATCGCCTGATCATGCCACGCTTAAACAGTGCACACCTTACTTTGGTCGTTAAAGTGGCCGATGCACTCTCAAATCATATCGGTCATCACACTCAAGCTTTACTGGCGCTAATATTACACAGCCTCAACACCATTACCTTGCAGCTTAGCCACAGCAAGGTCATTATCGACGTCAGCCAAAAAGACGCAGAACTCCTTATCGCCATCCAATGTGGTAAAGACAAAGTACGCTTTGACGACTTGTTAAGCTCAGATCTAGTCGCCCAACTGTGCCACCAATTTGGCTTTCAGCTCAGTAAATCAAGCGCCACCGATCACACAGGCTTGAACATCAAAATGACATTAGCAACAGCCACCGACAGCAAAGCCAAATCACTCAAGTTTTTGATTGTTGAAGACAATGAAATCAATGCCACATTACTCAAACACTTTTTAAGTGGCTATGGTGATGAAATACACCACGTCGTTAATGGCAAACTCGCCGTTGAGTACGTGGCACTCAATCCGGTTGATGTCATTATGATGGACATCAATATGCCCGTGATGGGCGGTATTGAAGCCTGTAAGCTGATCAGAAATCAAAAGTTGCAAAATCAGCCGGTGATCATTGCAGTAACAGCCAATTCAACCGATGGCAACAAACAAGCCTGTATCGAGGCCGGTATGGATAACTTCTTATCGAAACCCTTTAGTGGCGCACAAATAGACGATTTACTTCTACCTATTGTAAAATCCCTCTGATACCGTTCAAACCAAGGTAAACTTAAACAAGGAGTTACTATGTCGTTTTTCTCGAAAGCCCTATCCGTTGTCGGTATCGGCGCCGCCAAAATAGATGCCGTACTGGATTCTGACAGTATCGAGCCGGGTAGCTCAATTACAGGTGTTCTTAACATCGAAGGAGGTAAGGTTGAGCAAAAAATCAATAAAATCGACCTAGATGTCTACTGTAACTACTTCATTGAAGAAGAATATGAAGAAGACGGTGAAACCCACACCCGTATCGTCGAAAGAACCTGTCGCATCAACAGCTTGGATTTAGCTGAAAGCTTCACCATCGAAGCTAAAGCCCAGCATTCGTTGGCGTTTGAATTGCCGCTGTGTGAACAGGCCCCGTTGAGTCTTGGACAAAGCAAAACCTGGTTGCAAACCAACTTGGACATTGATTTCGCCTTAGACAAAAAGGACAAGGATTATCTTCACGTCATTCCAACGCCACTACAACAGGCAGTGTTTGACAGCTTATCGGCTTTGGGTTTTGACCTAGTTGAAGCAGAAAGTGAAGGTTGCAGCAATGCCAAAGGTGAACTGCCTTTTATTCAGGAATTTGAGTTTAAAGCCCATCGTGGCGAGTTTGCCGGCAAACTCGATGAACTGGAATTGGTGATGATGAACTACGGTAACGAAGTAGGCGTTCATTTGGAAATTGACCGCCGCGCCAGAGGTGTTGGTGGCTTTTTTGCCGAAATGTTTGGCCGTGATGAGGTCAATGCCTATTTATCGGTCACAGAAGATAACCTCGAAAGCTTAAGCGAGCAGCTCTACCAGTTAATTGACGAAAATTGTTAAAAGCCTTGAAAATCCCCTACTGTATACCTCTAAAGCCACATAGCGTGGCTTTTCGCTCTATCGGCTTCGGCTTTTTTTGAGCCTAAAGCGCCCTTCTTTTGCCTTTTGTAAAACCCCAAATTAGACAAAAACCAATTAAAATTTAATTACTTGCGTAATTGCAATCCTGTTCTAAATTTAAAGGTACATGAAATTATAGGTTGACTGTAATGACAGATTTTAAAGGATTTAGGGCAATTCAATCGGCGCTGATAGGCATCAGTTTATGCATAGTAACCATGCAAAACGCAAGCGCCGCAGACGAGCAGCAGCTATACCCAGAGCTAACGGAGCAAGCGAAAAACCTCACCGACCATACTCAACAATACTTCAATGGTATGGGCGCACTACCTGAAGACTTGCGCTTTACGCCCACGCTACTGAAAAATCCACAACGACATCAGGCCAACCTCAAGCTATGGCACTTACTAAGACTGGCGATAGATGCCGATTATGACCTCAGTGCGCTTGAACCCTATGGCATCATCAAAGATGAGCAAGGATCACTAACCTTAAGCAGAAGAGCCTACCCACAATGGGCCAGCATAGTGGATTTTGCCAGAATGTTGCATCGCCCATACAGTCCTGAACGCCCATATGACATTTTGCGAGAGCTCAATTTTAGCAGCAGCGATATTAGAAAATTAAGACAATACCTCAACCAACAAGACCCAAGCTTGTTTGGTTATGAGGCCGAAATAGCACAGCTGTTAGCCCATCATCGCCAGCAACTATCTTTAGATCAGATAGTTGCGTTAAAGAAACAAAAACAGAAAATAGTGGAACAGAAGTGGTTTGACTGGAGTATTGGGCTATTTAACTTATTTAGCGAAACCCAACAACAGCAGTTCATTGACCATTTTCAGCCGTGGCTTGGGGTGACATCATTTGTTCAAAATCCAGTAAAAATGGCTCAGTTTGAAGAATATGCTCAAGACCTACACAACGGCACTTTGTTAAAGCGGACGTTTCAATGGTATTGGCGCGCCAGTAAGTCTAAGCCACAGCACCGCCAATATAGCGCCGCAGACGTATGCCAATATTACAGTGATTGCTTGCAATGGTTGGGCAAGTCGCCTTTGCAGGCCGGCCTTGCCGTGCTTTACCCACAAAAGTTGGCCAGAGCCAAATTGCTACCGCAATTGGCGCGAGACTACTACTATGGTGTTGGCGCGTTGTCCTCTGCCCAAACCTTAACGCCAGAGATGGCGAAAAACCCGCAAAGGAATACAAAGCTTGCCGAGTTTTGGGATCTATTAGGTATGGCATTAGATGCCGAACTAGACGTAAGTGCCATTACAGCCTTGGGTTTTAAAAAAGACAATAATGGCTATAAAGTTAACCTAGGAGAGCACCCGCAATGGGCGTCGCTCAGTCGCCTTTTTTTATGGATGGCGATGAATCATTTTGACAGTACCGACGAGCGTAATATGCGCAAACTTGGGCTAAATGAATTAGAAATAAAAATGCTCGGCGACTATGCCAAGCGTAGTGATGACTACATATTTTCATTAAAGGCTGAAATAGCACAAATTACCCCATACTCACCCAGCGAAGATAATCCGGCGCCAGCAAAATTGACCATTGAACAGGTGATGCAATTACGTAATAAGGCCGAGCAAAATGCCGAACAAATGAAGGCTCAGTGGTGGATTGACATGCTCAATCTATTTAGCCTAGAAACACAAAAACGGCTGCTGGACAAAAGCATTATATCGCCGCCTTTGGTGAGCATAGGCCACGGTCCGCTGTCGATTAAAAGCGTTGAAAAATACCGTGATGACATACAATCAGGCGCCTTGCTTATGCAATTGCAAAGCGAGTTAAAAGAGCGTGAAGATAAGCTGAAGCTCAACAACGAAAAGGCGGCTGTCGGTGACCAGCCAAAGGTGCAAGAAGTAGACAAACGTACCTAATTACAACAATCCTACGGTAGTATTGTCATTGAAATCGGTTTATATCATTGTTCTATAAACAACCAATTTTTATATGACAAAATGTTATTTGCGGAACAGCTTTTGGCAAACTATCGTTAAAAGCACAGGACAAAGGGAACAAACACAATAAAACGGGATAGGCCGGAGCGCAAAGTAACATCATCCGCTTTTGTTTACTTGGCAGCCAACAGTCATCATTTTTCATTGTTTTATCGCCCAACCAATCAAGTCGTATGGTCATGGACTTTCTCAAATGCCCTGCTTTGCCTTTTAACGTCAACGGACTTTAAAGGGTTTTAATCTACATTTTGTATAAAAGGAAAAGTAACATGAAACGACTATTTGCCCTTGTGGCAATGCTCGGCGTATTTCTCTTAACGCCACAATCCAATGCCTCAGACCTTGAAAAGCTCTATCCTGAGCAGCTCAATGCAGCGAAAAACCTCTATCAACTCACTCACGCCTATTTCAATGGCACCGGCAAACTCACTGAAGACAACTTGCTAAGCCCTGAAATGGTTAAGAGTCGCTTACGTCAGGCACAGTTTTATCATCTTTGGCGACTAATAGCACTGGCCGTCGATGCTGGTTACGACCTGTCCGACCTGCAAGAGTTCGGTATTGAACTCAATGGTCCGGGCTTTACCATTGACTTAAAAAAACACCCACAATGGGCAAAAATGAGTAGTTTGTTTAG
>JBFHGJ010000009.1:0-105294 GCA_041583135.1 Alteromonadaceae bacterium | reverse complement strand
TAATGCCCACGAAGACAACTGGCAAGAACATATGTACGATACCGTTAAAGGTTCTGACTTTATCGGTGACCAAGACGCTATCGAATACATGTGTAAAACCGGCCCTGAATCTATTATTGAGCTTGAGAATATGGGTCTGCCATTCTCTCGCTTCGACAATGGTAAAGTTTACCAACGCCCTTTCGGTGGTCAGTCAAGAAACTTCGGTGGTGAGCAGGCTGCTCGTACTGCCGCTGCTGCCGACCGTACCGGTCATGCTTTGTTGCACCTTTTGTATCAGCAAAACGTGAAAAACAAAACCGAGGTGTTCAGCGAATGGTATGCCTTGGACTTGGTGAAAAACGATGACGGTGCCGTTGTCGGTTGTACTGCCATTGAAATGGAAACCGGTGAAGTTTGTTATTTCAAATCTAAAGCTGTGGTATTGGCCACAGGCGGTGCTGGACGTATTTACGCGTCTACCACCAACGCCCACATCAACACTGGTGACGGTGTCGGCATGGCCGTACGTGCTGGTGTGCCTTTGCAAGATATGGAAATGTGGCAATTCCACCCAACGGGTATCGCCGGTGCCGGTGTATTGGTTACCGAAGGTTGTCGTGGTGAAGGTGGTTATCTGCTGAATAAAGATGGCGAGCGCTTTATGGAGCGTTATGCGCCAAATGCCAAAGACCTTGCTTCTCGTGACGTTGTTGCCCGTGCAATGATGACTGAGATCCGTGAAGGCCGTGGCTGTGAAGGCCCATGGGGTATTCACATTAAATTGAAACTGGATCACTTAGGTAAAGAAACCCTCGACAAGCAATTGCCGGGTGTTGGTGAGTTGGCTAAGACCTTTGCTCACGTCGATACCTCTAAAGAGCCAATTCCAGTTATCCCAACCTGTCACTACATGATGGGTGGTATTCCGACCAATGTTAACGGTCAAGCTGTCGGTGTTGACAGCGAAGGCAACAACTATGAGATCCCGGGCTTGTTTGCCTGTGGTGAGATCGCCTGTGTATCTGTACACGGCGCCAACCGTTTAGGCGGTAACTCATTGCTCGATTTGGTTGTATTTGGTCGTTCGGTCGGTTTGCATCTTGGCAAGCTATTGTCTGATGAGTTCGAGCACAAAGAAGCGTCTAGCGATAATATCGATGCCTCTTTGGCCCGTTACAACCGCTGGGAAAACTCGACGCCGGGTCAGGGTGAAGATCCTGCCCAAATTCGTAAAGACCTGCAAAACTGTATGCAGCTTAACTTCTCGGTTTTCCGTGAAGGCGACTCTATGGCCAAAGGTCTACAGGAGCTTAAAGAGATCCGTGAACGTCTTAAGCACGCCCGCTTGGACGATAAGAGCAGCGACTTCAATACCCAACGTATTGAATGTTTAGAGCTGGACAACTTGATGGAAACGGCTTACGCCACTGCCGTTGCCGCCAACTATCGTACTGAGAGCCGTGGTGCTCACAGCCGCTTTGACTACCCAGAGCGTGATGACGAGAATTGGTTGTGCCACTCAATCTATGAGCCGACGAAGGAAACCATGAGCAAACGTGAAGTGAACATGGCACCTAAATATCGTGAGGCGTTCCCGCCCAAAGCCAGAACGTACTAAGGAGCTGCTTTAAAATGAAAGTTAATTTTTCAATTTACCGTTACAATCCTGACGTTGATGCCAAGCCGCATATGCAGGACTTCCAACTGGAGTTGGAAGAAGGTCAGGATATGATGGTACTTGACGCCTTGATCATGCTCAAAGAGCAAGATCCGACGTTGGCGTTCCGTCGCTCATGCCGTGAAGGGGTTTGTGGCTCTGACGGTATCAACATGAATGGCAAAAACGGTTTGGCCTGTATTACGCCGTTGTCTGATTTGACCAAAAAAGGCAAAGTGGTTATTCGTCCGTTACCGGGCCTACCTGTTGTTCGTGACTTGGTTATCGATATGACCCAGTTCTACAAACAGTACGAAAAAGTACGTCCTTATTTGATCAATGACGATATGCCACCGGCAAGAGAACGTCTACAATCACCAGAGCAGCGTGAAAAGCTTGACGGTTTGTATGAGTGTATTTTGTGTGCTTGTTGTTCGACTTCTTGTCCTTCGTTTTGGTGGAACCCGGACAAATTCATCGGTCCTGCGGGCTTGCTCCATGCGTATCGCTTCTTAGTCGATAGCCGCGATACGGCAACCGAGTCTCGTTTGAACGATTTAGATGACGCATTCAGCGTTTTCCGTTGTCACGGTATCATGAACTGTGTCAACGTCTGCCCGAAAAACCTTAACCCAACAAAGGCCATTGGTCACATCAAATCGATGTTGCTCAAACGGGCGGTGTAGGGTTGTCGGCGCCTTTGGCGCCACGGAGTAATGGATCTTGAGTTGTTGTAACATACGGCTCAAGATTTTGTTGCTATATTAAGTGTTACTAATTTGCGCAATTTAGGGCTCACAATCGATGCAAGAAAGCGTAATGAAGAAGTGGATTGAGTCTTCTCACTTTAACGGTGGAAGCATGGCATACGTAGAAGGACTCTACGAATTATATCTCGATGACCCCTCTTCTGTTCCTGAGGAATGGGTATCTATCTTTAATGAGCTGCCTAGAGCCAATGGCGTTGCCCTTGAAGTCAAACACTCCTTGGTGCAAAAAGAATTTGCCGATCTTGCGCGTAACAAGCACCGTGAAATTGTGGTGCAGGGCGGTGGCACCACCGACCAACAAGCAACCAAGCAAGTTAAAGTGCTGCAGCTGATCAACTCCTATCGTTTTCGTGGTCACCAAAATGCCAATTTAGATCCGCTCGGCATGTGGAAAAGAGCACCGATCCGCGACCTTCAGCTGGCTCATCACAACCTTTCTGAGGCTGACTTCGAAACAGAATTCAATGTCGGTTCATTTAAATGCGGTAAAGACAAAATGCGTTTGTCTGAGCTGCTGACTGCCCTGAAAAAGACCTACTGCGGCTCTATCGGCGCTGAGTATATGCACATTACCAGCACCGAAGAAAAACGTTGGATCCAAAAGCAGCTTGAATCGATTCAAAGTACACCAAGCTTCAGCAAGAAAGAAAAGCAGCGTATTTACCGTTCATTAGCGTCTGCCGATGGGCTGGAGAAATACGTACACACCAAATTCCCAGGCGCCAAGCGCTTTTCACTGGAAGGCGGTGACAGCTTTATCACCTTGATGCGCGAACTGGTTCATAGAAGTGGCGAGCAGAGCATTCGTGAAATCGTCATCGGGATGGCTCACCGTGGACGGTTGAACCTGTTGGTTAACATTCTTGGTAAGAACCCGGCTGAATTGTTCGACGAGTTTGCTGGCAAACACGAGGCTGATTTCGGCTCAGGTGACGTGAAGTATCACCAAGGTTTCTCCTCTGATTTTAGAACCGCTGGCGGCAACGTGCATTTGGCTTTGGCGTTTAACCCGTCGCACCTTGAGATTGTCAATCCTGTGGTGATGGGTTCACTTCGTGCTCGTTTAGATAGACGCAACTGTACTGACGGCTCTCATGGTTTGGCCGTTACCGTACACGGCGACTCAGCAGTGGCCGGTCAGGGTATCGTGCAAGAGACGTTTAACTTATCGCAAGTTCGTGCCTTTAAAGTTGGCGGTATGATCCGCGTGGTGATCAACAACCAGATTGGTTTTACCACCTCAAACCCTGAAGATACCCGTTCAACCGAATATTGTACGGACATCGCCAAAATGGTGCAGGCGCCGATTTTCCACGTCAATGCCGATGACCCTGAAGCGGTTGCTTTGGTGGCCCGTATAGCAGTGGATTATCGCAATACCTTTAAACGCGATGTGGTTATCGACTTGGTGTGTTATCGCCGTCATGGCCATAACGAAGCCGATGAGCCTAATGCGACTCAGCCGTTGATGTATCAAAAGATCAAAAAGCACCCTGTGCCGAAAACCTTGTACGCCGAGCGCTTGGTTGGCGAGGGCACTTTTGAGCCTAATGAGATCACCAGCATCGACCAGAAATACCGCGACCTGTTGGACAATGGCTTGTGTGCTACCCCTGAATGGCAGTCGGTCAATGCGCCATCTGGTAACTGGAAGCCTTATATCGGTCACGACTGGGATTGTGGTTATGATGCCTCAACCAGTGTTGAGCACCTGCAAAAGCTGGCAGAGAAAATCAGCAGCTACCCGGATGAGATCTCACTTAACTCACGAGTGAAAAAAGCCTATAGCGATAGAATGCTGATGGCAAAAGGTGAACGTAAACTCGATTGGGGTATGGCTGAAACCTTGGCCTATGCCGATTTGGTTGACCGTAAAATGCCGGTTCGTCTGGTTGGTCAAGACAGCGGTCGTGGTACCTTCTTCCATCGTCATTCGGTATTGCATAACCAAAAAGATGGCTCGACCTATTTGCCGCTGCAAAATGTCAGTGAGGGCCAAGCCAAATTTGAAGTGTATGACTCGGCATTGTCCGAAGAAGCCGTATTGGCCTTCGAATATGGTTACTGCACGACCGAGTCTGAAGTGCTAGGGGTTTGGGAAGCGCAATTTGGCGACTTCGCCAATACGGCTCAAGTGGTTATCGATCAGTTCATCAGTTCTGGTGAGCAAAAGTGGGGCCGTTTGTGTGGCCTGACTATGTTGTTGCCACATGGCTATGAAGGCCAAGGTCCTGAGCATTCATCGGCACGTTTAGAGCGCTATTTGCAGCTGTGTGCCGATCATAATATTCAGGTATGTATTCCTTCGACACCGGCGCAGGTGTTTAACATGTTGCGTCGTCAGGCGATCCGTCCGTTACGCCGTCCTTTGGTGGTGATGTCACCTAAGTCTTTGTTGCGTCATCCGATGGCCGTATCGAGCTTTGAAGACCTCGCCGAAGGGGTATTCCATAACCTGATCGATGAAATCGACCCTATCGACAAAGCCAAAGTCGAGCGTGTGATCTTCTGTAGCGGTAAAGTTTATTACGACCTGCTCGATTATCGCCGCAAACAGGGTATTGAGAATATTGCCATTATCCGCGTTGAACAGCTTTATCCATTCCCAGAGCAAGAATTGGCGGCAGCTGTGGACAGCTATCCACAGGTGCGCGACTTTGTCTGGTGTCAGGAAGAGCCGCAAAACCAAGGTGCATGGTATTGTAGTCAGCATCACTTCCGTCATGTGGTGCAAACTGAAGATAGACCGGGCGCATATTTGAACTATGTTGGTCGTCCGCCATCGGCGGCACCAGCAGTAGGCTACGCCTCGGTACATGCCAAAGAACAGCAAGCGCTTATTGAAGCCGCTTTAACAATTGAAACGAAATAAGGGAAAAGCGCAAATATGACAACCGAAATTAAGGTTCCCGTACTTCCAGAATCTGTTGCCGATGCCACCGTGGCGACTTGGCATGTAAAGGCCGGTGATACCGTTAGCCGTGATCAAAACCTTGTTGATATCGAAACCGATAAAGTGGTTTTGGAAGTGGTTTCTCCAGCCGATGGCGTAGTGCTTGAAATTCTTGAAGATGAAGGCGCAACAGTCATAGCTGAACAATTGCTTGCCCGCGTAGGTAAAGCCGGTGCCGCCGATAAGGGCAAAGCCAATAATGATAAAGCCGCAGACGACAAATCTGCAACCGACAAGTCTGATGATGACAAACAAGCAGCAGATGACGCGAAAAAGCCTGCTGCCGGTCAAGGTAAAAAAGTGGTTGTAAAAGTACCAGTGCTGCCTGAGTCGGTTGCCGATGGTACCGTAGCGACTTGGCATGCCCAGCCGGGTGATACCGTAGAGCGCGACGCGCCTTTGGTTGATATCGAAACCGACAAAGTGGTTTTGGAAGTCGTCGCTGAAGCTTCTGGCGTATTGAGCGAAGTGATGGCCGATGAAGGCGACACTGTTTTATCACAACAGGATATCGCGGTTATCATCGCCGGTGGTTCTGCCGGTGCGTCTGTTGCCGATAAATCAGCGGCACCAACTGAAACTGAAAGTTCAGAGTCATCAGATGTGTTGACCCCTTCTGTTCGTCGTTTAATCGCCGAGAAAGGCTTAGATGCCAACAACATCAAAGGCACAGGTAAAGGTGGTCGTATCACCAAAGAAGACGTAGAGAAATTCTTGGCTCAAGGTGCGCCTGCATCGACGTCTTCACCTGCTCCGTCTGGTGGTGCCAAAGCGTCTAACACTGTGGTTATCAATGAAGACTTGACCGGCCGTACTGAAAAACGCGTGCCGATGACCCGTTTGCGTAAAACCATCGCAACCCGCTTGCTTGAAGCCAAGCAAAGCACTGCCATGTTGACCACGTTCAACGAAGTCAACATGAAGCCGATTATGGACTTGCGCAAGCACTATCGTGACAGCTTTGAAGAACGTCACGGTATCCGTCTTGGCTTTATGTCTTTCTATGTTAAAGCGGTTGTTGAAGCCCTTAAGCGCTACCCTGCGGTTAACGCTTCAATTGACGGTGACGACATCGTTTATCACAACTATTTTGATGTATCGATTGCGGTTTCTACCCCGCGTGGCTTGGTTACGCCGGTTGTACGTGATTGCGACCGCATGAGCTTTGCCGAGATCGAAGCCGGCATTAAAGAGCTTGCCATCAAAGGTCGTGACGGTAAGTTGACCATGGCCGAAATGCAAGGTGGTAACTTCACCATTACCAATGGTGGTGTGTTCGGTTCATTGCTTTCGACACCAATTTTGAATATGCCACAGGCAGGGATCCTGGGGATGCACAAAATCCAAGACCGTCCGATGGCCGTCAATGGTAAGGTTGAAATCTTGCCGATGATGTACCTCGCGCTGTCTTATGACCATCGTTTAATCGACGGTCGTGAGTCGGTAGGTTTCTTGGTAACTGTTAAGGAACTATTGGAAGATCCAACACGCTTGTTGTTGGATCTTTAATTTGCTATTGTACGCAAAAATATGTTTATAACCGTTTGCTCGAACCTCGTTTGAGCAAACATCTTTAGGCCAACGTATACCTTCATCGGTATTCGATGGCCGTTTTAATTGAAAATGAATGGAAAATTCGCATGAACTTGCATGAGTACCAGGGCAAACAGTTGTTTGCCAAATATGGCTTGCCAGTTTCCGAAGGTTATCCTTGTGAGACTCCGCAAGCTGCTGTAGAAGCCGCAGACCGCATCGGCGGCAACGAATGGGTTGTCAAATGTCAGGTTCACGCCGGTGGCCGTGGTAAAGCTGGTGGTGTTAAGGTTGTTAGCACTAAAGATGAGATCAAAGCGTTCGCTCAACAGTGGTTGGGTAAGAACCTGGTAACCTTCCAAACTGACGAGAAAGGTCAGCCGGTCAACAAGATCTTGGTTGAGTCTTGCACCGACATCGAGTCTGAGTTGTACTTGAGCGCTGTTGTTGACCGTGGTCAACGTCGCGTTGTGTTCATGGCTTCTACCGAAGGCGGCATGGACATCGAAGAAGTCGCTGAGAAAACTCCTGAGTTGATTCACTCAGTTGCTATCGATCCATTGGTTGGCGCACAGCCGGCTCAAGCACGCAATTTGGCATTCAAATTGGGTCTTCAAGGCGTACAGATCAAGCAATTCGTCAACATTTTCATCGGCCTTGCCAAAATGTTTGAAGAATTGGATTTGGCATTGATTGAAATCAATCCTTTGGTTATCAAAAAAGACGGCAACCTGCACTGCTTGGACGCAAAAGTTGCGGCCGATTCAAATGCCCTTTACCGTCAGCCTAAATTGAAAGAAATGCAAGACCCTTCACAAGAAGATCCGCGTGAAGCTCATGCTGCTCACTGGGAATTGAACTACGTTGCTCTTGATGGCACCATCGGTTGTATGGTTAACGGTGCTGGCCTTGCGATGGGTACTATGGACATCGTTCAATTGCACGGTGGCGCACCGGCAAACTTCTTGGACGTTGGTGGCGGCGCGACTAAAGAGCGTGTTACCGAAGCGTTTAAGATCATCCTTTCTGATGACAATGTTAAAGCCGTATTGGTTAACATCTTCGGCGGTATCGTTCGTTGTGACATGATAGCAGAAGGTATCATCGGCGCAGTTGAAGAAGTTGGTGTAAACGTACCTGTTGTTGTTCGTCTTGAAGGCAACAACGCCGACTTAGGCGCGAAGAAACTCGAAGAGTGTGAACTGAACATTATTGCTGCCAACTCACTGACTGATGCGGCGCAAAAAGTGGTTGCTGCTGCGGAGGGCAAATAATGAGCGTATTAATCGACAAAAATACCAAGGTTATCTGTCAAGGTTTCACCGGTGGTCAAGGTACTTTCCACTCTGAGCAAGCCATCGAATATGGTACGCAAATGGTTGGTGGTGTAAGCCCGGGTAAAGGCGGTACTACGCATTTGGGTTTGCCGGTATTCAACACTGTTGAAGAAGCGGTTAAAGCCACTGGCGCAACTGCCACTGTGATCTACGTACCAGCACCTTTCTGTAAAGACGCTATCGTTGAAGCCGTTGATGCCGGTATCGAACTTATCGTGTGTATCACCGAAGGTATCCCAACTTTGGATATGTTGGTGGTTAAAGAATACTTAAACGGTAAGAACGTGCGTATGATTGGTCCTAACTGTCCAGGTGTGATCACCCCAGGCGAATGTAAAATCGGTATCATGCCGGGTCACATTCACTTGCCAGGTAAAGTTGGTATCGTATCACGCTCTGGTACTTTGACTTATGAAGCGGTTAAGCAAACTACAGATGCTGGCTTCGGTCAGTCTACCTGTGTTGGTATCGGTGGTGACCCAATCCCAGGTTCAAACTTCATCGATATCTTAGAGATGTTTGAAAAAGATCCGGCCACTGAAGCTATCGTGATGATCGGTGAGATCGGCGGTACTGCAGAAGAAGAAGCTGCGGCTTATATTAAAGCCAACGTGACTAAGCCAGTGGTTTCTTACATCGCGGGTGTTACTGCGCCTCCTGGCAAGCGTATGGGCCATGCTGGCGCCATCATCGCCGGTGGTAAAGGTACTGCGGCTGAGAAATTTGCAGCCCTTGAAGACGCAGGCGTTAAGACTGTACGCTCTTTGGCTGATATCGGTATTGCGCTGAAAGAGAAGACCGGTTGGTAATGATTTAAAGCAAGCTTTAAATTAATGAAAACCCCGCGATTGCGGGGTTTTTTTTGTTTTGCAGAGGCTGTATGGCTATTAGTTAGAAGCGCTAATGCTCCAGCTGTTGATGACGCCATTCATCGTGTAGCTGGTAACGTCCTCGGCGTGTAGTTGCCATGTACCCATGGTTGACTCACCGTTAAAGCCGGTAGGAGTGTAGGTCTTGATCAGATCTTTACCCCAGTTTTGATGGGTGGTAAGCAGATCTACCCGAGTGCCAGAAGGTGAAATCAACCAGACTTTGAGATAGTTGATCGCGTCGAAGGAGATGTTGACCGATACTTCAAGGTCGGCAATGTTAATGCCGTCTGCTAATTCAATTTCACTGACCGCAGAGCCACCCCATTCAGGCATGTCAATGGCTGTTGTGTTGCTACCGCCAACCGTCGTGTTGGGAACGCCAACAGTCAGGTTTACTGTTTGGCTCTCGGTTTGTCCGGCCGAGTCGGTGACCGATGCCGTAATGGTATGGTTACCGATGCTCAAGTCTGACTTGGTGAAGTTATTGCCTGTGCCGATAGTCCCATCAATGGATGATGTCCAGACGATCGTGGCTGTTAGGTCACCGTCTTCGGCATCATTTGCGCTGGCATTGAAAGTGATCACATCGCCGGCAAGGTAGGCACCGTTATAGCTTGGAGACGCGATACTGACATTTGGTGCAAAGTCTGTTCCTGGGGCCGGAGCGCCAGTCAATTGCAGCGACCAACTGTTGATTATCCCGACATCGGAGCGGCCTTGATCGACAGCACTCAAGGTCCAATCACCCAAGGCGTTTTCCAATTCAAAGGCGCCGCTAGTAAAGGTGGCGACTAAATCGTCGGAACTACCGCCAGCGCGGTCATGCAGTACTTCTGAAACGCCGTTTGGTGAGGTTAAAGTAACAACCAAATCACCGATGTAAGTATGTGAAATATCGATAGATGCAGTCACTTCGGTCAAGGTCATGGCATATGGCACTGTGATCACGCTTTGCGCGCCAGCCGGATCATAGTCGGGAATGATAACCGGGCTGTTGGTGCTGTAGCCGGTGCTGATGGTACCGTCAGGCCAGACTTTCAGAGTGACGTTGGCGGTTTTGGTTGTAGCGCCATCGACGGCTGTCACTGCAATTGAGTATGTGCCTGGAGCCGTATTTGTTGTTGTATCTACAATCATATCGACTGTTGTTGATGCAGCTACGGGGTTGGCCGAGAAGCTGATGGTGCCATTAAATGTTGGAGTCGCTACAGCGCTTAATGTGGCACTGCCGGTATAGCCACCGACACCATTGAGATCGATACTATAGCTACTACTCATACCTTGGTTGATAGTCAAAGAGTATGGTGTTGGAGCAATATAGAAAGATGGGCCTGTGCCACCTGAATCGACAATGGCTTGCGCCACATTTAACCGTTTGCCCGAAACCGTTTTGCCGGACAGCGCTGGGATTGAGTCGCCTGAGTTCATTAAGAACTGTTTTACTTCAGCGGTGGTTAGGGCTGGATTGGCTGACAACATCAAAGCGGCAGCACCTGCTACGTGCGGAGTGGCCATCGAAGTACCGTTAAAGGTAGCGTAGGCACCACCGGGAATGGTGGACAGAATCGACGAACCAGGAGCCCCCATATCGACAGACGTCACACCATAGTTGGAGAAGCTCGACATGGCATCTGTGCTGGTGGTTGATGCGATGGACATCACATTGGCAACATCATAGTTAGACGGGTAGTGGGCGCCGCTATCATTGTTGGTGCTGTTGTTTCCGGCTGCGGCGACAAACAGCATATCGACGGCATTGGCTGCGCTAATGGCATCTTTAAGTGCCTGACTGAAACTGCCACCGCCCCAGCTGTTGTTCAGCACACGAACATTGATGCCTGAGTTTTTCAATGCCACCATGTAGTCGATACATTGGATGCCGTCGGCTGTGGTACCACCGTTGGCCCCTAGGAAGCTACAACCAACCATGCTGGTTTGCCAGTTGACACCAACAACCCCTTGGCTATTGTTGCCGCCGGCGCCGATGGTTCCGGCAACGTGGGTGCCGTGTTCATCGGTGTCCATAGGATCGCCGTTATCGTTGATCGCAGAGATCCCATGTACATCATCGATATAGCCATTACCGTCATCGTCAATACCGTTACCGGCAATTTCATTCGGATTGCGCCAGATGTTGGCATTTAGGTCCGGATGGTTGTAATCGAAACCAGTGTCAATAATACCGACCACAATGGACGGATCGCCAATGGTTGAGTCCCAAGCGGTTGGGGCCGAGATCTTCGGCATACCCCAAAGTGACGAATACTGAGTGTCATTCGGTGTGGCAGCAGCGTATACCATGTAGTTTGGCTCGGCAAACTCTATCATCGGGTGGTTGGCAAGACGCTTAAGCTGTTGCTCTACTTGTTGACCTTTGGCCAAATCCAACTGGGCCAAGCGGCCTTTGGCGATGTTGGCAAAACGGTCGTCAACACCATCGTTGTTGCGATCTTTAAAAGTCGCATTGATAGCGCGGGCAAGGTTTCTACGTTCACCCGGTCCGGCGTGGTCTTTGAATTTGACCAGTATCGAGTGTTTATCGAAATCGTTTTTTGCGCCACTGATGTGGGTAGCTGCCGACACCGCGCCGCTGATACCGGTTAGCAATAGCCCGGATACGGCACTTGTGAGTAATAATCGATTACGTTTATTGGTGGTTTTCATTATTTTTTTCCTGTTGTTTTTATTGATGGCTCTATGGATTCAATATGCACCGATAAAGCATTTGCAGTTGTTTACATTTGATTTAACTGTGTGCATATATATACATTTATATACAAATGTTTTGTCGATGACAACAAGTTTTTGTTGAGTTTTTACTCAGTTTGTTACTGTTTTGCTATGGGAAGGTATCCGGGAAGTGAAATTAACTTACTGATCTTTATGGCTTAAAGTGGGCCGTGTTTGACGGTCTATTCACTTGAAAAATTTATTTACACACAGACACACAGAAGGGCCAATTAAAGGAGGAAGTGCTATAAATTACCTTTAATTCGCTTTTTCCGCTACGTCCTAGTTAGTGTGGCGAACGCTTTTGTTTTCGACTGGCATATTTGGTGCTGGGCTGTGCTAAAAGCTCATTGCTCAGCGGCGAGTTTTGTCGGGCCAATGTAGTAGAACTTGAGTTCCGCCAAGCTTTGAGCTGAGGATTTTTACCGTAGCGCCGTGGGCGGTGGCGATGCTTTTGACCAATGACAAGCCCAAGCCGATACCGCCTGAATTACGGGCTCGGCTGGGATCTAACCGTACGAAGGGTTCGAATACCCGCTCTGCATTTTGAGGTGCAATGCCAGGGCCATCATCTTCTATTCTGATCTCATTGCCGTTTTTGACTTTTACACAGCTTACCGCTACCGTTTTTTCGGCGTATCGGGCGGCATTGCCGATGAGGTTGACCAGAATTCGGTTAAGTTGCTGTGCGTCGGCAAATAGTCGAACATCCTCTTGTGTACACTTGTATACAAACTGCTTATCACCGTATTGTAGCGAGTGGCTCTCGAACAGCTTGTCTATGATAGGCTTGAGTCGTACTTCGGTGCGTTCGAGTCGAGCCGATTGGTTTTCGTTACGAATAAATTCTAGGGCTTCTTTGACTAGGGATTCGAGTTCGTCGAGACCTTGGTTGATGCGCTTACCGAGATCTTGGTTATACGCGTCTTGTTCGGGGGCTTCAAACAGCAGATCAAAGGCCAACTGTACGCGTGCCAATGGCGCCCTAAATTCATGGGCGATAGCGCGGATCAGCTGTTGCTGGGATTGAATATTGTGTTTTAACGTGCGATTGACTTTGTTTTGGTGATAGCGAAAGAGCATGAGTAAAGTGACGAAAAAAGCCAGTAGCAGGGCAATGAGGTAGGCGTTGCGCTCAAAGCTTTGACGCGCCAATTGGCTTTGTGCCAAGGCTTTGTCGGCCTTAAGCAAGGCGATTTCGGTTTGCTGTTTTTGTGCTTTGAAGTGAACCTGCAACAGTGCAATACGCTGGTCGCTGGTGCTGTTGTAGATCTCGTCATTGACGGCTTTGTATTTTTCAAAGGATGCTAAGGCCTGCCATGGTTTTTTTATCTTTTGTTGAATGTCCGACAGTAGTTTGTAGCCATTGGCAATTTGCGCTTTGTCATTGAGCTCTATTGCCAGCGCCAGCGATCGCTTGATTTGTTGCTCGGCTTGTGTCGGCTGTTCCATCGTCAGTAGTAGTTTGGCTTGTTGTTGCAAGCCTTGGCTGATTAGGGTCTTGATCTTTAATTGCTCGGCCAATTGTAGACCTTTGTTTATGCTGTTGTTTGCCTCGCTAAGCTTATCTTGTTCGGTCAAGATCCCGGCTATATTTATCAGAACTCTTGTCTGCATCGCCTTATTTTGTATCTGCTTGGCTATCTGCAACGTTTGTGTAAAATGCGTCATCGCTTGGTCGTATTGCTTGGCATTTTGGTAGAATTTGCCGAGATTATTATGGCTCTCGGCCACGCCGAGTTTGTCGTTCAATTGTCGGTAGAGTGTCAACGAGCGCCGGTAATGGTCTATTGCCTGTTGCGGTTTGTTGAGTTTAAAGTAGGTGATCCCTAGGTTACCTGTGACCTCTGCGATACCGGGCAGATCGTTGACCTGCTCGCGAATATGCAAAGACTGTAATTGATATTGCAGCGCCAAGCTGTAATTGCCGTACTTGAGATAGATCTCGGCGATATTATTCATCACAATGGCGGCGCCGGTCATATTTTTACTCATCTGCTTGGCATGCAAGGATTGTAAAAAATGACCCAACGCTTTTTGGCTCTCGCCGAGAATATCGTAAATGATGGCGATATTGTTCAAAGTGGTGCCGATGGCTTGTTCGTCTTCAATCGATTCTGCCTCGCTTAGGCCTCGGCTATAGGCGTCGATGGCCGCTTGATATCGGGAGGTTTGCCAATAGATTAGGCCCAGCATGTTTAGCGAAGCGTAGGTGCCGTGATGATCTTCACCGCTTAGTGATAAGGCCAAAGCCGCTTTGGCCCGTTGCTCGGCCTGTTGGTATTGCCCCAGCGTCTTATGAGCCCATGCCATGTTGTTCAGCACCGTTACTTTTTGCTTGTCGTCCGGGTTGCTTTCAAAGTGCGCTAAGGCTTGTTCGCCCAAAGCAATGGTGCCGTGTGGGTCGTTGGCACGGGAAAGTCTGACGAGTTTGGTCAGTATGCGGCCTTTGTCGGCAGGGGCCGACTGCTTGAGGGATTGGCGCAGTTGCTCTAAAGTTTGTGTCGCTTGAACTTGCGGTGTCGTCAAGCACAACAATGCAGTGAGCAAGGGGATGAATAATTTGGCGTTATCTGTCCAAAACAAAAAGATAACCCTTACCGTGAATGGTTTTTATGCGATTGGCATGGCGGGTGTTTTCACCAAATTTACGGCGGATACGAGAAACCCGCAAATCAATGGTGCGGTTGGTGCTTTCATAACCGAGCTGTAAAAATGCTGTGGCGATTTCATCACGCGAGCAGACGTTCCCGGCGCGTTTGGCCAAAAACCATAGCAACTCAAACTCTGCCGGTGTCAGTTCAACGGCGACGCCTTCAATGGTGACTTGCCTTAAGGTTTTGTCGATGGTCAAACCGTCAAACTCCAGCAAGCCTTGTTGCGGCTTGGGCTTGGATTCGATTGCTGTAGATAAGTGATTTTTATTGGCCTTGTCCCTGCGCAGCAAGGCTCTGACACGTGCCAACAAGACTCGCGCCCTTACCGGTTTGGCGAGGTAGTCATCGGCACCGATTTCAAGCCCTGCAACTTCGTCGATATCTTCATCCAAGGCTGTCAACATCAGTATCGGACCGTGAAATCCCTCCCGAGTGCCGTCGAAACCGCTGCGTAAGTTACGGCAAATGGTAAGGCCGTCAACATCTGGCAGCATGACATCTAAGATCACCAATGACGGTTGTTCTTGCAAAATACGCTCACAACCCGGCTCACCTTGATGTTCACATAATACTTGGTAGCCGCCTCTTTTAAGTGTCTGGGCCACAAGCTCAGTCAAAGAAACGTCGTCATCGATAATCAAAATGGCGTTGTTTTGTCGCATCGACCCCGCCTAAATATACTTGTTTACGTTTGAATACAATCTGTCGTCATTATATACGAGTGTATCAGGATTTTGCCAGCGGCAGAGTCAATTGGTTTTTTGCGCGCAGTTTCCTATTTGGTTGAGGTCGATTTGAATCCGCAGCTTGTCTTGCCCGTTGAGTTGGGGTAGGCAACTTGGTTTATCGCCTATTTACGCAGTGTCCTCACCATGTGGCTTAAATCTTGGTAAACCAAGTAAGCGGGAATGATCACAAAGTTGACCCAAGAGGATCCCAAATGCTGCTTATGGGTTTGATAGGCTTTTTCGAAGACTTCTTCTTGCGTTATCTGTGCCATCACTTTGAGTTGCATCGTATGTAGTCTTTGATAGCTTGGTGAGGCGTAGCGCCAGTGATTGTAGATATTGGACTGAGGGTCGAGAGAATAATAGCTCCAATTGCCGCTATCAAAGCGACCTATATGTTGTCGCAAGGTGTCCAGTCCTGCTTCATATAATTCCTTTGCCTCCACTGAGCCGGTTGCTTTTGTTAAATCATATAGCCCAAGCAACGCAAAAATATAACCGTTAAGAATGTGAATAGAGTCTTGTTTGGCACCGAGTTCTTCATAAAACGGGCTACCGTCAGCAAGATGGCCTACCACGGTAAAAGGGTTATCTTGATTAAATGGTGGTAAGCCTTTTAACGCTGTCTTGAGATAGCTGTCATCCCCGCTAAAGTAAAAGGCGCTAACCAGTGCAGAGAATGCCAGTCCTTGTCCCATAGCAGAGCAAAAGGGGGCTTTGAGGGTTTTGCCTTTTGAATAATGTACATCATTGGTAAATAGCCAGCAGCCCTCTTTATTGAGGTTGTCGGCAAACCAATTGGCATTATCCATCATGCGTTTTAAGTCTATTTCATCTTTGAAGCGTTCATATCTGATGCGATGTACAAGGACCATTTGACCAATGCTTGATGGGTAGTATACGTTGGTGTTGCTGGTACGCAGACTTTTCACCTTTGACATATTGACCATATAAACGCCGTTTTCATCTAAGATGAACTCGCTATCATCAACTTGCGCGCAACGTTCACGACAAAAGGTTGGGTCATGATAATAAAGGCTGGGCGCCTCTATCACATTGGTGTGTATTGGTTGAGTATTGCCGTTATAAAATATGATTGAGCGGACGATAATGATGGCGGTGTATATCAATCCAATAATGAAAATAAACCAAACCGAGCGTTTGCACTGCTGCTTGATTGAAACCATACACTCCCCAAGAACACTTGCTTTTAATGCGTCTGAAACCTGAAGGGAGTGTAACATTATCTAACGTGCGCTAAATCATTTTTCCCCAGTGTACGAGTGCACTGGGGCAATTTTTTAGCAATCAATTTGAGGTTTGACTGTAATGCTTGGCAAGATCTCCTAATAGTCGCTCAGGAAAGGCACCTTGCAGATTGGTCAAAATAATAATCGACAGATCTTGATTTTGATAAACCGCCATCGCCACACGGCCGCCACCAATAGCCAGTGCAATAGGTTGTTCAGGGTTGACTACCATTGGCCAGCCGATGGCATAACCGTTAAGTGGGCCACCAAAGCCGTCAGTTTTGCCATTATTGAGAGGGATAGGGGAAAACAGAGCTTCTAGGCTTTGCTGATTGAGCAACTTACCACCTTTTAATGCAATCACCCAATTGGCCAACTCTTTTGCTGTGGTACTCATACCAGCCGCTGTTCGTGACGGAGGTGCAAAGGTTTCACATACTTTGAATAAACTATCGCTGTTGATGTTGGAATAGCCCACAGCCATGTTGTTTATGACTGTACTGTAATGACCAAAACCCGCAGCTTTGGTGCGCGGCATATTGACCTTATCAAGCTGTTGTTGGTCGATGAACTCAATGAAAGGCATTTCGGCGTATTTATCAATTAGCATGCCTAGCAGCACATAATTGGTTTGGTTGTATCTAAATTGTCTTCCCGGTGTCGTTTCAAGCTCGGCTGTCAAAGTCTGCTGCCAGCTGGCGTGCCACCCTTTGTGGTTGATGAGATTGGCCCATTCATCCATGACATCGGGTAGCCCTGATTGGTGAGAGGCCAATTGCGCGATAGTGACCGGGTGCCACTTTAGCGGCATTTGTGGTAAATGCTTACCCAACGGATCGCTCAGTTTCAATTTACCTTGCTCGACCAACTGCATCAATGCGACACCAGTAAAGGCCTTAGTCATTGAGTTGATGGCAAAGAGGGTGTCATCATTGGCGGCGACTTTGTTGGCTAAATCGGCGTAGCCGTAGCTGGCCAATTTAATGATTTTTTGCTGTTGTACAACGGCGAGCTGTAGTCCTGGTATCGCCCGTTTGTCCATGGCCTGTTTGATAATGATATCGACGTTATCGGCTTGTGCAAAAGTGCTGTACAAAGGAGCCAGGCTGATGGCCAAGGCAAAGGCTTTACTGAGCAGTGAACGTGTCATATTGATTCCTTTTTATGCGATTTTGGCGAATTCACCAAATAACTTGGCTGTTTCGCTTATACTTGGGGCAAAATAGGCCCAATTGGTTGAATATCAAGGAAATTTGCAGCATTCATGCCACGGACATTGAAACTGTGCACTGAAACAATTAGAAGGTTAGATCAAAAATGCCCGCATGGTGCGGGCATTGAAGAATTCGTTACTGACTTTTGAGTATTAGAAGCAACGGTCGCGAACGATGTCGTAGTTGTCGCTGGTCGTACCCCAAGTGTATACGCTGCCGTTACAAGCGTGTAAACGACTGCCGATCATTGCGCCATTGTCATCGTAGTAAGTAAACTCAGTTTCGTAAGACAATCGGGCTGAAGCTGCACCTGCAATGGTAGCCATAGCTAAAACAGAAGCGGCGATCACTTTTTTGTTTAACAATTTTTTCATTATTACTTTCCTTAAAAACTCATTATTAATTGTATCGAGCGGACCTGTTTGTCCAGCTCGGTACAAATCATACGCAGACTTTTTAAAAACGGGAATACCTTATATAAGGTAAATTCAAAAAAATATTTTTCTGTCGGTTTTTTAACCGCTTGAAAACTCTTACTTTAGCATTTTATTTCAATAAATTTGATATTTTATGCTAAAGGCAAAGGAGGGACGGGCCGATACAGAATTTGAGCAATTTCTAACAAGCTGATGTCATCAGGAGGTAGTTATGTTAGTACGCTTAAATTGCACTAAAGTGTGTTCGTTTTTCCCTCAAATCGTCTCTTGGGGGAAGCTATGGAAGCATTGACATTTTATCAGACCCGCCAACACTCGCCTTTGTATATTAAGAAACTCAGGCCTGGTACTCCGGTTACCATTGAGGTTAAAGGGGCTGCCGATTTACGTTTTGGCACTCACCTAATCGGTTATGAAGTGGGTAATTATCTACTGGTTGCACTGCCAATCGATGTGCGAAAACAATTTCAAAGCAATATGCTGATCAGCGGCGCTCAGGCCATTATTCGTTTACTGCTAGAAGGTGAAGAAGGTAAATGCCTTGCATTTAAGAGCGCTATTGAATCGTGCATGACCCATCCTTATGACTTTATTTTTCTGTCTTTTCCTAAAGTCATTGAAAGCTGCGAGTTGCGTAAGTATCCAAGGCTATCGACCTGTATTAGCGGTACTGTTTTCAATGCCGGCGCCAGCGGTTGTGAAGTGTTTAGCGGATGTATGAAAGATGTATCGCTGGGCGGTTGTCGTTTCTGTTTTGACCTGCCTAAAGGGGCCAAGGGGGTGAACTACAAAAGTGTTGATTTCTTGCTAGGGGACGATCCGCAATGTCCGGTCATTCGTTTTCCCGGTGAGATCCGCTCGCAAAGAATGTATCAAGGACAAATGCAGGTTGGCATTAAATTTAGCGACAATGAAAGGGAAATAGAAAAGCAGCTGACAAGGTTGCATATCAATCGAGATTCATTGCTCGGGAGTCTGTAGCAGATGTAAAAAACCGTCAACTTTGCGCTATATTCGTTAAAACAGTTAGTGCTATAATCCATCGCTTGAGGTAATGATGGCTTGAGAAAAAGCCATCAGGATATTCCAAAGCGTAGAGGATAACACTAAATGACAGACACAGAGAAAAGCCCCAGCAACTTTATTCGTCAAATGATCGATAACGATCTTGCCTCGGGCAAACATCAATCTGTGCAAACTCGCTTCCCACCAGAGCCTAACGGTTACCTGCATATCGGTCATGCCAAGTCTATCTGCCTGAACTTCGGCATTGCCGAAGATTACCAAGGCCAGTGCAACTTGCGATTTGACGATACCAACCCGGCCAAAGAAGACATCGACTTTGTTAATTCGATTCAGCAGGATGTTAAATGGCTTGGTTTTCAATGGAGTGGTGAGGTGCGTTATTCCTCCAATTATTTCGATCAACTCTATCAGTATGCCGTTGAGCTTATCAGCAAGGGCCTTGCCTTTGTCTGTTTCTTAACACCTGAGCAGATGCGTGAATATCGTGGCACGTTGACCGAACCGGGTAAGAATAGCCCATACCGTGATACTTCGGTTGAAGAAAACCTGGCTTTGTTTGAAAAAATGAAAAACGGTGAGTTCAAAGATGGCGAGTGTTCATTGCGTGCCAAAATCGATATGAGTTCGTCGTTTATGTGTATGCGCGACCCTATCATTTATCGTATTAAGCATATCGCCCATCATCAAACTGGCGATAAGTGGTGCATCTATCCGATGTATGACTTTACCCATTGTATTTCAGATGCCATTGAGGGGATCACCCATTCTTTGTGTACTTTGGAATTCCAAGACAACCGTCGTTTATACGATTGGGTTCTCGATAACATCACCATTGAGGCAAGACCTGAGCAGACCGAGTTTTCAAGGCTCAATCTTGAGTATACCTTGATGAGTAAGCGCAAACTTGGCCTGTTAGTCGAAGAAAAAATTGTCGATGGTTGGGATGACCCGCGTATGCCGACCATTGCCGGATTACGTCGCCGTGGTTATACGCCAGAATCGATTCGTGAGTTTTGTAAGCGTATCGGCGTAACCAAACAGGACAACATGGTTGAGATCGGTATGCTTGAAGCTTGTATTCGCGAAGATCTCAACGACAATGCGCCGCGGGCAATGGCCGTGCTTGACCCAATCAAATTGGTGATAGAGAACTATCCAGAGGGTCAAGTCGAGCAGGTCAACTCGCCCAATCATCCAAATCGTGAAGATATGGGGGCGCGCCAGTTGCCGTTTGGTCGTGAAGTCTTCATCGAAGCGGAAGACTTTAAAGAAGAAGCCAACAAGAAATTTAAGCGCTTGGTATTGGGCAAAGAAGTACGCCTTAGAAATGCCTACGTAGTCAAGGCTGAACGAGTGGACAAAGATGCCGATGGCAACGTCACTACCGTTTATTGTACTTACGACCCGGATACCCTTGGTAAAGCACCTGCTGATGGCCGTAAAGTCAAAGGCGTGATCCACTGGGTTCATGCCAACGACAATGTTGAGGCAGAGGTACGCCTTTATGACCGTTTGTTCTCTGTGCCTAACCCGGCCGCAGCAGAGGACTTTCATACCGTTATCAATCCTGATTCATTGAAAGTGGTGAAAAAGGCCTATCTTGAAAGTTCACTGGCAGATGCAGCCCCTGAAAAGGCTTATCAATTTGAGCGTATCGGTTATTTCTGCAAAGACAATCATGACCATGAAGGCTTAGTGTTTAACCAAACCATCGGTTTGCGTGATACTTGGGATAAGTAAGTGCGCTTAAACGGCGACTTGAAATAACACTTTAAATAACAAAGGGCGACATTATGTCGCCCTTTGTATTACAGCTAAAAATAACACCCCGACAATGGTGTTGGGGTTTTATGTTTTAGTTGTTCTTAAATGCTTCGCAGGCTTCTCTATCTTCACATTCGCCGTAGAGATAAAGGCTGTGGTGGGTGAGTTTGATGCCATTTTCTTTGGCGACTTGGCGTTGAGCCTGTTCGATAACTTCGTTTTCGAATTCCACCACCTTGCCGCAGTGGAGGCAAACCAAGTGATCATGATGATGTTTACCGGTGAGTTCAAAAACCGATTTACCGCCTTCAAAATGATGGCGTGTGACGATGCCTGCGTCATCGAATTGGTTTAATACTCGGTAGACGGTGGCAAGACCAATCTCTTCGTTTTGTTCGAGCAAGATCTTGTAAACGTCTTCAGCGCTGATGTGCTGATTGTCTGGTTTTTGTAAAATCTCAAGGATCTTCACTCGGGGCAAAGTAACCTTAAGTCCGGCGTTTTTTAATTCTTGGTTGTTGTCTGGCATTGGCAACCCAATTGATTCATTGCTTAAAAATAATACGTAAATTTGAGCCGACATTATAAAGCTATACGCGCTCAGTTGATAGGCAAAAGCCGACAAAGTCCGCAGTAAATTGGCAATTAAATGTCGCGATATTCCCCAATCGGGGCTTTATGGTGATATTTTGCCCCTAAGGGTTGTCATCGAAGAAGATATAAATCAATGAGTTTTGTAGGGTTTTTGTCTAAGCATTCGAAATAGAGAAAGCTATGTTTGCGTTCAATATTCATGATGATAGGTGCTTTTTTGAATTGCAATCACTTAAATGGAAGTGTGTAACAGCAACAAGGGGGGCTAGGTTCAACTCAGTGAAAAGGTCAATGAAAAAGGGCCTCAAACTGAGGCCCTTGAGTTGTCAGTTGAACTGCTTAGGCAAGTTCGGCGAGGCACATTTCTTCATAGACCTGCGCACACCATTGCTTAACGCGTTTTTCGGTTAGCTCTGGTTGTCTGTCTTCGTCAATACCCAAGCCGACAAAATGATCGTCATCTGCCATGCCTTTAGACGCTTCAAAGTCATAACCTTCGGTTGACCAAGCGCCAACCAAAATCGCGCCTTTGGCTTCTACGATGTCACGCACCATGCCCATAGCATCTAAGAAATACTCGGCGTAATCTTCTTGGTCGCCACAGCCAAAAATGGCCACCAGTTTGTCGGTAAAGTCGATTTGCTCCAGTTCTGGGAAAAAGTCGTCCCAATCGCACTGAGCTTCACCGTAATACCAGGTTGGAATGCCGAACAACAATAAGTCAAAATCGGCTATCTGCTCTTTCGAGCTTTTGGCGATATCATGGACATCGCACATTTGCTTGCCCAGTTCCTTTTGGATCAGCTTCGCTACATGCTCCGTGTTGCCGGTATCACTACCAAAAAAGATGCCTACACTCGCCATTTTAATCCCCTAAAATTTAATAAAACTAATTCTGCACCGCGCCGACAGCAGAAGATAAAATACTTTCAATGAGCTCTGAACGGCTGACCGACCGCTGCTTGGCGGTTTCATTGAGGGCATCGAACAGGTGACTTGAGACCTTAAATTCGATGCGCTTAATCCCATTGGCCTTATCGCGCTTCAATTGATTTCTCTTGTTGTGCTTTAACTGCACTTCGCGGGGGTAAGGGTTGGTTTTCGGGCGCCCCGGACGCCGTTCAGTCTCAAACAAATCGATCGTCGTTCTGTCGAGCTTGTTATTTGCAATTACCGCTGTTTTTGTCAATGGAAGACCCTTTATCTACCGCTTACTTACGCTATCGGGCGAACAAACTTCGTCCCGATGAAAAAACGGCGCGTAGTATAGCATAGATTGGCAAAAATTTAATGTGCTAACTCAATAAAAAACGCGCCGCAATGCGATTAAAGTGCTCGGGCTTTTGCGCATGTAACCAATGACCGGCATCACTGATGATGTGCGCTTTACTATTTGGGAAGTATTGAGTGATCAGCGCTTTATGCTCGGCCGTTATATAGTTCGAATCACCACCTTTGATAAAAATGGTTGGCCCGAGGTAATGTCCGTTGCCATTGAGTCCTTTGGCGACCTCTGGGTAGCACTGGGTGATCAGCTTAAGGTCAAAGCGCCAGTGAAAGCCAAGGTCATCACGAAACAGCGATTTCAATAAGAAACTTCTGACACCCGCTTCGGATATATACTGGGCCAAACAGGTATCGGCATCTTTGCGACCTGTAATGCTGCTGAGATCAACCTGATTCAAAGCCTCTATCACCTCATTGTGCTTAGGCTCATAAGCCACAGGCGCGATATCGGCAACGATTAATTTGCTCACTCGCTCAGGGTGGTCGATGGCCAGTTGCATCGCTACTTTGCCACCCATTGAATGCCCTAGCAGGGCAAATTGTTCTACCTCAAGTTCATCTAACAACGCCAGCAGATTTTGGCTCATGCTGGCGTAGTTGAACTCACTAGAGCGCGGGCTGCGGCCGTGATTGGGTAAATCTACCGAGATCACATCAAAGTCGGTATATAAGGCGCGAGCGACAACACCGAGATTGTCATAGCTGCCAAACAGACCATGTAGTAAGACAACGGTGGGGGCAGACTCGGCTGGTTGACCATCACGATGGTAATAAAGTGACATATTTTTCTCTGTCGGTCGTGGTGTTTCGCGCAATTTTGCACCGAGCGGATAGAATAATCAACGCAAGGATTGAGTTGTGCAAAAACAAGTTTGTATAATACCGCCTTTTACACTGATTGCTTTAAACCGAAAAGGCCGTTCATGAAAATTATTGAAGTTGATGACGAGTTATACCATTACATTGCCAGTAAAACGGAAAAGATCGGTGAACCGGCATCAAGTATCTTGCGTCGTCTATTAGGCTTTGATCCCCTTAGACAGCCGGTATCGGCCGCCGCGCAAAGTGTTGCGACCGCCGAAAGTGCGCAGCTGATTGAAGATGCGGCTGTTGTCGTGCCATCTACTACACATAGCGCAGAAAGTGAAACGCCTGCGGCGGCGCAGCCCGAGCAGAATTTTGCCGAGTCAGCGCTAGAGGCAAATGATACCGAAGCGCCGACAAAAGCTGCTACCACCGTCAAAAAGCCACGCAAGTTGCCCGGTCGTAAGCCAAGTCCGGCAGATCAAAAAGAGGCCGAGGCGGTAGCACAATTGACGCCCAGCGAAAAACTGGCTCAATTGAGCTTGCAGGACTTACCTAACCAGCATGGTGCTGTCGGTCGTTTTTTGTATATTCTTCAAGCGCTTGAGCAGCGTCATGGTGACAGCTTTGCCGGAGTTGTTGAGATCAAAGGGCGCGACAGGTTGTATTTTGCCGACAACAAAGAAGTGTTGCTACAATCTGGCAGTAGTACCAATCCTAAGCGTATCGGTCATACGCCATTTTGGGTGATCACCAACAACAATACGTCACGGAAAAAATGGATGCTAAGTGAAGTGGCGAAAATGCTTGGCTATAGTGAGTCGGATTTACGTATACTGGCTGCTAAGATTTAAACACGGCGGACAACAGGCGTAAATGAAGTTACATCCCTTGGCGGGCCAGTTGGCGCCGCAACACCTTCTGGTCAACGTGCCAAGGTTGATAGCCAATTATTATCAACTGCAGCCTGATGTCGTCAATTGTCCCGAGCAAAAGGTGCGCTTTGGCACCTCAGGCCATCGCGGCACCTCGGGCAATAAAACCTTCAATGAGTTTCATTTGCTGGCGATAGCCCAGGCCATTTGCGACAGGCGCAAACTGGATAACATCAGCGGCCCCTTATTCTTGGGCAAAGATACTCATGCCTTATCTGAACCAGCATTTTGTTCGGTCTTGTCGGTGCTGATCGCCAACGATGTCAGCGTGGTCATCGAAAAAGACCGAGGCTATACGCCGACACCGGTGATCTCTCACGCGATTTTGACACACAACCGCAGTCATCAACATGCCCTTGGCGATGGAATTGTCATCACGCCTTCTCATAACCCCCCAGAAGACGGCGGCCTTAAATACAACGGCACCAACGGTGGTCCTGCGGATGTGACGGTCACTCGCTGGATTGAGCAGCGGGCCAATGCGTTATTGCGTGATGAGCTAAAAGATGTCAATCGCACCGGTCTTGATAGCGCGCTGGACAGCAAGTTGGTGTGTCAGCGTGATTTTGCCTATGGTTATGTTGAGGATCTTGACAACATTATTGATATGCAGGCGATCAGCAAAGCTGGGATTAAGATTGGGGTTGATCCTATGGGTGGGGCGGGGCTGCATTACTGGGATCTGATAGCTCAACGCTACTCGCTTGATATAGAACTTATCTGTGATTGCATCGACCCGACCTTTTCATTTATCAGCCTCGATAAAGACGGCAAAATTCGTATGGATTGTTCCAGCGAATACGCCATGACACGTCTGATCGCCGCCAAGTCGCGCTTTGATGTGGCGATAGCGAATGATACCGATTACGACCGCCACGGCATAGTGACCAAAAAAGGCTTACTGCATGCCAACCACTACCTTGCCGTTGCGGTGGATTATCTGTTTCGTCACCGTCACTGGGCGCCAACTATGGGGGTGGGTAAATCGCTGATGGCCAGCTCTATGGTCGATAAGGTTGCTGCTCGTTTGGGTCGTGAGGTATTTGAGGTGCCGGTTGGCTTTAAATGGTTTGTCGATGCACTGACCAAAGGGACTTTGGGTTTTGCCGGTGAAGACAGCGCTGGGGCGAGTTTTCTACGTAAAGACGGTAGTGTTTGGAGCACTGACAAAGACGGTTTTATTATGGGGTTGTTGGCGGCAGAAATGTTGGCTGTGACCGGTATCGACCCTGAACAAAGCTATCAGGCGCTGACCGCTGTTCATGGCACGCCGATATATCGGCGCATTGATGTGCCGCTGAGTCATGGCGAAAAGAAACGCTTCAAACAGCTTGATGAGACGAAGATCACCACCGAAACCTTAGCCGGTGAGGACATATTGGCGATTTATACCAAGGCGCCGGGCAATGAGCATAGCATTGGTGGTATTAAGGTCGTCACCGCAAGCGGCTGGTTTGCTGCTAGAGCTTCGGGCACTGAAAACCTCTATAAGATCTACCTCGAAAGCTTCAAAGGTAAAGCGCATTTGGCATTACTTGAAAAGCATGCCAAAGCGCTGGTCGATGGGATCCTAAACGGCGATTAGGCGTTTGAAAACAGCTGTTCTTCTAGGGTTTTGCCCTTGATCAGCTGATGATAGCTCCAGCCGTTTTCGGCAATACAACGGAGCAATTGCAGGTCTAGATCAGGGCTTTCATTCATATCATACTGCAACACATATTCGCTGCGCTGAGGTTTGGTGACGGCGCTGACGCCCGGCAAATTATGAAATATTAATGTCGGGTCAACCGTATCTGCGACATCCATCTGCACTGTTAAGAAGCCGGTTGAAGATTTGCTGGAAATTGCCGAGTGTTGGCTTATTTTACCATGCTCAAGGCACAAGACCGTTTGGCTTAAACGTTCAAGCTCGTTGAGGTTATGAGAGCTGATAATAAACGTCGCTTCGGTGGCAAGCTCTGCTACCATTTGACGAATATTGCGGGCGTTGCGTGGGTCGAGTCCCGCTGTTGGCTCGTCGAGCATCACCAGCTTGGGAGTGCCGATAAGCGCCTGAGCGATAGTGACTCTTTTGCGCATCCCATGACTTAATGCCCCGGGTTTTTCATCGAGCACTTCTTTAAGCTCTACCAACTCCAAGACTCGTTCGGCTTCTGCTCTTGCCGCTTTTTTGCTAAACCCTTGAAGTTGTGCGTAAAAGCCCAATTGTTTGGCGATGGCAAACCTTGGGTCGAGTTGGGCATCTTGGGGCAGTGCCGATACTTTACCAAAGAGTGCCGAACTGCCGGGCTGGTGGCCGAACAGCGTGACCTCTCCTTTGGTCGGCTGTAAATAGCCGCACAAAATACTGAATAAGGTGGTTTTACCGGCGCCGTTGGGACCAACTAAGGCAATCGGCGCCCCTTCATACAATTCGAAGTCGAGACCTCTTAAGGCGTGCTTGCTGCCAAACTGCTTCGACAGATCATTACATTGAACGATGAGACTCATAGTGAACTCCTTTGCACGATGGTGCGGCCTAACAATAAGAAACCTAAGGTTTGTAGCAAGGGTAACCAGGCATGTTTTAAAGTGGCCCAGTCATTGGCTTGAATGAGGTCTGGCAGTTGAGTGCCGGGTAAAATGTTGATGAGCACGCCAAAGGGGGGAATTTTCATTGCGAGATAGTTGATAAGCCCGAGACTAAAGCCCCAACAAATAATGGCAACAATAACCGCCAGTCTGCTTGAGCGAACGGAAGCCGAGAAAAACGCCATCATTGCCGTAAACGGTAAGACGACAATCAACAGGTTGGTGCCCATAATGATCGCACTGGTCAGTGCAAAAGAAAAATTATCGCTGTTGTTCCACATGGCCATTGCAAAGGTGGCGAGCAGCAACCCGCCTATCAACAGGCATTGGATGATCAGTTGACCTAGAAAACGACCAAAGAAAATGCTGTCGCGGGTGGCTCTTAGGGTTAAAAATCGTAAGGTGCCCCGTGAGCGATCTGAGGAGGTTTGGTCGGCGGTGATCATGACGGTTAAGATAGGAAACAACAGTAGTGCAAACAGCCAGAACATGACAAACTCGGCTACCGGCCATTGTAGCAGGTTGGCAAGACCTATCTGACCAAACATATCCGACATCGATTCGCGAAAGCCGGGTACGCTGACCCATTGGGCGGCGCGATAAATGAGTTCTTTGAAAATGAAGTACCACACGATGGCAAAGGCGGCAATAGACAAAAGTCCTCTGGTGGTTTGAAAGAGCCTAACAAGCTCGAAGCGGGCGATAATGCCGATACTAGCCAAAGTGCTCGGTGGCTTAAGGGATTCCATAGACTACCTGTTGATTATCTTGATTGGTTTGGGGCTGGCATTGCAAGCTTAGTGCCAATTAAAAGGATAGTAAAATCAAGGTGCTGAGCCAAGTTGTATTGAATTGGACGAGCATTAAAATCAATTTTTGGTCAATTTGACCAATATTGCGCTTTGTTATATTGTCTAACGCCAACGTCAATCCCTGAACTTTTCATGATGAACAAAAATATTGCTTTTGCCGGTTTGCTGGCGTTGACTACGCTCAGTGCACAGGCAACGACGCCGAGTTATAGCTGGAACAAACGTATGCTGCCCGGTGGTCATTCTTTCCGAGGTAGTGCTGCGCTGAATCAATCCATGTGGGTGAGCGGCAGCGACAATGCGGTATTTCGCTCTGTCGATAATGGCCAAACGTGGCAGAATGTTTCAGTCAAAGCCGAGCTTAAGACGGATTTTCGAGATATTGAACTGTTTGACGAGAACACCGCGATTGCCATGGGGGCTGGGACTGGTGCGCAGTCCAAGCTGTATAAAACCAGCGATGGCGGTCATAGCTGGCAGTTGATCTTCGACAATCCTGACGCTAAAGGTTTTTTCGATGCCATTGATTTTTTTGACCGACAAACCGGTTTGTTGTTGGGCGACCCAATTGATGGCTATTTTACCCTCTACAAAACCGTGGATGGCGGTAAGACATTTAGGCGTATCGACAAAGACAAAATGCCTAAGGCCAATGCCGATGAAGCCGCGTTTGCGGCCAGTGGAAACACGCTGATCACCGGGCCACGAGGGCAGGCTTGGTTTACCTCAGGTGGAAATGGCGCATGGGTATACAGTAGCCAAGATCATGGTGAAAGCTGGCGCAAAGAAGCGGTGCCGCTGTATGGTAAAACGGCCACTGCCGGAGGTTATGCACTGGCACTAAATAGCAAAAATGAAGTGTTTGTTTTAGGTGGCGACTACCAAGACCGAAATGGTCACTATAATCATCTTAGCTATAAGGTAAAGGGCGCTTGGCAGTTGCCGCAAAGTACGGTGCAGCGTGGACTGAGAACGGCCATGGGGTGTCTTGGACAGTTTTGCATCAGCACAGGGAAACTGTCTACCAGTTTTTCTTTTGACGGTGGCAAACACTGGCGCATGGTGGCGATTGAGGGGTATTACACTTTGGCTGTTGCAACAGACAGGTTTGTGTTAGCGTCAGAGCAGGGCAAAGTTGCGGTGATCGGGTTCAAATAAATGTATAAAGCCTGCGATAGATCGCAGGCTTTATACGCACAGCCAAGTCGTAAGGCTGTAGGGTTTGCAGTCTAGTTTACGCCGCGTGGCATGGTACACTGCTGGCCCGATTCATTAAGCTTTTGCTTCCACAAATCGGCAGCCTTTAAGCCTTTACCGCCACTAACGACAGCTGGGGCATTGCTATCGGCTTTCGCCGCCGCAGCCTTGGCCGGTTTTTTTGCTTTGGCAGCAGGCTTGGCTTTTTCGGCTTTTGCCGGGGCTTTTTCTGCTTTAGGGGCTGCGCCGCCAGAAAGCTCAGCAGCCATATCGACTAAAGCGGCCAGACGGACGTTTTTTCCGCCATCTACGCTGTACCAGCCACCTTTGGCTTCGATTTGAGGTGCTTTACCATTGGCCGCCTGATAAGCAGCAGTAAAGTTGGCAATAACTTCGTCTTTGTCGAGTTTACTCATAGAGAATTCCTGAAGATCCTGAAAATTATGCTTATTTTATTGTCAATATTTAGTTATACATAGTTTTGAAGCAGATCGCAATTTTTTCCAGGAAAGCTTTAAATTTTATTGCATTGTTGTACTATCTCTACGATTTATAAGGCTTTTACAGGTGAAATATGGTTTTACGAGAGACATTACTCAGCCACCTCGACCAATTATTAAAACCTTGGTTGGTGCGTGATTATTGCCCAAATGGGTTGCAGGTTGAAGGGCGTGACGAAATTAACCATATTGTCACCGGCGTAACCGCGTCAATGGCGTTAATAGAGGCGGCTATCGAGTGTCAGGCCGATGCTATTTTTGTTCACCACGGCTACTTTTGGAAAGGTGAGAGCGAGGCGATTAAAGGCATGAAGAAACGTCGCCTGAAACAGCTGCTTGACTATGATATCAGTCTTTTTGCCTATCATTTGCCATTGGATGTGCATCCTGAACTTGGCAACAATGCACAGTTGGCGGCGATGTTGGATATCACCCTTGAGCGCGGTTTAGAGCTGGGCAATCCCTCGAGCGTGCCTGTGATGGGGCGTTTGAATACGCCGATGTCGGCCACCGCATTTGCCGACAAAATCGAGCGGATGTTGGGGCGTACACCATTGGTCAGCGCGGTAAACGACAAAGTGATTGAAACCATAGGTATGTGCACCGGCGGCGGTCAAAGTTTTATTGAACTGGCGGCAGATCAGGGGCTTGATGCCTTTATCAGTGGTGAAGCCTCAGAACAAACCATTCATACTTCACGTGAAATGCAAGTCAACTTTTTTGCTGCCGGTCACCACGCGACAGAGCGCTATGGCGCCAAGGCGGTAGGCGAGCATCTACAGCAGCAATTTGATGTTAAGGTGAGTTTTATCGATATCGACAATCCAGTGTAGCGCTTGGCAGATATCATTGGATTTAAACACCATGGTTATGTAAGCAAATTGAGCTTACAGTCCCTTAAGTTTAAGCCACCACATACCGTAGATTTCATGTACGGCGCTGTCGATTTTTTCGAGATTGCTGACTTCGGGAATAAAGTAGCGCAAGTAGAGCTTATCAAGAGAAAATCGCACCAGATGGTCTGTTGGCGCCGCTGTCGCATTGAGCTTTTTGCCTTGTGCCAAATACATTGCTCTGGGCATGTGTGCCGCTGAGGTTACAAGTGCAAAGGGCTCATCGGCCAATAAGGCTTTGATTGCCACCATTTCTTGCTCAGTATTAAACGGGTCGTTCAACTGAATGATATCTGCCGAGTCTACGCCCATCAATTGGGCATATAAGGCTTGGGCATGGGCTAGGGTCGTTTGACCTTTTGAGCCGCCGCCGGTAAAGACCAGCTTGGCACCGGGCATTTGTCGATATAGACGCAGCCCTTCTATCACTCGCGGCACGTTGCAACGCTCTAATTTGGCAGAAGCGGGCAATTGTGGCGCGATAGAATGCGCACAACCAAGCACTACCACGTATTTAAGCGGTTTTGCCGCAGCGGCAAAGTTGGGATATTGATATTCAAGTGGGGCCAAAAGCCAGTGGGTAACAAAAGGCGTGCTGAAGGCGTACAGGGTGAAGGTGGCAATCGTCATCAGGCTGATGGCGAAGCGGCGTGCTCTGTTTAAGGCAATGAGCAGTAACGCCAGCACTAAGGCACTTACGCACAGCGACAGCGGGCCAAGAAAGTGGCTGATAAGATAGATATAATACTGGCTATTCACCGTCTATAAACCTATGTGGTACTCGGTTTGTCATAGGCGCGACGCTTTAGCTTAAAGCGCCGTCGCTAAAGGGGGCGGTTAGGGGTATTGTAAACCACAGCCACGAATAACGACCCTGCACAAAAAGTCGCTGATATGGTCAATATCTTCTTCTTCATATTCGCCCCGGTTCATTATGGTCAAAATTTGCGTTTCAAAGTCGGCATAATGTTGCGTTGAAGACCAGATCAAAAAGATCAGGTGTACCGGGTCAACCCTGTCCATTTTGCCCTCATCCATCCAGTGCTCAAATACCTTAGCCTTTTCTCTGACCCACTTGCGCAGATAGGTTCTGGCGTATTCTTTTAAATGTTGAGCGCCTTGAATGATTTCCATGGCAAATAGCTTTGATGGCAGCGGATGGGTAAAAGACATACGCACTTTGGTGCGAATAAAATGCTCCAATACGTGTCTTGGGTCATCGTCAACACTGATGTCGCCAAGCACTTCATCCCACAAGTCCAAAATATTCTCTAATACGGCTTGGATCAGGTTTTCTTTGTTTTTGAAGTAGTAATGAATGTTGGCTTTAGGCAGTCCGGCCCGGTCGGCAATCGATTGAATGGTGGTGCCTTTAAAACCGTTGATCACAAATTCTTCTTGCGCGGCATTCATAATGTGCTCAACGCTTTTTTCGCGGATCTTGCCGGTTTTACCCTGCTTACTGGTGGCAGCTTCGTTACCACTCATTCTATTTGTTTTGTCGGTACTCATGAGTTCCAAATGTGTTTTGTGGTCTATGTGCGTTATTAAGAGAAAGATTTTTCGTGGCTGATTATACATAAAAATGGCGCAAAGAACCGGGTTAATTTCGTTTAATTCGTTTGTGTTTGCGTGGTTGACCAGTAAGTCAAATAATCTGTATAAAATTTGACAAAAATCAACAAAACACCTAGCCGTTTAGAAGTCTTTTTCGCCTTTGTTAGATAAATTTTTGCGCTGGGTAACTGTGGGTTTTTTCAGGATTAATGGGAAAATGAGCTTCAAGCGATTAAAATATTATCTAAGTGCAGCAATATATGACTTATTGGTGTTTTATTTTGTTTATTTTCATTTGTTTTTAATTTATCGCTGACTTTTTGGTTCTTTATATTCTTTATTTAATGTATTGATATTTATGAGATAAAATGGATATCTTTATAATCTGACCATTTGGTCATTTAATATTCTGCTCTAAAAATAATCTTTCATATTAAAATGGTGTGTTTCTGTATTTAGCTCTATTTAATTGCCAAAAATACAAATGTACTAAATGGGGTAAAGACTGTTTTGAATTCCCCTTTTTTGTTATTTCGTGCTTTTAAGTCTTTGAAAATGAACATGATTTTTGTTTAAAAATTATGTCACATTGATGTTTTATAGTATGTCGCCTTCTGCATGATAATTTTCAGCATGTAAAGGAACAGATAAAGCGGCAAAAATTATTTGTAAAAAATGTATAAAATTCTTTTGAATTTCGTTTAAAATAGCGCCGCTTACTCGGGGTCCGTTTAGCTTTCGGCACCGAAAATCAAACAGATCTCAAGCCGAGTGTTTTGCCATAGACAAAAACACTTTTGGGAAAAAATCAAAACTGTTAATACAAGCTTTTACAGCAAAGACAAACAAATAGGTACCAGATGAAAAACTGTAAACTCAAACTTATAGCGGCTGCGGTAATGATGTCGTTAGGTACGGCGGGCAGTGTATATGCCAGCGATACCTCCTCTTCAATACGCGGTAAGATCACCGGTCCCAACGGTCAGGTCGCGGCCAATGTAAAAATTAAAGTAGTGCACCAACCGACTGGTACTGTGAGCGAATTCATTACCAATGATACCGGTACTTTTGTGGCTAAAGGTTTACGTGTTGGTGGTCCTTACATCATTACCATCGATTCAGACACCTATCGCGACAGCACCATGAAAGATGTTTATTTGAAGTTAGGTGATACCTTTCGTTTAAATAAGCAACTGGAAAACGACAACGTTGAGCGTATCTCGGTCTCTGCCACACCTATGGCTGAAGCGACTGCATCAAACAGCACATTCGGCGAAGACATCGTTGACAATATGCCAAGCCTTAACCGTGACCTTAAAGACATCGCGCGTTTGAATCCATTGGCGACTTTCTCTGGTAACAACAACTTAACCTTTGCTGGTGCCAACCCACGTATGAACAGCATCACCGTTGACGGCATTGGCCAAAACGATGATTTCGGTTTGCGTTATGAAGGTTATCCAACCGAGCAACCACCCATTTCATTGGAATCTATCTCTGAGATCTCTGTATCTGTGGTTCCTTTCTCAGTGCGCAAAGGTGGCTTTACCGGTGGTAACATCAATGCGGTAACTAAATCTGGTGACAACGAATTCCACGGCTCGGTTTACTATGAATTTACCGACCAAGATCTTGCCGGTGATTCGCCATTTATCAATACCCTCAATGAATTGGAAGCTGATGGTCACAGAACTTATGAAGAGACCATGTCAAAACAGCCGCAGTCGGTAAAGACCTTAGGTTTGACCTTGGGCGGTCCAATCATCAAAGATCAGTTGTTCTTCTTCGCCAACTATGAAACTTGGAGCCGCGAGCTTGAGTTTGATACTGGTTTTCAAGATAGCGGTGCCGGTAGCACCTACGAGATCACTCAAGCGCAATACGATCAATTCACTCAGGTATTGTCAAGTGTCTATGGTATGAGCGATGCGCTGTATACCGGCAACCCAGAAAATACCGATGACAAGCTTCTGCTCAAGTTGGACTGGGATGTGATGGATGGTCAGCGTATGGCCTTTACCTATCAATATCAGGACAACAACGACTTACGTAACTATTCTCCAGGTGGCAACACCTTGCCGTTGGCTTCAAGTATCTTCAACTACCAGACTAAGCTCAATAACTTTGCTTGGAAACTATATTCTGACTGGTCAAGCAACTTCACCACTCAGTTTGGTATTACCTTCAAAGATGTTAAAGCAAACGCCCAAACCCCATCTGATTTGGGCAGCGTGACGGTAAGCATGGCAAATGGCCAAGGCCCAGCCATTCAATTTGGTACGCCTAGTTTCTACCACGCCAACGAAGCGAAAAACGAAAACCTCAAAGTCACCTTTGATGCCAACTACCTTTTTGGTGAGCATGACATCAGCTTCGGTTTTGAAGTCGAGCGCTTGAACCTGTACAACATGTACGCCCCTAATGCCAAAGGCAGCTGGTCATTCGACTCGTTGGAAGATTTTGCCAATGGTGTGGTTGGTCGCTTTAGCTATGCCAACGCCTACACCAATGACGCGCAAGATGTCGCTTATGACAACACTCGCTACACGACGGTGCTTTACGGTGAAGATACTTTCTATTTGACCGACGAGTTGGAAGTGACTGCCGGTTTACGTTATGAATTGGTCAGCGCCGATGACAAACCGACGTTGAACCCTAACTTCGTTGATACCTATGGTTACTCTAACCAGTTCAACTTAGATGGCTTAGATATGTTTATGCCGCGAGTGAGCTTCAAATGGTTTGCCAGCGATGATTTGACCGTACGTGGTGGTGTTGGCCGTTTCAACGGTGGTATCCCTAACGTTTGGTACAATGGCTCATTCACCAACGATGGTATCACTTACGTATCGGCACCTAGCAGTGCGATTAACGCCTACTATGCCGAGCACACAGCCGATATCACTCAAGTACCGACTGAGATCCAAAATTCATTGGTTCAAGGCGCTGGTAGCACCAGTCATGTGGATCCAAACTTTGTCTTGCCGTCTGATTGGCGCGTACAAGTGGCAGCAGATCTGACTTTCGACATTCCAATGTTGGGTGATGATTTCGCTTGGACCACCGAGTTGACCTACATGAAGAAAAAAGACGAGCCGGTATGGTATGACTTATCGCGCACGCCTTTGGATGAAAACGGTTCTGTCAACTACGCCGCCGATGGCGAGCGTATCATCATGGGCAGCATCTACGAAGGTACTGGTCTTGAAGATAACTTCGACATCATGTTGTCGAACTCTGACTTGGAAGGCCGTTCAATTATCTTCACCACTGCGCTGTCTAAAAACTGGGATAACGGTTTGAGCATGAGCGCCAGCTACGCTCATCAAGACGTAACCGAAGTGACCGGTGGTACCAGCTCACGTAACCAAAGTAACTATCACAACACCATCATGGTGAACCGTAACGAGCCAATGCTTGGTCGTGGTTACTATGAAATCGAGCACAGCTTTAAGTTGAATCTAGGCTACAAACATGAGTTCTTCGAAGGCTATGCCACCAAGATCAACATGTTCTTCGAGCGTCGTTCAGGTCGTCCACTTAGCTGGTTGATGGGCTTCTTCCGCGATGGTGATTTAGGTGACCAACGTGATTTCAATACCTACAGCCCTTACTTGCCGTATATTCCAAGTGGCCCTAACGATCCAAATGTTGACTGGGATTGGGCAAACGCGGTGAGCTGGGAAGAGATCAGTTCCATCTTAGACCGTGCGGGCATTGAAGCTTGTGGTTGTATCATCGAACGTGGCTATGCCACTCAGCCTTGGGTTACCGAGCTTGATTTAAGCATCAAACAAGAATTGCCTGGCTTTATGGACGGTCACAAAGGTGAGTTGACTTTCTCTATCAGCAACCTTGCCAACCTACTTAACGATGAGTGGGGCCGTGAGCGTCGTGCACAATATCCTAAAGCGATTTACGATTTTGCCGGTTTGTCTGATGACGGCAAATACCAAATTGAACGCAGCTACCGCGGTTATGATGTACGTAACCATGCAGGCTACGAGTCAAGCGCTTCGGCGTGGCAGATCAAAATCGGTGTTCGCTACAGCTTCTAATTGGCCGTAGCGCACTTAATCGTTTTGAGCAGGTGGTTTAGGCCACCTGCTGACAAATTGAAAACAAATAGGAAAAAATTACCTCATGAACGGTTTATTTAAAAAGGCAGCGCTCAGTAGCGCGTTGACCTTATTGATGTCTAACTCGGCCATGGCCGAGATCATCATCACCGAATATATCGAAGGCTCAAGCAACAACAAAGCGGTAGAAATTACCAACATGGGCAACGAAGCCATCGATATGGGTGCCGCCAAATACAAATTGGCGATGTACACAAATGGTAGCCCAACTGAGCACGACGAGCGTAAAATTGAATTGACTGGCGTTTTAGCGCCCGGTGCAAGCTATGTGTTGTACAACGATAGCGCTGAAGATATTTTCAAAACCGCTAACGGTGAACCGTCTTCAGTGACTTGGTTCAATGGCGATGACGCTTTGGTATTGAGCAAAGACGGCGTTGTGGTTGACAGCTTTGGCCGTGTCGGTGAAGACCCTGGCGCAGCTTGGACCGATGCCAACAATGCTGATTTCAGCACAGCTAACAAAACCTTACGTCGCAAAAATGGCATCACTACTGGTGACACCGTTATTGACGATGAGTTCCCGGGCAGCAGCAACCAGTGGGCTGTATTCGATATCAACACCGCTGACGGTTTAGGTTGTGGTGGTGAAGCTGCTTGTGGTGCTGGCGGTGGCGACAGTGATGGCGGCACGACTGCCGATCCGATTATGATCACCGAGTATGTTGAAGGCTCAAGCAGCAATAAAGCGGTTGAGATCACCAACACCGGTTCTACCGACATCGACTTAGGTGCAGGCAAATATAAACTGGCCATGTACTCTAACGGCTCAACCACTGAACATGATGAGCGCAAAATTGAGTTCACAGGTGTATTGGCAGCAGGTGCCAGCTACGTGCTGTACAACGACGCTGCCGAGGACGTGTTCAAAGTGGCCAATGGTGAAGCGTCACCAGTGACTTTCTTTAACGGCGACGATGCTCTTGTATTGACCAAAGACGGCGTTGTTATCGACAGCTTTGGCCGTGTTGGTGAGCGACCTGACGGTGGTTGGACTGATCCGAACGATGCCAACTTCAATACCTCAAACAAAACGTTACGTCGTAAAAACAGTGTGACCGCTGGTGATACTGTTATCGACAATGAATTCCCAGGTAGCCCGAATGAGTGGTTGGTATTTGATATCGACACTGCCGATGGCTTAGGCTGTGGCGGTGAAGCTGCTTGTGGCGCCGGTGGTGGAGACGGTGACGGCGGTGGCGATGGCGGTGCTGGTGGTAGCACTGATCCTATCCGTATTACCGAGTACGTTGAAGGTTCAAGCAACAACAAAGCGGTTGAGATCTCAAACATGGGCTCTCAGGCTGTTGACTTAGGCGCCGGTAAATACAAATTGGCGATGTACTCTAACGGTAGCGAAACCGAGCATGACGAACGTAAAATCGAATTGACTGGTATGTTGGAGCCGGGCGCAAGTTTCGTTATGTATAACGATGGTGCTTGGGATGAGTTCAAAGTTGAAAACGGCGTGGCTTCATCGGTGACTTGGTTCAACGGTGACGATGCGTTGGTGTTGACCAAAGATGGCGTGGTGATTGATAGCTTCGGCCGTGTGGGTGAAAGACCTGAAGGCGGTTGGACCGATCCAAACAATGCTGATTTCAGCACAGTGAACAAAACCTTACGTCGTAAAGACAGTGTGACTGCCGGTGATACCATCATCAATGATGCATTCCCAGGTGCCAACAACGAGTGGGCTGTCTTTGGCGAAAACACCTCAAACGGCCTAGGTTGTCCGGGCGAAGGTGCTTGTGTTGATATCGGCGGTGGCGAAACTGTTGAAAACTACTTGTTGATCTCTGAGTACATTGAAGGTAGCGGCTCAAACAAAGCGGTCGAGTTGACCAATATCGGTGATGCCGATATCGACTTATTGGCCGAAGGCTATCGTATCGCTGCATACAACAACGGCTCTATCAGCGAAACCAATGCACTTAACCTGTTTGGTAAGTTGCCGAAAAATGCCAGTATCGTTATCTATAACCGTGATGCTGAGGAGCAGTTCAAGCGTGAAGCGCCTGCCGGTATCGGTTCTAACCTGACTTTCTTCAACGGTGATGATGCGATTGTTTTGACCAAAGGTGGTGTGGTTGTCGATAGCTTGGGTCGTGTTGGCGAAGATCCGGGTCGCAGCTGGACTGATCCAAACGATGATAACTTCAACACTCAAAACAAAACCCTACGTCGTAAAGCGGATGTTACCGTGGGCGACTTTATCGTGACCGATGCGTTCCCGGGTGAAACCAACCAATGGGTAGCCTTGGATATCGATACTGCCGATGGCCTTGGCTGTGGTGGTGTAGATGCTTGTACTGGTACTGAGCCTCAAGCGATGGCCGGTGTTGGCGGCGGCGTAACCTTTGGCGATTGTGTCAACTGTGCTGAGATCAGTAAAGTGACTTATACTGGTTCTTATGTCAAAGAAGACTACTATGCTGGCGTTATGGCAGTACGCGATGATGAGCGTATGGCGAAAATCAACGAAGCCATCAGTGCCCGTCACGTGCCTTTGACCTACTCACAGGTATGGAGCGTATTGACGTTCACTGATGAAGATCCGGCCAACAGCGACAATATCATTGAGCTTTACACTGGTAATTCAGTGCCCAAGAACATGAATGGTAGCGGCGCCAATGCCAATAACCCTGATTCTTGGAACCGCGAGCACGTTTGGTCTAAGAGCCACGGCTTCCCGAATGACAACCAAATGGCTTACACCGATGCTCATCATTTGCGTCCTGCCGATTGGTCAATGAACACCGCTCGTGGTGAGTTGGACTTCGACTTCGGTGGTGACCCTATCGAAGAAGCGCCGTTAAACCTTAAAGACAGCGACTCTTTTGAGCCTCGTGATGAAGTCAAAGGTGACGTTGCCCGTATGTTGTTCTACATGGCTGCCCGTTATAACGGTGCCAGTGCAGACAAAACCCCTGATTTGGTGTTGGTTGACGGCATGACTGACGCCGGTGCACCACAGTTTGGTAAGTTGTGCTCTGTTTATCAATGGCACTTGGACGATCCAGTTGATGAGACTGAAATGCGTCGTAACGAAGTGGTTTATGAGTATCAAGGTAACCGTAATCCATTTATCGACAATCCTGCTTGGGTTGATGATATCTGGGCTGACCAATGTCGTCCTGCCACAGTACCGACCATCAGCATCACTGGCCCATTCGTGGTTAAAGAAGGTGATACTGTGACCTTGGATGCCTCTGGTACAGTTGACAGCGACGGTGACGAAGTGACTTTCCACTGGAGACAAACTTCTAACGCCTTCATTCACTTCGAACCGTACGGCAGCAAAGTGACTTTCACTGCGCCGAACATTGACGAAGACACTGTGATTGAATTTGAATTGTCTGTTACCGACGATAACCTCAACGTAGTGACTGAAACCTACAAGTTGGTGGTTGAAGCCGACACGGACAACGGTGGCGTTGCCGGTGGTACACTGGGTCTGATGGCCTTGTTGTTATTGCCATTGGCTGGTCTGCGTCGCAGAAAAGTTATCGCCTAATACGCATAACGACTTGGATAGTTTAAAAAGGCAGCTTCGGCTGCCTTTTTCCTTTTAGGGAGATTGGTAGCCTGAGGCTTTAGCCTTGTACCTACGCTTTCCTGTACACCTGAAATGCTCTGGCATACCTGCCATCTTATTCTATAATGCGGCAAACACACTCTGCTTGGCTGTTGCGTCGCTATGCCCAACAAACAAAAATAGAACTCAGGATGATCAACAATGCACATTCATAAAATCGTCGCGCTTTGCGCATTATTATTACTACCGAACTCTTACGCTTTTGCCGATGAAACTGATCATTATCGGGTTCGGTTGTTTTTTGGTTTGTCTTTACCCAGCGGCGGTGGCGTATCTCTTAAACAATGGCAACATTTTGAAAAAGCGGTGTTGGCGAAACAGTTCGAAGGCTTCAATGTCGTCGATGCTACGGGCTACTATAAAGGCCAGCCAGAGCGCTCTAAGGTGGTGACAGTCATTACCAATGGTGCTGGTATGGCAAAGGTCAAATCGGTTGCTCAGCGTTATGCAACGCAGTTTCAGCAAGATTCGGTGATGATGGTGAAGGTGAAAGTGGATGAATGGGCGTTTATCGAAAAGCTAAAGCCGCTTAATTAAGGGATAGATGTTGTTGATGGCCAGAGGTAAGGCACCTTGTATTGTTCAAAGTGCCTATCGTGCGTGTCTTTACGTTATCTACAAAGGAAAATTTATTCTATATGGCCGGTAAAGCGGTAGCCTTCACCGTGAATGGTGGAGATGATTTCACCTGAGGATCCGTCAGCTTCGAAATGCTTACGGATACGACGGATGGTGACATCGACGGTACGGTCATTGTCGCGTAATTCGCGACCGGTCATATGCTTGATCAATTGCTCACGGGTAAAGATTTTGCCCGGCTCGGTCAGCATCAGTCTCAAGGCGCGGTATTCGCCTTTTGGCAAACGCTGTGATTCGCCACTTGGGCTGGTTAAGCAGCGGCTGTTTTCATCGAGCTGCCAACCGTCGAAGCGAATGATGCCGTCTTCGGTTTTTGGCGTTTCCGGTAGGTTGGAAGTGCGGCTGATGAGGTTGCGTGCGCGAATGGTCAATTCACGCGGGTTGAACGGCTTGGTGATGTAATCATCAGCGCCGATCTCTAGGCCCAAAATACGGTCAACTTCGTTATCACGACCGGTTAGGAAGATAAGTCCCATTTGGCCTTTTTGACGTATTTCTCTGGCCAAGATCAAACCATTCTTACCCGGTAGGTTGATGTCCATGACGATCACATCGACATGATTGTTCGACAGCCTTTCATGCATTTCATCGCCGTCAATCGCCTCTAAAACTTCATAACCTTCGCCTTGAAACAGGTTAACAAGATTTAAGCGAGTAACATCTTCGTCTTCGACTATTAATATAACAGGGGTGTGCATAACGATACGGATCCTTTGTTGCAACTGGTGTAAACGACACGTAAGAAAAAAGAAACAGATTTCGCGTTAATTATAGGAGTGTTCACCGCGCTAGACAAGAAAATAAGCCCCTATGAGCGGTTTTAATTGCGCAACGAGTTCCAATTTTAACCAGTATGCTTGGCTTTAGCTGATAAAGTTTCTTTATTTGGGATAAAATTTGGCCAGTGACAACAGTCGAGAGCGTATTTTTACCAAGCTAGACTCATAGCTATCACGATTGATATAGAGTTTGTGTTTTCCTTTTTCATAAACTAAGGCCGTCATTCCACCTTGCTCGACAAAGCCCTTGTTGGCGCCAATGGTGAGAATGGTTTTGCCCAGTGCAATATACATCGCAGGCCTCAGTTTCTGGTCGATGTCGTTATTGAAATAAACCAATGAGCAGTCATCGTACTGGCCCGGATCATGCATTTGCTCGGTGCCGATGAGGCGTGTTTTTACCGGATGGCCCTGTGAGTTGAGCTTTCCCTGCTTTTCTAAGGCGCTTAAGACAACATTGACGTTATAGGGGCGAGGATCATCAAACAGGCAAAATACCAAGGGGTTGCGCTCGTCTGAGGTCCAATTGACAAACTTTGACATTTGATAAATGAAAGCGGCCTTGACGCGCATGGTTTTACGCATGTTCTGTTCGGCCTTGGCCCAAGGGCTGCAAAGCAGCAACAGCACCATCACTAACCACAGGTGAGGGTATCGTATCGGATGAATAAAACTAAACGATACGACCATTGTTGCCTACTCATGTGTACTGCGAGCAGTGATGGGGAAGACAATATTGAATTCTACGCCATTATCTTTCTCACTAAAGATATTGATAGACCCGTTTAGCGCCTGAGTGACAAGGTTATAAACCAAATGCATACCCAGCCCCGAGCCACCTTTACCGCGACGGGTGGTGACAAAGGGATCAAAAATGCGCTTTTTAATGTCCTCAGACACGCCGATACCGTTGTCTTTGTAACACAATTTACACGAGCCGCCGGTGACACTGACCGCAATGGAAATGGTGCCTTCATTGGTATCAGGAAAAGCATGGATCAGCGAGTTCATCACTAGGTTGATCAAAATTTGCGTGATGGGGCCTGGCATACTGCATATGTTGATGTTGTTGTCGCAGTCGATGACGATTTGATGTTGGGTTTTTTTGAGGTTGGGCTTGAGCGACAGTAAGATCTCATTGATCAGCTGTTTGAAGTTAAACACTCGGCTTTCTTCGCTGGATTGGTCTACCGCCACTTGCTTGAATGAGCTGATCAGTTCAGCGGCGCGGTTGAGGTTACGGTAGATGATGCCCAAGTTTTCTCTGCTTTCTTCCAAAAACTTCGCCAACTGTCGTGAACTCAGCGTTTTCTCTTGATAAGAGGTGTTGATCACCTCCAACCGGTCCTGCATCAAGGTCGAGGCGGTTACACCAAGCCCAATGGGGGTGTTGACCTCATGGGCGATACCGGCCACCATTTGCCCCAATGATGCCATTTTTTCTGTTTCAACCAGCTGGTTTTGATATTGATGCATCTTCTCAAGGGTGGTCAAAAGCTCCTGATTGGATTCTTTGACCGCCAAAGTACGCTCGTTGACCTTTTGCTCCAAGCTTTGGTTGAGCTGACGGACTTCCTGCTCGGCAATTGCCTGCTTTGAAATGTGTTGCTGAATTCTATCGAGCATCTTATTAAAGGCTCGGGCGAGAATGTCCAGCTCAGAAATATTGATGGTTTCAACTTTGACCGAATAGTCTTTGTCTTTTGAAACCTTGTGTACGGTTTGCAAAAACGACTCTATCGGATTGGTAATGCGGCGCTGCATTCTAATCGCCAGTAAAAATGCCAGCAGCAAAATCGACAGGCCGATGACACAGTTGATCAGCAGTTTTTCATTGATGTCCTGATGCATTGGTTCGAGACTGGCGCGCAGATAAACATAACCCAGGGTATTGGTTTCTTCTCTAATCGGTCTAATTACCTCGACAAACTCATCGGTGAACCTTGGGATCTTAAGCTGTTCGATTTGATTGAATTTGACAGGGATCGGTGGGGTGCCGAACTTGTTGTAGCTGGAGAAGAAGGCGGGCTCGCTGGTTTGTGGGTCAAGCCGATAGATGTGAATGTTTTCTATCAGTCCGGCGGCTTTAAACGACTTTAATTGCTCTGCTTCGGTTTCTGGGTCGTCAAAGGTTAAACTGGCCACCGAGGCAAAACTAATGATGTCGGAATAGGTAGACAACTGACTGACCAACTCTTCTTTTTGGCGGCGGATATCCATTAAAGTAGACGCTGCCACCGAGGTGATCAGCGATATTGCGGATATCGCCATTACAGCGCCAATCAGCGCCTGTTTGACTGAGTTGGACTTATTTTTAGTTGCTGCCATTAAAGCTCGGTTACCTGATTTTAGTCCCTTAGGTTATTCATTTCGATAAATGTGCCTAGGACGCTTTTTAAACATTAACCAATTGATCATAGGTTGATTCTGATGAATTGGCAACAAACGATAGCGGTACATTTACCGGCTGAAACCGATTGCACTCCAGTGGCTTTGGCTGACGTGTTCAAACACATCAAAATAAAGCGGTGTTTGATTGGCGTATTTGACAAGCCGATGAAATGGCGGGGCGTAACACCCCGCCTGTGGTTATAGGTGGATACCTCGCATCACCTGAGAAAGGGCGATTTGCTCGCTGGTCATTTCTTCTTGGGTGAGGGCTTTTTTATCGCCTTTGGCGGCGTCAGAATCCTTAAACATTCTAAAGCTGAAATTAAAGAGAATTTCAGTGGCTTTAGGTGCCAAAGAATAAAGCACATTGATAAACAAACCTAGGCGGGTGGCAACTCGCTTGGGCTTTTCGATAATCGCTTTGGCGACCAAATCAACTGCCTGCTCCGGGGTCAGCGTCGGGAAGTAATCATAGATTTTAGTCGGCGCAATCATCGGGGTTTTAACCAAAGGCATATTAATGGTGGTAAAGTTGATACCGGTATCGGAATATTCAGCCGCAGCGCAGCGGGTAAAGGCTTCAAGCGCGCTTTTTGATGCGACATATGCCGAGAAACGCGGCGCATTGGTCAGAACACCAATGGACGAAATGTTGATGATATGACCACGGCGTTTTTTGCCCATGGCCGGCAAAAAGCCCATGATCAGTTTTAGACAGCCGAAATAATTGAGCTGCATACATCGTTCAAAATCATGGAAGCGATCAAATGAGTGCTCTACCGAGCGACGAATAGAGCGTCCGGCATTGTTAAGCAAGATATCGACACCGCCGTGATCTTTGGTGACATCGTTCACCAATTTATCGCACGAGGCGGTGTCGGCAAGATCGCACAAATAGATATGGGCCTTACCGCCTAAATCCTCAACCAGCTGCTTGGTTTCTACCAGCCCTTCTTCTTTACGGGCCACCAGCAGCAATGTCGCATCGGTTTTGGCCAGTCTGAGTGAAGTGGCAAGGCCGATACCGCTCGATGCACCTGTGATCATCACCACCTTGCCTTTGACGGCGCCACTTAAGGTGCGGTCAATAAACAATTCGGGATCTAAGTGACGTTCCCAGTAGTCCCAAATCGCCGGGGCATAGGTTTTGAGTTTCGGCAACTTGATATTGCTGTCTTCCAAGGCGGCGCGGGTTTCACGGTTATCGAAGCGTACCGGGTAATTGATAAAATCAAGCACCTCCGGTGGAATACCCAAATCTTTTAAAATCGCCCCTCGAATACGCAAAATCGGTGGCAAAGACATCACCATATTGCGGATATAGGCAGGGATAAAACCGAGCATTTTGGTGTTGATGCGCAGCGCCATTTTTGGCGCGTGACCGGCTTCGGCAAAAATGTTGAGCACTTCGCCAATACGGTGGGGTTTACTGTCGGTCAAATGGAAGCATTTGCCGTCAAGACCGTCTTTGTGACTGATATGATCTATGGCATTAACCACATAATCGACCGGCACAATATTCATAAAGCCACCCTCAAGGCCGATGGTCGGCATCCAAGGCGGCAGCTTGCGACGGAATTTTTGGATCAGTTTAAAGAAGTAGTAGGGACCGTCAATCTTATCGATTTCACCGGTTTTGGAGTGGCCTACCACCATGCCAGGACGGTAGATGCGATAAGGTATTTTACAGTGGGTTCTGACCAAGCCTTCAGACTCGTGTTTGGTCAAAAAGTATGGATTCTTTTTCAGCCCTTCGGCTTCTTCAAACATATCTTCCCGGAAGATACCGCCATACAAGCCTGCTGCGGCAATAGAGCTGACCATGTTGAAACAGCCCGCATCAATGGCCGTTGCACAATCGACAGCATTTTTGGTGCCTTCTATATTGGCTTGTTGTTGAACTTCTGCTTTTTCAGAGAGGTTGTAAATGGCAGCCAGATGATAGAAATGCGTGATTTTGCCTTTGAGTTCGGCAATCTGCTTGTCGTCTAGGCCAAGGTTGGGTTGTGTGATATCTCCGATAACCGCTTTAATTCGGCTGCCTTTTTCGCCACTTAATCGGATTAACTGCTGGAGTTTGTCTTTTGATTGTTCACGTACCAGTACATGGATGTCACCGTCACGCAACAGGAGTTTCTTAATGAGAAATTTGCCGATAAAACCGGTGCCACCGGTTACGAAATAGGCCATTGCATCACCTCTTTTATTTTTATGCACACAACAAATATAGAAGAAAATCTTCCAAAGGGTAAAAAATGAGTATCAATTTAGCATAAACACTTAGAATCGCTATTCTAATTATGGCTTAAGTCTCTTAAGCGAGTGGCATTTTGGCCTTTTAGTTGTGTTGCCGATATTTTGTTGGCCATCATCTTTTTGAAAAAAATTTCGCGTTAGTATGCGGTTTCTAATTTACCTTCCTATTATTGGCGTCAAGTCTGAAAGATTAACTGATTTAACCGCATTCATTTATTAGGAGAATCGCCATGTCCAAGTTAGAAATCATCAAAGAGAAATTTGACATTGCAGAAGATGTCGCACGCAAGATCTGGTTGGCTGGCTTGGGTGCCTACGGCAAGAGCGTTGACAGCCTGCAAGGTCAATACGAGAAAGTTAACGCCGACTCAAACCGCGTCTTCAACGAATTGGTTGCCAAAGGCGAAGCCTTAGAAGGCGAAGCGAAGACCAAATTGAAAGAAAAGGCGGCCGTTGATAAGCGTGTTGCTGAGGTGCGCAAAAAGCTTGGTCTTGATAAAAGCGAGCAAGCCGAGAAAATCGACGAGTTGTCGAAGAAAATTGACGATTTGACCGAAATCGTTGCCAAATTGGCCAAATAAGTTAGGAGTATCACTATGTCTACCAAAGAAAAAGTACAAGGCTTTGCCCGTAACGTTTGGTTGGCTGGACTTGGTGCTTACGGCAAAGGTTCAGAAGCGTTAACTGAAAAGTTCGACAAAGCCTATGAAGAGTCTAACCAATTGTTCAATGAATTGGTCAGCAAAGGTGCCGAAATTCAAACCTCGTTGCAAGAAAAGCTTAACGCCAAAACCCAATTTGAAAGCAAAGTGGATGAAGTGCGTGAAAAACTGGGTTTAAACAGTGATGTCAGCGACGACCAGATCACTGAGTTAACGGCCAAAGTCGATGCTTTAACCGAGGTAGTCAGTGCCTTGGCAGCAAAAAAGCTGGCGGAGCAGGAGGCGGCTGAAAAAGCCCCTAAAGCAACGCGCAAGCCACGTACCAGTGCTGCCGATAAAGCCTAATGTGTCGCGCTTAGGCGCTTAAATCTCATCATCTGTGCTAAAAAGGCATCTGCTTAACCCAGATGCCTTTTTTAATGTCCATGGAAGGACTGTCACTGATTTTCCTTATAGGGATATAAGGAGTAGACAATCCCGAGAGCAAACTGTCGCATCGACAAAATTCAGTATTTCCCACATCCCTACGCTCATTTAGGGCTTGCACGGAGCCTTGTGCTACGAAGTCAAATTCAATTATGTTTTCTTTTCATAGTGTTAGCCGATTGCAAGGGATAAAGGTAATTATTTTCATCGCTTTCGACTCGACCTCGGGACCCTAAAAGCATAAAATGCGCGCCGCAGATCAATGGAAAGAGGTGAGAGATGAGTAAACGTGTACTATTGGTTGATGATAATGACAGCGTGCGAAATTTACTGCGGCTTTATATGTCTTCGAATGGATACCGGATAACCGAAGCTCAAGATGGCCTTGATGGCTTGACCAAAGCAAAGCAGCAAGATTTTGATATCGTTGTTATTGATTACAAAATGCCGGTAATGAATGGCATTTCACTGATTAAAGGTTTGCGCGAGCTACCGCAATATGCGGCTCAGCCGTTCATCTTGTTGACAACCGATGACAGTGCCGAGTTTCACTCGCGAATGCATCATTTGACCGCAGTTGAAGTATTGGCCAAACCTGTTGAGCAAAGCGCATTGCTGGCATTGATGAAAAAAGTGTCACACCACGAACAAACGCTGGTGGCCTAAGCCGAAAAGGCAATTTACAAGGTGAGCAATATATTTTATATTCCGTAAAAGCCCATTACATCTAAAATAATGGGCTTTTTTATTGGTGCGTACGCACAAAACGAACAACAACCGGCAAACTAGCGCCGAAATGGACTGACCATGGATCAAAAAACATTAAAAGAAATCGTTGATAATATTAAAAACAACATCCACACCGTACCGGACTATCCGAAACCGGGGATCATGTTTCGCGATGTGACATCCGTGATGCAAAATGCTAAAGCCTTTAGCCAAGTCATCGACTTATTTAAAACCGAATTCGAAGGCCAAGGCATTACGGCCATTGCCGGCACCGAAGCCAGAGGATTTATCTTTGGTGCGCCATTGGCTTATGCCATGGGCGTGTCATTTATTCCCGTAAGAAAGCCCGGCAAATTGCCACGCAAAACGGTGGCACGCGATTACGCTTTGGAATACGGCACCGATACTTTAGAGATCCATGTCGATGCCATTCACGGCAATGATGTTGTGCTGTTGGTTGATGACCTTTTGGCTACCGGTGGTACAATGGAAGCGACGGCCGGTTTGGTGCGCGAGTTGGGCGGTAAAGTGTTTGGCGCGGCATTTGTAGTATCGTTGCCCGACTTAGGTGGCGAAAAACGCCTTGCCAACTTAGGTGTCGATGTCACCACTTTGGTTTCTTTTGACGGTGAATAAAGCGTGAGTTACCAAGTCCTGGCACGCAAATGGCGGCCAAAACGTTTTGCCGAGCTTGTCGGCCAGGAACATGTTAAAAGTACCCTGATTAACGCCCTTAAGATGGGGCGTTTGCACCATGCCTATTTGTTTACCGGCACCCGTGGAGTCGGTAAAACCACCATAGCCCGTATCTTTGCCAAATCCCTCAACTGTGAACAAGGTGTTAGCGCCGAGCCTTGCGGTCAATGCGATACCTGCGTTGCGATAGAGCAAGGCCATTTTGTCGATTTGATTGAAATCGATGCGGCCTCTAGAACCAAAGTCGAAGACACTCGCGAGATCCTCGACAATGTGCAATATGCGCCCACCAGAGGGCGGTATAAAGTCTATTTGATAGATGAAGTGCACATGCTCTCGCGTCACAGTTTTAACGCGCTGCTCAAAACGTTAGAAGAACCGCCTGAGCATGTGAAGTTTTTACTGGCGACCACCGATCCGCAAAAATTGCCGATCACCATTTTATCCCGTTGTTTGCAGTTTAATTTAAAAGCGCTGTTACGTAGTGAGATCAAAGCGCACCTTGCCGATATTCTGACGCAAGAACAGATCCCGTTTGATGACGAGGCGTTGACCTTGTTGGCAAAAGCGGCCGACGGTAGTTTGCGCGATGGGTTGAGCCTGACCGATCAGGCCATAGCTCAGTCTGCGGGGGAATTGCGTCTGCAGACAGTCGAGAAAATGCTCGGCACCATCGACAAGCAATGGAGCGTTAAGCTGTTGGCTCATATCGTTAACCACGACGGCGCCAGTGCCATGGCGACAGTGGAAGATATTGCCCGGTTGATGCCCGACTATCGCGGCTTAACCGACGAGCTGTTGTCGATTTTTCATCTTGCAGCGATGGCGCAGCTGGTGCCGGGGGCGGCGCAAATTGACGAGTCACTCCATCAATTTATTACTCGTTTGGCGCAGAAGCTCTCGGCGCAAGACGTGCAACTTTATTATCAGATATTGCTCAGTGGCAAAAAGGACTTGGAACATGCGCCTGATCTGCGCATGGGTTTTGAAATGCTGCTGCTGCGGCTGTTGGCCTTTACCCCGGTAGCCCAAGTTGCCAAGCCCAGCAGTGCTGAACCGCTTCCTGAGGTGGTTGCGCAAGCGCCTTTAGAGGTGCCGAATATTAGACAAGAGCAGCCTCAAAGCAAGCCACTTGAAACCACAAGTGAGCAGGAAGCAGCGGCACAAGCAACTTCGCAGACACAACAAGCGCTGGCATCGACACCGTTGCCTGAACAGTCGTCGCTAGCTCAAGAGGCTCCATTGACGGTAGAGTCAACGTCAAACGATGCTGATGAGACTGGGTTATTAGATGAAGAAACCATTAATGCCCAGCAGCAAAGCGTTTATGAGTCGGCCTTATCACAAGGTTACAACCCCGTTGAATCGGTAGCAGACGAACTACCTCTGACAGCATCCGTGCAACCAAATGCAGCTGAGCCAGACCCAGTAGCGGCGCCCGAGTCAACACATGAAGCTGAAGTCGCTGGTCAACAACATCAGCAGTTGGCCAGTGGCGCGCCAACAAGCTCAGAGCCTGAAACTCAGCAGGTTGAGGTGCCAGCACAGCCTGAATTTGAAGATCCGGTTGCCGCGATACTGGCCAATCGCAACTTGTCTCTCGATAGCATGTTCAACCCTAATCAAGCCTCGCCCGAACAACCTGCTCAAGCCAATGCGCCGGACGGGGAGGGTAGTGCAAAAAAGCCTGAAGCCCTCGGGCAAAGTGAACCTGTTTCGCCAGTTACGGCTGCGGCGGCAAGTCATACCGCTGTTGACGTCGCAAAAGAGCCGGTCATAAGCGAGGCTGAGGGAGCGGAGATTGCACAGCCGGATTTTGAGCCACAGGTGCAAGCAAAGCCCGACTCTCAAGACGACTTTGGCGAATTACCTGTGGCTTTTTATGATGATGAGCAAGACAGGACCGAAACGCCGCCGTTAAACGAATCTGATGATTTTGCCGTGCCGCCGGCAGATTTTTGGCAACACAGCGCGCCGGAGGGCCTTGCGCCACAGCAAGATGAGCAGCAAGCCCCTGTGCAGTATCATCAAGACACGAAAGGCAATGGGACAGAGCAACCCCTGCCTCCACAAACGCAAGTATTAGACGCTGCGCCTAAGGCTGCACAAACGACTGTCGCGGCGCCAACGGGTGAGTCTTTAATCGACAAAGAACTGCCGCGTTGGGCCCATCAGGTGGATGAGTGGGCCAGCTTGATTGAACAGATGGGGCTAGGCGGATTGGTCAGGTTACTTGCGGTACAGTCGGTCTATTCCAAGCAAGATAAAACCGTCACCTTGAACGTTTACCACAGTGAGAAGCACCTAGACTCTAAAGGGCTTCGAGACCAATTACAACGGGGTCTTTCACTGGTGCTCAAACAACCGATTGAGTTGGAGCTGAACTTCACCGAAGAACAACTGAACACCCCGTTAAATATTCAGCGTCAAATCGATGCCGACCGTTTGGCAAGAGCCAAGCAATTGATCTATCAAGACCCATTGATTGTTGCACTACAACAGCAATTTGGGGCAGAGGTTAACGACGACTCTATCGTGCCGGTAGGTTAGGGCGAGTTTGTCTTTTATATGTTGTTCTTATAAATCAAAGATAAACACCCTATTGCTGAGCCACTTTCGCTTCCGATTTTATGTGGGCCAAAGGATGGGGGTCGTCTTGTTCGTAGCGACGGGTGATCGCCTCTAACTTACCGTTTGGGCCGAGTTGCGCGTAGGCTTGGCGAATTTTGGCGATGAGCTTGTCATCGACACTGGCTTTACTGAAGGCAAAATACACCGGGTTTTGATGAATAACCAATGGGTTCATTTGCAGCAGTTCAGCGCTTTGGTGGGTTTTCATCAGGTAGTTGAGGTAAATTTTGTCAATTAAGAAGCCATCGATTCGGCCTTTTTCCAGCAAAGTTAAACGTACCTCAGAGTTGGGTAAATCGACCATTTGATGGCGCAGCTTGGGGTTATGTGCCAGCACTTGTTCAAATTTGCTGCCGTAGTAAGAGCCTTTTTGTCGTAACAGCACCGCATCGAGCCTTTGCAATTGGCGCCAAGTCGAGATCGTTTCATAGCGATTACGACGGGTAACCAAGACGATGGTCTCCATGCGCTGGGGGCCGACGTAATAAAAATCCTTTTTGCGTGCTTCGGTCAGGCTGACTTGCGCCATAAAGTCCACTTCACCATTTTTGAGCATATCGATGCCTCTGGCCCACGGCGCCTCAATTATGGTGTAGCTGCAACCGACGACCTGCATTAGGGCATTGGCATATTCATGATTGATACCGACCCATGTGCCTTGTTGGGTTTTTGCCGCAAAGGGGGCAAAATCATAGCTGCGCATTTTAAGCTCGCAACCGTTGGCGGCAAAGCTCAGTAGCCACAACAAAGCGGCTAAAATAAAAGGCTTGGGTAAAACATTCACAACATCGATAAACCTAAAACTGGTTAGTTAAGCATGAGCGGCAGCTTAAGGTTTGTCAAATTCGAGCCGGAGCCAGATTACGGGCGAATTTGGGGAGGTTACTGCTAGGGGGTCATGTCCTTGTAGTGCCGAAGAAAACAGCAGTGGAGATCTCAATGGCAAATTATGTGTATTTGGCGCAAAGTCTTGACGGCTATATCGCCGATAAAGACCACTCGGTCGATTGGCTCGACCGTTATGTCGATACGCCAGAAGGCAACGATATGGGTTATGCCGAGCAGATGGCAAAAGTCGATGCCTTGGTGATGGGCCGAAAAACGGCAGAGTTTGTTTTGGCCGCGACCCAAAGCTGGCCTTACGACAAACCGGTGTTTGTCTACAGCAACACTTGGCAAACGGCGCCCGAGGGGCTGGAAGATAGAATATTTCTGGTCAGCGGCACAGCACGTGAGGTGGTCGCACAACTGGCGCAAAAGGGGTTTAACGACCTTTATATCGATGGCGGTTTAACCATCACATCCTTTTTACGTGAAGACTTGATCGATGAAATGGTGATCACCACAGTACCTGTCATACTCGGTGGCGGTATTGCCCTTTTTGGGGCGCTTGATAAGCCGTTGCGCTTTGCCCATCGTGCGGCCAAAAGGTTCAATCAAACTGTGGTGCAAAATCACTATGTGCGAGTACGTTAATTTTTTTACGGCTAAAGGTTGAATTTGGCCTGATTAGCCCCATATGTTTGTTCAGTTTTATTGCATATGCCGCACAGGGATGTCGTTGTATTACAACGTAGGCGAGTGTTACCGAAAAGCCGAGTTTGTTTCGGCGCAACGTCCATAGGAAACGATTGAGGATGATCTTTTCCTGGCAACAATTTAAGTAGAGTTAGCGATTATGTTTAAAGGCGGAATGGGCAACTTGATGCAGCAAGCCCAGCAAATGCAAGAAAAAATGGCCAAAATGCAAGAAGACATCGCCAAGATGGAAGTCACCGGCGAGTCTGGTGCTGGTATGGTCAAAGTCACTATGTTAGGCAACCACAATGTTCGTCGTGTCGAGATTGACGACTCTTTGGTGGGCGAAGACAAAGAAATGCTCGAAGACTTGGTTGCTGCTGCCTTTAACAATGCCGTTACTCGCGTCGAGCAAAACAACCGCGAACAAATGAGCAAAATTACCGGTGGTATCGATTTGCCGCCAGGCTTTAAAATGCCGTTTTAAGGTATATTTGAGATTTGCGCAAGGAAGAGTTAAGTGAAATTCAGTCCACTCGTATCTGATCTGATCGAAGCGTTAAAAGGTTTGCCCGGTGTTGGGCCTAAATCGGCGCAGCGTATGGCATTTCAACTGCTGGAGCGTAATCGCAAAAAAGGGGTTAAACTCGGCCAAGCGTTGATTGAAGCCATGGACAAAGTGGGTCACTGTCGTATGTGCCGCACCTATACCGAAGATGAGCTGTGTCAATTGTGTACCAGTGCCAAGCGTGTCGATAGTGGTCTGTTATGTATTGTCGAGTCGCCAGCCGATGTTATCGCCATTGAGCAGACCGGCCAATTCGGTGGGCTGTATTTTGTCCTGATGGGGCATTTGTCGCCACTAGACGGTATTGGTCCTAAAGAGTTGGGGCTTGATGTGCTCAAGCAAAATCTACAGGCCAACCCCATTAAAGAAGTGATTTTGGCGACCAATCCTACCATCGAAGGGGATGCGACGGCCCATTATATTGCCCAAATGTGTCAGCAACTTGAGATCAACGCCTCGCGTATTGCCCATGGTGTGCCCGTTGGCGGCGAGCTTGAATTTGTCGATGGAACAACCTTAACTCATGCTTTTTCGGGCCGAAAAACATTATTGACTTGAAAATACAAATTATCATCCCCATTTGCATGTCTATATACGGTCATACTGACCACAACGAAAGTATTTTGTAACACTAGATAACAAACACAGAGGAACGACTGCGATGTCAGAAGTAGCTCACAAGGAAACTCATGGTTTCCAAACCGAAGTCAAACAACTTCTCAATCTGATGATCCACTCTTTGTATTCAAACAAAGAGATCTTTTTACGTGAATTGGTGTCTAACGCTTCGGACGCGGCAGACAAGCTGCGTTTTGAGGCGTTGTCCAACGGCGACCTGTTTGAAAACGACGCCAACTTGCGCGTACGTGTCAGCTGTGACAAAGATGGTAAGACCATTACCATTTCAGACAATGGTATCGGTATGACCCGTGATGAGGTGATTGAGCACCTCGGCACCATCGCCAAATCTGGCACCGCTGAATTTTTCAGCAAGCTAAGCGGCGACCAAGCGAAAGACTCACAATTAATCGGTCAGTTTGGTGTCGGTTTCTATTCTGCCTTTATCGTTGCCGACAAGGTAACGGTACGCACCCGTAAAGCCGGTAGCGAGCATGATCGTGCAGTAGAGTGGGAATCGAGCGGTGAAGGTGAGTTCTCCATTGCCGACATCACCAAAGCCGACCGTGGTACCGATGTGATTTTGCACATCAAAGATGAAGACGCTGAGTTCTTAGACAGCTGGAAGTTGCGTCAAATTTTGACCAAATACTCAGATCACATCAGTATGCCGGTTGAAATGTGGAAAGACCCCATTCCTGCCAGCGAAGGTGAAGACGGTGAGAAAACCGAAGAAGTACCGGGTGAGTGGGAGAAGATCACCAAAGCCGAAGCTTTATGGACCCGTGACAAGTCTGAGGTAAGCGAAGACGAATATAAAGAGTTCTACAAGCACATCAGCAACGACTGGGAAGAACCGTTGAGCTGGAGTCACAACCGTGTTGAAGGCAGCAACGAATACACCAGCTTGTTGTACATTCCTAAAAAGGCCCCTTGGGATCTGTGGAACCGCGATCGTCAAAAAGGCTTAAAACTGTATGTTCAGAAAGTCTTCATTATGGACGACGCTGAGCAGTTCATGCCGACCTATTTACGCTTTGTTAAAGGTTTGCTTGATTCAAACGATTTGCCGCTTAACGTTTCTCGTGAAATCTTACAAGACAGCAAAGTGACTCAAGCGTTACGTAAAGGCTGTACCAGCCGCGTACTTAAAATGCTTGAGCGCATGGGCAAGAAAGACAAAGAAAACTATCAGATCTTCTGGAACGAGTTCGGTCAGGTGCTTAAAGAAGGCCCGGCAGAAGACTTCTCCAACAAAGAACAGATCTGCAAGTTGTTCCGTTTCAGCTCAACTCATGAAGATTCAGCGGTACAAAACGTTTCATTGGATGAATACATCGAGCGCATGAAAGAAGGTCAGGACAACATCTACTACATCGTGACCGATAGCTTTGAAGCGTCTAAAAACAGCCCGCACTTAGAGATCTTCCGCAAAAAAGGTATCGAAGTGTTGTTGATGCACGACCGCATGGACGAGTGGATGATGGGTCAGTTGACCGAGTATGACGGCAAGAAATTCAAGTCTGTCACCAGCGCCAACTTAGACTTGTCTGATATGGACGACGAAGAAACCAAAAAAGCGCAAGAAGAAGTCGAGAAAGAGTATCAAAGCTTTATCGACCGCGTAAAAGAGTCGTTGGGCGACCAAGTTAGCGATGTTCGCGTTTCGCACCGTTTGACCAACTCTCCATCATGTGTGGTTGCCGGTGATAACGACATGGGCGCGCAAATGGCCAAGTTGATGGAATCAATGGGTCAGGCGGTACCAGACAACAAGCCGGTATTTGAAGTGAACCCTGAGCACGATTTGGTGAAATTGGTTGCCGACGAGCAAGATGACGACCAATTCAAAGAGTGGACTCAAGTGCTGCTTGACCAAGCGTTATTGGCCGAGCGCGGTAGCCTTAAAGATCCAGGTACTTTCGTTACTCGCATGAACAACCTGATGATGAAATTGGCCAAATAAACTCAGCTTGATTTATGGTCAAATTAAAGGGCGCTCAATTGAGCGCCCTTTATGTTTAGGTGGGAATAATCCCAGACAATTGCGAAATTGGCTTTTGGTTTAAGCCTATTTCACTTTAAGCCTATTTCACTTTAAGCCTATTTCACTTAAAGCGAGCTTAGTCGCCTGAGTTTGATTGCTGCCTAAGCTCTGAATCTCTCAATGATTTGAGCTTTCTTTCTGGGATCTTTTGTCTCAGACCGTTGCGGTTGCTGTTCCGGGCGGCGAGATACAAGCTGGTGTATGCTGGCATGTTATGGGTTGCAATCATACCTTGTTGATCTTGCTGCTCTTTTTCAAGCTGAGAGACAACGCTAATATCCAACACCGAATACTTCTGAGTCAGGCGATTGAACTGAACCAGTTTATCGGCATCGCTTTTGACTTTAAGGGCAATGTTCTGTTCGTCCATAACCCAACCGTCGTCGTAGTTTTTGCTGTCAGCCAACTGCTGCCAATTGCCTTGTTGATCCTTGTAGGCAATGACGGTGTCGTCATTCTCGTCTAACCCCAACTGCAACACCGGCTCGCCATCATTGGCGACAACAAAATCAGCCAAAGGCACTGACGAACGCTCAACAGGCAACATGCGACCGGTATAAATATCCATCTGATGGAGAATACGAGTGCTGCTGGCGTCTGTTAAACTCTCTTGAGTCGCAATGATGATTTTCTCTGGTGCTTGTTTGAGCCTGTTTTCAAGGGCCATAAAGCCTTTGCGTTCACCATTGGCGCCGCCCCACAACAGCAGATTTTCACTGCCGTCATAGTTCATTGCCTGTACCTCACCGGTGAGGCGCTTGTCTTTATATTTGCCGTAGGCTTTGACCGGCCACAGCAAAAAGCGCTCATCGTTGGCCCAGCTGATCTGTCCGACATAGCGATCGCTACCCAATTGGGTGGTAAACAGTGGGGTTAAGTCACTGTGCTTGGCAACAATCAACACATCGGTATTTTCAACCGGAGCAACATACGCGACATAGTCGCCGCCGGGAGAAACACTTATAGTGGAGATCCGTGGATTGTTGACAAGCTGAGGTGGAATGGAGATATCTGCGCTGAATGCGCTACTTGAAAGGGTCAGTGCGATAGCACTAAATACACTGCTTAACGCGCCAAAATGCGATATTGTTTTTTTAGCCATAATATAACTTCCTTAAATTTACAAAATGCCTGCTAAAGGGGCTTCATGGTCGAAGTGACCAATACTGAATATATATATAATTTAAATGTTTTTCAAATACTTAGTTGACTAATTGGCGCCAAATGGGCAAGTTGAACGCCGCTATAATCGGCCAAAGCGCGCTGTTTTATTCAAAAGGGCTTGTTACAAATTGACAAATAATGGTCGATTCAAAACGCTGTGGCGAGCGAGCTCGCCAACCTATCGTTGATTATCGCCAGCGACCGTAACGCAACTCTCTTACCTTTCTTTCCTGCACCTTGAAAGGCATACTTTCTTTTTCTAAGGTGCGGTCGCTTGGTCCGAAATCCCCCCAGTTGCGCTGATCTTTTTCTCGTGCGCTGAGATAGCTGTCGTCCAATGAGCTATATTGCGCGGTAAAGCGATTGAACTGTACCAGCTTATTGCTTTCATTTTTGACTTTAAGCACGATATGCTTATGGTCCAACATCCAAGCGTTGTCATATTGCTCGCTGTCGGCCAACAGTTGCCACTCATTTTCCGCGTTCTTATAGGTGATGACAGTGTTTTCACTGTTATCAAGGTCAACCTTTACCAGTTGCTGGCTTTTATTTTTGACTTTGAAAGTGGTTGTTGGTGTCATTGGAGTCGCAATCGGTGAGATTTGGCCGGAATAGATGTCCATTTGGCTAAAAGTGCGGTTATCACCTGTTAAAGTGCCAGTGGTCGCGACGAGGATAGTTGCTGGGTCATACTTTAGGCGGTTTTCCAATGTTAAAACGCCTTGGCGCTCACCATTTTGATAGCCCCACAGGGCGATATTATCACTACCGTCGTAGTTGATTGCCTGCACTTCTCCGGTTAGGTGTTTTTCTTTCGACTCACCGTAAGCTTTGGCCGACCACAACAAAAAGCGCTCATCGTTGGCCCAGCTGATCTGGCCGACATATTTGTCCGCGCCAAGTTGTGCTTTAAACAGTGGGGTAAGGTCACTACTATTGGCGACAATCAAAACATCGGTGTTTTCTACCGGCGTCACATAGGCAACATAGTCACCGCCGGGCGAGACTCTAACGTCTGATATACGTGGGTCGTTAATCAGCTGAGAGAGCTTTGTCACCTCTGTACTAAACGCATTGCTCGACATCGCCAAGGCAACAGCGCTGAGTAAACCGCCAAACGCACTAAAGCATGATGTTCTTTTTTTAGTCATACTATCCCTTCCTTCAAATATGGTTATGCCCCAAACCACGGGCTTAAGGTCACGCGACCTGTGGTAAATATATTCACGAATGCAAGTTTTATCAATTGAAGACGACGTATTGCAGGTTTATCGGGTTGTGTTACAAGTGATGACAGTAAAGATAAATTGCTTAACGCCATCCTAGGTTTGCTTGTCGCGGTTAAAACGGGTTGCCTGACTGTGCTATCACGATATTGCGCAAGCTCAGCTAAAATTCAAGCACTGACTGGGACTACGCGTGCATTCAAATTTGCTTTTTAAGCCTGAATTTTTCCCTGTAGGGCTTGAGTAAAAAAGGCGGTTATGTAACTATTCGAGTCGGGTCAAAAGGCCGAGTCTTTATTATTGATTTTCATTGAACTTTAATTGAAAAGGTGACATACATGCGCATTATCCTTCTTGGTGCTCCCGGTGCCGGTAAAGGAACTCAAGCACAATTCTTGATGAATAAATTTTCCATTCCGCAGATCTCTACCGGTGACATGCTCCGCGCAGCGATTAAAGAAGGCACGCCGACAGGGCTTGCAGCAAAAAAGGTTATGGATGCCGGTCAATTGGTTTCCGATGAAATTATCATTGCTCTGGTTAAAGAACGTATTGCAAAAGAAGACTGTAAAGGTGGCTTTTTGCTTGATGGCTTCCCGCGTACTATCCCGCAGGCTGAAGCAATGAAGCAAAACGGCATTGATGTCGATTACTGTCTTGAATTTGATGTGCCTGACGAAGTTATCGTTGACCGTATGGCAGGGCGTCGTGTTCACCCCGGCTCTGGTCGTGTGTATCACGTGGTTTACAACCCACCTAAGGTTGAAGGCAAAGATGACGTCTCAGGTGAAGATCTGATCGTACGTGATGACGACAAAGAAGATACCGTACGCAAGCGTTTGGGCGTTTATCACGAGCAAACCAAGCCGCTGGTCGATTTTTATCGCGCCGAGGCCGATGCCGGTAACACCCAGTATCATAAAATTGACGGCACCCAAGCGGTTGAAGCGGTCAATCAAGCCCTTGAAGCCATTCTGGCTTAAGCGCAAGCATCACATTCCACATTAGGCCCTTTAAGGGCCTTTGTTGGTTTGGACTATCCTAAATTCATTGTGAGGATAAGGCCATCATCAAGTTAACTCGCAGTACCGACAAGTACGGTGTGCTTTTGGTCAATCTCGGCACCCCCGACAACCCGGATACCAAAAGCGTTAAGCAATACCTAAAACAATTTCTGTCCGATCCAAGAGTTATCGACTACCCGCGATGGTTATGGCAGATCATTCTAAATTTGGCGATTTTGCCGATACGTTCACCTAAAGTGGCAAAGGCGTACCAGTCTATCTGGCAAGATGGCGGCTCGCCGTTACGGGTGATCACCTATGCCCAAGCTAAAGCCATGGCGGCGCTGTTGAAAAACGAACATGGCATCGAGGTCGCGGTTGAAGTTGCGATGACCTATGGCAATCCGTCGATGGCCCAAGGGCTTGAAAAGCTGCTCGACCGGGGCATCGAACGCATTGTGGTGTTGCCTTTGTACCCGCAGTATTCGGCAACGACAACGGCAGCTGTGTATGATGCCCTAGCAGATGCAATGGCAAAGGTGCGCGATATTCCCGAGGTGCGGTTTATCAAGCATTATGCTCATGAGCCTAAGTATCTTAAAGTGCTGGCGCAAAGCATCGCCGATTTTAGAGCGCAGAGCGAGACAAAATCTGAGTTGCTGATGTTTTCCTTTCATGGCCTACCTAAGCGTTATGTTGAGCTTGGTGACCCATACAAGGCTGAGTGTGAACTAACGGCCAAAGGTGTCGCCGATATTCTCGGACTTAAAGCCGATGAGTATTGCATTTGCTACCAATCGAGAGTTGGTAAAGAAGAATGGCTACAACCTTATACCGACAAAACCTTAGAAGCGTTGCCGGGCAAGGGGGTTAAAAAGGTCGATTTGGTGTGTCCTGCGTTTGCCGCTGACTGCCTTGAGACCTTAGAGGAGATAGCCGAGGAAAACAAGGCGGTATTTCTAGCTGCCGGTGGTGAGTCTTATCAATATATTCCTGCGCTTAACGATTCGCCTAAACACATTGAAGTGTTGACCTCTTTGGTGGCTGAGCAGCTTAACGGCTGGTAATGAGAACTGGCTAAAACAAAGATGCAGCCCGGTTGGGCTGCATCTACTGTGGTTACTTGACTGTTACATGGCGACTTAGGCACTCAAGTCGAAAGCCGATATCTTCCATCTTAACTTTAAAGTGTTGATCGCCGGGGATCCCTCTGGCATAGACATAGCGGTTATTCTCATCGACCCAAGAGATCACACCTGTGCCTTGAGGGCTGTCACATAGCATGCCGATGAACAGATCGCCTGCATTCATTTTATTTTTCATTGCTGCAATTGCTGTTTGTTTGTCGTTGTCTTTGCGAATTAGAAACCACAGTGTAGTTATTGATTTTTGGCTTTGTCAAATAAATAGACAAAAAAAGCGCAAATAAAAGACAGTTTGTTATTCGGCCAAATACAGACAGCCCAAAACGGCCGGGCGTTGGGCGCCGGTTACGCTGGGAATATTGCCGGGCATTTTCAACATAAAGGCGCGGGCCAAGTAGCTAAAGGCCATGGCTTCAACCCAATCGGGATGAACACCTAACACATTGGTATTACTGACTTTAAAAGTAGGTAAATAAGATTTGACATAAGTGCTTAAGCAAGCGTTATGGGCGCCGCCGCCACACAGGTACACTTCGCCTGAGTCGGCACATTGTTGGATTTGATCGGCCAATGAGTGCGCCGAAAGGGCAACGAGGGTTTTTTGTATATCTTGTGGTTTAAATGCTTGATTGTTGGTGAAGTTGGCGAGCCAATCTAAATTAAATTTCTCGCGGCCGGTACTTTTGGGCGGGCTTTGAGCGAAATAGTCATCTTGTAACATCTGGGCCAACAGTGCTGGGATCTCATGTCCACCAGCAGCCCATTGACCATGCTCATCAAAGGCTAAATCCTGATTGAGCTGTATCCATTGGTCACACAGTGTGTTGGCCGGACCGGTATCATAACCTAATATGGCTCGGTGTTTATCTTTGGGTAAAAAGGTCAGGTTGGCGATGCCACCTAAATTGACAATTACCCTATCTACCACATCACTTTGAAAAACGGCCTGATGAAAAGCAGGCACCATTGGGGCGCCTTGTCCACCGAGCGCGATGTCTTTGCGGCGAAAGTCGGCTATGACATCGATGCCGGTTAGTGCCGCTATGGTGTTGGGGTCACCGATTTGTACAGTAAACGCGTGCTGGCCATCGGGATAGTGACGAATGGTTTGTCCATGGCTGCCGATGGCTGTGACAGCCGTTTTATCTACATCTGCCTGCGCAAGCAGCAAATCGACGGCATCGGCAAAACATTCGGCCACCGCACGGTCGGTTGCAAAGGCAATGTTGAGCTCATTGTGCTCTATTTTTTCATCGCACAGCGCTTTTAGTCGTGCTCTGAGCAGTTCAGGGTAGGGATGACACAAGCTGGCGAGCAGCTTTGGGGTGGGGCCGGTATAATCGACGAGGACGGCATCTACACCGTCCATCGACGTGCCAGAGATAAGGCCGATAAATAAATCGTTCATCATTTGCTGTTGCTATTATGCGCCAACAGCACACGTTTGTTGCTCTCAAGCTGAGCTATTTTTTGCTGAGCCAAAGCCAAGAAGGTGTTTTTCTCTTTGCTGGCAATTGGGTTGGCCTTTGGCATTTTCACGGTGCGTGGGTTTCTATGTACGCCGTTGACAATAAACTCAAAGTGCAAATGCGGCGCTTCAGACAAACCGGTCGAGCCGACCAAGCCTATCACTTCACCCTGTTTGACTTTGGCCCCGAGTTTGACCTTGCGTTTGGAAAAATGCAGGTATTTGGTCACGATGCCGCCGGGGTGTTCGATAAAAACATGGTGGCCGTTGTATTTGTTGTAGGCTGAACGAATGACTTTGCCGTTACCGGCTGCCACAACCGGAGTGCCTCTTTTGGCAGCGTAATCGACACCACGATGGGCCTTCCAGCGTTTTAAAATGGGGTGGAAGCGACGCGGTTTGAAACTTGAAGATACATACTTGAAGTTCACCGGTGCACGCAAAAACGCCTTGCGCATACTGCGTCCCTCAGGGGTGTAGTATTCGCCATCTTTATAGCGTACCGCTCGATAGACATCGCCTTGATTGACAAATTCGGCCGCCAAAATGTGACCGGTGTTAATGTATTCTCCATTGATATAGCGGGTTTCATACACCACACTGAACTGGTCGTCTTTGCGCAGGTCGTTGGCAAAGTCGATATCCCAACCGAAAATATTGGCCAAGTTCATGATTTGGTTTTCGCTTAGGCCCGCCTCAATACCGGCATTCCAAAAGCTGGAGGTGATTTTGGCGCCGGCAAATTGCTCACGCACTTCAACTTCTTTACTTTCAACACTGGCGTGGTATTTGTCGTCATCGCCGAGAGTGACCACCAAGGTATCGACTTCATCTTGGGCATATCTGAGCTGTTGTAAAACGCCGTTGTCATCGGCACCAAAGGCAATGGATTGACCGGGGTGAATCTTGGTTAAAATTTTTGTCTGTTTGCCTACAGAGGTGACTTTGTAGAGTGTCTGAGCAGAAAAACCGGCCCTTTTGAACAAAATGGCAAGGTTATCACCATTTTTAACGGTGACGTTTTGCCACTGCAATTGCGGCGAATTGTCTTTGTCGTTGTCACTTGAGGCCAAATCTACTAGGTCAACCTCTACCGGATAAATTTGTCCAACCTGTAATTGGTTGGCCGCGTCATCAGACATTATTTTTTGATTAAGTGCTTGTACGGATTGATCTTTATAAGCATTGGCTTTTTCTGAAGGCAAGATCATTAACAGCAGCACAAATGTGGAAAGCGCACAGATGGCGATTTTGTGCTGTTTGGGAAGCTGTTTTACCAGTTGTTGCATAAACGTAATTTCCTCATGCTTGTTAGCTTCAGAATAAACAAAAAAAATGCGGTTTTCCAGTGTTTTAGCGGCTTTGCAGGGGATTTGTCACAATAAAATGACAGACATCGCTGTCAATATACAAAATGACCCTTGGCAATGGAGGTTAAATAGATGAATGACTTGGGATTGTATTTTTACTGTCATGGTAGGTTTCATTGAACGAGGCGATACAGTAGAATTCTGCCTCAAGCACTCAAAAATAAGAGAAATACCCTAATGACAGATTTGGCTAAGGCGCTGGCTGAGATCAAACGTGGCGCCGATGAAATTTTGCTCGAAGACGAGCTGATGGAAAAACTCAAAAGCGGCAAACCGTTAAAAATCAAAGCGGGTTTTGATCCCACGGCTCCAGACCTTCACTTAGGGCATACGGTTCTCATCAATAAAATGCGTACCTTTCAGGAACTCGGCCACAAGGTCGTGTTCTTAATTGGTGATTTTACCGGGCTTATCGGCGATCCGACCGGTAAAAACGTTACCCGCAAACCGTTGACCAAAGAGCAGATCCTGCAAAACGCCGAAACCTATAAAGCGCAAGTATTTAAGATCCTCGACCCGGAAAAAACCGAAATTGCCTTTAACTCCACGTGGATGGACAAGCTTGGCGCGGCTGGGATGATTAAGTTGGCGGCACGTCAAACCGTGGCGCGAATGCTAGAGCGTGATGATTTTAAAAAGCGTTATCAAGGCGGCCAGTCGATTGCCATTCATGAATTCCTCTATCCTTTGGTGCAAGGTTGGGATTCGGTTTGTATGGAATGTGACGTCGAGCTTGGCGGTACTGACCAGCGCTTTAACTTGTTGATGGGCCGTGAACTGCAAAAAGAAGAAGGCCAACGCCCACAAACGGTGTTGATGATGCCTTTGCTTGAGGGCCTCGATGGCGTACAGAAGATGTCGAAGTCGCTCAACAACTACATCGGTATTACCGATGAGCCTAATGACATGTTCGGGAAAGTGATGTCTATCCCTGATACTTTGATGTGGCGCTACTATGATCTGTTAAGTTTCCGCCCAGTCGAACAGATTGCTGAGTTTAAACAGCAGGTCGAAGCGGGTACTAATCCTCGTGATATCAAAATCTTGTTGGCTAAAGAATTGATTGCACGCTTCCATGATGAAGCCAGTGCCGATGCGGCCGAACAAGACTTCATTCAGCGCTTCCAAAAAGGGGCGTTGCCCGATGAAATTGATGAGGTGAGTGTTAGTGCTCAGTCTGACGAGGGGATTTTAATTGCCAACTTGCTCAAGGAGGCCGGTTTGGTCAACAGCACCTCCAATGGTATGCAGATGATCAAACAAGGGGCAGTCAAAATCAACGGCGAGGAAAAGGTCAGCGACACCCGTCTGGTTGTCGCCAAAGGAACCGAGGCGATTTTCCAAGTCGGTAAGCGTAAATTTGCCAAAGTCACGGTGCAATAAATGAATAGTCAATCTATGTCCCAAGCCAATGTCGTAGACATTACCCCGGAAAACTTCCAAGAGGTGATCATCGACAGTTCGATGGAAAACCTTATCGTTATCGGTTTTTGGACTGAGCGCGACCCAGGTTGCGTCGATTTGATGACACGTATTGAACAGTTGGTCGGTGGTGTGAGCAAGGTGATTTTTGCCAAAATCGACGTTGATAGCCAAATGCAGATAGCGATGCAGTTTGGCATTCAATCGGTGCCCACGGTAGCCCTGTTTAAAGAAGGTAAACCTATCGACAGCTTTGTCGGCAACAAGCAAGATGATGAACTCGCCGCTTTTTTGCAGCCTCATTTGCCGCAAGAACAAGACGAGCTGTTAGCCAGCGCCCGTGAGTTGATAGCCGCAGGCGATCATCAAGCGGCCTACACGCCGGCCAAAAGAGCTTATGAGTTGCAAAGTGACAGGGCTGATATCAAGTTGGTATGGGCCGACGTCAATATGCACAGCGGTAAACTCGATGTGGCCGAACAGATACTGGCGTCTATCGCCTTTATCGACCAAGATGGCTATTATCAGTCCCTTATCGCGGCGTTGGAGTTGGCAAAAAACGCAGCCGAATCACCTGAAATACAAGCGCTACAAAAAGACCTAGAGCAAGACCCTGACAGCTTGGAGATCAAGGTTAAATTGGCGGTGCAGTTGTCGCAAGGCAATCGTCACGAAGAAGCGCTGACTCTGTTGTTTGAGGTATTGCAAAAGGATCTCAATTTCGGCGAGGCGAAAAAACTGTATTTGGACATACTGGCAACTTTGCCGGAGGGCGATCCGCTGGCGCCTAACTTCAGACGCAAGCTCTATAGCCTTTTGTACTAGGGGCTATTTATCTTTCGGCTGCTGAGAGCTGCCAATTTGGTTGTTGCTTAAGTATTTTGTGGTCGGCTCTCGGTTCAGCAACTGTTTAAACGCTCTATACTGCAAGTAAGAGCGTTTTTGCCTGACTCGAAGGCTGTCCATTGAGATAAGTGCAGTGTAATGTACGGGGTCAAATCCTGGGCCAATCGGCCTTCGTGCTTTGAACGAGTCAGGTACATTGAGCTGCGTTTGCCAAACCCTCTTTCGACGTTTTTTTTCATTTTATCTTTCCCATATTTTGTCCGTGACAAATGAACGGTTACGGGTAAAGTCGCGATCAAATTAGGTAATATTCCAATATCTTTGGGTACTTTTCAAACTCTGCTTGTTTAAACGTAAACCATGTCCTATAGGTAAACTTAGGTGAGCACTTTTTGCGCTATCATCTTTCATCCCACTGAAAAAATCAGGTCCACCGGAGGTAGTTATGCCTTTTGTACGTAAACTAAACCCCATTATGTTGGGGATTGTGGTTTCATTGGGAAGTTGTTCGTTGCAGGTATTTGCACAAGACATGGATGACGACAGCGACATGGGAAGTTTATCATTATCCGATCTACTGGATATTGAAGTAGTATCCGCCACCCGCTCAGAGTCCAAACTCAGTGAGTCTCCAGTGCCAATTTCGGTTATCACTGCTCAGGAAATTCAAGACAGTGGTCTGGACAATATTCCCGACGTACTGGCAAGGCTACCTGAAATCGATGTGATGCACATCGGCCGTTCACAAACTGAGGTCTCTTTACGGGGTAAAAACATTAACTTTAACCGCCGCTTATTGGTGCTGATCGATGGTCGTACAGAGTATAACGACTTGTTCGGTGTGACCTTGTGGCACGCATTCCCCATCTCCATGGATGATATCGCCCGTATTGAGGTGGTAAGGGGACCTGCCTCTGCACTGTTTGGCGCCAATGCCTATTCCGGGGTGATCAACATCATCACCAAACAGGCCAATGGCGATAAAAACCAGCAGATCCGTGCGCAATTTGGCGAGAACAATTCAAGCTATGCTACGGTAACGGCCAATTTCAAAGGCGAGACCAGTAGCTTTAAGTTCAGCGCCAACCGACAATCGGCCGACAGCGTCGGTGAAGATGTCAGTTTTGCCGGATTTAACCGTATTCCAACGACGATTAATTTCCATGCCGATGAAGAAAGTCTCGATGAGATGGATCGCTTCACCGCATCGGTTATTTATCATGGTTTTGACAATTGGGATCTGCACATCAATGTCGGGATGGCCGACGGCTTTTTAGAGCTGTTTCAGCAACCCGGTCTGCCACGAGAGAAGTGGGATGTTAAAAGCAGCAATGTCCACAGTACGCTCAATTATCGCTTCTCAGATGCCACTTCAATGCAGTTCAACATTTACAAGAACGAATTTGAGTATTATACCCCGTTGGTGCCTCATCGTAGCGAGCAGGAGGGGTTAATGCCGCAAGACAGCGGATTCTTCTTCCCGGTGCGTGACAACGCCGATAACTACCATGGTGTGGTTGATACCCTCGACTATTCTTTGCAGTTTGTCGGTAAGGCGTTTGACGACAAAATGGCATGGGTGCTTGGCGGCGAACGCCGTGAAGTGGAAAACAGCGGTGGTGTGGTCGAAGACTCACAGCGTGATATCAGCTCTTTGTTTGGTAACTTTACTTGGCGACTGGGCGATAGCTGGATAGTCGGTCTTGGCCTACGCGGTGATAGAGATACCATTACCGGCAACGTACCAGGCAGTGCCGACAAAACCAGCACTGACTACGGCTACAATGCCAGTTTGCAATACGCGCTCAATGAAACCGACAGTATTCGGATGACCGCACGTAAAGCGTTTAGGGCCCCGAGTTTGTTTGAATTGTTCTCGTCGGTTGATTTGCCGGTGCCAAATCAAAATCAGCAAGTTAACTTCAGAGGCAATCAGGGGTTAGAAGTTGAAACCATCGAATCGGTCGATGTGACTTACACCGCGCAGTTTGGCGATAACCTACAGGCCAGCGTTGAGCTATTCCATGAAAAATACAGCGATATCATCGGTAACCCCGACAGCGGTATTTTGGGTGAGGTTGAGATCACCGACGAAGGCTTGTTCATTTCAACCACCTCGTTCTTAAACTTGGCTAAAGCGGAAAGTGACGGTATGCAGGCCTCATTGGTTTGGCTACCAAAAGAAAACCTTAAGGTTTATGCCAACTACCGCTACATGAAACCAAAAGGTCTCAATAGCGTGGCCGGTGAAACCTTCTTTACTCCACAACATACGGTGAAATTTGGTGCCAACTGGAAGATCAGCAAAAACTTGACCTTGGACATGCATTATCAGTCTATCGGCAAGACGGATCCGGGGGAGTTTGACCGCGGTAATCTTTCACCTGACGGACCAAACTTTACCAAAGACAATCAACAGTCATACGACAATATGAGCTTAGCGCTGCACTATCGCCCCAAATGGGAGTGGGCCGAAGGATTGAGCCTTTATGTGGCCGTCGATAACGTGCTGGATGACAACCATGTTGAATATTATGAATATGATCAAATCCTAAACGGTGTCGGTGAGCGCACCGGTCGTACTATTTGGGGAGGTGTATCATGGAAATTCTAAACAAAATGAAATGTTTATCTTTAGCAGTTGGTGCCCTTTGCTGTATCTCGTTTAGTGCTTTTGCTGTTGAGGGCTTAGTGCTCAGATCCGGACTTGAAGCTGAGGTGGTGTATGATGGTTCGGCTGAAAGTACCAGTGCTTTGAAAATAAGCCAAGTCAGCCAAATGGCCATCGATCCACAAACCGGCGAGCTGTATTTTGGCAACGACAACCCGGGTGACGATGACTTTATCATGATAGTCAACCCTACCACGGGTGAAGCGCGTCGCTTTCCATTTTTTGGCAATGGTATGGCGTTTAATACCGACGGCAGTCGCTTTTATTTTGGCTTGGCCAACTTGATGCTCGGGGTGTGGAATCGTGATGACAATGAATATCGCAAGTTTACCATTTTACCCGGTGTTGAAGCGGTTCAGGTGCTAGATGACGGCTCTGCCAAAGGGCGTTTGATGGTGGCCAACAGCGACTATGGTAAAAACATCCTCGGCGTTGATACAGTGTGGGAGGTTGATCAAAACGATGGTTACTACAGCCCGGTAATGAAGTTCAGCGAAGGTTCGGTTGCCACTGGCGTCAACTTTGCGGCACTAGATGCCATGGCTGTCGATGGGGCTGGCAATATTCATACCTTAACCGGACAAGGTAAAGTGTTGGTGTATAAGTCAGATGGCAGCTATGTCGAGGGGAATTCCTCGCCGGTGACCAGTAGTGGCCTGATGCAAGGCGGTATGGCGGCAAGCCCCGATGGTGTGGTTTATCTGCAAGATACCGCCTCGGGTGAGTTGTTTGCGACAATGGCCGACGGTCGTCAGCTGATGGTGGCCTATGGTGATCCTCTGACGCAAATCAACAACATTACCGATGGCAGTATCGGCACCGACGGTCAATCACTCTATGTGATTAACTCACAGGGCAAGATCTTGCGCATTTATGCCGCCAATGGCGACTCTTTGAGAAGTGTTTTGTCACAAGACCTAGGCTCAGCGGTGCTAAACGGCACGGTGAGTGGCGGCAACGGCGAACCGCTTGAAGGGGTTGTGGTGAGACTTAGAGATAAGTCTGTCGCGCCGGTAACGACCAATGCACAGGGTCAGTTTTCCTTCAATGTCAAAGCGGGGCTTTACCATGTTGCTGCGTCTTTACCCAATCATGGTGACTTCAATAGCCGCGTGACTGCGGTGGCCGGTCAAAGTAGCGATTTGATGATAGGTATGTCGTCGTTCTTGCCGGGCTATCTGCCTCCTGGGCTAACTGCCGATATCGTGGCAACGCTGACCGCAGACAATATTGCCGGTTCGTCTGATGTTACCTTTGATATTGAGGGCAATGCCTATTCTCTTAACCACTCTAATGGCACGATCACAAAAACCATTTTAGATCCAACCACCCGTGAAGTGATGGAAACCTACGTGGCAGCAAAAGGCGGCGGTATCTCCAATGCTTGGGCGGTCGCCATTGGTGATGATTTGAACATGTACGCTTCTTCGAGTAACTCGGGCTTACTGCGGTTACCACCTGCAAGTAGCGATGCTCCGATTTCACTGACTGTTGACCCGAATGATCCGGGCATTGTACGTGACCAAAATGGCGTCGATAGAATGGTATCTTATGTCACCGATATCGATGGCTTGGCGAAGATGAGTAATGGCGATATAGTGTTCAGTTCCGGTAGCGGTGGGTCGATTATTGATGGCTTCCCTGAGGGAACAATCGACAGTTTGATCCGCTATAACCCAAGCTCCGGTAGTCAGTCGTTGTTCAGTCGTGGGATCACGGCCGGTGGCGCGTCGGTATTCAACAACCCGGATGTCGTCAAGGTTGATCAAAATGACAATTTGTATGTCACCAATAAAGGCGGTAACGTGGTGTCAGTCAATACCAGTGGGGTGGCAACACTTATCTGGCCCGGTGATGGTAGCGGTTATCCCGAGGGGCTTAGCAGCTACACTGCAATTTCACCAGACAACCTAGGGCATTACTTCTTAAAAGGCGTCAATACCGAAGGTTCGTCGGTATTGCGGGTGGTTGATCCCAACAATGCGCGAAACTTGTTAGTGGCTGCGGCAGAGCTTTCACCATCATCGGGTTTTGGTGGTTTTGAGTTTGACCCGATGGCTGCGCCGGGCAGTGCGGTGATCTTAAGCGAGTGGAACTTCCTCCTGCGCATTCGCACCATTGATGGCCGCTCAATTGTCGATAACCTGACCAATCCGCCGCCATTGAGAGAGACTGTCAATCCGGGGCCATCGCTATCGGCGCGACCTTCGGCAAACGCTCAGTATGTCAGCGAATCGATGCATCAAGAGCTGCAATACCCGACAATCGATGCCGATACCGTAGCATTGCCGACGTTGTGGACCTTTGCTCGCCATGGTGCCACCTCAAGTGCCTCAGATCCGGTGGTTGAGACCCAAGTCGAGCCGCAGGCGCAATCTAGCGGCGGTGGTGCGCTGTGGTATCTTACTGCGATGCTGATGTCGTTGCTGGTGGTCAGAAGAAGGAGAGTGTAGCCTCGGCTGCTATGTTCGCCAGCTCAAAAGGCGGGTCGTAGAATATAAAACGCCGCGTTTCACAGAGGCTTGTGAAACGCGGCGTTTTTTTGTTGCGTTTAACCGTTAACTTTCGATTTTTTGGAGGCGTTTATAGAACCATCCGATCATGGCTGCGAACACTAAGGTGCCGACAATGGCCGCGATGGTGTCAGACCCCATCCAGTCATAACCGATGCCATCTGGCTTTTTGCTATAGATAAAGGCAGTAATGGCAATACCGACGCCCATTAGGCCCTCTCCACCGACAAAACCACTGCCGAGTAAAACACCATTGTCATTTTGTTTGTCTTTTTCTTCAGCGTTTTTCGCCCGCTTGTCCATCCAGTAGCGCAACAACCCGCCGAGGAAAATAGGCGTCATGGTGGAGACCGGTAAGTAAACCCCAACGGCAAAAGGCAAAGAAGGTATTTTAACCAGCTCACAGACGATGGTAATACCCACGCCAATGGCGACCAAACCCCAAGGGAGGTTTTGGTCGATAACGCCATCTATGACCAACTTCATTAAAGTGGCTTGAGGTGCTGGCAATTCGCTGCTGCCGAAGGTAAACACTGAGCCGAGCAACAATACCGCGCCACTGACAAACACAGCCGAGGTCAACACCCCAATCAGCTCGCCCATTTGTTGTTTTTTGGGCGTCGCACCAAGGAGATAGCCGGTTTTGAGATCTTGCGACGTATCTCCTGATATCGAGGCCGCAATTGCCACCACACAGCCGACAATCAGCGCAGCGGCCTTACCGGCGGTATCCGTCCAGCCCATGGCCAAAAAGATGGTCGAAGTGGCGAGCAGGGCTGCGATGGTCATTCCCGAGGTCGGGTTGCTGGTGACGCCCACCATACCGACAATACGCGAAGCGACAGTGACAAAGAAAAAGGCAAATACCACGACGCACACAGCCGCGAGTAAACGCGCGCCAAAATCACCCAAGACACCAAAAGCAATGGGCGTTGCGGCTAAGAACAAGCCGACCGCCGCCACGGTGATAAACACGGCTTTCAGGGGGAGGTCGATGCTGGTGCGTGGGACTTTGATGCTGCCTTTTTCCTCTAAACGGTTTTCCAATTCTTGCGCGCCGACTTTAAAAGACTGAACCATCACCGGAATGGTTCTGATCAGCGTAATGATACCGGCGGCGGCAACGGCGCCAGCACCTATGTAGCGGACATAGCGGGTCCAGATCTGGCTGGCCGACATGTCTTTAATCAGGTTGACCGTTTCAGGATAAAGTGGTGCGGTTAAGCCTTCTCCCCAAGTGGCAATGATGGGAATGATCACCAGCCAAGAGAGCAAACCGCCGCCAACCATGATCAGCGCGACACGAACCCCAAGAATATAGCCGACACCAAAAAGCGCGGGGGACAAGTCCATACCGACCTGACCTTTAGGCAAAAAGGGAATAGATAAGGTGGCATGGCCGGGGATAAGCTTTATCCAAGACGTCAAAAACTTAAACAAAGCACCGACGCCAAGGCCGATGAAGATATTCTTTGCCTGTTTACCACCGCTTTCGCTGGCTTTTAATACTTCGGCGCAGGCGGTGCCTTCTGGGTAGGGGAGCTTGCCGTGTTCTTTTTCTATCAAAAAGCGACGTAGCGGCACCATAAACAGTACGCCAATCAAACCGCCGGACATTGCCAGCACGGTCATTTGCAGTAAGTCGGGGGCAACCTCCCACATAAACAACGCCGGTAAGGTAAAGATAATACCACTGGCCAATGAGCTTGAAGCTGAGCCTGTGGTTTGCGAGATGTTGGTTTCCAGTATGTTGTTTTTGAATCCGACTTTGGCCAGTATTCTAAATACGGCAACGGACATTACCGCCACTGGAATTGATGTGCTGATGGTTAACCCGGCTCGTAAGCCGAGATAGGCATTGGCGGCACCGAAGATAATGCCAAAGAGGATCCCCAACAGGACCGCTTTGACGGTAAATTCTGGTGGCGATTGGGTTGCTGGAATATAGGGTGAAAAAGATTGACTGTTCGATTGCTGGTCAGCATTACTCATTATTATCAGACTCCGCTTTTATTACTTGCCCTACGCTATATAAATTTGCGCGTTAGTGCAAGTTTGGCGGCGGCTTTCAAGCGTCACAGAACATCAATACCGCTAGGGTACTCATGTTTTCCAAATACGACAACGCTCGGCGCAAAGACTGTGAGCTTCACAGCTTTGTGCCGAGCGTGTCTTAAATCTGGCGCTATTTAAGGCGGATGGTGCTTACAAGATCAATTGTACGTCTTGCGCTGAGTACCCCTTACCTTCAGTTTTCATCAGATCAAACTCAACAGTTTGTCCTTCAAACAGATTACGAGTACCTGCGATTGTGACTCGAACCTCAGAGAAATGGACCATGATATCTTCTTTGATATCAGGGCAAGTTATAAATCCAAAACCCTTGGAAACGTTAAACCATTTAACTTTCCCACGCTTTCTTTTTTCTATCAATACGCTATTCAACTGACTCATCCCCAAGATCACAATACCCGGTGGTTATCCTAAATGTTCTTCGTGACTATTCCTCGAAAGGTACATAGTGCATCTATGGCGCTATGATATCAATTAATCAGGTTAAAAATGAAGGACTAATTTAACTGTACCACGGGTTTTTATGCAAAAAATCAGGTAAACGGGTCATTTGCCGTCGCTTTGTAACCAATAAGTGCCGTAGCTTTGAACAGATAAGGTCTATACTGTGAAGAAATAAAAAAACCTTGATTTGAGTTTCGCCGTCAAACCATCGACAATAAGGAAGCCCAACCATTTTTGAACACTGTCTATTACCAATGAGAGCTTTAATCAATACTGCGCTTGTTGCGCTGTTGCTGGCACCAAACAGTTTACCCGCACAATCGCTTGTGTCTGCCAACGAGGCTAAGGCAAAGGCCGATAACGCTCAACAATATCGCTATAAAGGCTTTTTTGATGTTCGGGTCATTGAACCTGATCAGGCGCAATATATTTTGGGGGTTAAGTTTCAAAGTGCCTACGCTGCGCCGGTGAACTACACCTTGCGTCATTATAACGGTAAGGCCGCGATTAAAACGTTCAAGCCATTTTATGAACAAAACAATGGTGATGATATTCGCGCCATCAACATTACCCACAAATATTATGTTTCGTTGCGTATTCGTGAAGACAGTCAAACGGCTTTTAGTGCTCGGGTGAAATTGTTCAAACGCCGAGAAGACATGAAGCTGGATATCAATAGACCCTACCACTTTAAAGAGGCAGATTTTCGTCTGATTGAAGATCAACCGATTAAAGGGGAGTTCAATCAAGATAACGAATACCTGTTTGTTGATAATCAGGAGCTGAAGTTCTACCTCAAACTGAACTTTGATTTGATATTTACCCGCCAAGAGATCATCGACCGCTTTAATAAAAGCCACAATAGATAGCCTGTCACCACAAAACTAGGGGGAGCCATACAGTCGAATATTACCCCCTAGCACTTGATTGAGGTGGTAATGTTCCTTTTCTAAATCATTACTCTAGTCCCTTTAAACTATAGCAATCACGCGGGTTTGGCCTGATGGCATACCTAACATTAAGTCAAAAGTCTTGCTTTGCAAGACAATTATCGTGCCAACCACACATTGGTAAGAAAAAGGTAAGGTTTTTTGCAGGATTAAAAGCCGCTATCGCAGTAAATTTAAGGGGTGTTGAGGTTTTTCTGATTTTGCTCATTTAAATTTGTTAGTGTTCGTAAGCCTCATTAATTTGCCTAAAATCAGGTCTTGTGGATCACCTAGCATGGATTTGATTATCCCCTAGGCAAAGCTCGGGTTTAGAAGAAAAAAAGCGAGATAACAGTATGTTTGGATATATGGATAGGCGAAAAGCCAAAGCTGTGGGGTTTACTCATCAGGGAAAATACTATGGTATTCCCCTATGGATCACTGTCTCACAAAGACCAACGATAGCGGCGAAGTGGTACCCCATGGAATTTATTGTCAGTGTGCTGCAACGAACCGATATCTTTATTAAAACCAAATTACTCTGTGGGCGAAAGCATCTGCATCAGCTCACTCATATTGAAGCGATTTGACACTGCGGTGTTTGACGCGCAACGACTGGGTCCGCGTCGTATAGGTTTCGAGTGCTATATACCTGCTTAGGAGAATGTATTAAGGGACTTGCACTCATTTTTTTGCATCGATTTTGTGGATCACATTTTCGATGGTCATGATGCCGAACATGATCTTTTTGATAAAGGACTCGCTGGAGCTGACAAAGTTGAAGTCTGGGTGTTGTGACCACACCTGCTGCAATCTTTCGTCAAGCTCTACCGCTTTTTGTTCGGATTCGTTACGAATGGGGTTGTTGCTGCGGATACCTTGCCCCGACTTGGCCGCTGTTTCAAAGAAAATAACCGCATCGTAGCGCGCCAGCTCCTGCTCTAAGGTGGTATTCATGGTGGTAAAAAAGTCGGCCTCACACTCAGGCCAATAGGCTAGGCCATCGAGTGTGCCCCTGTCACATAAGATTAAACAATCGGGATACAATTTACGCTGAATATCTTCGAGATGACGTTGTAAGTTGAATATTGCCTTTTGCTGAGCACACACCACGTCGTTCCGCGGCGAACGTTCAATTCCCCCACCGAAGATCATTGTTGCAGCCTCTGGTACGGAGGCGATTTGCCCGGAAAGTTCACGACGAAATAGATCCAGTGCCGTGGTTTTTCCGCCGCCTGGGCCGCCGGTGATCACAATGCGTTTTTTGTTGTGGTGATTGGTCATCTTTGCAAAATCGTTCGGTTGTGGGGTTAATCAAATGACACTGGTCTTGATCTCAGGCCAGTACGGATACAGTGGTGTTTATATCACGTTCTAATTTCTATGCCTATGTATTTTCTAAAGTTGCCATTAGCGCGTATCATTGAGTTTTGTCTAAATTAGCCAATCTGTGCTTGAATCGTAATTTTTGCTGTATATAATTACAGTTTTAGTCGGTTGTTTGCCAGTATCGGCTTTGCTGTAGGCCAAATTGTTCAAATCACATTTAACTTAAGGTTTGCCAATGAATCACAACAACACCCCAGAGCAAGACGTGACGGCTCAACAAAGCTTTAGTACGCCAACGTTGGGGGAGATGCAATTTTGTCGTGACGATCTGTGCTGGGTTGGTCAATACAATGGGTTTGAATTTCGCATTGCTGCTGCGCCTGAGCAATTGCCTGATGATGCGTTGCTTGCCTATTGTCGTGAGGTTTTGGCAGACGCTGAGGGCTTGATGGCGCTGCTAGAGACGCAAAAGCAGCAAAAGCTCGGTTGTCATGGCGGTTGTTTTGACGATGAGATCCTGCATCTTACCTATTTAAACTTGATGTTTTACCGCCGTGCGGATAGTCTCAGAATATTGGCTCAATTATCGCCGCGTAAAGTGCGCCGAGGTGGCGCAGGTCAGTTGTTTGAACATGACGATAAACAACAAAGGCTATGGCGGCTGGAGTTTTACGATGGGCGCTGCCAAGGGTTAGACTTCGAATATTAGCCCACTTTAGCGCTTAAATCAGCGCAACCCGTTAGGGGAGGGGCACCGATGAGGCTTATTAGATACCTGCCGCTATGGTTTTTTTTGTTACTCGTTGGCTGTAGTACCAGCGAAGCGCCACTGTTGCCGACTGAGGTGACAAAGGCGCCACCACCGCAACCGCTGGCACTGACATTGGTTGATGGCAATGATTTCGATTTTGCCGTCATAGGCGATACTTTAGAGACGCCGGAGCAAATTTTCTCGCTTTCTGATGATGCCAAGGCGCACTTTTTTTCCTACCTCAACGACCCGGCCAACAGCCGCTATCCGCTACACAAGCGGGTATTTCGCTATCTCGATAAAAGCTTAAGTCGGTTTAATTATTACGCCGATACCTATACCGCACAGCAAACGTTAGACAACAACAGTGGCAACTGTATGTCATTGGCCGTGCTGACGACGGCATATGCGCGCCTTGCCGGGCTTGAGTACAAATATAGCCGAGTCGATAGTGCACCAGTATTTGCCAAGGCAGGTAAGTTCGAGGTGGCGTCTTCTCATGTCGTCACCAAATTATTCGACCCGACATTCAAGCCGAAGCCGGGCACCCTGTTTACCCGTAAGCCCTATTTATTGGTCGATTACTTCCCGACTCGTAATACCTGGGTTGGCGGGGCGGTCAAAAATGAGGCATTTATCGCCATGTTTTACCGCAACCTTGCTGCGCGCAGCATGGCGGCAGAAGACTACAAACGAGCGGCAAGCTACGCCTTTCGCGCATTAGAGTTTGCCCCTTTTGCCCCTGAAAGTATCAATGTTATGGCGGTAATTTATCGTCAGCTCGGTTTTGCCGCAAAGGCAGAAGCGCTCTATCGTTACGGCTTAACGCTCAATAGCGACAGTATCAACTTGCTCTATAACTACCAGCTGTTGTTGGCCAAACAATCTCGTTTTGAACAGGCGCAGGCTTTACAGCGCAGGCTGGAGCGATTGGATGATCCTAGCCCTTTTCCCTATTTGCGCTTGGCTGACGAAGCCTTGGCAAACCAGGAGCCGATAAAGGCGCTAAGATTTTATCGTAAAAGCATCGAAAAGGCGCATTATCTCCCTCACGGCTATTTGGGGGCGGCCAAAGCCTACTATTTAATGGGCAAGACCACTGCCGCCAGAACTCAGCTGCTCAAGGCGTTAGAGCGCACCCATGACAGTGCAGAAGAACAGCTATTTAAAGCCAAGTTGGCCAGCCTTGGTGGTAAACGGCGTTAGAAGAAAAAAGCCTACGGCGCAAAATCGCTTTTGCGCCGTAGGCTTTTTTGGTTGGTCACTATCCTTGCGACGATTCTGTTGCTATCGACACTCTACATACCCGGATAGGTATTGAGGGTGTAGACGATGACCCCGGCGAGCGTCATGATGCTCAGGACCACTTTCCATGTGCCACCGGTCACTGCTTGCGAATAAGCATTGTTTTTTGGTCTGTTCTGTTTTTCCTTTACCATAGCCATTTGTTTGCGTTTTTGTTTTTGTAGTTGCTTGTGATAGCTCATGGGATACTCCTGCTGGTCCAAGTCTTACCAACACTGACGTCATTCGCCAGTGTTTATAAGGATACCTCTGTGGTTGTTTTAAAAGTGTGAAGCGCTTCACACTTTTGATTAAAACCAACAAGAAAAATCAGATTTTTTGTTTTTACAAGTATTTGAATTTAAATGTTTTTAGTTGGTATTTTAGAATCAACGTGTGGTTGAGTTAAAAGCGCCAATTTTTTGCTGTAAAAGTCAATAAAACATCACTGAAAACGCCAATTTTTTATCCTCAGTGTCAATAAAACGTAGCTTGTGATTGTGATGGGGTGGAGCCGTTTAGTGCGATTGACACTGTTATTTAACCGCAAAACAGGCTTTAATAACGGCTTTGGCAAAATCAAAGGACAACCGATGGGCGTTTACCGAATGCTGCTGTTGTGTGCGCTGTTGAGTGGCTGCGCGGCAACACAACCCGAACCGAGCAAACCACAAAGGAGTTATGTGCTCGGTGCTCCGATATGTGTCGCTTGGGTGCATCCTCATATTGAAAACTCCACCGCCGATTTTCAGGCCTGCAAATACAACCATTTAAACGATGACAATGCCATTGAGCAATGTATGTTAAAGCGTGGCTGGCGTCGTAAGAGCAACGAAGCGGCTTGCAATATAAAGTCATACAGCTATGAGCAACGGCAGTTTTGCTTGAAAAACTCAATGCGTGGCGGCCGGGCCGATCATCGCCTGATGGCCAACTGTTTGTCCAAATATACGCCCACACCCAGCGCCGCCATCAATCAAAACGCCTTGAGGAATTTACTCGCCCAATGTTTGGCCGAAAAAGATCAGGCAAAACAAGAGCGTTGTTTAAATCAGGCGTTAAATAAGCGCTAAATCAGCCAAGCTGGTCAGACCATGGGGTTTTTGATCTGTTATGGCTTGTTTTTATTGGCGTAGACGTCGATTAGCGCCTAGTCTTGGGTTGGCTGGGTAAAAAGTGACTTGACGCCAAACACACTTTGTCGGGTCGCTTTATTTTCAAGCGTTAGGTTTGAGTCCTAGCTAATGCAAGCATTGATATTTTCGGCAACTGTGCTGCATCTTGGGATTAACTTTGATTAAACTATCCCTTTAACTGTGAACGTTCATAAATACAGGAGCGGTATAGCGCCCTAAATATTCAAAAGGCCAATCCTTTTAAGGGTTGGCCTTTTCTTTACAGGGATGATAAGCACCGCCCAAGCCAATGCCAAGAAAAAGATTGTTAATACGGTTTGGTGCGCGCGGCGCACCCTACAACGGAGATATATATAATGTAGGGTGTGCCACGCGCACCACCATCATGGACGATGGAGGATCAACATGGACGTTTGGCACCACCGAAACCATCCCCATCACAAAAGGCAAATAATGAGGTTCACGCGCACCGCCATCATGGATGATGGAGGATCAACAGGGACGTAAAGAGTAGACAGTGCCGGCGACTTCAGGAAGAAGGAGGTAGAGCGACGCAGGAAGCCAAAGCCGCGAGCATACTGTCGATAGCTTAGAGGTAAAAAATAGACACAAAAAAACCGTGGCTCTTGCGAGTTCACGGCTTTTCGGTCTTAGACACTCATTGTGTCTGACTAGATTTTGGTGGAGATGGGGGGAGTTGAACCCCCGTCCAGAAAGCCTAGCCCCTCGGTCCTACATGTTTAGTCGCTCTTTAGGTTAACCAATGCTCTGCCGAACGACAGGCATTACATTGGCGAGCCTGGTACTGTTTCGCGGTTCAACCCCAGGCAGGTTTCCCTCGCTATCCAATGTGATATGACCTTCACAGACCCAAGCGCATTGGAGACACTTTGGCGGAAGGCTAGCATTAAGCTGCTAGTGCGAACGTTTCGTCGTTTGCAACTATTAGTTTGTGGTTTTTTTACGAGGCCAACCACATCCTCGACATGCACCTCAAGGTTCGTGAATCCTGTCGAATCCAAAATCATCCCCTAGGGTTAACGCTCATTGTATGCCTAAGGCTCGGGTGTTGCAATGCTTTTATCTGTCGCTTGATGTTGATTGACGGTTATTAGACCAAGGGTCTGAAAAATCCGGGTTGCTGATAAAGTGCGAGTCGGTGAGGCTACGCAAAAAGTTAAGTAGATCAGCACGCTCTTGCGTCGTTAATGTCAGCCCAGGTACAAACTCGCTTTTGAATGGGTTAATTGAACCAAAGCCTGTGTTGGGGCCTTCTCTGATGTCTCTACCGCCGCTGATATAATGGTCAACTACCGCTTCTAACGTCGCAATGCTACCGTCATGCATATATGGTGCGGTTAACTCAATGTTGCGAAGGGTTGGCGCTTTAAATTTACCCATGTCGTTTTTGTTCGCGGTCAAATCATACAAACCTCGGTCTGACTTGGGGTAGGCGCCACGGCCATCGACGTTGTATAGGCCGTTATTGTGGAAGCGCTGGGCGGGCGTATTGTCATTTTCGTGTCTGGCACTGTCGCTAAAGTTAAACCCGCCATGGCAGTGAAAACACTCGGCCTTTTCTGAGAAGAACAGTTGCATACCGCGCTTTTCAGACTCGCCAAAGGAGGTTTTCTCGCCTCTGAGGTAGCGATCGTAAGGGGAATCAAAACTCAACAAGGTGCGCTGAAAACTGCTGATGGCTTTGATCACATTGTTCATGGTAAATGGGTCGGCTTCATCGCTAAAGCTTTGCTTGAACAGCTTTTGATAAACGGCATCTTGCTTGAGTTTGGCCAAGACCATTTGCTCTTTGCCGCTTAGTCCCATCTCTACCGGGGACTCGCCAAATAACGGAAACCTTGCTTGATGCTCCAACTTGGTGGCCAATGGGTTGGCCCAAGTGAAATTTTGATTGTAGGCGACGTTGGTTAAACTCATGGCATTGCGCACCGTGATGTCGCCGGTAATACCTAACGAGCCCTTTAAACCGTCAGTAAAGGCTTTATCTTGATGATGACAGCTGGCACAAGAGATGGTGTCATTGCCAGAAAGGCGCTTGTCGTAAAACAGATGTCTGCCGAGGCTCACTTTGGCGTGTGACATCGGGTTGTCCTGTGGTACTACCGGTGGTGGGGTTCCCTGTGGCAGTTGCCAGCGAAATTCTGTTGTGCTGTTGAAGCCATCACAGCCGGATAAAACGACAAGGCACAACAGACTCAGTGACCATACTTTTTTCATCATCGTTCCTTCGGTGCTTTGACAGCTGTTGTGATACCGAAACCATGGCCTTTATCGCCGTTCAAACCAAGCCAGTTTAAAGCGCTACGACACCAAGGATTTTCATCATCGCCCATGCAGGTGAGTTTAGATTGCAGCTCAGTATTGGAGGCAAACAGTTCATCTAAAGAGATGGCGACGGCATTGACCCCGGGGATAAAGTGTTCAAGGGTTATGGTCGGACGGTTTGGCTGTTTACACTGCGTGATGTTGTCGATTTCCCCGATACATTGCAAGCTGCCCAAATGCACGCGGCGACTTTGATCATGATAGTTGAATTCGGCACGGACAAATTTATAACCCGATTGCCAATGCCAGTGCATTGATGACTCGTTAAGTGGCGCTTTTGCTGTCAGGGGGTTTTGGTGGTTGGCGGCAAACGGCACACCTATGGTAAAACGCATTGCGCTGTAATCGCCTGGTTTTAAGTGGCCTTTGACCACGGAATTGACTGCGGGGTTACCCAACTCACAACCGGCGCTGGCGTCTTCAAAGTCAATCAGCGCAGTGGTGCCGTCTTGCCAGCGGCTATCGCTGGCTAACGTCAGCGCTTGCCATTGACCGTCACGGGTTTGAAACTCAACATTGTGCAGGTAAAAACGAAAGTCTTTTAACGCAAGGCCATCAATGGCGTTGCCACAAGCGATGGTTTGGTTGTGAAAGTTTAATACAAAGGGGATCTCTATGGCGCGCTCGGTGCTCAATCGACTACAGGCACTGAGCAACAAGGCTGAAGATATGACAACAAAAGAACGATAACGCATGAATTGACGCCTAGATGAACGAGATAACAGCACTACATCGTGCTAAATAAAGCGTTCGGCGTCAATGGCATAAATGTATCAGATCTCCCAGCTGATATTGTCCTTAAGGCGCTGGGTAAAATCGCCAAGCGGTTTGTCCTTGTCACCGACAATCGTCACCATGGCACGCTCATAGGCCAAGGCCTTACCGACAAAATGTTCATCGGAAAAGTCTTCGACAAATTTAAAGTCGGCATCGGCAGGGGTAACAAAAACGCTGATCCGGCCAAGTTCATTTTCAAAGATCAAGTGTAAGCTGGTGACACCGGCAAAATCACAATAATTTGAAAAAATGGCTTTGCCCATTGCCGAGTTGAAATGACCGCCAAAGCGGGCAAGTTTGACATTGAGCTGATCGACGCTGTTATTTTCATTGGCATTGTAAAGGTGATCTATGCCATGGTTGACATGCGCCAATGAATAAGTGCCGATGCTGTCTCCGGCAAACGGCTGATAGAGCATATGGACCGTCAGTCCGACGGCAAAGGCGACAGAAGCGGCCATGGCGATGTGCCAGCGGGTACGCCTGCGGTCTTGCTTATGGCTCTCAAGGGATTGTCTGAGGATCAGCCGCTCACACAAGTTCTCCGGTACTGGCACCTTAAGTGCGTTCGCCAATTTACCGTCAAAGGCCCGCATGTCGTCAATAAACGCCTGCTTGCCCTTATCTTGCTCGGCACTTTGTTTAACCTGCGCATCCTCAGTATGGGGATCGGCATAAACGGTTCTACGGAATTCTAAATCATCCATTTAACTGCCCCATGGTTTGGTTAGTCTCTAGATTGTCTTTGAGCTGATTTCTCGCACGAAACAATCGGGTCATAACGGTGTTTTTGTTGAGCGATAAAATGTCGGCTATTTCTTCACCGGAAAATCCGCCGACCACCTGCAACAACAACGGATCACGATACTCATCGGATAATTTCAAAATTTGCCGACGGATCAGTTGTTGCTCCATACTCGCTTCGTTTGTCAGCCCTTGAATATCGGCCACCGCATGGTCGTCAATGTCCACCAAGTTAAGCTGCTTGCGCTCAAAGCGTCTGGCATTTTCACGACGTAAAATCGTGATAAGCCACGCTTTGGCCTTAGACTCTTCTTCAAGGGAGTCCAATGCTTTCCAAGCCCTCAAAAAGGTTTCTTGAACTATATCCTCTGCGATGTCCTTATCGTGCACCAGCCAATAGGCATAGCGATAAATATCACCATGGTAGGCTTTGACAAGGGCTTCATATCTTTTCTGTTTACTGGCCATATCAGAAAAGACCTGCGCCTGGTCAGTTTTATTTCCACCAAATCGCAAAATATTTACCAAAAGTTATTTTTTCATTGTTGTGCGACCATGATAGTGCGCAAGGTGGGCAATTGAAAGCTTTTCACTCATATCGAAAAGCATAATGGCTAGCATGGTTTAGAAGGGGCGCCAGCTTCTAGCTGGCGCCTATGTATTAGGGATGCAGTGGCTCAAAGGTTTGGCCTTTTTGCTCACTCTTGGGGTTTTTGTTGTTTGATACGGCGGTATGTAGCGCTTCGCCATTCCAATTGTTGCGTTTCGGGCCATAGAGTGAGGCTTGTAGTTCTTTGACTGCGCTGATGACTTCGTCGCTACCTAAAAACTGTGCCACTTCCATGGTGGTGGTAAAGTGCTGTACTGGCCAGCGGGCGCGGGCCCAGCGCACCAGCTCTTTACTGGCCGCGTGACCGTCGCCAGCCTTGCAGGCTTTGTCGAACAGGTTCCAATAGGTGCGGCCTAAAGTCGCCCCTTGTGAATCGTTTTGCTGTTGTGCGGCTTTGTGTTTTGATTTAAGTAGGCTGACGTGCACAATCCAGCCCACTAGGGTGAGCAGCCAAGCGGCTAAAAAGCCCCAAGTCATCAGGCTGTTGACCGGCACTTCTTTAATTTCAGTGACCACCTCTGTCGGTTGTGGTGAGGTTTGCGACTGTTCACTGGCGATAGGTGCAACACCTTGGCTATCGATTGGCTTGACCTGCGCCGGTTCGACATGGATGGTTTTTGCAGGCAAGGTGGCAAATTCGGTTTGATTGGTGTTGGTGTTAAACCATGGCACCTTAACCTCAGGTAATAGCAACTGTCCGGGTTTTGCCGGGACAATGGCAACGGTATCGATCCGTTGTGCAATCAAGCGGTTGTTTTTGGTGGCCGAGTTTAGCGTTGATTGGTCGGGATAGGTTTTAACCGTGTCCGGGTAGCTGACTTCGATTTCCGGCAGTTGTTCTTCATTGACACCTATGGCGCTTAAAGTGATAGTGCGGGTGATGGGGTCGCCGACTTTGTAGCTGTTGGCCTGAGGTTTCCATTGCTCTTGCAGCACCACTTTTTCGCTTGGTAACCATTGCCCCTGGTAGTCCTGTGGAATAGGCAATACTTCAATGGTTATTTTGTCTCCGGCGACGCTAACCGGTTTGGTGTCGTTAAATCCAGATAAGAATGTACGACGGCGATTGACGATAAGCTCACCGCTAAACAGTGGCGGGGTAATGGTGTAGGTGCCGCTACGCTGCGGGGTAATGGAATAGACTCGGGTGATCACGCGATAGCGCACGCCGTTTCGAATCTCTGAAGATTCGGCATCTTGCTTATCGCCAATTTGCGCAATGTTGGCATTTTCCATTTGCGGTTCGGTTAGGCTGCCGCGCTGAAAATCCAAAGACAAATAAAGCTTGGAGGTGTAGGTAATGGCGCTTTGTAGGTAAGCGCTGGTCTTATCGACGCTGGTTTCTAGGAAGTATTCTTTGGCTTTACCTTGGCTACTTTGTCCTTCTGGCAGTATTTCAAGCTCGATTGGGTCGCTGGATACGCCTTGGGCGCTAAAACCTGGGATCACCACACGTCCCGGCTCTTTAGGCAGTAATACCACTTCCCAAACCGTCATATTGCTGACGTTGTCATTGATGATTTGAGTTCGTGTGGTTGGGGTTATGCGCACCACATTAAAAAGTGGTGTCAGAACGTTAAAATCAAGGGCATTGCCTCTTAAGTGGTCATCGGCTACTAAGGTTAGGATCAACGACTCATTTTGCATCACGGGGTTTTTATCGACACTGGCCGACAACTGGGTCAAGGCTTGTGTGGCAAAGCTCATCAGCAATGCCAAAGATAGGATCACACGAATTACCACGGTTATTCTCCCGGTGGGGTATTTTGTTGCTGTTGATATTTGCGTTTTTGATATTCCAGCCGCATTTTATTGCGCAGCAAGATAGAGGGATCGTCCGGTATCTTGCGCAGCAGCTGCTGAATTTCTTGCATCTGTTCTTTTTCTTCCCGGCTCAATTGTGACTCCTCAGGTTTTAGCTGCTGTGCTTCTTCGCCTTCAGGCGGTTGTTCTTCGTCGCGCTGTTCGCCGGGCTTTTTCTGCTGTTGCATACCGTCTAAGTCTTTTTCCGCGTCATCCCCTTTGGCTTGGCGGTTCTGTGGATCATTTTCTTCGTCACTTTGTTGATTGTTTGCTCGGCTTTGCGGGTCTTGTTTGTCCTTTTCTTGCTGTTGCTCGTCAGCGCTTTGCTGCTCATCCGACTGCTCGCCATCTTGGCTTTGTTGCTGGTCTTGGCCTTCTTGACCATCCTGACCTTGCTGCTGATTTTGCTGGTCTTGTTGGTTCTGCTGCTGTTGGTCCTGACCACCTTGCTGCTGTTGCTGCTGCTCTTGTTGCTTTTTGAGTTGTTCAAGCAGTTCAATGTTGTTCTTGGCATCTTGCATTTCTGGTGCTTTTTGCAGTGCTTGTTTGTAGGCATCAATCGCTTCATCGAAGCGTTTTAACTGGGCTAAGGCATTGCCTTGGTTATATAAGCTGGAGGCGGTATCGGATTTTTGAAACTCGCTCAAAGCCCCCTCATAGTCACCGCTACGATAAAGGCTGGCGCCTTTCCAGTTGGGATCTTCAAAGTTGGCGGCAGCGTCTGAGTATTTGTCTTGGTGAAACAGCTCATAAGCTTGCTGATCTTTGGTTTGCCATAGGTCTTGCCACCAGCCGGCATGGGCAGGTTTTGGATTGAGCAGTGCAAAGCTTAAGGCGATACAAACAACGAGACCGCGACGAAACGCATAAGCGGCAAATGGCAAAAGTATCAACACCAACACCGGGCCAAATTCTTTATACTGGTCGCCTTGATGTAGCTGCTCTTGGTCTTTTTTCGCTTCATGGCTGATGGCTTGTTGCTTGGCCAACGTTTGAATATCGATATCTGTGCTGGTTATGCGGCTATAAACGCCTCCGGTGCTTTGCGCAATTTTACGCAAAGGGCCGTCATTGAGCTTAGGGATGGTAATGCTGCCCCTTCTGTCTTTAAGTAGCTCTCCGCTTGGCAGCTTAATCGGCGCCCCTTCGGCGGTGCCGATGCCAAGTACGGAGACCCGATGACTCACGGTGCGTAAAAATTCGTCAATTACCGGCACATCGGCCATTTCAATGCCATCGGTCAGTAAGAAGATCTCGCCTCGGGCATAACCGGCATTTTTTAACAGTTCATCGGCCAGCATTATGCCGGTGATGGGGTTGGAACCTGATACCGGCATGATCCCCGGTGACAGACTAGGCACTAAGGCGGTTAGGTTTTTACTGTCGGCCGTTAAAGGTGAAATCACAAAAGCGTCACCAGAATAGGCAACAAGCCCCATGTCGGCATCATCTATCCGTTCAATCAGGTCAATGGCTTTAAATCGGGCTTTGGTTAATCTATCTGGGGTTAAGTCGGTCGAATGCATCGAGACCGACATATCCATCACAATCACTTTCCCTGTATTGGTTTGATAGACAGGTTGTGGCAGCTTCTCCCAGCTTGGTCCGGCTAGGGCCACCACGACCAGCAGCCAAGCAAGCGCCAAAAGCCAATAGGGTTGGTGTTGTTTGGCATTTTTACCTTGTATGAGGTGGTTGACCAAATGCGGCGGAATGATCCGCTGCCAACCGCCAGCGTTGGCTTTATAGCGTGTGATTTGCCAAATCAGCCAAATCATCGGCAACAGGGCAACAAACCACAGCGGTCTGACAAAATGAAAATCGGCCATCATATTTGTACTCCACTCATGCGCTAAGCTCCGCTGCGACTTTCATCGGGCAATTTGCCGCCGAAAGTGCCTTTTAAAAAACGGCGCCATAAGGCCAGCCATACAGACAAGATCAATGCCACACCAAGCGGATAATAAAACAGGGCATTGAGCGGTCGCATGGTGAGGGTGTCTTTGGCAATGGGTTCTAATTCATCGAGTATCAAGTATATTTGTTCAAGCCCTTGGGTGTCTCTGGCACGAAAATACTGGCCACCGGTGGTTTGCGCTATGTTACTGAGCATTTGTTCATCAAGGTCTTGCGATGGGTTGATGCGACGGTTGCCGAAAAAGCTCTGCACCACCATTTCATCGGCGCCAACCCCGATGGTATAGACGGTAATGCCTTTGGCTTTGGCGATTTTCAACGCCTCTTGTGGGTCGATGTTACCGGCGGTGTTTTGGCCGTCGGTCAATAGGATCAGCACCTTATTGGTGTCTGATTCTTCTTCGAATTTTTTCGCCGCAAGCCCAAGGGCATCGCCGATGGCGGTTTTTTCGCCCACCAGCCCCAACACTGATTCATCCAGCATTTGCTGGACGGTATCGCGGTCATGGGTCAGTGGCGTTTGCAAAAATGCGGTATCGGCAAACAAGATCAGTCCCAAGCGGTCGCCGACCCGCCTTTTGATAAAGTCGCCAAGTACATGTTTTATCATCTCAAGACGGTTTACCGACTGGCCAGCTACCTGCATATCTTCAATTTCCATACTACCTGAGAGGTCCACCGCTATCATTAGGTCCCGTCCTTCGCTCGGCAGGGTAATTGGCTCTCCGAGCCATTGGGGTTTAGCGGCGCTGGTAACCAGTAAAGCCCAAATCAATATGGGCAGGAGATACCTCAGGCTGCTTTGGCGTTGCTGCTGATCACTGCCTTGTTGGGGTAAGTTGAGCTGTGGAATTCTAAGCGCCGCGCCGCGTTGTTGATTGACTTTGGGCAACAACAGCGCCAATAGCGGCAAGGGTAATAGGTAAAATACTTCTATCCAAGCAAACTCTATCATTGTACGGCACTCCGCTGGGCGTGAGCTTTATCTTTGGCCGCTGCACTTAAGAGTAGTTTAACTAGCTTTTTGTTGAGCGGCAGGGCTGTACTGAGCCACAACCGGGCAAAGCTGTAGTAACGATAAATACTTTGTTGATCGACCTTGGCACTATAGGCAAATTGCAGCCATTGGTCTTCGAACTCGACCTCTTGTTTGTCTAAGGTCATTAGCAAAAAGCGTTTCCACATCTGTCCATTTAACGGTGCAATGACCTCTCGGGGCAGGTAGGCCAGTGCGGCGCGCTTGAGTACCTGATTGATTTGCTCCGCAGCGGTATATGACTGCAGGTCGATGGCATCAAGGGTATTAAGTGCAAGGTTTCTTTGTACACGGCGCAATTTGAAGCGCCATATTGCCCATAGCAGTAGGCTAAAAAAGAGTATTATAAGCCCGGCCAACAACCACCAGCCGGGTGCAAGCGGCCAAAAGGATATCGCTGGTGGTAGGTGAAGATCGGCTATAGGTAACTCTGGTGGTGTCATAGCCTTTTCGCTCCCTTTAATTGTTGCTCTAAAGGTTGACCGGCAGTCACTTGATTGAGTTGAATCTTGTGCTTTTTCAGCAGTTGATGCTGTTGCTCAAAGCGTTCGGTCGCTTGCGACTTATACGCGGTTTCGCTACGGGCATCGCCCAAAAGAATGTGTTGTCTACGTTTGCCATCGGTGACTTGCAAGCGTTGTTTTTGCTCGGTATGTGGCAGCTCATGCTCCATCGGATCGGTGATCTCACAGGCCACCACCTCACAGTGTCGAGCAATTTGACTTAAGTGTTTGATGGTCATGTCGCCGATGTGTTTAAAGTCGCTGATCACAAACACTAAGGAACCGGGGCGGGCAAGGCGGCGCAATCTGGCACAGGCTTCGGCCAGCGGTTCGTTGTTTGTGTTCGGGGTAACCTGCTCTAGGCTGTCGATGCCCTGCTGGTGAATGGAGGTAAGCGCATGAAGTAGCTGCAACACCCCATGTTGACGGCTCTTGGGTTTGAGTTCGCGATGTTGGTTTTGATTAAACACTAAGCCGCCGACTTTATCGCCACGGCTTTTTGCGTTCCAAGCGATAAGCGCCGCAAGATGAGCCGCCTGCACCGATTTAAATAGCAATCGAGAGCCAAAATACATGTTGTCAGATAGGTCTACGAGGACAAAAATGGGCCGCTCTTTTTCTTCGCGAAACAGCTTCGTGTGGGTTTTGCCGGTGCGTGCGGTAACGCGCCAGTCGATGGTTCTGATGTCATCACCCGGATTGTAGTGACGTACTTCATCAAACTCCATGCCACGGCCTTTACTCTTGGCCAGATAGTTGCCCGCCAGTTTAGACTGGTTGGTTACTCGTGGCGAGAGGTCGAGCAGACTGGATTTTTGCTGGTACTGCAACAGCTCGTCTACCGATAAGGTGACGCCATTGCTTTTGCTGTTGGCAAACCATTGGCTGAAGTCGGGGACTTCAACTGACTCGGTTTGTGTCTGCCACCATTTCATACGCTAAATGACTCCAGCATTAGGGGACGGCAACAAAATCCAAAATACGTGCCAGCACCTTATCTGAGGTCATGCCTTCGGCCTCTGCCTCGTAGCTGATCAGCAAACGATGTCTCAGCACATTGAAGTACACCGCTTGAATGTCCTCTGGGGTGACAAAGTCACGTCCGGCAAGCCAAGCTTTGGCACGGGCGCAACGATCCAATGAAATCGTGGCTCTTGGACTGGCGCCAAAGGCTATCCAGTTTGCCAGTGCATTGTCGTATTTTTCTGGGGTGCGGGTGGCGATAACCAGCTGTACGATATATTCTTCAAGGGCTGGGGCCAAATGAATATTTAAAATGGCTTTGCGCGCGGCAAAGATATCATCGGCTTTTAATTCGCTAATGGCTTTTTTGTCTTGGTTTAAGGCTTCACCTCGAGTGAGCTTAAGGATCTCCAGTTCGGTCCTGGCATCGGGGTAGTCGATGTTGATGTGCATTAAGAAGCGGTCGAGCTGCGCTTCCGGCAACGGGTAGGTCCCCTCTTGCTCTAATGGGTTTTGCGTGGCCATGACCAAAAACAATGGTGACAGCTTGTAGGTTTTCTTACCGACGGTCACTTGACGTTCAGCCATGGCCTCCAGCAGTGCCGATTGCACTTTGGCTGGGGCGCGGTTGATCTCATCGGCTAAGATTAGGTTGTGAAACAACGGGCCTTTTTGAAACTCGAAGGCGCCGGTTTCAGGACGATAAATATCGGTGCCGGTTAAATCCGCCGGTAACAGGTCGGGGGTGAACTGAATGCGGTGAAAGTTACCTTCAATGCCATCGGCCAAGGCATTGATGGCACGGGTTTTTGCCAATCCCGGCGGACCTTCGACCAACAGGTGACCGTCGGCCAGTAGGGCAATGAGAATACTTTCTGTCAGACTGGGCTGACCGATAACTTGAGAATCTAAATACTCTCGTAACGATGCAAATTGTTCAAATGCCATAATGGTAAATTTACGCTCTGATTGTGTTAACCGCTTTATGGGGTAGCTTTTCAAAAATTCAAGTTCAAAAAGCGGGGAGCTAGGCGCGCAATGGCCGCCACTTGCTTTTTTCTGTTTGGAAATAGTAAAAGGAAACCCATTAAGAGCAAAGGGCTAATTCGTTACATTATGTTAATTATTTTTACTTTTGTCTATCAGGCTGTGTTTGGGCGATTTCAATCTCTGATGGCAATAAAAGCAAAGCCTAGAGATTTTTTCACAAAAATGTTTATCTAAAGTGACCAAAACCCCCTAGTATTTAGTGAGTGCCCATTCTGAACTCGATGTCCTAGGGGACTCGCGGTGAGATAAATGGAATGAACCCGGTGCTCGAAGAAAAAGCCCAGAGGCGTCTTTTCCCGGATGAAAACGAGTGAGTGCATTTTATGCCTTTGCGCCAAGGGCATTGAATTTGCGTGAAAACGGGTTACAATGGTGCAACTTTTAACAGGTCAGACCACTTCTTCGGTAGCAATCGAAGGTCTCGATAACATATAGAGGTTATACATGGCTGCGCAACAGAAACTAACAACGCATAGCGGTGAGCGGATTGCCGTCGTCGCAGGTCTTAGAACTCCTTTTGCCAAGCAGGCAACGGATTTTCATGGGGTGTCTGCTTTAGATATGGGTAAGATGGTGGTCAACGAGATGTTGATCCGCGCAGCCCTTGATCCAAAACTGATTGATCAGGTGGTCTACGGTCAGGTGGTGCAAATGCCTGCCGCTCCCAATATTGCCCGTGAGATTGTGCTGGGCACCGGAATGAATATTCACACCGACGCCTATTCTGTTACCCGTGCTTGTGCCACCAGCTTCCAATCGGTGGTCAATATTACCGAGTCTATTATGGCCGGTACTGTGGAGATCGGTATTGCAGGTGGTGCCGATTCTTCTTCTGTGGTGCCAATTCAGGCATCGAAAAAGTTTGCTCGCGCCTTGCTCGACTTATCTAAAGCCAAAACCTTAATGCAACGTTTGTCGATTATTCGTCAGTTGGGCATTAAGGACATCTTGCCGGTACCACCGGCCATTGCCGAGTATTCGACCGGGCTAAGCATGGGCCAAACGGCCGAGCAAATGGCCAAAACCCACGGTATTACCCGTCAGGCGCAAGACGAATTGGCGCATCGTTCGCACTCTTTGGCGGCTGAAACCTGGGCCAGCGGCAAACTCAAAGATGAAGTGATGGTGGCCTATCCTGAGCCTTATAAAAAAGCATTTGAAATGGACAATAACGTGCGTACCAACTCAACGATTGAAGGCTACGCCAAATTGCGTCCTGTGTTTGATAAAAAGCACGGTACGGTAACGGCCGCCAATGCGACGCCTTTGACCGATGGTGCTTCGGCGGTGATCTTGATGCGTGAAGGCCGCGCCAAAGAGTTAGGTTATACGCCACTGGGTTACATTAAGAGCTATGCTTTCTCGGCCATTGATGTTTATGACGATATGCTGATGGGGCCTTCTTATGCTACGCCTTTGGCGTTAGACCGAGCTGGCATGACTTTGCAAGATTTGGACTTGATTGAAATGCATGAAGCCTTTGCGGCGCAGACGCTAGCGAACTTGAAAATGTGGTCGAGCGCAAAGTTTGCCCAAGAAAAATTGGGCCGCAGTCAAGCCATTGGTGATGTGGATATGGCTAAGTTTAACGTCAACGGCGGCTCTTTGGCTTATGGTCATCCTTTTGCTGCAACCGGCACTAGACTCATCACTCAAACCATTAATGAATTAAGAAGACGTGGTGGTGGCGTAGGGCTTACCACTGCCTGCGCGGCCGGAGGTCTGGGCGCAGCAATGATAGTGGAGGTTGAATAATGTCACAGCAATCGATTTTTTCACTGGCGTTCAATGACAACGGCGTTGCGGTTGTCACGATGGATATTCCCGGCGAGTCGATGAACACGCTAAGAGCGGAGTTTGCCCCGCAAATTCGCGATATTTTGGCGCAGATCAATGCAGAGCCGAGCGTTAAAGGGGTGGTGGTGATCTCCGGCAAGCCCGATAGTTTTATCGCTGGTGCCGATATCTCAATGCTCGATGCCTGTAATACCGCAGAGGAAGCTGAAGAACTGGCCCGTACCGGTCAGCAGCTGTTTGATGAGCTTGAAAACTTTAAGTTGCCTGTTATTGCGGCAATTCATGGCGCCTGTTTAGGTGGCGGATTGGAATTTGCGCTGGCCTGTCATGGCCGAGTTTGCACCGATAGCGACAAAACGCAATTGGGTTTACCTGAGGTGCAACTGGGTTTGTTGCCAGGCAGTGGCGGTACGCAGCGTATGCCACGTTTAGTCGGCCTGCAAAAGTCGTTGGATTTGATTTTAACCGGTAAGCAACTGCGCGCCAAACAAGCGCTTAAGTCCGGCTTAGTGGATGACATGGTGCCCCATTCGATTTTACTCGATGCCGCGATGAAAATGGCTTTGGCCGGTAAACCTAAGCGCAAAAAGGTTGAACTTAACCTGCTGGGTAAGGCATTAGAGAATGTCTCTATGGGCCGTAAGGTGCTATTTGAGCAGGCGCAAAAGAAAACGCTAGAGAAAACCCGTGGCAACTATCCGGCAGCGGAGAAGATCTTAGAGGTGATTGAAACCGGTGCCAACAAAGGCTTTAAGGCCGGTTTGGCATTAGAGGCCAAACGTTTTGGTCAGCTATGTATGAGCGCTGAGTCAAAGGCGTTGCGCTCTATTTTCTTTGCCACCACCGAAATGAAAAAAGAGACTGCTGTCGATGGCGCCGAGCCGAAAAAAGTGCACAAAGCGGCGGTACTTGGTGGCGGCCTGATGGGCGGTGGTATTGCCCATGTGACGGTCAACAAAGCCAACATTCCAACGCGGATTAAAGACATCAGTCATGAAGGTATCATTCATGCGATGCGCTATGGCTATGATCTGCTTAATAAAAAGGTTAAACGCCGGTTTATGAGCTATGCCGATATGCAGCAGAAAATGAATATGTTGACCGGCTCTACCGAGTATGTCGGCTTTCACGATGCCGATATCGTGGTTGAAGCCGTTTTCGAAGACTTGGCGCTGAAGCAAAAAATGGTTGCCGATGTTGAGGAAAACTGCCGCGAAGATACTATCTTTGCCACTAATACCTCGTCGTTACCGATTCGGCAGATAGCAGAGAAGGCGGCACGACCGGAAAATGTTATCGGTCTGCATTATTTCTCACCGGTGGATAAAATGCCGCTAGTTGAGGTGATTGCTCACGAGAAAACCTCGGCGCAAACCATTGCCACCACCGTTGCCTTTGCCAGAAAACAAGGCAAGACACCGATTGTGGTCAAAGATGGCGCCGGTTTTTATGTCAATCGTATTTTGGCGCTGTATATGAATGAAGCGGCCAATGTTTTACTTGAAGGCGAGCCGATTGAGCATATGGACGCGGCTTTGATGGATTTTGGCTTCCCTGTGGGTCCCATTACCTTACTCGATGAGGTCGGTATCGATGTCGGCGCAAAGATCTCGCCTATCTTAGAGAAGGAGCTGGGAAGTCGTTTTGTTGCCCCTGCGGCGTTTGACAAACTGATCGCCGATGACAGAAAAGGGAAGAAGAACAAAAAAGGCTTCTACCTATATGACAACAAGCAGAAGAAAGGCGAAAAGCTGGTGGACGAATCTGTCTATAAACTGCTTGATATCGAGCCGGTGCAACGACTTAACCGCGAAGAAGTGGCTGAGCGCTGCGTAGTGCAAATGCTCAACGAAGCGGCACGTTGTTTAGAAGAAGGCATTATCGCTTCGGCTCGTGATGGTGATATCGGCGCTATCTTCGGCATTGGTTTTGCACCGTTTAGAGGTGGTCCATTTAGTCATATGGACAGTGTCGGCATTGCCAATGTGGTGTCAAAACTGCGCTCTTATCAACAGCGATACGGCGAGCGTTTTGAGCCTTGTCAGCTGTTGATTGATATGGCGGAAAACGACAAAACGTTTTATTGATAAGCAAAGATGCCGTGGCTTATTAAGCTGCGGCATTACTCTCCCCACAAGCAACACATTTATTCTCGCCAACAAAGTATTTCACTTAGACTCAACGACCAATAGCAAAGCGCTCATTGATGTCTAAAAGGTTATTCAGGTATGACGCAAACACCGTCTTTGCTGTCTTGCAAATACTGTTCGAATTCTACACTCGATAGCGGTTTTGAGAAGTAGTAACCTTGCACAGCTTCGCAGTTAAGGTCTTGTAACGGCCTGAGCTGCTCTATGGTTTCGACCCCTTCGGCAACCACCGACATCCCGAGGTTATGGGCGATGGTGACGATGGTGGCAACCATGTTGTGCCCTTGGGTGGTGAGCATATCATCGACAAAGGCTTTATCGACTTTAAGGGTGTTGAGCGGAAAGCGCTTTAAGTAGGCCAGTGACGAATAGCCGGTGCCGAAATCATCCATGGCGAGGTGGATGCCGTTGTGACGCAATCGGTTCATCACTTCAATGGCGTCGGTTGGGTTGTCCATCACGGTGCCTTCGGTGATCTCCAACTCAAGGTGAGCCGAGGGCAGGTTATTGGCTTTTAATATGACGTCGATGCGTTCACATAGGTTGTTGACTGAAAATTGTTTGGCAGAGAGGTTCACCGCCACGCGGCCGTTAAACAAGCCGTTGTCTACCCAACGTTTCATATCGGCACAGGCTTTATTCAATACCACTTCACCGACTTCGACAATCTGGCCTGTTTCTTCGGCTACCGGAATAAAGGTGAGGGGGCTGATAAGGCCCTTTTTCGGGGTAATAAAGCGCACTAGGGCTTCCATACCTATCAGCTTACCGGTTTTGAGTTCAATCTTGGGTTGATAGTAGACGCTAAAGAGGTCTTCTTTGAGACCGTAGCGGATCAGGGTTTCAATTTGTAGCCGTTTGACTGCCTGCTTGTTCATTGAGTCGTTGAAGAACAGATAACGGTTGCCTTCGGCTTTGGCCTGATACATGGCGGTGTCGGCGTTGCGCAACAAAGTTTGCGGGTCGTTGCCGTCATCCGGGAACAACACCACGCCGATACTGCTGGTTACCACAAGCTCGTGGTTGTTCAAATCAAAGGGGTTGTTTATGACCCTTAAGATCTCTTTGGCGGTAGAAGTGATGGTATGAATGTCGTTGGACTGTTCAATTATCACCGCAAACTCATCGCCGCCCAAGCGGTAGATGGAGTCTTGGCCACGTACAATGCTCTGAATTCGCTCGGCGACGCGACACAACAGAATGTCGCCCATATGATGGCCAAGGGAGTCGTTGATCTTTTTGAAGTTATCGAGGTCAAATACCAACAGGGCATGGCGATGGTTGGCATCTTCCAAGCGCTTCATATTGCGGTAGAACAGGGCGCGGTTGGGCAGCCCGGTGAGCGGGTCGGAATTGGACAGTTTTCGTAACTGCGCCTCTGCCGCTTTACGCTCGGTAATATCTGAGAACACCGCCACATAATTGATGGGTTCTCCGGACTCGTCTTTGATCATGTCAATGGTCAACTCAACATGATAAACCTCACCGTCGGCCCTGACGTCTTCAATCTCACCAAACCAGTTACCGGCAGTGGCCGCATTGACTTTCATGGCGTTAATAAAGCTTGGCGGATACTGACTCAGCTCCAGTGGTTTACCAACGGCCTGTTCGCGTGTACGTCCAGTGACTCGGGTATAGGAAGGGTTGGTGTCGATGATAATAAAATTGGTGTCAAAAATAAGCACGGCGTCGGAGATGCTTTCCATACAGCGGGCAAATAGATATAGCCTGTCTTCGGTTTTCTTCAGCTCGTGAATGTCTTTGACGGTGCCGGTCATGCGCGCCGGTTGGTTGTTGTTGTCTACATCGACTATCTTGCCCCTATCGAGTACCCAGATCCAGCCGTTGTCCGAGTTTTTTACTCGATAGGTCGCTTCAAAATGTTCATGTATTCCTTCAAAGTGATCTCTTAGGGCTTTGGTGACTCGTGGTAAGTCTTGTGGATGAATGGCGTCTTTGTTGGGGGGGAAGTCGTTACTTGCAAAGTTTGGCGTGGCTGTGTCGGCGTGTTCGACCGCGCGATGCATTAGGCCCTTGTTGATATCCCAGTCCCAAACTTCATCGCCACTACTCCAAAGGGACAGTCTGAGACGTTCCTCACTGGCTTTGAGCTTTGATTGATAGCGCCTTAAACGCACAAACGCGACCACGAGCACCACCAGCGCCAACAATAATAGGGCGAGCAGTAACAAGGGAAAAGGGCCGCGATAAAGTACATGCTGATATTTTGTAGCTGCGACAGTGTCGGGACTAAAACCGGTGGACATTATTGCGATAAAAATCAGGCTGAATATCTTGGCTGACTTAACAGTCTTAAACAGGTGAAAAAGGGTCAAACGCCGAACTTATCTGAGCTTCAAACTAAAGGTGAGTGTTGTTATATAACAAAGCTCCAACCCTTGTCAAAGCGAAACTGACTGCTTGCAGATAAGTCCGTCAATTACCCCATATGGCTTCGCATTTTTACCTAAATTTAACCGAGAATCAGGCGTTTAGAGGTGATAATAGTGACGCAAGTTCGCTTTGCTCATAACGCACCAAGTGATCTGGTAGAGTTTCACTGCCTTTGGTTAGCGCGATAAGCTGCTTATCGCCGTTATCGATAAACAAGGCTTTGGCAAAACGCAACAAATCCTTTGGCGTCAATTGCATAACCTGTTCGGCAATACGCTGCGGCTCGTCGAAATCTGTGTCTTTGTTTCCGATGGCTATCCAGAAACGCTGACTGCGCATACGCAAATTGGCGTCTTGTTCAATCACTTGGGTGACGACGCCTTTTTGAACTTTGCGCCACTGTTCGGCACTGATATGCGGGAGCTGCTCGACAAACATAGCAAGAAAATCTTTGATTTGATGATACAGTTGTGGCGAAGGGTGGTCCGGTGATTGAATATAAAGTGCCATCCCCGGATAACGGTTCAGAGGAACAAAACCGGTGCCGACCAAATAGCCCAATTGCTTTTCTGTGCGCAGTTGATGAAAAAACAGTGGACCGATGACATGATTGAGCAGGATAAATTGGGCTTGAGCCAACGGTTCGCGGCTATCGGCTTGATAATACATGACAATGGCATTGTCGTCGTGATCGATGGCCTGCTCGATGGTGACGTGGCTATGATTCTGTAGGGACAAAAGCGGACGAAAGACTTCAGGATGAGGCTTGGCTTTGGCGAATACCAAGTTTTTAATCTTTTGCGATAAAGCCAGCGCCTGAGGCTTGCGCCAATTGCCATAAGCGAATACATCGATATGCACCTGTGTAAACAGCTGGCGATAAACGGCCATAAACTGCTCAAAGCTGACCTCGGCCAAGGCTTGTGCCATTTGTCCCATGGTCGGGTTGTTTGGTTGCAAGGTGGCGCTTAACACGGAAAACAGTTGAGAGACCGGCTTGCTTTTAGCACTATTGAGCCAATGACTGTGCAACTGACTTTTGAGTTCGGCAAAGCGTTGGGGTTTAAAATCCATGTTATGTAGCGCGCTCAGCAATTGCTCAATCAACAGGTGTTGGTTGGTGCTGATCCCCGAGGTATGTATGGTGAGGCCACCTTGATGGACGTATACGTGATAGCTCAAGCCTGCCAATTCGGCGTCGTAGTGGGTTTCAAGTACGGCATCTAAAAACAGCTCGGTAAACAGCCTGGTGATGGCAATGTTGACTACCGAAGCGGTTGAATCTGGACAGTCGATGGCGAGATAGCAATGGCCTTTGGGCACGTCAAACATTTCATCTTGCTTGAAATAGAACTGATAGCCCGGGGCGCTGTCGATGATCTCTGGTGTCGGGGTTATCTCATCTGCTACCCGCGGTTCCATGACCACCGGGTTTTGCAAATAAGGGTTGGGTTGAGGCAAGGACAGTTCAGGGTCTTGATAACGAATATTTTTCCAATGCGCTAGCTGGGCTGGTGCGATCGGCTCGATCTTATATTGGGTGTCATACCACTTGGCGACTTTGTCGGTTTGTGCTTCCGGGTAGACGTATACCAAGCGCATATTCGTCGGCACCAGCATTGCTGCAAATTGCTTAAACAACGCCTCGTCAAAGCCCTCCATCATGTAGTCGCCACACAGGTAGTGTTCCGGGTCGTAGTTGAACATGTTGGTTGAGATGTGGCTGACTTGATTGATTGGCTTGGTTTTTTCCTGATAGTCAAAGGCCAGTTGCATCAACTTCTGCTTATCACCATAGAGGGTTTGATGATTGTCACAGTGATGTACCAAGTCAATTGCTTCAAACATCAAGTCCATAATGGCATCGGTGTGCTCAAGGCCAACTTGGGTCAAATCAAAGCTGATATTGAAGTCTTTGAAGTTATTGCCGGATATCCCGCGGCCAACACTTAGGTTGTTGGCCCAGCCAAGGCGTTTAAGTTTTGACAGTAAGGAGCCTTTGCCTTCATGGCCGATTAAATGGGCGAGATAGGCAATGGTTTTATTGCGATAATGGACATCGGTATTGGGCAGGGCGAAACTGGCCAGCAGCTTTAAAGTGTGCTTATGGGGCACTATGCTGATGGCCACCTGTTGATGCTCCGGGCGATACAGCGGTATTGTGAGCTCACGACTTGGCGCAGGTCTATCAATCAAGCGGTTAAAGCAGCGCTCAACCTCAGCTTGTAAACTTTCTAAGTCACCGTTGCCTAAGACGGCCAGCGTCATAAGCCTTGGCACGTAAAAGCGCTGATGAAAGGCCACTAACTCAGCACGAATAGGTCCAGCAGGTCTATCGGCCAAGGTTTGCAGGTTGCCGACCGAGAATTTGGCAAATGGGTGGGCCGGGTTGATGGTTTCTTTATGGACCTGATAAATTCGATGAGAGTCTTCTTTGAGCTTGAGCCGGTATTCGGCATCGATGGCGTTACGCTCTTTTTCAATATATTCGCTTGATAACAAAGGCTCGACAAAAAAATCGCTAAAGCGTTTGAGGGCCTGGGGCAAGAATTCATTGTTGATGTCGAAAAAGTAGCTGGTGTGCTCCGCACCAGTCCAAGCGTTGTGACTGCCGCCGTGGCCGGAGATAAACTGATGGAAGGCGCCGGGCTCAGGGTCCGATTGAGTGCCCAAAAACGACAGGTGCTCAACAAAATGTGCCATCCCTTGACGGTCGTCGGGGTCGTCAAAGTGACCACAATTGACGGTCAACGCGGCGGCGGATTTTTCACTGTCTGGGTCAGACACTATAACCACTCGCAAGCCGTTATCCAAGGTCAAGGCGCGATAGCTTTTGCTGTCGTTGGGACTGGTGATCAAATCAAGTTACTCCTTGAGTTTATTGCTCGGATTTTATGGTTGCCACAACGCAGGTCGGCGCGATTGCGCTTAGATATCTGCAACTTGAGTTAACGACAGGCAAAAAGAACAACAAATATTTGTACTACAGGTTTTTACCCTATCCTAAATTAATATAAACTAGGGATCCATTTTTCTTTACTATAGCAAAGAATTGAACTGAAACAGGTTCATTATGCTAGGTTGATATCAGGACTTAGGTCATGTCGGTAACGATATATATTATGCGGCACGGTGAGGCACAGTCGGTTGCGCCATCTGACGCATTAAGGCAGTTGACCCCCAACGGGCAAAGAGAGGCGACTATCGCCGGTGAATCACTGCGTCAGCAGCTGGCGCCGTTTGATTTGGTGTTGGTCAGTCCTTACGTGCGTGCTCAGCAGACGTGGCAGGCAGTCAAACATGCCTGTGGAGCAGCGACACTTGAACTGACCCTAGATGACCTAGTGCCAGAGGCCGACCCAAAACAAACCCATGATCTTATCGATGCGTTGCTTGCCCAGCATCAGGCGAAAAATGTGCTTTTGGTGTCGCATATGCCGCTGGTAAGCTATTTGGTCTCGGAGTTGACCCAATCTGATACCACCCCGATTTTTATGACTGCCGCAGTCGCACAAATGGCTTACGACAGCGACAAGATGCGTGGTGACTTCTTAGGGATGTTGTGAAGAATAGGTTAGGGCAAGTACGAAGATCTTGCCCATGGCGTTGCCGCTAGCGGCGATACATATCTTCTTCCACTTCAATCAGCGCCAAAATCGCACCTTTGCCGCCGTATTCCAGTGGCGCTTGGTGAAAGGCATCGACATAGGGATGTTGCACCAGATAATGCGGTATTTTCTTCTTCAATATATGGTTGCCGATGCCATGGACAATGCAGCAGCAGTGTAGGTGGTCTTTACGGCATTTATCTATCATCGCAGCCAGTTCGATTTTGGCATTTTCTTTATTAAAACCATGCAAATCCAAAATCAGTTCCGGGTGGTAATCACCACGGCGTAACTGTTTGACCAAATAGGTGTCTTTACCTTCACGCACAAAACTCATGGGACCTTCGCTGGGTAACTCAGGTTCAAAATCATCGGAAAAATAGAAACTGGCCTGACGTTCTTTACGCCTGGTTTCCTTTTGTTGCGTTTTTCCCTTGCTCGCAGTGCGTGTAGGGTGTATTTTGTCTTGCCTTATACGGCGAGTGGCCCCTTGTTCATCATTGATGGCCTGATAAAACATAGCCAATTCGTCTTCGTTGATGTCGTTACGCTTATTCATCGCTTACATTCTGTGAGTTTAACTATCACTGCGCATCATAAATCGTCTGATGAATAGAAGCAAAAAATCAATTAGGAGTTCAACTTGGAACAAAAGCAGTTAGACGAAGCCATATTAGAACTTCGTACCATTGGCGATATGATCCGCTGGGCAGTCAGCCGGTTTAATGAAACTGACGTGTTTTACGGCCATGGCACCGACAACCCTTGGGATGAAGCCGTTGCGTTGACCCTTCATGCCCTTAACTTGCCTATCAATGTCGATGCCGACGTCAAAGCGTCAAGATTGACGACTCAAGAGCGTAAGCGTGTCGTTGAGTTGGTGAAGCGTCGCATCGACGAAAAGATCCCCGCTGCCTATTTAACCAATCAAAGTTGGTTTGCCGGTTTGCCGTTTTATGTCGATGAGCGCGTATTGGTGCCGCGCTCGCCAATTGCCGAGTTGATTGAAAAGCGTTTTGAACCTTGGCTTGAGGGCAAGAGCGTTCATCGTGTTTTAGATATGTGCACCGGCTCTGGCTGTATCGCCATTGCGTTGGCGTATGCCTTTGATGACGCTGAGGTCGATGCGGTGGATATTTCTATCGATGCCTTGGCTGTCGCTGAAATCAATGTTGAAGAACATGGCTTGAGCGAGCAGGTATTTCCAATGCAGTCAGACTTGTTTGAGAACCTGCAAGGTCAAATCTATGACCTTATCGTCAGCAATCCGCCTTATGTCGATGCCGAAGATCTGGCCGATATGCCCGATGAGTTTTCTCACGAGCCGGCCATCGGTTTGGCCAGTGGCCCAGATGGTCTTGAATTGACGCGCAAAATGCTCAAAGAAGCTGCTATGCACCTGACCGATGATGGACTGTTGGTGGTCGAGGTCGGTAACTCGATGGTGCAATTGATGGCGCAATATCCGCAAGTACCGTTTGAATGGCCGATTTTCGAACGCGGCGGTCATGGCGTATTTATCTTAACTCGTGAGCAATTGTTAAGCGCAAGCGAGCATTTCAACGGTTAACCTAAAGGTTGGCAAAACTGTTTTTTTAACATTGGGGGGTGGTATTCGTGTCAGGTAATAGTTTCGGTAAGTTGTTCACAGTGACAACCTTTGGGGAAAGTCATGGCTTGGCTTTAGGGGGGATTGTCGATGGATGTCCGCCAAATTTGCCATTGTGTGAAGCTGATCTTCAGCATGATTTAGACCGCCGTAAACCGGGTACCTCACGATTTACCACCGCTCGTCGTGAGCCAGATGAAGTTAAGATTCTCTCAGGGGTATTTGAGGGTAAAACCACAGGGACCTCTATCGGCTTGCTGATAGAGAATACCGATCAGCGCTCACAGGACTATTCCAACATTGCCGAGTCGTTCCGTCCCGGACATGCCGATTACGGCTATCAGCAAAAGTACGGGTTGCGCGACTATCGAGGCGGTGGTCGTTCTTCTGCCAGAGAAACGGCCATTCGAGTTGCCGCAGGCGCGATCGCCAAAAAATATCTTAAACTTCACCACGGTATTGAAATATACGGCTACCTAAGTCAGCTTGGACCAATTGCCAGCGAAGCCTTTGATCGGGATGAGATTGCCAATAATCCCTTTTTCTGTCCTGATAAAGATAAGATCGAGCCGATGGCGGAGTACATGAAGGCGCTGAAAAAAGAAGGGAACTCGGTCGGTGCTAAGGTCAGTGTTATCGCCGCAGGTGTGCCTGTCGGACTCGGTGAGCCGATTTTCGACCGGTTGGATGCGGATCTTGCCCATGCACTGATGAGCATCAATGCCGTCAAAGGCGTTGAAATCGGTGCCGGGTTTGATTGTGTGACGCAAAAAGGCTCTGAGCACCGTGACGAAATGACGCCGGAGGGTTTTTTGTCTAATCATGCCGGTGGCATCCTAGGCGGTATTTCTACCGGACAAGAAATTGTCGCTCATATTGCGCTTAAGCCGACTTCGAGCATTTCGGTGCCGGGGCAATCTATCAATGTGCGTGGCGAACCGATTGAAGTGGTGACCAAAGGCCGTCATGACCCTTGTGTCGGTATTCGTGCCGTGCCCATTGCCGAGGCGATGATGGCCATTACTTTGATGGATCACTTACTCAGACACCGAGGGCAAAATGCCAATGTCCAATCTATTACACCGGATATCGCTAAATAAGCGCTAAATTACGCTATTTAGCAAGGCAAATTCTTTTGGCTCTGCTACATTAAATAATATTATTGCGGGCGCCTTGAAATTTGAAGGTGCCGCCACAATATGACAGTAGTGGGCACGGGCAAACGTATTTATCTCAGATTTAACGCCAATTAGGCGCCCGAAGCGGTAAAGGCAGATTTAATTTTGTCAAAACCACTTTGGGCAGTCACATTTGGTTAAAAGGCTGTTATAATGCCGGGTTCACTATCATCATCTAACTAACTTGTGGGTAAAGAGAAATTCTTCTATGGATCAAAATCCTCAGTCGCAACTTAAACAACTCATCGCCAAAGGCAAAGAGAAAGGCTTTCTAACCTTTGCAGAGGTAAATGACCACCTTCCCCAGGAGATCGTCGATTCCGATCAAGTTGAAGACATCATCGGCATGATCAATGACATGGGCATCAAGGTGTTCGAAACCGCCCCCGAGGCCGATGAATTGTTGATGCAGGAAACTGCAACGGACGAAGACGCTGCCGAAGAAGCGGCTCAGGCCTTAGCCAGTGTCGATAAAGAAATCGGCCGCACGACAGATCCGGTGCGCATGTACATGCGTGAAATGGGGACTGTTGAACTATTGACCCGTGAAGGCGAAATCGTTATCGCTCGCCGCATTGAGGAAGGGATCAACCGCGTTGTTCACTGTTTGGCCGAGTATCCTGGCTCAGTTGCCAGTATCTTAGACCAATGGGACAAGTATGAAGCCGAAGAAATCCGTCTGTCTGATATCATCAGTGGTTTTGCTGGTGATGATGTCGAGCAAGACATGGCACCGACCGCTACCCACGTCGGTTCTGAAGTGCCAAAAGAAGAGTTGGAAGATGAAGATGTAGACGTAGATATTGCTGACAGCAGTGACGAGGACGACAGTGGTCCGGATCCTGAAATGGCGCGTGAGCGCTTTGATGTGCTGCGCAGTCAATATGAACGAACCATCGAGGTGTGTCGTGCCAAAGGCCGTAAACACCCTGAGTCTCAAGCAGCAACCGAGCGTTTGGTTGAAGTTTTCCGTGAATTCCGCTTTGTGCCTAAGCAATTTGACCGCTTGGTTAAAAATGTTCGCAGCACCATGGAACGTGTTCGTGTTCAAGAACGCATCATCATGAAGCATGCGGTGACCATGGGCAAAATGCCGAAAAAAGCATTTGTTAAAGCCTTTGCCGGTAATGAAAGCGATCGTGAATGGTTCGATAAAGAAGTGGCGGCCGGTCTTGAGTGGTCACAGGCCTTAGAAGCCCATCGTATTGAGATCTTACGTGCCATCGGCAAATTATCACAAGTTGAAAAAGATACCGGCTTAAATATCGTCGAGATCAAAGACATCAACCGCCGTATGAGCATTGGCGAGGCCAAAGCCCGTCGTGCCAAAAAAGAAATGGTTGAAGCCAACTTGCGTTTGGTTATCTCGATTGCCAAAAAATACACCAACCGTGGTTTGCAATTCTTGGATTTGATCCAAGAAGGTAACATCGGTTTGATGAAAGCGGTCGATAAATTTGAATATCGTCGTGGGTATAAGTTCTCAACTTACGCCACTTGGTGGATCCGTCAGGCCATTACCCGTTCGATTGCCGACCAAGCCCGTACCATTCGTATTCCGGTGCATATGATTGAGACCATCAATAAGCTCAACCGTATCTCGCGTCAAATGTTGCAGGAAATGGGTCGTGAACCGTCGCCGGAAGAATTGTCTGAGCGTATGCAAATGCCGGAAGACAAGGTACGCAAGGTACTGAAAATTGCCAAAGAGCCAATCTCGATGGAAACGCCAATCGGTGATGATGAAGATTCGCATCTTGGTGACTTTATTGAAGACGCGGTCATTGACTCGCCGATCCAAAGTGCTACTGGTGAAAGCCTCAAAGCGGCCACCCGCGAAGTGCTTGCCGGTTTGACGGCAAGAGAAGCGAAGGTACTTAGAATGCGTTTTGGTATCAACATGAACACCGACCACACCCTTGAAGAGGTTGGTAAACAGTTTGATGTTACCCGTGAACGTATCCGTCAGATTGAAGCCAAAGCATTACGCAAGCTCAGACACCCATCACGCTCAGAGCAACTGCGTAGTTTCTTAGACGAGTAAGAGAGCGTAACAGTCTAGGAATGCTCCTCAACACCTAGAGTTACCATATAGAGTTACCATATATCCTTATATATAAAAAGCCAGCATTCGTGCTAATGCCAGTCAGTTAAGCTGACTGGCATTTCTTTTTTTGGTGGGATATTTGGATGGTTTTGGCTTTATACATCTGGGATACCATCTATCATCCCGCCGAATTGGCAATACAAAATGACCTATTTGAGTGAGCAAACTAT
>JBFHGJ010000008.1:0-106009 GCA_041583135.1 Alteromonadaceae bacterium | reverse complement strand
GTCGGTAAAGCGCAACTGGTTCTGATCGTTGGCGCGAATCAGTTCAATGGTTTTGTCCATCAACTTTGACTCGTTTAACGCATCGCAATCCATCAACAATACCCCGGAGTTGAAATACATCGGAATATCGAAGCGTTTTTTAAAGTAGTTAAAATAGGTCACCTTGCCTTTATCATCGGCGGCGGCCAAACCATGACCTTCCATATCCAGTTCAAACAATTCGGCCAAAGAGCCGGTGGTGATGGTATCGCAGTCCATATAGAGCGCGCGGCCATTGGGAATGAATTCGGGAATGGCAAGGCGGGCAAAAATCGCGCTGGACCATTGCTCGGTGGTTTTCAAACTGTCGCAGACATCGAGATTGAAAATACGTAATTGGCAGTTGTGGCTGTCACAAAGACGTTGGAGATTTTCAGTGCAAAACTCGTCGGTTTTGATGACGTTGATGGTGCAACCCGGATTGGTACGGACGACAGAAAATGCCGCAACCTGCAACAACTTGGAAAAGTTTCCATCGGCACAAAAAACAATATTCATAAAGTGTCCTTTAGGTAGCATTCTTGCTTATGATAATTCTTCAATTAAGGTATTGAATTTATAATGGATTTTATAGTCGAATTTTAACCTTTTTAGGGGGGGCAAAGCAACGTAAAAGGGCGCTTTAAAACGATTTAAAGTTGGCAAAAAACAGCCGCTGTAACTTGACTTTAAATTATCTTTTTATTTATGCCTTTTTTGCTAAATAAAGCTATTAAATACAACTGCTTGAGGTTATAGTTAGAGGATGGTTAAAGTCACTTTCAAGGCCGCTTTTTGTGGTGTTTGATTGTGCGGTTGTTGCTCAAGTATTGAACGGCTGCTAAGCGCGCAGATTGCCCCGTAAAAACGGCGCTGAAAGTGACAAAATGTAAGTCAACTGAGAAGAACGTGATGGATACTAAAAAGACCGAAAACAATCACCAAACATTGTCAAAAAAACTCAAAGCAAGCGCCTTGATAGTTGGTCTTTTGGGGCTGGGATATTGGGGATTTGCGACACCGAACGAAGCTGCCAGTGTGGCCCATGGTAACCTTTTAATAGGTACTGTTCAGTATGGTGATTTAGATGTCAAAGTCGATGGTTTTGGTGTATTGCGTGCGGCAAGACAGAAGATTTTAGTGGCTGGCAGTCGTGGGACGGTTGAGGAGATCTTGCTCAAACCCGGTGCGCCGGTCACCGCTGACAGTGTGATCTTAAAGCTGAGCAATCCGGCCTTGGAGCAACAAACCCTTAGCGCATCGCAGCAATTGGCCTTGTTACAAGGTGATCTTCGACAACTTAAATTAACCAATGAACGGGACCTTTTGGCAGAAGAAGCCAATTTGGCATCGATTCGTGCACAGTTGGAAACGGCAAAGCTCAACCGCATCGCCAAAGCGGAGTTGGTGAAAAAAGGGATCACGTCAACCTTAGAGTTAAAGGCTGTAGAGCTTGAAGAAAGCCAGCTTTCGGCGCGATTTGATATTCAAAACCGGCGTTATCGACAGCTTAAACTGGTGCACCGTGAGTCGCTGAAAAATCACCAGCAAAGGATTGAGCTACAACAAGGTGAACTGGACATGTACAGATCACTAATTGAGAAGTTAACGGTACGTGCGGGGATGGCCGGGGTATTGCAGCGACTGCCAGTAGAACTGGGGCAGGGCCTGACCCAAGGTCAGCAGTTGGCACAAGTTAGCGGCACCGATGAATTGGTGGCCATGGTACAGGTGCCGCAAAGCCGTGTGAGCCAGATAGTGGTTGGACAAAGCGCCACCATCGATACCCGAAAAGATAAAATTAACGGTAAGGTGAGTCGTATCGATCCTGCGGTTGTCGATGGTTATGTCACTATAGAGGTGGCACTAGAAGGACCGCTACCGACCAGTGCCAGACCTGAGCTTAATATCGATGCGGTGATCTTAACCGAGCAATTGTCTAACGTCTTCTATGTCGAAAAGCCGACCAACGCCGCCCAGGACGCTCAAGTGAAGGTGTTTAAAGTCAACGCATCGGAAGATAAGGCCGAGCAGGTTCAAGTGGCGCTCGGGGTCGATAGCGGTCGTTATGTGCAAGTGCTCAGCGGGCTAGAGAAGGGCGATAAGTTGATTTTATCTGATCTGTCGAAGTTTGCCGGTATGCCCGAGATAAGCGTGATCAAATAAGTCAAAACCGGTCAGTAGAACAAGCCCCTAAGCTGAACGTAAGCCGGGGCTTTTTATTTAGGTCCCATACTTGTCACTTTAACTGAGCGCTTTTCGTCGAAAGATAAACAGACCCTAACACTTGACCCTAAGAAGTCATGTGATTTAGACTACCCGCGTTCGAAGTCTATTGATGAAAAGATAATCGTTTTTTATTGTTGCGATCGCCGCGCCACTATCAAGCATGGGGATTAGTATGGGCCTAATGCCGTCCAAGACGATAAAAACGCATCACAGCGTAAGCTCAGCCAGAGCTGCTAAATGCAGTTCTGCGTAAGTCAAAATTACACCGCTAAGACAACAAAGATGGGTGTTTGACGGCCGAGTTGCGTCTGAGATGTCACCGTTGTTTTGCCAAAGCGCTGGGTTTGTATTGTTATTGTGGTGCTTAAACTCGCCTCTATCTACCGGGTTTAAGCCGAGTTAAGGAAAAAGCGCAGCTGCGGTTTGCGGCTTGAAATAATACACGCGGTGAACAACAAAAAAGCACAAACTACCCTTGTGTTGTTGCTTTTAGCTATTATGAATTTAGATTAAAAATTAATGCATTAAGGATATTTATCATGAACTTACAGGCCTCTATTGTCGAGCAGGCAGAGCGTAGCGTCACACCTGGCTTTATTTCTCCTACCCAGAGCCTGCCGCTGGTATTGACTGCTAAAGACAGCAACACTGACCTCGTTAAATGGGCTGAAGAAAACAAAGCCTACATTACCGCCAATAAAGAGAAATACGGCGCGGTGTTGTTTCGTGGTTTTAATGTCACCTCGGCGGAAAAGTTCGAGCAAGTCATCGCGGCAACCAGCTCAGATGCGATCAAATATATGGAGCGCTCATCGCCGCGCGACAGTGTTTCCGGCAACATCTATACTTCGACTTCTCAGCCTAAAGAGAGTGAAATTTTTCTTCATACCGAGCAATCGTTCAACTTGACGTTTCCTTTGCATATTTACTTCAACTGCCATGTGGCGGCTGAATCCGGCGGCTGTACGCCCCTTGCCGATACCCGCAAAATCTATCAACGTATCCCTGAGCCAATCAGAGACAAATTGATTGAAAAAGGCTATCTGTATCAGCGTAACTTCATGAAATACATGTATGTTAGCTGGCAAAACTGCTATCAAACCGAAGACAAGCAGGAAGTCGAACAATACTGTAAAGACAACCAAATTGAGTTCAGCTGGGGTGATAACGACATTACCTTGACCACCAAGCAGGTGCGCCCTGCGGTATCGCGTCATCCGGGCACTGGTGAGTATTGCTGGTTCAATCATTGTACTTTCTTCAACTTTGCCACCTTAGATCCCAAAGTCCAACAGTTCTTGAGCCGTTCGTATTCAGAGCAGGAATATCCGAATCACACCTTCTATGGTGATGGCAGTACCATTGAACCTGAGGTGATTGAAACCCTGATCAATGCCTATGAAGCGGAAAAGACCACTTTTGAATGGCAGCCGGGGGATGTGTTGATGGTGGACAATATGTTGGTGGCCCACGGCCGTCAATCTTTTGCAGGCGATCGTTTGGTGCTGACCGGTATGTCAGAGCCACACCGTTTGGCCGAGGTGCAGATCACCGGTATTTGCGAAGGCGCCTAGGGTCTATCTGGCACCTCAAGCTCAGGCTGCAATGGTCTAAAGCTTGTCGTTGTCATGGCTTGGGCTACCAGCACCGAGTCAAATCATTTAATAAGACACATCCGCCTGTTGCGGTTAAAAACCGGCGGTTGTGCTGAGCTTCAATGACAGCAATGAAGGTTATCTCACGCATGAGATGTAAGTAAATGTTCGGAGGATTTGTGAAGCATGTAAAATTGGTGATGCCAATTGTCTTAATGTATTCCTGTTTTGCCAGTGCAAATGATTTTAAAGGCTTGTATGAGGTAGGGATCAAAAATAATCTGCGGTTAAAAGCGCAAACCTCACAACAGCAATCGGAGAAGCAACAAGAAAACGTGTCCTTTGCCGGGCTGTTGCCGACGGTTGCTGCCACTGGTAGTTGGAATTATTTAAATCAAAATAATGCGGTTCACTCTGATTCGTACTTGTTGTCGGTGCCCGATCAGCTCAATCAAAGCGATCAGATGGGCTATGAAATTGCCGTTTCTCAACCGCTATTCAATATGCCGAGCTATCATGCGTTCAACGAGGGTAAGGCGGTTGCGGCGCGAGCTGATATTCAGATGGAATTCGCGATGTATGAATATACCAATCAGTATATTCAAAGCTATATCAATATCGCGACGATGCAAAGTCGGGTAAAGAACATCGAACAAACCATTATTGCCTACACCAATCAAAAACAGCTGATCACCGAACAATACACCAGTGGTTTGGCCAAGCCCAGTGATTTAGCGCAGGCCAAAGCCGAGCTGGCCATTATCGAGGCTGACTTGATAGTGGCGAAAAATAACTTAAACCTTGCCTTTGAGCAGCTTGAGTTGGTGATCCAATCGGACATCAAGGCGATTGAAGGCTTTAAGGACAATTTTGCCGAGCTGGCGGTGATCAATCAACCGTTGGGGCATTACCTCAAGCAGTTCAGCAACAATATTCAATATCGACTGTCCGAGGCCAATATGAAAGTGGCCAATCAGCAGCTCAAGCGCAATGCCTCGTTGTGGATGCCGTCGGTGACGGCCAACTTAAGTTATTCGGACAACCATTTAGACCGTTCGTTTAACTATCAGCCGGGCAATCGGGTTTATCAAGACGGCTTTGCCGTTTCGATTCAGTTAAGGGTGCCGCTATACTCCGGTGGCCGTGACACCTACATGAGTCAGTCTGCGGCCTATGAGTTTGAACAGGCGAAATACCTCAAGCAATTTCAGCAACATCAAATACAACAGTCGATTAAGTCGGTCTACTCCAGCCTTAAAGCCGGTATCGCTTCGATTGCGGCGAGAAAGAACACCATTGCCGCGGCCAAAGCGGTGCTGACCAATGCCAGACAGGAGTACACCACAGGTATCGGCCAATATATCGATGTGGTTAACAGCCAAAGTCGGCTGTTTGACGAAACCAATCAGCTGATCGAAGAAAAAGCCCGCTTTTTGAGCAACCTGATGAGCTTAGACCGACTCACCGGGAAAGATCCGAAACAGACCATCGAGCAATTGAGTCTATTGACCAACCAGGAGAAAATTGCCAATGAAAACGCCTTTTAACCGTCTACTGACCGTTGTTGTTGCGGCTGTTTTACTCAACGGCTGCTCTGGAGAGACGGAAAGTCAGTCTCACGTCAGTAACGAGTTGGAGCAGATCAAGCTCAGTGAGAAAAAGCTCTATGGCGCGTGGAAATCTGCCGATGGCAGCTACGGCTTTGAGTTTCACGCGTCGCCGACCGAAGAAGGCACCATCGACCCTGATTTTGAAGTGGCCGAAGAACATCTGCAAAAAGAAGGGATCATCTATCAAGATGGCCGCAAGTCGGGCTATTTCAACTGGCGCGTATTGGCCGATGGTTCGGTGCAATTGGACATTCGTGACTCGGTGTGTCAGTCACGACCTTTGGTGTTGTGCGCCCGCGAAGCGGTTGAGCGAATTGAGGTGATCGGTAGCAATCCGAGCAATTTGACGTTCAAAGCCACTCGCGATGAAGATCTCGACGGGGTGTTTGACAGCAATTATGAGTGGCATTTGTCGCAGCAAAAGCTGCCGCCGATTGAGGTTGGCCATAAATCCTATATTTTGCAGTCGAATGCCCGGTCCGAGTCGCAGATCTACGCCAGCAACGACAGTGGTGAGCTGAGATTATACCGTCCAGCCAATGCCGGCGATCATGAGTTTGTCGAAACTCAGCGCAGTGACTATCTGATTGAGTTCAGTCAAACCCATCAGGTGGCCGAACCTTTCTATTTTTATGTCTACAACCATGGCTATGAGCGGTTTAATGTCAAAGCCCAGTACGAATATCTGGTGATGTATCCGTCGTTCGATGGCGAGCTGATTGTCAGTTTTGCCTATAAAAATACCCTTGAAACCGACGCCGATGTCAGTTTGTCCGACGTCGATTTTGAGGACTTCATTGAAGATGTGAAGTTTTCGCACAAAGGCAGTGTGCGCAGTGTCGGCAACGATGTGCCGACGATTGAATTCGGTAAAGAATATTACTCTTGGTTCGTCGATGCGGTTGAAAAGCCGGGCTTGGTCGATGTCAGCGCCAATCTGCTGGTGTTTCACGACGCCAATCGCGCCTCGATTTCCGCGCGTAACGTATTGACTCACGAGACTGAAAGCCATGCCGAGTTTCAGTGGTCATTTGGTGAGCATCAAGAGATCATCTTGGAAAACGACAAAAAGAGAGTCACCATTGAATTTGTCGCCGCAGAAGGCGATAGATATCGCATCTTAACCTCGGTTTATGATGTGCAACACCACAGCTATATTTCGAAAGCCTATTTGGATTATCTGTTTGCGCAAAACGCGTTGATTGACGTCAGTCAACTGTTGCCGCGTCGCTTTGAATTTGTCAACTCAAACGGTGTGACGGTCAGCCCGGTCAGACTGCTTGAAAATGGAGAAGTGATGCTTGGCAACGTTGATAGCGCAGATGGTGGCCGCTGGTTTTTCCATGACAACCTCAATGAGGTCGTGCGTTATGAATGTACGGCTTTAGGCGGTGCCTTGATGGAAGATTATCAGCAGTGTTTGGATTCGTTTGAGGTTGCCGGGACAGCAGACGCGACCACGACGTATTCTCATGTCAGCCATTTGAAGTTTCTAAACAAATTTGGTGACACTTATTTGGTACAATATGATGCTACGTTCTGGGGAGGGCGATTTGAGGATGATTTCGTCAACACCATCTCCGGTTATTACCTGTGGACGCATTTACCTTAATTGGAGATAAAAATGAAAAACTTATACAAATTACCAGCAAGAATCGATCATCTCGCCATTGCCGTTGTCGATATTGAAGAAGCGTTGTTCTTATATCAAGGCATTTTGGGCTTTACACTGTTGAACCGTAGGGAAGTCAAAGGCGAGTTCTCAGGTATGCTGGCCGCCGAGCTTGATGCCAACGGCTTTACCATTGTGCTGGTGCAAGGCACCAGTGAAAACTCTCAAGTGACCCAGTATATCAATGAATACGGCCCGGGCGTACAACATGTGGCCATTGAAGTGGAAGATGTGCAATACCTGATTGACACCTTGCAAAGCAAAGGCATGGAGTTTGCGACCGACATCATTCACGGTAAAAATCTGGTGCAGGTGTTTACCAAACGCGAGCGCAATTCCGGCATGATGTTCGAATTCATCAAAAAACGCGAAGTCGATTCACAATTCGAAGCGAACAATATCCAAGATCTATTTCAACAGCTTGAGACCAGTGGGGCTTATTAACCATGCAAGACGTCAATAACATCATCGAATGCCTTTATAAAAACGCAATTGAAAAACCCAATGATGTTGCCTATGAATTTATTACCGACCTTAGTGCGCCGACCGATACCATTACCTTTGGTCGGCTGTATCAGGAAGTTTGTCAAATCGCGAACAATCTGTTGCAAAAGGTCGAGCCGGGTAGCTGCGTATTGATGCTTTATCCACCAAGCATTGAGTACATCAAAGCGTTCTATGCCTGCGTCATGGCTGGTGTTATTGCCATCCCACTGTATCCGCCGAAGAAAAACAGTAAATCCGACAAAGTGTTTATTGTCGCTAAAGCATCGGGCGCCCAATTGGCGTTGACCACTGAAGCGGAATTGCCGTTAATTAGCCAGTTTTGGCAACAAAACGCCGATGTCGATATGGCGTTTTTGGCCACCCAAAGCCTGATTGAAGGCGAGCTTGATAACGAGTTGGAATTGCCGCCGATAGCCGCCGATAAACCGGCGTTTTTGCAATATACCTCAGGTTCGACCGGCGATCCTAAAGGGGTGATCATCACCCAAGGCAATATTCTCGCCAATGCCCGTTATTTGCAAAATATCTCCGGTGCCGATGAGCGTGATGTGTTTGTCAACTGGTTGCCACTGTTTCACGACTTAGGCTTGGTGACGGCGATTTTGTTGCCCGCCTATATGGGTTGTAAGTCGGTGTTGATGGCTCCAGCCAACTTTGTCCGCAATCCGGTGGTCTGGCTTAAAGCCATGACGCATTACGGCGGTACTATTGGCGGCGCGCCAAACTTTGCCTATGATTTGTGCACCGACAAGGTTAGCGACGAGTCGTTGGCCGATGTCGATTTGTCGAAATGGCGGATTGCCTACAACGCCGCAGAGCCGGTAAAACATGAGACTTTGGCGCGCTTTGCCGAGCGTTTCGCCAGCGTCGGCTTTAAGCGTGACAGTTTTTACCCGGCCTACGGGATGGCCGAATCGACTGCGTTTATCTCAGGTGGTCATGGTGACGATGCGCTCAATGTTATCGCCGTTGATAAAGCCGCATTGGCCGAGCACAAAGTCTCTGTGGTCGATATGGGCGCCGAGAACAGCATTGATTTTGTCGGCAATGGCCTGACCGACGAAAACCATCATTTACGCATCGTCAACTCGCAAACCGGCGAAGTTTTGGGGCAAGGGGAGATAGGTGATGTGTGGTTTAGTGGCCCGAGTGTCTCGCCGGGATATTGGTTACTCGATGAAGTGTCAAAACAAGCCTTCGGCAATACCCTAAAAGGCGAGCAAGACAAACACTTTTTACACACCGGCGACCTGGGTTTTATTATCGACAATCACCTGTATATTACCGGCCGCAGCAAAGATATGATCATTTTGAAAGGTAAGAACTATTACCCGCAAGATATCGAAGCGACGGTTAAATACTGCCATAGCGACATTCATGCCGGCTTTACCGCAGCCTTTGAAGTTGATGGCCGCTTAGTGGTGGTTACCGAGGTCAACCGCAACGCCCTCAAAAACCTTGAGCCGCAGTTGTTGGTGGCAGAGATAGCCCGTAGCGTATACAAAAATCATGATATCTCTGTTGATGATGTGGTGCTCCTTAAACCTTATAGCATTCCGATGACCTCAAGCGGCAAAATACGTCGTCGTCAAACCAAAGCGCTTTATCAAGCCGGTAAACTGGCCAGCCTTTACAACAAGGTGGCACGCCAAGAGGTGGTTAAACCGGCCGGTGAAGTCGAGACCAAGGTTCATAGCATTTGGTGTGAAATACTCGATATTGATGAGATCAGCGTCAACACCGGCTTTTTCGAGCTTGGTGGCGATTCAATCAAAGCGATTCAGATAGCCGGGGCGTTATCGGAGCATTATCGGTCGTTGCAACTGCAAGAAAGCCAAATCCTCTCTTGTGCCAGCATCCGTGAGATGGCGCAGTTGGTGACGGTTGCTATGATGCAACAGGCGACGGTGGCACCAAGCCAAGGGGCTATCAGAATATGATCGCCAAAGACATTATTTTCAATCTTCACCAGCGCGGCATCGTTTTGGCAAAAGACGGTGACGAGTTGGTGTTGACCGGCGCCACCGACAAGCTGACCGAGCAAGATATCGTTGCGATAAAAGGGCTAAAGGGTGAACTGCTTGCGCTACTTGGCGGTCAAAGCCAATCCCTCGGGTTTGTTTCTCGGATCACACAAGCGCATTATGAAGCGCCTTTGAGCAACCTGCAACGCAACATGCACTTTCTAGAGTCGTTGTCGCAAGGGCAGAGCTACTATAATGTGCCGAGCGCCTTTACTTTGCGCGGTGAGGTTGATGAACAGGCACTGGCCAAGGCCGTTGCCCACTTGTGTCAGCACTATCACATTTTGCGCACTGTCTATCAGTACCGGGGTGATGAGTTGGTGCAGGTGGTTGAGCCTTTTGAGCAAGCCAAAGTGCCCTTTACAGTGGCGTCGATAGACGAAGCGGACGTCAATGGCCGATTAAAACAGCAGGCCGATTGGTGTTTTGACCTGGCACAGCATTGGCCACTCAATGTGGTGTTGTTCAAAACCGCCAAGGCGAGCTATTTAAGTTTGAATTTGCATCATATCGCCGTTGACGGCTATTCGGCGAAACTGATCACCAAAGCCCTCAGTGAGGCTTATCAGGGCTTTTTACCGGCAAATGCTGCCGAAAAGCCGCGCCTAAACGAGGCGCCGCAATATGCCGACTATGCCTATTGGCATCAGGACTACCTTGTCAGCAATGAATGCGAGCAGGCCCGCAGCTATTGGCAGCAATTGCTAAAGGGCGCGCCAAGCTGCCATCATTTTCCATTGGAATTTGCCAGACCATCTGAGTTATCGGTGGCCGGTGATGTTATTTACCGTCACATCGAAGGCAGCCTGTTTGATAAGCTCAAGCAGGCGGCGCAGGCGAAAAACCTGTCGGTATTTTTACTGCTGCAATCGCTGTTTGCCGGATTTATGGCCCGCTTTGGCGATGAAGAAGACTTGGTGATAGGGTCGGTTTACGCCAACCGCACGCCAAGTGCCTTTATCAACACTGTCGGTATGTTTGCCAATACCATTCCGTTTCGTTACCGCTTTGATGGCGACACCGATGTCAATCATTTGATTGCCAGCACGGTGGCGCAGCATCAAAAAGCGCTACGTTTTCAATCGTTTCCGTTTGAGATGATGTTAAACGGCCTGAACATCGAACGGGACGTTTCGTACAATCCGCTAGTGCAGGTTGCCTTTGTGCTGCAAGAAGATTCGCTCAACGACTTCAGTCTCAGTGGCTTAGATGTTGAGATGCGCAACAATCGTCAGGCGGTATCTAAGTTTGATTTTGCAGCCCATGTTTATGTTACCGAGCAGCGTTTGACGCTACAGTGGGAATACAACACCAGTCTGTTCAGCCAAGCGCGCAGCCAAGCCATTATCGAACACTTCTTGGTATTTGCCGAGCATCACTTACAGCATGAATTTGAGCCGGTGCTCAAGTTCTGTTTTGCTGATGTCGAGCGTCATCGGGTCAGCCCCGAGCATTTCGCCGATTATATCAGCAATCCTGAACTGATTGAGCAGTATGGTGAAAAGACGCCACAGGCCATCGCAGTCAGTGATGGTGAGCAAAGCCTAACGTATCTTGAGCTGATCAGTCGTGGCCAGCGCTTTATTGCCGGGCTACAGCAGCTGGGAATAAAAAGCGGCGAGCGGGTGGCGGTCTATATGGAAAAATCCATTGAGCAAGTCATCGCCATGTATGGCGTGATGCGTGCAGGGTTTGTCTATGTGCCCTTAGATCCGAGCTATCCGCAAGAGCGTTTGGCCTACATGTGTGAAAACGCCGACATTAAGGCGTTGGTACATCTGGCAGGTGCCGAACCGCCATTTGACATGCCGAGCCAGGCGGTTCTCGCCGAGTTTACTGTACTTGGCGATTGCAACAAACCGGCGGTGTTGGATACGCTGTATGATGAGCATCCGGCTTATATCATCTATACCTCAGGCTCTACCGGCAAACCCAAAGGGGTGATGGTGCCTCACGGCAGTATTTATTACTCGTTGCAGGCCAATCGCCAAGTGTATGATTTTAAGCCTCAGGACAACATGCCGACCTTAGGCTCACAAGCCTTTGGCGTATCGCTGCTGGAAACCTTTGTGCCTTTGATCTCAGGTGGTACGGTATTGGCTACCGGCAAAGCGGTAACCGGCGACATCGCCCGGTTAATCGAGGCGACGGCCAAGGTGACTGTGATGCACATGGTGCCCAGTTTGATGGCTCAGTGGCTTGACCAAATTGAAAACGATCCGGGTCTTTATCCCGAGTTGCGGTTGTTGTTGGTCGGCGCCGAACCTGTACCGCCGATTTTACTTAGCCGTCTTAAGGCATGGCGTCCGGATGTGGTGGTGAGGGTACTTTACGGCATGACCGAATCGTCTGTGGTCAGCAGCAGCTACTTGTCTGATGATCACGATGGTAACGGTTACAGCGTCGGTAAACCTCATCCGAATATGATGTTCTATACCATGAACCGGTTTGGCGTTAGGCAGCCGGTTGGCGTGCCCGGCGAGTTGTACTTGGGCGGGCTGTCACTGGCCAGTGGTTATGTCGGCTTGCCGCAGCTGAGCGATGAGAAGTTTATCTATCACAAAGCCCTGCAACAAAGGCTGTATAAAACCGGTGATAGGGCGCGCTTATTGGCGTCGGGCCATTTTGAATATCTTGGCCGTACCGACCATCAGGTGAGCCTCAGGGGCATTCGTATTGAAACCGGTGAAATCGAGTCGTTGCTAGACCAGCTCAGCGATGTGAAAAAATGTATCGCCCATGTGGTGGCACTCGATAACGGCGAGAGCAAGTTTGTGCTTTACTACACCCAGTATGGCCAGCAGACTAAGGATGAGCTTGAAGCGCAAATCAAAGGGCAATTGGCCAAAGAGGTGCCTGAGTCGATGCGTCCTACGGTATTTGTTGCCCTTGAGCAGTTTCCGCTTAACCCCAACGGTAAGGTCGATAGGAAAAAGTTACCCAAACCTACCAGCCAGTCGGCTTACGTTGCGCCACAGGATGATTATGAGCAGTATGTTCATAACCTTTGGTGTGAGATGTTGGAACTTGAGCGTATCTCGGTGATAGATAACTTCTTTGAGTTGGGCGGCCATTCATTGATGGCGACCAAACTCATCAACCAAATCAACGACGTGCATCACATACAACTACCGCTACGACTATTTTACGAGGCTGCGACCATTCGTGCGTGTGCCAAGGTGATAGCTCAGCAGGTGACGTTAAGAGATCTCGGCCGCACCTTGATGCAGCAAGCCCTGCGTGAGATCACAGGAGAAATCGACGAGTTCGTCGTTTAAGAGGCTTTATGAAACACAATAAGAAATTGACATTAAAAGGGCTGCTGTTTAGCGGCTCGCCGCAAAAGTTGTCATTTGCCATTGCCCTTGGGATGCTCTCCGGGGTGCTTTATGCCCTGATCATTCCTACCATTTTGGCGGGGCTAAATGCCGAGCATGAATTTATTCTCGGCAGTGAATATCAAGATGACATCCAAAGTATCTTCTTTGGTCTGATCTTTTTCGTGTTGGTGACCAAAGCCAGCTCGGTTATCCTGGTCAACAATCTGGCCAAAACGGCGGTCGCCCGATTACGTATCGAGCTGTCGAACAAGATAAACAAAATGGAAGTTTCTCAGGTTGAGAACATCGGCCTGGCCAGATTACTCAACATTTTGACCGAGGATATGGGCCGGGTCACCAATGCCTCTTTGGCCATTCCAATGGTGATAGTGGCATCGGTAACCGCTGTGGGTATGTTGGTGTACTTGGCGATTTTGGATCTTGAGATCTTTGGCTTTACCTTGGCGGCGATTGTCATCGGATTGATTTTATTTCAGTTCCCGGTCAGCAAAACCAAACAGTTTTACAACAAAGCCAGAGACTTTCGCGATGTGATGCAAGAGGGCTTTCGCGGTTTGATCTTTGGCTCTTACGAACTTAAGCTCAACCGCGAAAAGTCGCAGCGCTTTTTAAAAAGTGAAATCGAAACGCCGATTGAAGGTTCGTTACAAGCTGAGAAAAAAGGCGACTTTATTTTACATATCGCAGGAAATTCCAGCGAGATCTTGTGCTTTTTCGCCATTGGTATGGTGGTGTTTTTACTGCCTCATGCACCGGCCGAGCAGCAAAACCTCTATGGGGTGGTCATGGCGCTGTTGTATATCACCAGCCCTATCGCCAACATCTTGGCCTTGATGCAGCAACTGAAAAACGGTGAAATCGCCCTAGAGCGCATCAACAAGATTTACGCCATCGATGTCAGCGAGCATCATTGTGTAGATGAAATCGACAAAGACTGGCGCACCTTGCAGTTAAAAGAGGTCAAATATGCCTATTCTCAAGATGAGCACAGTTTTGAGATAGGTGAGATCAATCTCACCGTCGAGCGGGGCAAGACCTACTTTATTATCGGCGGCAACGGCTCGGGTAAATCCACTTTGAGTAAGGTCATTTCATTGCACTATCTCACCGATGATGGCGCCATTTGCTTTGACGATACTCAGGTGACCTCGCAAAACCTCGGTTCGGCGCGAGACCGCTTGTTTGTGATTTACTCTGACTATTATCTGTTTAACAAGATCTACCGCGACCTCAAGCCAAGTGATTTGGCTTTGGTAGACAAATACCTCAAGTTGTTCAAGCTCGAAGGCAAGACGCAGTTGGTGGGTAACGAGTTCACCACAGTAAAACTCTCTGACGGTCAGCGCAGGCGCTTGGCTTTGATTGTGGCGCTGATTGAAGATAGAGATATCTACATCTTGGATGAATGGGCGGCGGATCAGGACCCTGAGTTCAAAGATCTCTACTACAACGCCGTGTTGCCTGAGCTTAAGCGCAGCGGCAAAACGGTGATTGCCATTACCCACGATGACCGTTATTTCGCCTACTGCGATGAAGTGGTTAAGATGGAAAGTGGTCAATTGGTTGAGCAATACAAACCACAGGAACCCGCAGTTGCCTGTTCTGCCTAACGTTTGAGTGGCCTCGTCAAAAAACCGAGGCCAACAATCTCGCGATGGTGAAAACAACGAATATGAAGACTATGAGCATAAACGACATTATCAACCAGTGTATCGCCCTGGATATCAGGCTGACTAAGCAACAGGACAACCTGAAGCTCGAAGCGCCCAAAGGGGTGGTAAGCGAAACCCTACTTGGGGCTATCAAGGACAACAAGCAGGCGCTTTTGGACTTTTTACATCGTTATGGCAGTAAACAGCCTACCCAAGCCCTGACCCGAGTCTACCCCGAGGAGCACGAAGCGATTTTATCCTCCGGGCAAGGACAAATGTGGTTTTTGGACAAGATGTTTAAAAACAACGAGAACTATCAGTTCTATCGGGTTTTGCATATCAGCGGCAGCATTGATACGATGATTCTCGATAAAGCGTTTGCCGAGATAATGGCGCGCCACACGATTTTGCGAACCACCTATCACATCACCAAAAAAGCGGTGATGCAGCGCATCGGTGATGGCCTGTCATTTGCCGTTGCCCATCTTGATTTGACCGCAACAGACAAAGGCCAGCAACAAGCGCTGATTGACGCCGCCGCCCTTGAATTCAAACAGTCGCCCTTTGACCTTGAGCAAGATTTGATGATCAGGGCATTGCTTATCAAAACCGACGCCGATGCCTATGAGCTGCATTTGAAGCTTCATCATATCGCCACCGATGGCTGGTCGATTGCGCTTATCGTCAAAGAGTTTACCGACATCTACAATGCCTTGATTGGGCAAACAGAAGCGGCTCAAAGCGATGCTTTTCAATATATCGACTACGCCCGCTGGCAGCAAAGTGAAGCTCAGCAACAAAGTATTGCCCAGCACTTGGCGTTTTTCGATGAGTATCTGCAAGATGCGCCACAAATGCACAACTTGCCGATTTTTGCCGACAAGCGCACCGATCTGGCTGAAGCGGCTTTGGTGCAAACCACACTCGATAGCGAATTGACCAGCGCACTGAAGGCATTTTGCCAAGCCCACAACGTCACGGTGTTCAGTTTTATTCAATTTGGTTTATCGATAGTCATTTCTCATTACAGTCAATGCAAAGAAACAATAATGGGAACACCAATGGCCAATAGGCCATTAAACGAATTGGGTAAAGTGGTGGGCTATTTTGTCAACACCTTGCCACTTAGAACTAAAATAGATACAGATGAGGCGTTTATCAGCGCCCTTAAAACCCAGCACTTAAATCTACTCGATGTGATGGAAAAACAAAACGTGCCGTTTGGTGAAATTGTTAAGCGTAATGTCACCTCACGTCAGCAAGGGGTTTCGCCGTTGGCGCAGGTGATGTTCTCGTTGCAAAACAACGATATTCCAACACTGCGTTTGGGTGAAGCGGAAATTACGGTACAAACCCCGAAAACCGATTCCACCGAGTTGGATTTGAGTATCAAGTGCTCCGATGAGCATGGAGCCATCACTGCCAACTGGATATTCGCTCGGGACCTGTTTGAGCGTGAGTTTATTGCACAAATGGCGCAACACCTTAACCGTCTGGTGGCAGCGGCATTGCTAGAGCCACAGCGCGCTATCGCCAGTTTGATGGCTGATAAGTGATCTCACGCGTGATATCGCCGCGCAAGTGTTGCAATATTTTACAAGTGTTAATGTGAGCACAATAAATGTTCATAAAGTGATTAAATAATGGCATATTGTGGACGCAGGTTTATTGACTCATCCTGCGTCCTATCGTAGTATTGCAGCGTTTATTTCACGAGCGGTACAATTTTAACGCAAATCTGCCTATCCCAGCGTATTAAAAGACAAGTCAGCGTGGGACGCGTAGTGTTTATACGCCCTATTGGGTAAGTGGTAGTCTCTTGAGTTATACCCTATTTGCGTTAAGTTTAAATTGTTGGTTTAGAAAAGGATTTTCTTGGTATACCGGTGCGCGACAGCTGCACCAAAGGTGTTTTTGCACTGATCTAGGTTGCACTGCAACCGGGAGTAGAGCGAAAGGGCGACACTCAGCGTCAATCACCAAACCAAAACGGTACGGGGAATAAAACAATCATATAGTAATCAAGTTTAAAACAGTTATTTCAACGTTTGGTGCTGGGTCTTGCTACCTGTCGCAATCCACTCAAGGCTAAACGTTAACGGCGCGCAAACGGTCTTTGAGATCTGAGCACGGGCATACTCTCGCCTCGTCTTCGATTCGCCCAAGCAAGCTGTAACAACATGCATGACATACACGGCGTGTATGAACAAAAGATACTTTTGGGCAATGGCTTGTAACAATCACCGAGGGTTTACAAAGACCGGGCCGAAAGAGAAGTCAATCAAGGGTACTATTTAAAAGAGTTTGGAGTATTTTAATAATGTTAGATTCAGTTAAGGAAGAAAGTAACATCGTCAGTCAACTGCACCAGCAAATCGCGCGATATCCGGAAAAAATCGCCATGGTCAGTGCAGACAAGTCAATTAGCTATCAAGCCTTTGGCGCCGAGGTCGAAAAGTTGGCTGGGTATATTGCCCAGCACAGTCAGGATAAACCGGTTGCTTTACTTTTGGATCGCAGCATTCATACCATGATTGCCATCTATGGCGCATTGCGCGCCAACGTGCCTTATCTTCCAATTGACCCGGCCAACCCCCAAGAGCGGATTGAATTCCTATTGCAAGATGCCGGTGCGACATTACTGATAGCCGAGTCTAAATACCAAGCTCAAGCCAAGTCATTTAACGGCAGTGTGGCGCTTATTGATCAAGTGCTTGGCGCTGACGCGCCGGCAACGGCGTCATTGCCACAGGTCAGTGGCATCTGCCTTAATTCTCCGGCCTATATCATTTATACCTCAGGTTCGACCGGTAAGCCAAAAGGCGTACTGTGTAGCCACAAAAATCTCAACTATGCCAACGACATGATGTTGCAACAGTTCGAAGAACTCGGCCTAGATGAGCAATCAAAATGGTTGTGGAATGCCTCTTATGCCTTTGATGCCTCAATCAAAGGTGTCGTTGCCCTTGCCCAAGGCAAATGCGTGGTCGTACCAAGCGATTTAGACGTTAAAGATCCTAAAGCCCTATGTGCCTTGATTGCGCAGCAGCAAATTAGCGTGGTTAACACCCCGCCTGTGTTGATGGAGTATTTGTTGCCGCATTTGATTGTCAGTGAAACCAAGGTTGATATCATCGTCAGTGGTGATGACGTGAGCCAAGGGCTGTGGCAAAAGTTGCGCGAATACAGTGTTGCCAACGGTCGTAAAGTGCTCAATGCCTACGGCCCGACAGAAGCTTCGGTCAATGCCACCTTTGAAGTGCAAAGCGATGATGAGCAAGTCAACATGGGCCGCGCTGTGGTTGGCGCCGAGTTGTTTGTACTCAATGACAAAGGTGAAGCGGTAGCGACAGGCGAAGAAGGCGAGTTGTACATTGCCGGTAACGGTGTGGCGCTTGGCTACTTAAACCGTGAACAAGACAGCAAAGCCGCTTTTGTGACCTTGGCCGAAAACACCTTGGCATTTAAAACCGGCGACATGGTTCAGTTACTCGATGGTGGTAAAGTCAAATTTGCCGGTCGTATCGACAACCAAGTGAAATATCGCGGCTACCGTATTGAACTGGATGAAATTCAAACCACTTTAAAAGGCCATCAACAAGTAGCCGACGCGGCTGTGATAGCGGTTAAGGCGGGTGATGATGTTCGCATTGAGTCCTACTTGGTGGCGCATTTGACGCAGCCTTCAAATGATGCGCTTGAAGCGTACCTGACAGAAACTTTGCCTGAGTACATGCATCCGGGCAAACTGACTTTTGTCGAGGAGATCCCACTGACCAGTGGTGGCAAAGTCGATAAGGCAACCCTACAGGCGCTGACCGCCAAAGCCGACTGCAAAGTGGCTGACAACAATGCCGATATCGAAGCGCGCCTTAGTGCAATTTGGCGTGAAACTTTGTCTATCGATGAGGTGTCGCCAGAAGATAACTTCTTTAAACGTGGCGGTCACTCGTTGTTGGCGATGCAGTTGATCCAAAAGGTTGATGCCGAATTCGGCGTTGAGCTGGAAATTCGCGAACTGTTCTCTTTGTTGACGCTACAAAGCCAAATCGATTGGCTCAAAGCGTACCTCGATGCCGCCGAGGTTGAATTTGGCGGAGCAGACAGTGGCGTTGAAGCTAAATTGCGCGGTATTTGGCTGGAGATCTTAAACATCGAGCAGGTCGGCGGACAAGACAACTTCTTTAAACTCGGTGGTCACTCGTTGTTGGCGATGAATCTGCTGGCACAAATGAAAGACGAGTTTGGTGTTGAGATGGACATCCGTGAGTTGTTCTCACACCTTGAATTCGACGCTCAGGTGCAGTGGATTGAAAATGCCATGGCCGCCGCCCAAGGCAGCGAGTCTGAAGACAACGCCGATGCTAAGGTGGAGCTTGAGCTATGATCAACCACTTTATTGATGGTTGTCGCAACTCGGGCATTGAGTTTTCTCTCGGCAACGCGGGAAAACTCAAGGTCAATGGCGATAAGTCGGCATTGACCGCTGAGATGGTGAACAAGATCAAAGTGGCCAAGGCCGATATCATCGCCTATTTGAAAACCCAGCAAATTGCCGAACTTGACCGCGCGTTTCAAGCCAAAGTGCCCAATCGCGCCGCGATTTTGCAACGCCTTGGTCTACAAGAGCAAGACATCGAAGGCTTTTATCCTTTGGTGCCGCTGCAAGAAGGGATGTTGTTGCAGCATATGCTCAGTGAGAAAAACGATACCTACATTAAGTATTTTATTCTCAAACTCAACGGCAAAGAGACCGTCGAGCAAGTGCTTGAGTGTTTTAGAGCCATCAACCAGCGTCATACCTCTTGCCGTACTGCCATTGTGTGGCGTGGGGTAGAGCGGGCTTATCAGTTGGTGAAAAAGCAGGTCGAGTTGCCGGTCACTTATATTGAGTGTGCCGATCAAAACGCTTTTGAACAGCAGCTTGAGGCGCTTAAAAGCGCGGAAAAGACCATGGATCTTGAGCGCGAGCCATTGACTCGGGTGCATGTACTGAGCAAAGCGGGTAGTGACGAACATATCTTGTATATTGAAAAGCATCATATCGTCAGCGACAGTATGAGCCTTGAGATCACCTTATTCGAGTTGTTGGCGTTCTATCAAGAACGCCAAGCGCAGTTGCCGCCAGCCAAACAACAGCATGAATTTGCCCTTGTACTTGAACAGCAACAATTGAGCGACAACGGCTATTTCGACACATTGCTTGAGGGCTTTGCCGCGCCGAATTTATTGTTCAACATTGCCAAAACCCACGTTGATCCCGACTTTATTGAAGAATGCGTGTATGAGCATGTCATCGCCGCTGAACTTGAAGCGGGCATTCGCGAGCAGGCGAAACAACTGGGCGTCAGTTCGTCTATTGTGTTTCACTACGCCTGGGCGATGGTGTTGGCCAAGTTCTGTGACAGCAAAGATGTGGTGTTCCCGAGTGTCATGACCGGACGTATGATGGTGCCTGAGTACCGCACCACCATCGGTATGTTCTTAAACTCATTGCCACTGAGAGTCAAATTCGATAGCCGTAGCATTGGCGAGCAATTGGTAGACCTTAACTTGCAATTGGTGCAGGCTTACCAATATGAGCAGATCCCACTCGATAGAGCCATACAAAAGCTGACCGACGAGTTTGGCACCGTGTTTAACTGTATCTTCAATTATCGCCATTTAGAAGATCAGCGCCTGCTCGATGAGTTGCCCTTTGAGCCGGTTATCGCCAAAGACAAATCTTCAACCCCCTTTTTCCTGTCGGTCACCGAAACCAAGTCTGAGTTCAAAATCGATTTGGATATTTATCGCGGCACCAATGGTATGTTGTTGGTTCGCGCTTTGGAGTTGGCCCTTGAGCACATTGTCGGCGCTTTGGCAGAGCAGGGCGCGAGCAATGCCCCATTTGTGATGCCGACACTGCTGGGCAAAGACGAAGTGCGCTATTTGGTCGATGAACTCAACGACACCCAGCTTGATTACCCCAAAGATCAGTGCTTTCATCAGTTGATTGAACAACAGGCAGAGAAAAAGCCTGACAACATCGCCATAGTGTTTGACGACAAGATGTTGAGCTATCGCGAGCTTAACCAACAGGCCAATCAATTGGCCCATTATCTGGTTGAGCAGCATCAGGTCAAAGCTGACACTTTGGTCGGTTTGTGCGTTGAGCGCTCGTTTGAGATGATCGTAGGCATTTTGGCCATCGTCAAAGCCGGTGGTTGTTATGTGCCGTTTGATATTGAACATGGCGCCGAGATTGTCAACGCCCGTGTCCACAGCCACAATGTCGGCGTGACGTTGTGCTCTAATCATACTATGGCGATGTTGACTGAAGGGACAACGCAAATGCTCAACATCAATCAGTTACTTGATGGCGGCGTTGCACAATACAGTCAGGCGAATTTGGCCCTTGATTACAACAGTGAGTCTTTGGCGTATGCCATGTCCTCATCGGGCACCACAGGTAAACCGAAACTGATTGGTTTGCCGCACCGGGCCTTGGTCAACTTGATCAGCAGCATCGTCAATGACAACGACGGGTTCTCAGGCGAGCATAAAGTCTTGCAGTTCTCCTCTGTCGGCTTTGATATGAGCTATACCGATTTGGCTTTGGCATTGATGCAAGGCGGCAGCCTGCATCTGATCTCAGAGCAGGTGCGCTTTGATGTTAAGGTGTTGGCAGAGATCATCAACCGCCATCAAATTACCTTGCTCAACCTACCGGCATCGATTGTCAATGTGCTTGCCGAGGTGTGTGTCGAGCGTCAAGTGGCGTTGCCGTCGGTGAAGATGGTGATCTCAACAGCGGAAAAGCTGGAGATGTCGGCCACGCTCAAAGCGTTTTTTGCCGCCAATCCGCAGATGCGTCTGGCCAATCATTTTGGTCCGACCGAAACCCATGTCTGCACCACCTACAACTTTGCCGCCGATACCGAGCAATGGCCCCAAGAGGTACCGATTGGTTATCCTATCGGCAATAGCCAATGTTATGTGCTCGATTCAGACCAGACCTTAACCCCTAACGGTGTGGTGGGTGAGCTCTATGTTGGTGGTGATTGTCTGGCGCAGGGGTATCTTGGCAATGGGCCATTGACCGAGCAGAAGTTTATCGCCAAAACGCGCCCCGATTTAGGCTCGGCGCGATTGTATCGCACCGGTGATTTGGTGAAGTGGGTTGACGGTCAACTGATGTATGTCGGACGTGCCGATGACCAGATTAAGCTCAACGGCTATCGCATTGAACTTAACGACATTCGCCAGCAGATCAAACTCCATCCCGAGGTCAACAATGCCGCCGTGGTATTTGACAAAAAGCTCGACCATCTTATTGGTTACTTTAGCTCTGAGGCGCTTGATGAGCAGCAATTGAAAGCGCACTTGCTCAATCATATGCCCTCGTATATGGTGCCGAGGTTTTTACTCAAGGTGGATGGATTCAAGCTCACCGTCAACGGCAAAATCGATAAGTCGGCGCTGCCTTCTTTAGATGCGGTTTATGCCCAGCGAGAATATGTGGCGCCGCAGACGGAGATGGAAAAAACCATCATCAGTCGCATTGCCGAGTTGATTGACGTTGATGCCAACTCTCTAAGTACCAGCGAAAGTTTCTTAAACCTTGGTGGCAATTCAATTCTGAGCATTAGATTGAGTCAATCTCTTGCGACGACATTTGATATCGAACCGCCGCTGATCCTGATCATGGAATCAAACAGTATAAAAGAATTGGCACTTGAACTTGACTTGATAGTCGGTATTAAAAACCAAGCGCCGTTAGAACCCAGCGAAGATTTGGTGGAAGAGGCGTGGTAACACGCCTTTAGCCAATCGATGTAGACAAGTATAGTGAAATCCGTTTTTGTGGCGATTATCTCAAGCTGAGATCTCCATTTAACAGCACAAAATTGAAGTGATAAAGGTTAAAATATGAAGAACTTCCAAGGCCTATTGAAAGAACTGAAATACAGTTTTGAAAATGTGGAATTTTATCAAGATATGTTTACCAAAGAAGGCATTGACGTCGATGCCATCAAAACGGCAGAAGATTTGGAAAAAGTGCCGTTTACCTCTAAGGTTGACTATCGTCGCAACTTCCCAAAGGGCACCTTAGCCAAAGGGTTCAATCTCTCTCATCCGATGATAGCCAGCCACAGAAGCTCAGGCTCTACCGGTGAGCGTTTGACCACCTTAGAGATTGGGATGCACCTGCTCAACCGCGCCATTGCTTGCGCTAAAATCAATCCGGCCATCGATCAGGCATTTCACAAAGTCGGTAGAAAAATCGCCCGTTACGCGGCGCCAAACTGCTCTGACGTTGAATGTGCCAACCCCAACAGCAGCATCGAAGATCGCATGTTGCCTGATAAAACCTTGGTTTTGCCGGTCTACCACGACCTGTTGACCACCACCGAAAAGATGCTCGATAGAACCTTAGAAGAGATTGAAGAGTATCAGCCGGACTTGTTTTATGTTGACCCGACACACTTTGCCTTTTTGTTGCGTCACTACAAAAAACGTGGTCTGACGCCACCGAACATTCCGGTCATGGTGGCTTATACCGGTGCCACTGACTGTGCCAGAAGACAAATTGGCGAGTTTTACGATATGGGTAGCATGTACGGCGAATTGTTGTCATCGACCGAATTCGGTTGGGTGGCAATGGAGTGTAACTCAGGCCACCTGCACGTTAACGACGACAGCTTCTTTTTCGAGTATGTCGATGTTGAGTTCCAATCACCACTGGACAATACCTTTAAAGAATTGTGTATCTCAAGTGTAGACCAAGGGGCTTCACCGCATTTGCGTTACCGCACCGGTGATGTGGTCTCGGTTACGCCGGGGACGTGCGAATGTGGCTCAGATAGAGTTCGCATCGTCATGGAAGGCAAATTCTCGCAGTTTTTGGTGAAAAACGGCCAGCCGTTCTTATCGCCGCAACAGGTCGATAAGATGATAGGTGGTCCGGCTTGGCTTGATCTCTATCAGATTGAACAGGTGAAAGAAACCGAATTTCTGCTGAAAGTGATCGCCAACGAAAACTACCAAGAAGGTGCCATCAACGCCTTTATCGACAAGTTGAGCGCAGTATACAACAGTGACATCAAAGTCAATGTCAGCTTTGTCGATTACATCGCATCTGAACGCTCTGGAAAATACCAATACGTACGAGGACTGAATAACAATGTTTAATGCCGAACAACTTGAAAACATCAGGAAAGACTTTCCAGGTCTGAAGGCTGAAATCGATGGTCGTCCGATCATTTACTTAGATAGTGCGGCGACCTCGCTCAAGCCGCAATCGATGATTGATGCGACAGTTGAATACTATGGCGGCGTGTCATCGAATGTACACCGTGGTAAAAGTTATGCCCTTGAGTTGGTGTCAAACAAATTCGAGCGTGCCAGATACCGCACTGCCGAGCTTATTTCGTGCTCGGGCAATGAAATTGTGTTTGTTAAAAACACCACAGAGGCAATCAACCTCGTCGCCTCGGGTTTGGACTTGAGCAAAGACGATACTGTGCTTATCTGCGCCGATTCTCACCACTCTCATCAGTTGCCGTGGATAGCTCGGGCCAAAACCGAAGCGGTTAATCTGTTGCCTGAGGGCGGTTTAGATCTGGATGATTTTAAAGCCAAACTGAAAAACCACCCTAAAGTGGTTGCCATTACCCATTGTTCGAATGTCACCGGGGTATACAATCCGTTGGCCGAAATGGCCAAGCTGGCCAAAGCGCACGGCGCCATTGTGGTGGTTGACGGTGCGCAATCTGTGCCGCACAAAAAGGTCAATGTACTTGAGTTGGATATCGACTTTTTGACTTTCTCTGCCCATAAGATGCTCGGTCCAACCGGTCTTGGCGTGCTTTATGGCAAAAAAGACATGTTGGAAAAACTGACGCCAAGTATGCTTGGCGGCGGTATGGTCGATTGGGTCGAGTTAGACCATTATCGTTTACGTAAATTGCCACATCGTTTGGAAGCGGGCACGCCACATATTGCCGGTGTGTTGGGCTTTGGCGCGGCGCTCGATTATCTCAACAGTGTCGGTCTGGCCGATGTTGAAGCTCATGACAAAGCCCTTGGCAACAAGATGCTGAGCATGGCCCTTGAGCGTGACTATCTTAAGGTGATCAACCCTGATACTAGCGCTGAGCGCAGCGCGGCGCTGAGTTTTTGGATCCCATCGGCACCTAAGCTTGACGACGCGGCGCGTATTTTGAGTGATACCTACGGCATTATGTGCCGTAACGGTCACCTCTGTGCCCAGCCCTATGTCGATAAGATTGCGGGTTCTCATGTGATGCGTGTATCTGCTTATCTCTATAACAATGAATCTGAGATTGAACACTTCTTTACCTCTTTGGATGAAATCAACTCGTTCATGTTTTAAGTAGGACTTAGCCGATGCCCCTATGGGTATCGGCCAATTTAGTTAACCTCAATTCGGGTTAAAGGGGGTCAGCTGACTTTAGCGCCACACCTAACCTGAATTGAGGTTAGTTACCCCGACGGAAGATGACAAAGCACAGCGCCAAGAGTGGCTGGCAGGGTAACAAAGCAATATTTTAGGTTTGTAAAGGTTTCTCAATGAAAGAAGTAAGGCTGTTTCTAGCGACGTTAATGCAAAAAGGGGTGCGTCTGTACCTTGACCAAGGGAATTTGAAATCACAAGCGCCCAAAGGCGCGATTGAGGCCAATGAGCGGGATTACATCAAGGCCAACAAGGATTCAATCATTGCCTATTTGCAAACCTTAACCGCCAGCGGCGAAAGTGCTAAGCACAATGTCATCACCAAGCAAAGTAAAACCTGTGCGCCTTTGTCGTTTGCCCAGCAGCGCCTGTGGTTTATCGAAAACTTACAAGGCACGAGCGCCGAGTACAATATGCCCATTGCTTTTAGCGTTGCCGGGCAGCTAGACAGTCGTTTGGTGGAGTCGGTATTGACCAGCATCATTGAACGTCATGAAGTGCTAAGAACCATTTATGTCGAACAAGCTGGTGAGACCCAACAGTTGGTGCGGCCGATGAGTGAAGTGAACTTTTCCATCGACAGTCAGGACCTGAGCCATCTCACCCGTGAGATGTTGGATGCCGAGGTCGAAACCTTGATTGCCCATGACGCCACCAAAGCGTTTGATTTAGGCTTGGATTTGATGGTGCGGGTCAGTTACATCAAAACCGCACAAGATGCTGGGGTGTTGGTGTTTAACATGCATCATATCGCCTCGGACGGCTGGTCGATTGAAGTGTTGACCAAGGAATTTTTCACCCTTTATCAAGCCTATGCTCAGGGGCTGCCGAATCCGTTACCGCCTTTGGCTATCCAATACAGCGATTATGCGCTGTGGCAACGTGAACCGGCCTTCGCCGAGGGCTTGAGCAGACAATTCGATTATTGGCAAAAACAGCTTGATGAATTGCCGCAAATACATGGTTTGCCGCTAGATTTTCCGCGCCCGGCACTCAAGCAAAGTCAAGGGGCGATTGTGGCCGGTGAATTGCCTAAAGCCACGGCTCAAGGGCTGCTAGCGCTTGCCAAGCGTTATCAGCTGACGCCATTTATGTTATTGCACGGCGCGCTTTCGCTGCTTATCGCAAAACATAGCAATAGCCATGATATCGTCGTCGGGACTCCTGTGGCTAACCGTATGCAGTCGGCGCTACAGCCGCTGATTGGCTTTTTCGTCAATACTCAGGTGCTTCGCGTCGATACCGCCAAAGCGGACCTTGCCGAATACCTTGCCCATGTCAGGCAGGTGCATCTTGAGGCGCAAGCCAACCAAGATGTGCCGTTTGAGCAATTGGTCGAACGGGTTAAAGTCCCCCGTAGTACGGCCCATACGCCACTGTTTCAGATCATGTTGTCTATCAATAGCGACTATGGGGTCGATAATACCGGCCTTGACGCCTTTAGCCTATCTGATGCCCAACTGCGCTTGTATCCGGCGCCGCTTATTCAGTCGAAATTCGATTTGGATATCGAACTGAATCTGTCTGAGCACGGCCTTGGGCTTAAATGGAATTATGACGTGAGCTTGTTTACTCAGGCTCATATTGTTCAGCTTAACGATCACCTGTGTCGTCTATTGGACAGTTTGGTCAACACCATGGACCAGCAGGCGCCGACAGTCGATGGGCTGACGCTACTGAGCGATGATGAAACCGCTCATTTGCTTTATGGCTTGAACGAAACCGATATGGCTTATCCAAAAGATAAGTGTATCCATCAGCTGTTTGAACAACAGGCGGCGCGTTACCCTGAGCACACCGCGTTGATTTTTGACGGCCACAAGCTCAGTTTCAGTGAGCTTAATGACAAGGCCAATCAGCTGGCCCATTATCTCAAAGAACACTGTGGCGTATCGCCTGATACCCTAGTGGGGCTTTGTGTTGAGCGTTCGCTGGAAATGGTCATTGCGATGCTGGCGATATTAAAAGCCGGTGGCGCCTATGTGCCCCTCGACCCGAAATACCCTCAAGATCGCCTCAACTATATGTTGGCCGATGCCGAGCTTAAAGTGGTGTTGAGTCAAGCCGGCGTCAAAGGGGCGCTTGGGCAATATCAAGGGATGGTACTTGAGTTGGACGGGCTGGCGCAAACGGATGATGCTCATGCCTTTAGCCATTACCCCAAATTCAATTTGGCCGCCGAGGACTTTGGCTTAACCCCTACGGCTTTGGCTTATGTGATCTACACCTCAGGTTCGACCGGCAAGCCCAAAGGGGTGTTGGTAGAGCATCGAAGCGTGTGTAATCTGGTGGTGGCACAACAAGCCAGTTATCAGTTGGCCGAGGCAGGTAACGAAGTGGGCATTTTGCTTGCCAGCTTCGCTTTTGACGCTGCCGTCGAGCAGATCTTTACCTTATTGCTCAGTGGTAATGCGTTGGTCATTGTGCGGGCCGACGACGTGTTGCAGCCGCAGGTCATTACGGATCTGATTGACGAGCATCAAGTCACCCATATCGACAGTACACCATCGCATTTGATGAGTATTGCCCAGTGCCTAAGCTGTCAGTCACTCAAACGGGTGGCGTCGGGTGGTGAGGCCATGTTGCCGCAACTGCGTGACATGTTGAACCCTGAGATGCCGCTGTATAATGTCTATGGTCCAACCGAGACGTGTGTCACCAGCAGTGTCGCGAGCGACAGCGAGAGTGTCGGTAGACCCATCGGCAACACCCAATTCTATTTGCTGGATACGGCGCAACACCTGGTGCCTTACGGTGCTGCAGGTGAGCTTTATATCGGTGGCGACGGTTTGGCCCGAGGTTATTTAAATCTCGATGCGATGACGGCTGAGCGCTTTATCGACAATCCGTTTTATCGACAGGGCCGTGGCGGCAGTCGCAAAATCTACCGCACCGGCGATTTGATGCGTTATTTGCCCGACGGCCGTTTGGCATTTTTAGGCCGGGTTGACGACCAGGTGAAAGTGCGAGGATACCGTATTGAATTGGGCGAGGTTGAAACCCAACTGGGGCAACTTGAGGGTGTCGATAGCGCGGTGGTGATGGCTCAGAATATTGCCGGGTTGGCGCAGCTAGTCGGTTATGTCAAACCGCTTACGGCCGTTGCCGAGGACAAGATAGGTGATTATGCCGCTGAGGTTAAAGCGACATTGGCACAAACCCTGCCACAATATATGGTACCTAGTGTCATCATGGTCATTGCCCAGTGGCCATTGACCCCTTCTGGTAAAATCGACAAAAAGGCGTTGCCGAGCGCTGAAGGCAGTGACTTAGCTGGTGAATTTGTTGCGCCAAGTACACCATCACAACAATTGCTGGCGGAGATCTGGGCGGGTCTTTTGAATATTGCCAGCGATTCGGTCAGTGCCAAAGCCAACTTCTTTGACCTAGGTGGTCACTCATTGTTGTCTATCCGCTTGGTCAGTGAGATCCGCGAGCGCAGTGAGGTTGAGATCTCAGTGCAGAATATTTTTGAACGTCCAGTGCTCGAAGACATGGCACAATTGCTAGAGCAGGGCGTTAAAGGACAAACTCGACCGCCGCTGCAAGCGCTGAGCAGGCAAAGCGACCAGCAGCCGGTCTCCTTTGCCCAGCAGCGTCTGTGGTTTATCGACAGCCTGCAAGGTGGTTCGTCAGAATACAATATGCCGATGGCCTTTGAGATAACCGGTCAGCTTGATACTGACTTGGTGACCAAGGTGTTTTACACCATCGTCGAGCGTCATGAGATCTTAAGAACCGTCTATCTGCAACATCAGGGTCAGACCCTGCAACGCATTCGCCCGATGGCGGAGATTGGCTTTGAGGTCAATGTTGAAGATCTCAGCCATCTCACGGGCGAGACATTAGACAAACAAGTACAGCAACTGGTCGAGCAAGATGTTACCGGGCGCTTTGATTTGGCCAATGACTTGATGTTGCGGGTCAGCTACATCAAAACCGCAACTGAGCGGGGCGTGCTTATTTTCAACATGCATCACATTGCCTCTGACGGTTGGTCGATGGATGTCCTCAGTAAAGAGTTCTTTAGCCTGTTTAGCGCCTACAGCCAAGGGCAGGCCAACCCGCTGGCGCCGTTGAGTGTACAATATGCCGATTTTGCCCAGTGGCAACGTGATTATCTTGACAGTGGCGTGATGGCTAGTCAGCTTGCCTACTGGGCCGAGCAGCTCGATGATTTACCTGCGCTGCATAGCCTACCACTTGACTACCCGCGTCCTTTGGTGAAACAGCATCAAGGGGCGATCGTCGCAGGCCAATTGCCTAAGACCACCGCCGAGCAATTGATGGCGGTTGCCAAAGAGCACAACATCACGCCGTTTATGCTGCTTCACGGCGCCTTGTCTTTGTTGTTGGCAAGACACGCCAACAGCCATGACATCGTGATTGGCACGCCGGTGGCCAATCGTCTACACAGCGAACTTGAGCCGCTGATCGGCTTTTTCGTCAATACCTTGGTGCTGCGCGTCGATACCGACCAAGCCAGCCTTGGGGATTACTTTGCCCATGTCAAACAGGTGCATTTGGCCGCGCAGTCTCATCAGGACGTGCCGTTTGAACAATTGGTTGAGCGCTTAAAAGCGCCGCGCAGTCAGGCCCATAGCCCGCTGTTTCAGATAATGCTGACTACAGACACCGACTATGGTGTTGAGGGCGATAATGCCCTTGGTGGCTTTGATTTAGGTGAGGTGCAGTGCCGCGCCTATCGCTCGGGACTCATTCAGAGCAAGTTTGACCTTGAGATTGAAATGAGTCTCAACGCTCAAGGCGTGAGTCTAAGATGGAACTACGACACTAGCTTGTTCAGCGCCGCCCATATCACCCAACTGAACGACCACCTGTGCCGTTTACTCGAAGGGTTGGCAAACGCGATGGGCCAAGGTGATATGTCTGCCCATGGCATTGAGATCTTATCATCGGCCGAGTTAAACCGTCTGGTGTTCGATCTCAATCAAACCGAGGCCGGTTATGACAACACCGCCTGTATTCATCAGCTGTTTGAGCGTCAAGCCGAGCGCAACCCGGCAAAAACCGCCGTGGTGTTTGAAGGTCAAAGCTTAAGCTACGGCGAGCTCAATCAACAAGCCAATCGATTGGCGCACTACTTGCGCGATGAGCATGGGGTAGGGCCAGATACCTTGGTGGGCTTGTGTCTTGAACGCTCGATTGAAATGGTCATCGGTATTTTTGCCATCTTAAAGGCCGGTGGCGCCTATGTGCCTTTAGACCCGACCTATCCGCAAGATAGGCTTAACTATATGCTTGGCGATGCCGCCATGGCGGTGGTGCTCAGTCAAGGCCACTTACAACAGCAGTTAAGTGAATATCAAGGTAACGTATTGACCATCGACGGCTTGGCCGTAGGCGAGTGTCAGTGGTGTGACCATTGTGACAGCACTAACCCCACCACGCAGCAAACCGGACTAACTGCCAATCACTTGGCTTATGTGATCTATACCTCTGGTTCGACCGGTCAACCCAAAGGGGTGATGGTGGAACATCAGGCGCTGTATAACCGCATTCACTGGATGCATAAAAAATACGGCATGGATGAGCAGGACAAAGTGCTGCAAAAAACGCCGTTTAGCTTTGATGTGTCGGTTTGGGAGTTTGTGTGGACTCTGGCTTATGGTGTACAATTGCACGTCGCCAAGCCTGAGGGCCATAAAGACCCGGATTATTTGTGTCAGCTGATTGAACAAAACGGCATCACCAAGTTGCATTTTGTGCCTTCGATGTTGGGGCTGATTTTAGAGTGTGAACGCTTTAAACACTGCGTCAGTCTCAAGCAGGTTTTTTGTAGTGGAGAGGCGTTACAGGTCAGCCATGTCGAAGGCTTCAAAGCGGCGCTACCCAACGCTCAACTGCATAATCTCTATGGGCCGACAGAAGCGGCCATCGATGTCAGCTTCTGGGATTGCGCCGGTGATGTCGGCAGTGGCGTGCCTATCGGTAGACCGATTGACAACATTCAGCTGATGATTTTAGACCGTCACCTCAATATGGTGCCTGAAGGGGCGGTTGGTGAGTTACATATCGGTGGTGACGGTTTGGCGCGGGGTTATTTAAACCGTGATGAACTCACCAAAGAGCGCTTTATTGCCAATCCGTTTTATGACCCGGCTAAGCTCAACAGCTCGCCACGCCTTTATAAAACCGGTGATTTGGCTCGGCTGCGTAGTGATGGCGAAATCGAATACCAAGGACGCACCGACCATCAGGTGAAGATCCGCGGGCTTAGGATAGAGCTTGGTGAGGTAGAAACCCAATTAGCGAAGTTGGCAGCGGTAGACTCTGCTTTAGTGACGGCCCAAGAAGTGGCCGGGGCATTGCAGCTGGTGGCTTATGTTAAAGCCGTTGAGGCAGTGGCGCAAACCGATAGCGCCGATTATGTTGCTCAGGTAAAAGAGGCGCTGGCGCACACGCTGCCGCAATACATGATACCGAGCATCATTATGGTATTGGAATTGTGGCCACTGACACCAAACGGTAAAGTCGATAGAAAAGCCTTACCGACACCAATGAGTAGCGCTTTACTTGGCGAGTATGTCGCGCCCAAAAGCGAAATAGAATTAACATTGGCGGCGATATTGGCCGAGCTTTTAGAGATTGAGCAACACAGAATTAGCACCAGTGCCAACTTCTTTGATCTTGGCGCATCGTCAATCATGCTGATCAAGGTGCTGCACCAATTGCAAGAAGCGTTTGAAGTCAATATCAGCGTTGAAAAGTTATACCAACATCAAACAATTGCGTCACTGGGTTGTTTTATTGAAGAAGAAAATGCCATTCAAAAGATGACAGAAATAGAAGAAGAGGAATCTCAATGGGAAATTTAACCGCATTTGATTCAAATTTGCTTGGTGACTTAGAACAAAACGGCTATGTGATATGTCGTCAGTTTATGAGCCAAAGCGCGATTGACGAGCTCAAACAAAACATTGACCGTTATGCCCAGCGAGACTGTCCGGGTATTATCAAAGAAAAAGACGGTGTGACCTTTAGAGGCATTCACGGTCCGCACCTTTATGATGACTATTTTGAAAAAATCGCCAGCAATGAGCAGATTGTCGCCTTGGCGGAAAAAGTGCTGGGTGAGGCCTGTTATCTGCATCAGTTCAAAATCAACATGAAGCAGAACATGAGTGGCCAATCTTGGCCATGGCATGAAGATTTTGTCTATTGGAATGAAAAAGACGCCATTGCCGAGCCGAAGCTTATCAACATCGCTTTGATGCTTGATGACTCGGATTTATTAAGTGGCCCTTTGTGCTTTATTCCCGGCTCTCACAAAAGGCTCAACAGCTATGGCGAAACCGACGAGAGCAAGCTGCTTGATTGGGAGAATGACCTGTCGGCCGACTTGAACTACAAAATCGACCGTGACGCCATTGCTGAAATGATCACCGACAACGGCGTGGAATATGCCACCGGCAGCGCTGGCGACTTATTGGTGTTTAACCCGTTAGTCGCCCACTGCTCAGGGTCGAATCTATCACCGACTGATCGTCGGTTATTGATTTTGACGTTTAATGCCCTTAGCAATGCGCCCACCGTTTGCATGGGCAGACCTGAGTTTTTGTGTGGCTCGGTAACAAAAGCGTAAGCAAATTCAAAGAACAATCGTTGGCCGCTACTGTCTTCCCTTACCCTAAATAATCCAGTAGACGGCCTAAAGCATAGGACTAAAGCAATTGATAGGTAGAAGTATATTATTGAAGCTTGCCGAAAAAGGCATCAACATCAAACACGATGCCGGCAAGCTTAAATTTTTTGGTGATGTCGCCAGTCTTACCGCCGCAGATAAAACCGAAATCGTTAATGCCAAACAGGACATTATCGATTACTTAGAAGGTAGGCACAACCAGCAACAAAGCATCCAAAAAGCCGATAGTGACGAACTGGTCCTATCTTTTGCTCAGCAGCGCTTGTGGTTTATCGACAATTTGCAAGGCGGCTCCCCTGAATACAATATGCCGATGGCATTTGAAGTCAGTGGCCGCTTGGATCTGTCGTTGGTTGCCAAAGTGTTCAACACCATATTGCTCCGTCATGAGGTGCTGCGGAGTGTTTATTTTGTTAAAGACGGACAAACCGAACAACACATCCGCCCGATGGCGGATGTGTCTTTTGCGATAGCCTGTAAAGATCTGCGTGGCCTTAAAGGCGATGCGTTAAACAATGAAGTGAAAGCCTTGGTTGAGGCAGACATCAATCAATCGTTTGATCTGGCCAACGACTTGATGCTCAGAGTCAGCTATTTGCAAAAGACTGACGATAGCGGCGTGATGATCTTCAATATGCATCACATTGCCTCTGACGGTTGGTCGATGGAAGTGCTAACCAAAGAATTCTTTACGCTCTACCACGCCTTTAGTCAAAACCAGGACAATCCTTTGCCGCCTTTGTCCATTCAGTATGCCGACTATGCCCATTGGCAGCGCCAATACCTTGAGGGCGAGGTGCTTGAAGGTCAGCTGAAATACTGGGAAAAGCAACTCGACGAGTTACCGGCGGTACACAGCTTGCCCCTTGATTATCCTCGTCCTGCAACCAAACAACATCAAGGTGCCAACCACACAGGGGAGCTAGCTGGCGACACTGCCAAGCAATTGCTGGCGCTGGCCAAAACCCATCAGTTGACGCCGTTTATGTTGCTCCATGGCGCTTTGTCTTTGTTGCTGTCACGTCATGCCAACAGCAACGATATTGTTATCGGCACGCCGGTGGCCAATCGCCTACAGGCCGAACTTAAGCCGCTCATTGGCTTTTTCGTCAATACCTTGGTGCTTAGGGTCGATACCGCTAAGGCCACATTGGCCGAATACTTTGCCCACGTCAGGCAGGTGCACCTTGATGCCCAGTCCAATCAAGACGTGCCTTTTGAGCAATTGGTGGAGCGTTTAAAGGCGCCTAGAAGCACCAATCACAGCCCATTGTTCCAAATTATGCTGACCACCAACAGCGACTTTGGTATGGCCGAGCAGGGTAACGTCTTCAGTTTGCCCGATGTTGAAATAAAGCCGTTCCAATCGGATCTCATTCAAGCCAAATTTGACCTCAATATTGCTTTAAGCCTCAGTGATAAAGGTGTTGGCTTACATTGGAACTATGACACCAGCCTGTTTAGTCGTGCCCACATCGAGCAGCTCAACCAGCACCTGTGCCGCTTGTTGCAAGCCCTTGCCACAGCCCACGCCGAGCAGGCACCACATGCCCTTGAGTTGTTATCGCAAGATGAAATTGAACATCTGGCCTTTGGGCTGAACGACACCCAAGCGGACTATCCAAAACAAAGTTGTATTCATCAATTGTTTGAGCGCCAGGCTGAACAAAACCCTGAACACATCGCGGTAACGTTTGAGGGCGAGCAATTGAGCTATGGCGAGCTCAATCAAAAAGCCAACCAGTTGGCCCGTTATCTGCGTGGCAATCATCAGGTGAAACCCGACACTTTGGTGGGTATCTGTCTTGAGCGCTCGGTCGAGATGGTGATTGCCATTGTTGCCATCTTAAAAGCCGGTGGCGCCTATGTGCCCCTTGACCCGAGCTATCCAAAAGAGCGCCTAAACTACATGTTGGAAGATGGCGCCATGGACGTGGTGCTCAGTCAAAGTCACTTGGCAAAGGTATTGACCGGCTTTAACGGCACCATTTTGGCCCTTGACGGTCTGGCCAAAGGCCAGTGCCAGTGGTGTGCGCAATGTGAGACGCATAATTTGACTGGCGCCGAGACTGGACTAAACGAACGCCACCTGGCTTATGTTATCTACACCTCTGGTTCGACCGGTCAGCCCAAAGGGGTTATGGTGGAACATCAGGCGCTGATGAACCGCATTCATTGGATGAACCATCACTATGGCATGACAAGCCAAGATAAGGTGCTGCAAAAAACGCCTTATAGCTTTGACGTCTCGGTGTGGGAGTTTGTTTGGACACTGGCCTATGGCGCCGAGCTGGTCGTGGCCAAGCCTGAGGGTCATAAAGATCCTGAATATTTGTGTCAGCTCATTACCGCGCAGAGGATCACCAAGCTGCATTTTGTGCCTTCTATGCTGGGCATTATCTTAGACAGTGACAGCTTCAAAGCCTGTACCAGCCTTGAGCAGGTTTTTTGTAGTGGCGAAGCGCTACAACCGAGCCATGTGCAGCAATTTAGAGCGTCACTGCCCAATACCCAATTACATAACCTTTATGGCCCGACAGAAGCGGCCATCGATGTCAGCTACTGGGATTGCTCAGGCGATGTCAGCAAAGGCGTGCCGATTGGTAAACCGATAGACAATATTCAGCTATTGATCTTAGATGCTCATTTGAACATGGTGCCTGAGGGTGCCGTCGGTGAGCTGCATATCGGGGGTGACGGTTTGGCACGGGGTTATTTAAACCGTGACGAGTTGACCGCCGAGCGTTTTATTGCCAATCCGTTTTTTGATAGCGCCCGTGCCAATAGCTCGCCACGGCTTTATAAAACCGGCGATCTTGCCCGATTGCGTCACGATGGCGAAATCGAATATCAGGGCCGTACCGACCATCAGGTGAAAATTCGTGGCTTGCGCATTGAACTGGGCGAAGTGGAAACCCAGCTATCGCAATTGAGCGCGGTGGATTCTGCCTTGGTGATGGCCAAAGAGGTTATCGGCTCGTTGCAACTGGTGGCCTATGTCAAAGCGTCGGCAGCGGCCTCAGGGCAAGCGCACAGTGATCTGGTGGCAGCTCTAAAGGCAGAGCTGGGCGCGATTTTACCTGACCATATGGTGCCGAATATCATCATGGTGGTTGACAGCTGGCCATTGACGCCAAACGGTAAGGTCGATAGAAAAGCACTGCCGATACCAGATGGCGCGGCACTGCAAGGGAAGTACGTTGCGCCTCAGAGTGAAGCAGAGCTGACTTTGGCCGATATTTGGGCGGGCCTTTTGAATATGGACGCCGCCGATATCAGCGCCACCGCCAATTTCTTCGACCTCGGCGGTCACTCGCTGTTATCGATTCGATTGGTCTCTGAGATACGACTGCGTTGTCAGGTTGAAATAGCGGTGCAAAGCATCTTCGACAATCCAACCCTACAAGGGCTGGCGTTGGTAATAGCGCAGGGCACTGAGGCGGTAGTACGTCCACCTTTGTACGCGGTTGACCAAAAAAGCGATAAGGTGGTGGTGTCTTTTGCCCAGCAGCGGCTGTGGTTTATCGACAAAGCCCAAGGCGGCTCTTTAGAGTACAACATGCCGGTCACCTTTGAGGTTAAAGGCCAGTTGGATATGGCTTTGGTGGCGCGAGTGTTCGACACCATTTTGACCCGTCATGAGGTGCTTAGAACCGTCTATCTTGAACAGGACGGCCAGACTTTACAACACATTCGTTCAATGGACGATATCGACTTTGAAGTCACACAAATCGACCTGAGTAACTTAAGCGGCGAGGCCCTTGAAAGTGAAGTGATGGCGCTGGCGGCAAAAGACGTGGCGGCGCCGTTTGATCTGGCCAACGATGTGATGTTGCGGGTGAGCTATGTCAAACGCACAGAACAATCGGGTTTGATGATCTTCAATATGCATCACATTGCCTCTGACGGTTGGTCGGTGCAGTTGTTGATCAAAGAATTCTTTACCTTGTGCGAAGCGTATTACCAAGGCAAGGCCAACCCATTGCCGCCGCTGTCCTTAAGATATTCAGACTACGCCTATTGGCAGCGCGATTACTTGGAGGGCGAGGTTCTCGAAGGCCAGTTGGCTTACTGGGAAAAGCAACTTGACGATTTACCGGCAATGCATTCACTGGTGCTTGATTATCCTCGTCCGGCGGTGAAGAAACACCAAGGCATGACCATAACCTCAGAGCTGAGCGATAAAATCAGCCAGCCGCTGTTGGCGATGGCCAAAGCCCACAAATTGACGCCGTTTATGTTGTTGCACGGGGCATTGTCATTGTTGTTGTCAAAACACAGCAACTCTCACGATATCGTAGTGGGCACACCTGTGGCCAATCGAATGCAGGCCGAGCTTGAGCCGCTCATTGGCTTTTTCGTCAACACCATTGTACTTAGGGTCGATACCGAGCAAAGCACATTGGCTGAGTATTGGCGCCATATCCGTCAGGTTCACCTCGATGCTCAATCTAATCAGGATGTGCCGTTCGAACAGTTGGTTGAGCGCTTAAAAGTGCCAAGAAGCACAGCCTACAGCCCGCTGTTTCAGATCATGTTGATGACCAACACCGACTATGGCGTCAATCGTCGCGGCAGCCTTGAATCGTTCCGAGTATCCGAAGCGGAGTTTAGCTATCGTCAGGCCGAGCAGATGCAGGCCAAGTTCGATTTGGACGTGGATTTAAGCATCAGCGAAGAAGGTTTAGGTTTGCGCTGGACCTTTGATCCCCATTTATTTATCGAGTCTCACATCAGTGTGCTTAACGACCATATGTGTCGATTGCTGAGCGTTTTGGCACAAGTGAACGATAGCGAATTGGCGTTATCTCAGTTAAACGTATTGGCCGATAGTGAAGTCGAGCGGTTGGCATTTGCACTAAATGCCACAGCACAAGATTATGACAAATCGCTGTGTATTCATCAGCTGATAGCGCAGCAGGCAGCGCAACACCCAGAGCATCCGGCTGTTCACTTTGAAGGGCGTCAGCTCAGCTATGGCGAGCTAAATCACAAAGCCAACCAATTGGCGCGTTATCTTAAAGACAACCATCAGGTAGGGCCTGACACCCTAGTGGGGTTGTGCCTTGAGCGTTCATTGGAAATGGTCATCGCCATTGTCGCGACGTTAAAAGCCGGTGGCGCTTACGTGCCGCTTGACCCGAGTTACCCGCAAGAGCGTTTAAGCTACATGCTTGAAGATGCGGCAATGGACGTGGTGTTGAGCCAGCATCACCTGCAACCCTTGTTGAGCAACTTCAAATGGGCACAATTGATGCTCGATGGTTTTGCCACAGGTCATGAGCATCCATGCAGTGAACTCTCAGGTGAAGACCTTGACCACACTGAGGTAGGTGTCACCTCAGCCCATTTGGCCTATGTGATATACACCTCAGGTTCAACCGGTCAGCCCAAAGGGGTGATGGTTGAACATCAGGCGTTATTTAACCGCATTCATTGGATGCACAATAAATACGGTATGAGCAGCGGTGATAAGGTGCTGCAAAAAACGCCGTTTAGCTTTGACGTCTCGGTATGGGAATTTGTGTGGACCTTAGCCTATGGCGGCCAGTTGGTGGTCGCCAAACCTGAGGGTCATAAAGATCCCGACTATCTGTGTCGGCTGATAAGCGAGCAGCAGATAACCAAGCTGCATTTCGTACCGTCAATGCTTGGGATCATCTTGGAAAATGCGCGCTTTGCTCAGTGTCACAGTATCGCTCAGGTGTTTTGTAGCGGTGAAGCGTTGCAAAGTGGCCATGTCCAAGACTTTAACAAACAGCTGCCTAACGCCCAATTGCACAATCTTTATGGGCCGACAGAAGCGGCCATTGACGTCAGCTTCTGGGATTGCTCGGGCGATGTCAGCAAAGGGGTGCCGATCGGCAGACCGATTGACAACATTCAGCTGATGATATTAGACAGTCACCTGAATCTGGTGCCTGAAGGCGCCGTCGGTGAGCTGCACATCGGTGGTGATGGCCTGGCAAGGGGTTATCTAAACCGTGACGAATTGACTGCCGAGCGCTTTATTGCCAACCCGTTTTATGATGGTAATAGGGCCAATAGCTCCAAGCGGTTATATAAAACCGGCGACCTTGCCAGGTTACGTAGCGATGGTGAAATCGAATATCAAGGCCGTACCGACCATCAGGTGAAGATCCGCGGTTTACGTATCGAACTTGGTGAGATTGAAACTCAGCTGTCTCAGTTGGCGGTGGTAGATTCGGCGTTGGTGATGGCCCAAGACGTTGTTGGTTCATTACAATTGGTCGCCTATGTGAAACCGGCGCAGGCGCTACAAACAGATGAGCGAGCGGACTATGTGAAAGGGCTTAAGGCCAGTCTTGGTAAGCATTTGCCAGATTATATGGTGCCGGACATCTTAATGGTGGTTGACAACTGGCCGCTGACGCCAAACGGTAAGGTCGATAGAAAAGCGCTACCGGCGCCAGAGGGGCTGGCACTACAGTGCGAATATGTGGCGCCCAGCAGCGAAACCGAGAAAACCTTAGTTGAGATCTGGTCGAGCTTGTTTGCCATGGCCCCTGAGTCAATCAGCGCGACAGCCAGCTTCTTTGAACTGGGCGGACACTCGTTGATGTGCGTTCGCATGGTTTCTGAGGTCAGAGCAAGATGCGAGGTGGAGATCTCGGTGCAAAGCATTTTCGACAATCCCATCTTGCAAGCGTTGGCCGTGGTTATCGACCAAGGCTCGGCGGCGCGCTTGCGTCCGCCTATCCACGCCCATGAGCGTCACAGCGATACCATTGAGGTTTCGTTTGCCCAGCAGCGTCTGTGGTTTATCGATAACCTCCAAGGGGGCGCTCCTGAGTATAATATGCCGATGATCTTCGCGGTCAAAGGCGAGCTGGATCTGACCTTGGTGTCCAACGTGTTTAATAGCATTTTGGCTCGTCACGAAGTGCTTAGAACCGTATACCTTGAAAAAGACGGTCAGACCTTACAGCGTATTCGCGCCCTTGAAGACATCGATTTTGCCCTGAAGTTGACGGATTTGACTCACCTAAGAGGCGCTGCCAAAGACGCTCAGGTGAAAACCTTGGTCGAGGCCGACCTGATGCGTCCGTTTGACTTGGCAAACGACGTGATGTTGCGGGTTAATTATTTAAAGACTGACGCTGATGCGGGGGTGATGATCTTCAACATGCATCATATCGCCTCTGACGGATGGTCGATGGAAGTGTTGATCAAAGAATTCTTCGCCCTTTACAGCGCCTATAGCAAAGGTCTGCCTAACCCGCTGCCAACGATGGCGGTGCAGTATGGCGACTATGCGTTGTGGCAACGCGACTACTTGGCAGGCGAAGTGCTTGAGGGACAGCTGGACTACTGGGCGAAACAGCTCGATGAGGCCCCGGTGGTACACAGCTTGCCGCTGGATAAGCCACGTCCTGCGATGAAACAGCATCAAGGCGCAGTGTTAAGCGCTCAGCTACCTGGGGCGACGGCTCAGACACTACTTAACATCGCCAGAAACCATAAGTTGACGCCGTTTATGTTGTTACATGGGGCGCTGGCGATATTGCTTGGCCGTCACGCCAACAGCAAAGATATCGTTATTGGCACGCCGGTGGCCAATCGCCTACAGCCGGAGCTGGAACCGCTGATTGGCTTTTTCGTCAATACCTTGGTGCTTAGGGTCAATACCGCTCACCAGAGTTTGGCTGAGTTTCTCGCCCATGTTCGAGCGGTGCATTTGGGCGCCCAGTCGCACCAAGACGTGCCGTTTGAGCAATTGGTCGAGCGACTAAAAGTGCCTCGCAGCACGGCGCACAGCCCGTTGTTTCAGATCATGCTGACCACCAATACCGACTATGGTTTGAATGATGACACCGCTGCTGGCGGGTATGCTTTGCCGGGGCTGGATATCAAGCCTTATCATTCTGATGTGGTGCAAGCTAAGTTCGACCTCACTATCGATATGAGTATCTCCGAGCAGGGCATTGGCTTGAGTTGGACTTATGATGTCAGCCTGTTCGATGGCGAGCATATCCAGCAGCTCAACGACCATCTGTGTCGTTTGCTCGACGCGTTGGCCAAAACCCAAGGGCAGGGCGACAGTGCGCTGAGTGATTTGACGATGTTGACTCAAACTGAAACCGACCATTTGCGCCATCAGTTGAATCAAACCCAAGCCGACTATGCCAATGATCTGGCTATCCATCAGCTATTTGAGCGATGCGCCGAGCAGACCCCGGACAGTGTAGCGCTAGCCTACGGCGAGCACTCCCTAAGTTATCGTCAGCTCAATGAGAAGGCCAATCAACTGGCCCACTATCTCAAAGCCCAGCACAACATCGGCGCTGATACCCTTGTCGGGGTATGCGCCGAGCGCTCGATTGAGCTGGTGGTTGCTATTTTGGCCATCTTGAAATCTGGTGGTGCCTATGTGCCGCTAGATCCGAGCTACCCGCAAGAGCGTATCGCCTACATGGTCAAAGACGCCGCGCTTGATGTGGTATTAAGTCAAACGCAGGTGCAAAACGTACTTGGCGACTACGCCGGTCATCGCGTCAGTTTGGACGGCTTGGTCGATGGCGCTCAGCACAACGCCTGCGTGGGCTTCCCTGTACATAATTTGTCTGAGTCAGTGACAAGCAGCCAGTTGGCTTATGTTATCTATACCTCAGGTTCAACCGGTCAGCCTAAAGGGGTGATGATTGAACATCAGGCTTTGGTCAATACCATTTGCGATACCAAGGCGCGATTTGATGTCAATGAACACAGCGCATTTTATCAATCGACCTCTATCGGTTTTGACGCCGCCAGCTGGGTTATCTTTATGAGCTTGTGTTCATCGGCGCAGTTGGTTCTGTCGGCCGATAACGATTATCAGGCGGAGCTGAGCGCACTCAATTGCGTGACGCACTTGATGATGACGCCATCGATGCTGGCGATGATTGAGCCGGAAGGTTTGGATACCGTCAAATGCGTCATTGTCGGCGGCGAAGCCTGTGATAGGCAACTTGCCGATAAATGGCAAACTAAGGTGCGCTTTTTCAATGCCTATGGTCCGACGGAAGTGGCGATTTGCAGCTCCGCTGCACAAATTGTCAAAGACATGCCTATCACCATCGGTAAGCCAAATGCCAACGTACAATATTTGGTGCTCGATAGCGATAAGCGTCTTGTGCCTATGGGCGTGGTCGGTGAGCTGTATATTGGCGGCGATGGCTTGGCACGGGGCTACCTCAACCAAAGTGCACTGACCAACGAGCGCTTTATCGACAGCCCGTTTGATGACGGTGCAAGCCGTCTCTACGCCAGTGGCGATTTGGTTCGCTACCTGCCGGACGGCAACTTGGCGTTTGTCGGCCGGATTGACGATCAGGTGAAAATTCGCGGCTTTAGGATTGAGCTTGGCGAGATTGAAAACCAATTGGCGGCCCTTGAGCTGGTCGATAGCGCAGTGGTGAATGTTGCTGAAATCGCAGCAAGTCAGCAACTGGTAGGATACGTTAAATCAACATCAACCCTTGCTAAAGACGACGTGGCGCAATATATTGCGGCAGTGAAAACCCAGTTGAGCAAAACCTTGCCTGCGTACATGGTGCCGGGCATCATCCTGTTGGTTGAAGATTGGCCAATAACACCGAACGGTAAAATCGACAAAAAAGCCTTACCGGCCCCCGATAGCAGCGCGCTGTTTGGCGAATATGTAGCGCCTAAGAGCGAAACTGAAAACGTTTTGGTGGACATATGGGCCGATTTATTGAAATTGGACCGCGACAGTATCAGCACCACCGCCGACTTCTTTGAATTGGGCGGCCACTCTTTGCTGATCATTCGACTGATAAGCGCAATTAAGCAAGCGCTGGGTTTGACCATGGATGTGCAGGGGTTATATCAAATCAAAGACATTCAAGAGCTGGCACAGCTGTGCGACTCTTTGGTTGCCAAAATGCAATTGTCAGAACGACTGTCCCAGCACAGCGAAAGTGATTTAGAAGAGGTAGAGTTTTAACGTGAACGCGATTGACATCATAAAGGACTTAATGCTGAAGGATATCGATCTGTATTTGGATGCAGAGGGTAAACTTAAGGCAAAGGCACCCAAAGGAGCCATCACCGCGCAAATCGCCGGTCAGATCAAAGACAACAAAGAGGCGCTGGTCGCCTACTTGCAACAGCTTGATGAGATGACCGTAGCAACACCGGCGAGTGGCGATATCAGCGCCCTTAATCGCTGTGGACAAACCGTGCCGGTGTCATTCGCTCAACAACGTTTGTGGTTTATCGATAGCCTGCAAAACGGCACGCCGGAATACAACATGCCGTTGGCCTTTGAGGTGCAGGGGCAACTGGATATCAAGGTCATCGACCGGGTGTTTCAGACGATTGTAAGTCGTCATGAGGTGCTGCGTAGCGTTTACTTAGAGCGCGACGGACAGACCCTTCAGCACATTCGCGCCATGGACGATATCGAGTTTAAGGTCAAACTGATTGATGTCAGTCATCTCACGGGTGAGACATTAGAGGAGAAAGTCAAAGCGGTGGTCGAACAGGAGATGACCAAACCATTTGATTTGGCGCAGGATCTGATGTTACGGGTGTGCTATATCAAACGCCGCAGTGACAGTGGCGTGATGCTGCTTAACATGCACCATATCGCTTCTGACGGTTGGTCGATGGATGTGTTGACCCAAGAGTTCATTACCTTATATGGCTGTTATCAGCAGGGCATGGACAGTCCTCTGCCGCCGCTGGCTATCCAATATGCCGATTATGCCCAGTGGCAAAGGGACCATTTGGAAGGGGCTGTGCTGGAAGGCCAGCTCAGTTATTGGCAGCAGCAGCTCGAAGCGCTACCTGTGGTGCATGGGCTTGCCCTTGACCACCCACGACCTGCTATCAAACAACATCAAGGGGCGGTGGTATCGGGCACCCTTGCAGGCGTGCAGGCACAGTCACTGCTGGCCCTAGCCAAAACCCATAAGCTAACGCCGTTTATGCTGCTCCATGGCGCGCTGTCATTGTTGCTCTCAAGACACACCAATCGCCATGATATTGTTATCGGCACGCCGGTCGCCAACCGGACGCAGGCACAAATCGAGCCGTTGATTGGCTTTTTCGTCAATACCTTAGTGCTACGGGTCGATACGCTCAAAGCGACGTTGGCGGATTATTTTGCCCATGTAAGGCAGGTACACCTCGATGCCCAGTCCAATCAGGACGTGCCGTTCGAGCAGTTGGTTGAACGCTTAAAAGCGCCGCGCAGTAGCGCCCATGCCCCTCTGTTTCAAATCATGATCACCACCAATACCGACTATGGTCTTGGCGAAGATGGTCAAAACGGCGGATTCAAACTGCCGGGGATGTCGATAGCGGCTTATCAGTCCGATGTGGTTCAGGCCAAGTTCGACTTAAAAGTCGATATGAGCATTTCCGAACAGGGCGTCGGTTTGCTCTGGACTTATGACGTCAATCTGTTCAATCAGGCCCATATTGAGCAGCTGAACGACCATATGCAGTGTCTGCTCGGTGCCTTGGCAAGTGCGGCGAACGCCAACCTTGCGCCGCAGCAATTGCCGATGATGTCCGATAGTGAAGTGGCGCTGCTGTTGCAACAATCCAGCCCAAGCATTCAGAGCGCGCCGCAAGACTGTTGCCTGCATGAGTTGTTTGAGCGGCAAGTGAAGGCCGAAGCGGATAAAGTTGCACTGGTGTATGATGATATTGCCTTAAGTTACGGCGAGCTTAACCAAAGAGCCAATCAGCTGGCCCATTACTTAAGAAGTCAACATCAGATCACCCCAGATACCCTTGTAGGCTTATGGTTAGACCGCTCACATGAGATGGTGATAGGGTTACTGGCCATTATGAAAGCCGGTGGCGCCTACGTGCCGTTAGATCCGGCTCATCCGCCACAGCGTTTGATGCATATTTTAACGGATGCCGAACTGAAAGTGGTGCTGACCACAAGTGCCTTAGCGCAATCGATGGGTGAGTCGCTAAGTGAGTATCAGGGCCAGTTCGTTGCGCTCGATGGTCTTGGCACCGACGCGACCCATGATTTTAGTGAATATCCACAAACGGATATCAGTCGCGATAGCTCAGGGGTGACTCCTGAATGCCTCGCTTATGTGATCTATACCTCAGGCTCTACCGGTATGCCCAAAGGGGTGCTCACCGAACACCGCAATGTGGTCAATTTTGGCCATGGCTTTGCAGCCCAGTTGCAGCTATGTCACAACCCGATAGAAAACGGCTGGTTGTGGCTATCGTCGTTTTTCTTCGATGCGTCATTAAAGGGCATTTACCTAATGGCGACCGGCACCAAGCTCATCGTGCCAAAACCGCAACAGGCCAAAGATCCACAAGCCATTGTTGCGCTGATTGCCCAGCACAACATCGGCATCGTCAATACCACACCGCAGCTTTTGGCGTTAATCGTCAAAGTGGCTGGGGTGCCTAAGATTGACTTGATCTCAAGTGGCGAGGCCATCGACAGCGCCAACTTCGCCTTGTTTAAACAGTTCAGTCACAACGCCAAAACCCGTTTTATCAATGCCTATGGCCCAACGGAAACCACAGTCAACAGCTGTTTTGCCGATCTTACCCATGCCGATAAGGTCACCATAGGTCAAGCGGTTGCCAATACTCACTTATATATCTTAGGCGCTCAAGGGCAATTGATGCCTCACGGCGCTGTTGGCGAGCTATACATCGGTGGCGCCGGGGTTGCCCGGGGCTATCTCAATCGCCCCGAGCTGAACCAAACCCACTTTATTGCCAATCCATTTGCCAAGGGCGACCAGCAAAACGCTCGGCTATACAAGAGCGGCGATTTGGTGCGCTTTGACAGTGACGGCAACATTGAATTTATCGGCCGCAGCGATGCGCAAGTTAAAATCCGTGGTTTTAGAATTGAGCTTGGCGAGGTGGAAGTGCAGCTCGCCAACCTCGCCGGCGTCGATAGTGCCGTGGTTGTGGCAAAAGCGTTAGCCGGTGCGCCGCAATTGGTCGGCTACGTGAAACCGACCACAGCTGTCAAACCGGCGCAGATCTCCGATTACATCGGCGAGGTGAAAACCGCTTTGGCACAAACGCTGCCCAACTATATGGTGCCTGATGTTATCATGCTCATCGATAACTGGCCTTTGACCCGCAGTGGCAAAATCGATAAAAAACAGTTACCTGAGCCAGATGCCAATATCTTGCAAGGACAGTTTGTTGCGCCGAGCAATGACATCGAGCAGGCGTTGGCAGATATCTGGGGCGGGCTTTTGCATATCGACCCGACTGTGATCAGTGCCACGGCCAACTTCTTTGACTTGGGCGGTCATTCATTGCTGTGTATTCGCTTGGTGTCGGACATTCGCGCCAAGTTATCGGTTGAACTGTCCATTGCCGAGGTCTTTGACAATGCGGTATTGCAGCAACTGGCCGAGCAAATTGCGCAAAGCGCTCAGCGCGTGGCCCGCGCACCATTGAGCAAAGTGGCCAGAGACAGTGATATTTTGCCGGTATCTTTTGCCCAGCAGCGCTTGTGGTTTATCGACAACCTGCAAGGTGGCTCGGCACAGTACAATATGCCGATGGTGCTGGAGGTTGCCGGGCAGCTGGATTTAGCTGTTGTGAGTAAGGTTTTCGCCACCATTATCGAGCGCCATGAGGTGCTCAGAACCGTTTACTTAGAACAAGACGGACAAACCTTTCAGCGGATCCGCCCTTTTGATGACATTGATTTTAGCCTAGGCAGATTCGATCTCAGCGCCTTATCTGGGCAGTCACAACAAGATGAAGTGCAGCGTTTGGTCAGTGAACAAATGGTGGCGCCGTTTGATTTGGCGACGGATCTGATGCTGCGGGTTAGCTATATCGCACAAGGCCGCGATCGCGGTGTGATGATCTTAAATATGCATCATATCGCCTGTGACGGCTGGTCGATGGAAATTCTGACCCAAGAGTTTTTCGCCTTGTATCAGGCTTATGCCCAAGGCCACAGCCATTCATTGCCGCCACTGGCGGTGCAATATGGCGATTTTGCCCATTGGCAGCGTCACCATTTGGCCGGTGAGGTGCTTGATGCGCAGCTCAGTTATTGGGCGCAGCAGCTAGATGAGCTGCCGGCTGTTCATCGTCTACCGCTGGACTATCCACGTCCGGCAGTCAAACAGCATCAAGGGGCTGTGGTCAATGGCGTGCTCGATGGCGATATTGCCAAATCGCTGCTCAATATTGCCAAAGCTCACCGCTTGACGCCATTTATGTTGCTGCACGGTGCATTCTCATTGTTGCTGGCAAGGCACTGCAACAGCCATGATGTCGTCGTTGGTACTCCGGTCGCTAACCGACTTCAGGCAGAGCTTGAGCCACTGATCGGCTTTTTCGTCAATACTTTGGTGCTGAGGGTTAATACCGAGCAGCAAGATTTAGGACAGTACCTGAGCCATGTTCGCGCGGTTCATTTGGCGGCTCAGTCTCACCAAGACGTGCCGTTTGAACAGTTGGTTGAGCGCTTAAAGGTGCCAAGAAGCGCCAACTACAGCCCGCTGTTTCAGATCATGCTGACCACCAATACCGACTATGGCCTTAATACAGGTGATGCCGGTTTGAACTTGCCCGGGGTGAGCTTAGCCCCTTATCGCTCAAATGTGGTGCAGGCCAAGTTCGATATGAATGTCGATTTGAGTATTTCAGAGCAGGGGGTCGGCCTCAGCTGGACTTATGATGTCAGCCTATTTAGCCAGCAACATATCGAGCAGCTCAATGAGCATATGTGCACCTTGCTTAGTGCATTGGCACAAAGCCAAGGCGCAGCGGATCAGTCTTTGCTGACACTGCCGTTGTTATCTGACAATGACGTGTCGCACCTACTTGATGAGCTCAATCACACCACCAAAGATTATCCGAAGGACAAATGCATTCATCAGCTGTTTGAGCAGCAGGCCGAGCAGTATCCAGATAATATCGCCGTGAGCATTCAATCTGAGTCGATTAGTTATCGCCAGCTCAATGCCAAAGCCAACCAACTGGCCCATTACCTGCGGGCAAATCATCAGGTGACGCCAGATACCCTCATCGGTATCTGCGCCGAGCGCTCGATTGAAATGATGGTGGGCTTGTTGGCGATATTAAAGTCAGGCGCTGCCTATGTGCCGCTCGACCCAAGCTATCCGCAAGATAGACTGAGCTATATGCTTGAAGATGCGGCCCTTGATGTGGTGCTCAGTAAAGCCCAAGTACAAAATGTCTTAGGCGATTATCAAGGGGCGATTGTTTCACTAGATGATATCGCCCAGAACAACCATCCATATGAGCGCTACAGCGCAGAGAACTTAAGCCTTGGAGAACTTGGTTTGCATGTCGGCCACTTGGCCTATGTGATCTATACCTCAGGCTCTACCGGTCGCCCGAAAGGGGTGATGATAGAACATCAAGGGCTGACCAATACCATAGTTGATACCGCAACCCGTTTTGCCGTGAACCACCAAAGCGTGTTCTATCAGGCCACGTCGATTGGTTTTGACGCCGCGACCTGGGTCATTTTTATGACCTTAAGTCATGGTGGCGAGCTGGTGCTTTGCGCCGATAGCGACTATCAGCGTGAGCTGTCGCAAATTGAGCGTTTGACCCACTTGATGATGACCCCTTCGATGTTGTCTTTGGTTGAGCCTTTAGGGTTTGCTGCGTTGCAATACGTGATTGTCGGCGGTGAAGCCTGCGACCGCCATCTGGCGGATAAATGGAAAGACAAAGTACGCTTTATCAATGCCTATGGACCGACAGAGATCACCATCTGTAGCTCAATGACCCAATTAGTAGGTGACGATCACATCAGCATTGGCGGGCCTAATGCCAATGTGCAGTATCTGGTGCTCGATAGCGCTAAGCGCCTTGTGCCAAAAGGCTCTATGGGCGAGCTGTATATCGGTGGCGATAGTTTGGCGCGGGGTTACCTCAATCAAACCGAGCTGAGCGCGGAGCGCTTTATCGACAATCCGTATTACGACCCTGCCATGGCCAACAGTTCTGCCAAGCTTTATGCTTCGGGCGACCTTGTGCGGCTGTTGCCAAACGGCAAGGTGGAATTTGTCGGCCGGATTGACGATCAGGTGAAAATTCGCGGCTTTAGGATTGAACTCGGTGAAGTGGAAACTCAGTTAGGATTGTTGCCACAGGTCGATTCTGCTTTGGTGATGGCGAAAACCCTGGCTGGCTCTGACCAATTGGTAGGCTATGTTAAACCGGCCGATGCGCTGACTGATGAGCAATACCCGGAATATATCGCCGCCGTTAAACAGACATTGGCTCACACCTTGCCTGAGTATATGGTGCCGAGCGTCATTATGGTGGTTGCACGCTGGCCTATTACACCAAACGGTAAAATCGATAAAAGGGCCTTGCCTGAGCCAGATAGCAGTGCGCTCAATGTCACCTATGTGGCACCGCGTAACGACATCGAGCTGGGGCTGACGGAGATCTGGGGTAAACTGTTTAACCAAGCGCCAGAAACTATCTCCATTTATGCCAATTTCTTCGAATTGGGTGGTCATTCTTTGCTGTCAATTCGCTTGGTTAGCGAAATAAGAACCGGTTTTAACACCGAACTGGCTATTCAAAGCATTTTCGATAGCCCAACCATCGAGGCGTTGGCCGAGCAAATCAGCCAAAATAGCGAACAGTCCGAGCGCCCAGCGCTTCAAGCCGGCATTCGTGAGGGGGATACCGCAGCCCTATCGTTTGCCCAGCAGCGCTTGTGGTTTATCGACAATCTTCAAGGTGGTTCGGCCGAGTATAATATGCCGTTGGTGCTGAGCGTCGAAGGAGCATTGGATATTGCGCTTTTGACGCAAGTGTTCACCACCATTATTACACGCCATGAAGTGCTAAGAACGGTGTATATCGAGCGTGATGGTCAGACGCTGCAACACATTCGCCCTGTCGATGAGCTTGATTTTACCATCACCGAGCATGACCTAACGGCACTTGAGGGCGAAGGATTGACGCAGCAGAGTAAGGCGTTGGTGAAGGCTGAAATGCTCGGCGCATTTGATTTAAGCGCAGATTTGATGCTGCGGGTCAGCTACCTAAGACAAGGTGATGCCCGTGGCGTGCTGCTGATCAACATGCATCACATTGCCTCTGACGGCTGGTCGCTAGATGTCTTACTTAAAGAGCTTTATCAGCTATATCTGGCTTACAGCCAAGGTCAGCCTGATCCGCTAAAACCCTTGCCCGTTCAGTATGCCGACTATGCCATGTGGCAGCGTGAGCACCTATCGGGCGAGGTGTTGCAAACCCAGCTCGATTATTGGGCGCAGCAGCTTGACGAACTGCCGGTGGTGCACAGTTTGCCGCTCAGTTATCCGCGTCCGCCGGTCAAACAGCACCAAGGGGCGAACATCAAAGGCGAGCTATCGGCGACAACTGCCCAATCCCTGTTAAGCCTTGCCAAAGCGCACAAGTTGACGCCGTTTATGTTGTTACATGGCGCCTTGTCTTTGTTGTTGTCCAAACACAGCAATAGCCACGATATCGTGATAGGCACGCCGGTGGCCAACCGCTTACAAAGCGAACTGGAGCCGCTAATCGGCTTTTTTGTCAATACCATGGTGCTAAGGGTCAATACCGAGCAACCATCGCTGGATGACTATTTTGGCCATGTCAGAGCTGTGCATTTGGCGGCCCAGTCTCATCAAGACGTGCCGTTTGAACAGCTGGTTGAGCGCATCAAGGCGCCAAGAAGCACGGCACACAGTCCTGTTTTTCAGATCATGTTGACCACCACCAGCGATTTTGCTTTGGCCGCAGACGATAGCCACAAGGGCTTCAATTTGCCCGGCGTTGAGTTGGCGCCATTTCAATCGGATGTGGTGCAGGCGAAATTTGATCTGACCGTCGATTTGAGTATTTCCGATAAGGGCGTTGGTCTTAGCTGGACTTATGACGTCAGCCTGTTTGCGCCACAATATATTGAGCAGCTCAATGCCCATCTTTGCCGATTGCTCGAAGGGTTAGCCGAGGCTAAAGGGCTGGGAGACGTCAGTATACTGTCGTCCGCTGAGCGTGAGCATTTGCTCTATACCCTAAACGACAATGGGCTGGAGTATGATCAAAGTCTTTGCATTCATCAGTTTTTTGAACGCCAAGTTAAAGCCAATCCGCATCAGTGTGCGGTGGTATTCGAAAACCAGTCGCTAAGTTATTTTGAGCTTAATGCCAAAGCCAATCGTTTGGCCCACTACCTCAAAGAGCATCATCATATCGTGCCAGATAAAGTGGTTGGCGTATGTGTCGAGCGTTCAATAGAAATGGTGGTGGGGATCTTGGCGATTTTGAAAGCCGGTGGCGCCTATGTGCCCCTTGACCCCAATTACCCGCAAGACCGTCTAAGCTATATGGTGGAAAATGCCGAGCTTGAGGTCGTGCTCAGTCAGCGCCAAGTACAGGGCGTATTGACCGGCTTTGGCGGCACCATTTTGACCTTAGACGGTATCGCAGGCGAAGATCACTGGAGCGCCCAGTATCCCAAAGATAATATCGCCGCCGAACACACTATGGTACGGCCAGATCATCTGGCATATGTGATCTATACCTCAGGCTCAACCGGTCAGCCTAAAGGGGTGATGATTGAACACCGCAATACCGTGGCGATGCTCAACTGGGGCCTGAATGTCTACAGCCAAGAAGAATTGGCCGTAGTTTTGGCCTCGACCTCGTTGAACTTTGACCTGTCGGTGTATGAGCTGTTTCTACCACTAAGCGCCGGGACTACCCTTAGAGTCGTGCGCAATGTGCTTGACCTTATCGACAGCCCGTATGTCGGTGATATTAGCCTCGTCAATACCGTACCTTCTGCGATGGACGCACTGCTAAAAATGCAAGCGTTACCAAGCAGTGTCAAAGTGGTCAACCTTGCCGGTGAAGCCCTTAGAGGTTCGCTGGTCAACGGCTTGCTCGAACAATACCCACAACTTGCGGTCTGTAATCTTTATGGGCCGTCGGAAGATACCACCTATTCAACCTACGCCCGCTTTGAACAACACCTCGATGATGCGCCCCATATCGGCAAGGTTATTGCCAACAGCAGCGGCTACATCCTTGATGGCGAACAACAGTTGGTGCCATTTGGTGTGGCCGGAGAGCTGTATTTGGGTGGCGATGGTATCTCAAGGGGATATATGAACCGCGCCGAGTTAACTGCCGAGCGTTATATCGACAATCCATTCTATCAGCCCAACAAGGCCGCTAGCCCTAAGCGACTTTATCGCACCGGCGATTTGGTGCGCTACTTGCCAGATGGCAACTTGGCCTTCATTGGCCGTATCGACCATCAGGTAAAAATTCGCGGCTTTAGGATTGAGCTCGGTGAGGTTGAGGCAAAACTCGGGGCATTGGAATGTGTCGATTCGGCGTTGGTAATGGATAAAACCATCCAGCAGGTGCAGGAGCTGGTGGCCTATGTTAAGCCCAAGCAAGCCATTGATACCGAGCAGCAGGCTGATTTGGTGGCGTCGATAAAAGCGCAGCTGGCTTTGAGTTTGCCTGAGTATATGGTGCCGGGGATCATCATGGTGATTGACCAGTGGCCATTGACGCCAAACGGCAAAACCGACAGAAAAGCCTTACCGGCACCTGATGGTAGCGCTTTGACCCAGGCTTTTGAGGCCCCTGTAAATGATACCGAACGGGCATTGCTGGCCATTTGGGCCGAATTGCTGGGGCTTGACGCTGCGCGCATCAGCACCAGCGCCAACTTCTTTGATTTGGGCGGTCACTCGCTATTGAGTGTTAAGCTGCTTTGCAAGGTTCATCAAACCTTTGCCAAGCCGTGTCGTCTTGCTCAGCTGTTTAGCCATACCACAATCAAAGCCCAAGCAATAATGCTTGAAAAAATGGACAGTGGATTGGACAATACCCCGCTGCTTAACAGACTACACCCGGTTGATGGTGCGGTTGATGCTGTGGTGTTCATTCCCGGTGTGGCGAGCGACGAGCGCGACTTTAGCGAGATCATCGGTCAGCTCAGCCAAAGCCGCAAGGGACAGCTGGAGATTGGCGTGTTGCGTCATCAGGGGCTGATCGCCGGGGAGCAGGGCTTTGCCACTATTGCCCAGAACGTTGCCGCCTTTGTTAAGGCACTTGAGCCGCTTTCGAGCAAATCGCTGACCTTGGTGGGCCACTCCTATGGCGGCGCACTGGCGTTGGCCTTGGCCGATGCACTCCAAAGCAAAGGTGTGCAGCTGCGTTTGGTATTGCTCGATACCTACTTTGAACAGCAGCAACTTACGGCCGCAGGTGATGGCCATCGGGCGATGGCACAAAAACTTGCCGCTATCGACCTTGAGCTGCATTTGCTTGAACTTTATCGCCACCAGGTAGAGCTGTTTGCCGGATTTAAGCCGGTCTTAACGGCGCCTGTGGCCATCACTCAGGTATTTGCGCTGCAAAGCCCGTATGACCTAAGCGGTTATATGGATTATATCGAACAACAATTGCCGGGCGTCAGCCGCGATTGCCATCAAGTTCAGGGCGATCATTTCACGATGCTAACAGGCAACAGTGCCGAGACTATCTCGGCTATCATCAATAAAGGAATTTCACAATGACAAAAAGCACTGTGATCAAAAATCTGGTTTTTCCCACTTGCATTGTTTTGGTGACGGCGGCGACATTTATTGGTTTTCGCCTAAGCGCGCAACAAAGCCCGGTAACCAGTGCGGTGAATGTGCTGAGCGCCAATATTACCACCTCGCCAATTCGCCAAGTGGCCCATGAAACCAAAATCAAAGGGTTCGGTGAGGTAATGCCAGCCGAGGTCACGGCACTGTCTACTCGCGTCAGCGGTACGGTGGTCGCTTGGGCTGATGGCTTTGTCAGAGGTGGCGTGGTCAAACAAGGAGAGGTGCTGTTTAAACTCGAAGACAGCCGTTATGTCGCCGAGCTCAAAAACGCCCAGTCGGAACTGCTCCGTGCCAAGGCGGTGTTGGAGCAAGAGCTTGGCCGCTCAAAAGTGGCCAAAAGCGAATTGGAGCGCATCAATGCCCAAGACCAAAATAAACTGTTTTTGCGCGAGCCGCAGATCAACAGCGCCTACGGCGAGGTTTTAGCGGCCGAAGCGGCAGTGGTACTCGCCCAGAAAAACCTCGACAGCACCACCATCAAAGCGCCGTATAACGCTTTGGTGGTTGAGCGCAATATCGGCCTCGGTCAGTTTGTCGCTATCGGTAGCGCCGTGGCGACGTTGTACAACATTGATAAGGCGGAAATCGAAGTGCCGATTGCCAAGTTCGATAGCCGCTTTTTACCGGTGCAAATCGATGGTCAACAGGTGAAGGTGCATCTGCCCAACAGCGACTTTTTTGTCAGCGGCCGACTATCACGCAGTTTGAAGTTAACCGATAACCGTACCCGTGCCAATAGCCTGATAGTCACAGTCGATAAGCTTTATGAGCAACGTCAAGATGGTCAGTCGTTACAGTTTGGTGATTACGTCGAGGTTGAGATAAACGGCAGGGTACTTGAGCGGGTGTATAAGATCCCCGAATATCTGGTGAGCAACAATCAGGTATGGACCATGACCCCACAAAACCAGCTGGCCCTTCGAGGGGTGGTCACCTTGCGTAACGAAGGGGGCTTTGCCATCATCCAACAGGGCTTTGAACAGCGTGACAAATTGGTGGTCTCGGTGCCGGAGAACCCCCATCCGGGCATGGCGGTCAATGAGGTGGCCTTGGCAAGCGATGAGCGCAAGGAAAAACTATGAGCGAGCAGGTCAACCAACAAAAAGGGCTTATCGGCTTTTTCATCAGAAACTCAGTAGCCGCCAATTTGATGATGTGGTTTATCATTATTTTGGGGCTTATTGCCTATGTCGGCATGAACAAACAGCTTTACCCTGACTTGCCGCCAAGCCAAATCGAGATAAGCGTCAATTATTTTGGCGTCTCGGGTAAAGAGGTTGAGCAGAACGTTATCGTAAAAATCGAAGACCGCTTACGCGACTTGCCGGAGATAAAACGGCTGCGTTCATGGTCTAATGACAACAACGGCCGCTTGATCATTGAACTTAACAAAGATGCCGATGCCGCCGATGTGCTCGATAAGGTCAAGCTGCGTATCGACAGTATCGCCTCGTTCCCGGCGCAAATGGACCCTATCGTGGTGAACTTATTGGAGAACTACCAGCCGGTCATTCGCCTCGCACTGGTCGGTGATATGGATTATGTTGACCTCAAACCCTATGCTCAAACCATCGAGCGGGAATTGCTGAACCTGAAAAATGTGTCGGTGGTCAATACGCAGTTACCGGGCAACGAAATCGCCATTGAAATCGACCCGATGGCGCTGCGCATGTTTCAGCTGAGCACCGACGACATTCGAGCTCGCCTAGGTGCATACTCTGAGAACATCAGCGCCGGTCAGCTACGCGCTGAAACCGGCAATATTGCGCTGCGGGTCGAGCAGCAAGGCTACGATGTGGTCGCCTTTGAAAATATCCCGTTGATCACCGCAGCCAACGGTTATCAGGTAAAACTCAAAGACGTCGCCAAGGTCAAAGACCGCTTTATCGAAGGGGTTCATGTCTTTACCTACTCAGATACCAATGCGGTGTTTATCGAAGTGCAGTCGGTACTCGGTCAGGATATGTCGGCCGTCGCCGAATCGGTGAGAAACTATGTGCGTTATAAGAACGGCCATTTGCCGGGCAATATGACGATCGAAACCATTATCGATGGCACGCGCTATCTGGATGAGCGCCTATCGATGATGGAAGAAAACTTGTTGCAAGGGGCGGTCTTGGTACTGCTGATGCTTGGGCTGTTTTTGAGCTTCAGGTTGGCCTTTTGGGTTGTGGTTGGGCTACCGGTGTGCTTTTTGGGCGCGACCTTGTTGATGCCGGTATTTGGCGTCTCTATCAACATTATTTCGCTGTTTGCTTTTATCATGGTGTTGGGCTTGGTGGTTGATGACGCCATTGTGGTGGGTGAGAGTGTTCATCATGAATCGGACAAAAACGGCTTTAGCCGTCAAAACGTTGAAGCTGGTGTACGCAAAGTGGCCAAGCCTGCCATTTTCGGGGTGCTGACCACCATCGCGGTATTTGTGCCGTTCTTGTTTGGCGATGGCGCCCAAAGCAATATGTTTAAGGGCATCGCGACCATCGTGATTTTGTGTTTGGTGTTTAGCTTGCTTGAATCGAAGCTGATCTTACCGGCCCATCTGGCTTATTCCCGTCACAACCCGCCAAAAGTGGGGGGCTTTAAGCACCGTTTTAATGCCCGCTTGCAGGCATTTACCGAGCATCAGTTGGCCCGCGCCGTAGGCTGGAGCATTGCGCGTAAATGGAGCATGTTGCTGTTGTTCGTATGTACTTTGGTGGTTAGCGCCGCGCTTTTGATGTTTGGTCATGTGCGATCCATTGCCGACCCTAAGGTGCCGATTGACCAGCCGGAGATCAAAGTCGAACTGCATGACAATGCCTCACAGGTGACCTACAAAGCAGCGGTGGCTCAGCTTGATGCCATGGTTAAACAGGTTGAAGCCGAGACAGTCAAGACCTATGGCAAGCCGATGGTGCAGAGTATTTTGATTGAAAGCACCGGTCAAAGCGAGTTTAAGATGACGGTGCCTTTGGTCGATGAAGGGCTGCGTCCTTACAGCACCTTTGAGTTGTCAAAGCGCTGGCGTGAGCATATGCCGCAGATAGTGGCGCTGAAGTCAGTGCAGATCAAAGATGACGTATTGGGCCGCAATAAGCTGTATGGTGATTTTGGTTATTATCTTTATAGCGATGATATTGCCGGGCTGAATCAGGCGGCAAAGGCATTGATCACCGAGCTTAAACAGCTGCCCGGCGTGTATGAGGTCAGTTCGACCATCTCAACCGGCAAAAAAGAACTGTTGATGCGACTGAAGCCTGTGGCCAATACCTTGGGGTTGGCGCTGGCAGATATTGGTCGTCAGTTGGCGCAAAGCCATTTTGGCGCCGAGGTGGAGCGATTTAACCGCAACGGCGAAGAGGTTAGGGTGCTGGTGCGCTATCAAAAGGACATCAGAGCCAGTATCAGTGAGCTGCAATATGCCCGCATCTATACCCCTGATGGCCAAGAAGTGATGCTTGGCGATATGGTCGAGTTTAGCGAGCATGAGGTGGTCACGACCATCCGCCGTGAAGGCGGCAAGCGCAGCATATACGTGTTTGGTTCGGTGGACCAGCAACAGGCCAATATCAACAAGGTGGTGGCCAAGGTGAAGCGGGAAATATTGCCCCAGCTACTCAAAGGGCATCCGGGGATCACCACACAACTTGGCGGCAATATCAAAGAGACGATGGCGGAGCAAGATCAGATGCTGCTCTTTAGCATTGCGGCGATGTTGATGGTCTATACCTTACTTGCGGTGCCGTTAAAGAGCTATGTACAGCCGTTCTTAATCATGTCGATTATTCCATTTTGCGTGGTCGGCGCCATTTGGGGTCACTGGTTGTTTGCGGAAGATTTCAGCCTAGTGTCGATGTTTGGCTTGGTAGCTGCTGCCGGGGTGGTGGTCAACGACAGCCTTATTTTGGTAGACCGCATCAATCAAAAGATGGCTGAGGGTTTCGCCGTGGTCGAAGGGGTGGTTGCAGCGGTATGCGAGCGCTTTAGAGCGATTTTACTGACTTCGTTGACCACCTTTGCCGGGTTGTTGCCTATCATGTTTGAAACCAGCCTACAGGCGAAATTTGTCACGCCAATGGCGATTTCACTGGGCTTTTCGGTGTTGTTTTCAACGGCCATTACGCTGTTTTTGATCCCCTGTTTGTATGTTGCAGGCTGTGGCCTAAAGACACGGTTTAAAAACACAGGCGTAAAATTGGCCAAATTGCGTTTAAATAAGGCTTAACTACAGGGCGCTTCGGCGCCTGTTTGCACCGGTGCTATGCACTGCGCTCGGAGAAGGGGATGAGTTTGATGCCCAGGCCTTTATGGCGTTTGCCACTGAGCTATTAACTGCGGATAAGCACCGGGGCTATATTGAAATGCACGGTCATCCATGACCTTAAGTGTATCGAGCGTTAACTTGGTTCGGCTTCAAGCGCAATGGTTTTGCTGTCGCTGTCGAACAACCGTGATTTCGGTGAACGTTCGGTTTTGACCAGTTGACCGGATTCCATGATCAGCAATTGGTCGGCGACATCAAAATAGCGGTCATCGTGGGAGATCACCACCACCGCTTTGTTGTTGGCCTTAAAGAACGGCAGAATTTCTCGGTAGAACACATGTTTGAACTGGGGATCTTGGTCTGCCGCCCATTCATCAAACACATACAGCGATTTATCCTCGACAATGGCAACCACCAAGGCCAAACGGCGGCGTTGGCCGTCTGACAGCTTTAAGGTGGTGAAATGGCCGTCTTGTATTTCAACCTTACCGGTCAAACCAAAAGCTTCAATATAGTGGTTTACCTGCTCAAGATAGTCGTCTTTGAGCGCGTTGAGACCTAAGATACGCTCAAACAGATAATAATCGGAGTAAATACAAGAGATCTCCTCGCGGTAGGCTGCCATATTGTCTTTGTCTATCAGGGTATCGCCGAAGTATATCTCGCCTTCGTTGGCGATATAGTGCTGACTTATGACTTTGCTTAACGTCGATTTGCCCGAGCCGTTACCGCCTGCGATAAAGGTGATCTCGCCGCGTTTAATGGTCAAATCGACAGGTCCGATACCAAAGGTTCTGATCTCCGCGCCGCTGTCTTTGGCTGCTTGGGTCAGTTTAGGCAGGTGAGTATATTTAACCTGCTTCATCTTCAGTACCTGCCATTGACGGGCCTTGGCTTGGGTTTGTTCAATCGGCTCTTTTGGCAGTTCGGCATAGAGCTGGTCGAGCTTTTGTAACGAGATGCGGGTGCGTGAGAGTTGCGGCAAGATGTTGAGCAACATGCCGATAGGGCCGGTGATATAAAGCAAGACCATCACAATGGCGATAAGCTCGGCATTGGAGATGGCATGGTAGTTGACCAAAATAAAGCTTAAGCCGCCGATGGCAAAGAAACTGATCAGCGAGCCGAAGTTATGGGCCAGACTGAAATAGGTTTGCCCTTGTTTTTCCAAGCCTTTGATACGGTGCTCTTGGGCGTGCAACACTTCGTTTTCGTAGACTTGCTGTTTCTCCTGCGACAGTTTGAGCTCTTTGGCGCCCTCAACTAAACCTCTGAACGCCTCTTGCAGGATGTCTTGATGATCTCTGGCACGGCCAAACTTGCGGGCGCCGAATATCACCGGTACTTGAAACGCGATAATACCGAACAAGATCACCTCAAGCACATAAATAAACAGTTGAGTGTCGAGATAGGCAAGGTAGCTGAGCATACCAATCAAGGTCACAGCATTGGTCAACAGCTCAGGAAACAACTGGGCGCCGGTAACAATGGCGGTGACATCGGTTGCCAAGGCTTGAATAAGCCGTGGCGAGCCGACATTCTCTAACGCGGCAATTGGCGAGCGTTTGATTTGATTGTAGAGATCTTGTCTTAGCTCAAAGCGAATATCCAAGGCCACTCTGGCCAGCACGATTTCCGAAAGTGACTTAAACAGCAAAATCAACACCACAAAGCTGACAAACAGCAGGGCATATTTTGAATGGGCCACTTCAACACCCAGCACTAGGACCTGCGGGTCTTCGACGGCAAAGCCCGGGCTTGGATCAGACAGCGCCTGCATCACGATGGGGATCAAAAACGCATAGAACAGGCCCGATAAAGAACCGAGGGTGATGGCCAAAAACGTCTTGTTGGGGGCGTACTTGGTAAACAGTTTTAATGCTCTCATCGTGACTGGCCCTCTGGAAGCAGTTGTAGTGCCGGCGTTTGCGACGTGTCTTTGCCGTCCACCTGGTAGTGGAACAGCTTTCCTTGGGCAAAGGGCACTATCATGTCGTCGTAGTGAGAGGACATAAACATACCCGACTGTCCGGTTGCCAAAATATAAGCTCCACCTTGGTTTTGGGCCAAATCGAAGATTTGACGAAAGGTTGCGCCTAGGCTCTGGCGATAGCCGCCGCTGGGGTCTTTTTGCGAGCCGGAGGCATTGACCGAATCGGCCGAGCCGCCGACTTCAATGGTGGTTTTAAACACCTTGTCTAATAATTTGACCCCGCCAAAAGGTTGGTGGCCGTATTCGGCGTGATGCAGCAAACCCCAGCGCCAGTCGGCGGGATCGCTGCTGCCACTGTCTTTTTTCAGTGCCACAATGGCGTTTTTAAAGCTTTCTATCAGCTCATCATGACAATGTCGCGAGCCGCACCAAGGGCTTTGTTGCATCGTCAGCTGGGTCTTAAGGGTATGAGGGGTTACCGTCGAGGCCAAACCGGCGACGGCTGATGGTCCGCTTTGCCATACCGGATTGAGTTCATCGGCAAAGATCTGCTGTTTGAGTTCAACCAGCCAATAGTGATAAATCGATGCGCCGACACTTTGACCATCAAAGCTGCCCTGCCACTGACTAAGACGGGTTAGGGCAAGTTCGGCGATGTCTCGGTCATCGTCTATCGCCGCTAAGATCTTGGGTTTTAGGCTGTTGTCAGCAAGTAACGGCAATAGCACTTTGGCACCTAAGTCGAGGTAGTCGATTTGCATTTGCTGCATATCGGCGAGGGTGATCTTATGGTTGTTGCCGATTTGGTCGCTGATCATCTGCTCGATACGGTGTTTACGATAGGGATTGGCCCACTCGTGAGACAAAATGACATCGTCATCGCTGTCGATAACCGTATTGGCCGACACAATATAGCCTTGGGGCGGATTGAATTGTCTGGGGAGACGGTCAAATTCGCTATATCCTTGCCAATAGGCACTGGTGTTGAACGCCCGTTGCGGCAATATTCCTTCACCTTGGCCTCGTTTGGCCATATACCCCGCCACCTGCGAGCCGATGTTGCCTTGTTTGTCGGCATAGATAAACTGCATTCCCGGTGCCCTTAGTTGAGACACCGCTTGACGAAATTCTTGCCAATTCGTGGCATATTGCGCCTTAAAAAACGCCTCGAAACTGGTATCTTTTTCATCGAGGGCGCTCCAGCGTAGTGCCATCACTTCGTCGGCTGTGGCCACGACATCTGAGACAATCGGGCCAAGCTCGGTTTCGCGTACCTCAATGGTAATGGGGAGCACCTTTTTGTTGAGAAATTGTGGAGAAGGGGGGGCAATTTCAATGGTCTCACGGCGACTGGTGATGGCTTTAGGGCCGGTATCGGTAAGATAGACCTGATTGTTCTCAAGGGGAATATCCAGTATGAATAGATCTTGGGTATCCCCCATCAAATTGGTAACGCCCCAGCTGATCTGCCGGTTGCGGCCGAGCATCACACCGGGAAGGCCCACCAACGACATGCCGCTGGCGGCTAGTTTGTCGCCATATAACGAGATGGCATACCACACCGACGGAATTTGCAGGCCAAGATGGGGGTCGTTGGCCAGCATCGGAAAACCCGAAGCGGTATGCTTGCCCGCGACGACCCAAGCGTTACTGCCGGCAAAGCGCTCGCCTAATCCCCAAGTGCGGCGAAAATACCCTTGGATGTCCTGCCACTGCGCAAACTTTTCAAGGGCAGGCCCTGAGGCTTGAGTGGTTTCATGAAGCCCTTGGTGCCCAGCGGTGATGGTTTGATTGGATAGGTCGGGATCATAAGGAAAAAAGACTTTGAGCTGCTCGCCATTGAGGATTTTAAGCGCGCTGCGTCTGGCCACTTCGTCATACATATTTTGACCGAGGTTCAATGCCAGCACTTTTTGCCACGCCAGCGAGTCTACCGGTTGCCACGGTTTGGGGGTGATGCCAAACAAGGCAAACTCCGGGCCGTGGTCTTTGGCGCTGTCTATCCAACTGTTGACGCCTTTGGCATAGGCGTCTAAGGCTTGTTTGGCCGGTTGGCTCAAGTTGGCCCATTGTATCTTGGCGGCTTTGGCCAGTCCCAGGGTGCGCATCCACACATCTGAGGGCACCGATCTGGTGCCAAACAGCTCACTTAAACGGCCCTGAACCAGTCGTCTTTGCAGCTCCATTTGCCACATGCGTTCGCTGGCGTGGAGGTAGCCTTGGGCAAAAAAAGCATCGGCATCGTTTTGCGCATTGACTGTGGGTGTGCCCTGTTTATCAAAGTGAATAGTGACCGATTCGGCCAGTTGACGCAATTGCAATTGACCTTGTCTTGGTGTGAGGCTTTGCTTGAGTTGGTTAAAAAGTAAAAAACAAACGGCCATTAAAGGCAAAATGACCAGTATTCCTAATCGGGATAGTAGTGGGTATTTTCTTAACATAGTAGCCATTTACCAGAGTATCGAATGAGCGGTAATTTTGGCGAATCGGTCGGTATATGCGTCGTTATCATGTAACTTTTCTGTCTCATAGACCGGATTGGTACAATCCATTCGAACGTTCTCAAAATCGTTATAGTTAATATTTTTACATGTGAGATTGTTATGTGGGTACTGCATTGAAGGTTTTGCAGTGGTCCCGAATAGACAACTTGGCTCAAATGTTTTAGCGACGGTTTTATACCATAGTGTTCATCAATGAGCAACGCAGGGTTAAAACAAAACAGGGTTGGTAAAAGCTGATGCAAGTCAATAAAAGTGTAATAAAAACAATTAATAATAAGCTGAGTTTCAGGCTGAGGTAATTTCTTTGTAGGGGAACTTGACACTAAAATGGATTAACCCTACCATAGCCAATCAAGGCTAAATAGCTGTTTCAGGAATATGGAAATAAAGGAACAGGTTCGTTAAGAGTTTAAGAATAGGGAACTTTTTACCTGAGTTTTATAGTGATGTATGTGTAAGGTACTAGAAACACTTAAATCATCATTGCTATAATAGGAACTAAGGGTTAAAGTACTGCTCATGTGATAACGAACGAATATTAGAATAATTTTAATAATACTACGGGAACAAATTATGATGCTGGAAATAAAGGGGTTAAGCAAAGCCTATCGTACAGACACAGTGGAAACCAAAGCGCTCAACGACTTTAGTCTAAGTATTGAAGAAGGCGAGTTTGTCACTGTAACGGGCCCTTCAGGTGCAGGCAAGTCTACGTTCTTGAATATTGTGGGTATGCTGGAAACCTTTGATTCGGGTCAATTGTTATTTGACGGCGTCGATGTCAGCGGCTTAAACGACAATCAGCGCTCTGCCATCCGTAATGAAAAAATTGGTTTTATCTTCCAAGGTTTTAATCTGTTACCCGAACTTAATGTCATTGAAAATGTCACCTTGCCTTTGCGCTTTCGCAACATGCCCGCAGCCGAGCGCAAACAACGCGCAGAAGAAGCCTTAGCAACGGTCGGCCTAAGCAAACGTGCCAGCCATTATCCTTCACAACTATCCGGTGGACAACAGCAAAGGGTTGCCATTGCCCGCGCCATCGCCGGTAAACCCCGTTTTTTGTTGGCAGATGAACCAACGGGTAACCTAGATTCTGAAATGGCCGAACAGGTGTTTGAATTGATTGAACAACTGCACAAAGACGGTGCCACCATTATCGTCGTGACCCATGATAAGAAGCTCGCCCAGCGCGGCACGCGTTGCATCAACGTGCTTGATGGCCGTTGCATCGAAGGGGCAGAAACCGAGTTGCGTAACGCCTCTTAAAGGCGAGCTGTAGTCAATTCATTACCAAAAGGTTACTAGTTGTGTTGATATTCCAAATTCGATTGGCCTTGGCGAGTTTGCGCAAAACTCCGCTGATCATGGGCTTGGTGGTCACGATGATCGCCGTCAGCGTCGGTGTGTTGATGACCACCTTCAGTATTTATCATTTTATGTCGGCAGTGCCGATGGCAGACAAAAAAGACACCCTGTTTGCCGTTCAGCTCGATACCCTCAAAGAATGGCCTCATGAAACCCATCTTAAGATGGTGTCTTATAAAGATTTTCAAAACCTCAAAGACAATGAACTGCCAATCAATCAATCGGCGAGCTTCCTCTCTCGGGTGTTGGTCGATGTGCTCGATGGTTCGCAAAGACCTTTCTACGTCGATGCCCGGGTCAGCACCTCGGGTCTGTTTTCGATGTTCAGAGCGCCGTTTAAATACGGCGGTGGCTGGGATAAAGCGCAAGAGCGCGACTTTCAAAAGGTGGTGGTGATCAACCACGAAATCAATGACAAGCTGTTTGGCGGACGCAACAGCGTCGGTGAAAAACTGCTGATCGGCGATGCTACGTTCGAAGTGGTCGGCGTGCTCGATAAGTGGGTGATGACGCCTCGTTTGTATGATTTGAAAAACACGCCTTTTGGCGAAACCGAAGGGGTGTTCATTCCATTTTCTTTGGTCGAGAAACTCAAACTGACCAATGCCGGTAATACCCAAGAGGCGCAGTTGGCCGAGTCTGACGACCCGTTTAAAGCGTTTTTGAACTCAGAGAGTGTGTGGATCCCCTATTGGGTTGAGTTTGCCTCAAAGGCCGATGCCGACAGCTATCGTCAGTTTTTGACCGGCTATGTTGCCGAACAACAGGCGGTTGGCCGTTTTGAGCCGGGCAACGACTCGCGTTTGGTGGCGATTGAGCCTTGGTTGGCGTTTCATGAGGTGGTTAATGAGACCAACTTGTTGTTGGTTGGTCTTGCGGCGATGTTCTTGCTGGTTTGTGCCATCAATGTCATGGGAATGCTCAGTGCCAAGAGCTTTGGACGCTTTAAAGAATTCAGTATTTACCGCGCTTTAGGGGCAAGTAAAGCGCTGTTGGTTAAGATGCAGTTGGTTGAGGTTTTGGTGCTTGGCGTTATCTGCGGTATCAGTGCAGTGATCACTTCATTGCTTGGGCTTGAGTTGGTCAAAGCCAAATTTGCCCATTACGAGCAAGTTGCTCATTTGAATATGGCGTTGTTGCTCGGCACCATAGTTGTTTCAATTATCGTCTGTTTGTTGGCTTATCTGTACCCGGTACTCAAAGCCAGTCAAGTACAGCCGGTCAGATACCTGAAGTAGGAGGATTGCATCATGTTGGATATTCGTTTAGTCCTTAGTGCCATTCGCTACTCGAAGGCCGCTGTATTTTTAGTGATTGTGCAAATTGCCCTGACTTTTGCCATTGTCAGCAATGTGACTTCTATCTCAGCCCAGTTGTGGCAAAAAATGAGTCGTCCTACCGGCATGGCGGTATTCAGCAACATCGCCATTGAATCGGTCGCCATCGAGTCTAACTTCAACGCCAAAAATGCCATTGCCGAGGATCTGGCGATGATCCGCTCAACCCCAGGGGTCGAGTCTGCCTCTGTGCTCAGTGAAATTCCCCTTGGCGCTAGCGCTATGGTACCGGTGTTTCGTTCCGAGTCGGAAAAATACGGCACCATCGATGCCCGTGGATATGTTTATCTTGCCGATCAGTATGCGGTAGATACCTTGGGCATCAATGTCATTGCCGGCCGTAACTTTAATGCTGAAGAAATTCAAGAGTTCGAGCGGGTGAGCTTCCGTGGCGCCCATGGTGTCAATCCGGTATTGGTCACTGAACAGTGGGGTAAAATGTTGTTCCCTGACGGTGATGCCCTCGGTCAGTCGTTTAGAACCTCAATGGGTATGGTGAAGATAATCGGCATCATTGAAGTGATGCAGGGCGCTTGGGCCGACTGGGAAGGGTTTGACCGTGTCGCCTTGTTCCCGGGCATTTTACTCGGCAACCGTGTCGAGTATTTGGTGCGTACTGAGGCAAACCGGCGCGATGCGCTTATCGGCGAGCTTGACCAAAAACTCTACGGGCTTAACGACCGAAGGGTGATCACCTCGATTAAAGGTCAGGATGAATTCCTCGACAGCCAGTATCAGAACCACTCGGCACTGCTGACATCATTGATGGTGGTGGGCCTTATTTTAATGACTTTTGCGGTTTTGGGTATCTACGCCCTGACCAAGTTTAATATCTCTCGCCAGACCCGCGGTATTGGTATAAAGCGTGCCCTTGGTGCGACCAAAGGCATGATTGTGTCCTACTACCTGTTTGAAAACATGGTCATAGCCACCGTCGGCCTGTTAGTTGGTCTGTCTTTGGTGACCAGCTTAAATCAATATTTGGTGACCAATTATGACATTGCCACCATCGATTGGGTTTATGTGCCTTTGGTTGCGGCGTTTTATGTGGTTACCGGATTGATTGCGGTTTATTTTCCGGCAGTCAAAGCGGCCAATGCCCCGGCGGTTGAAGCTATTCGCGCAAGTTAAGGCAATTATCTCTAAACCTATCGGCAGGCAACAGGTTGTGCCTGCCTTTCAAAGATGGGCAATACACACATATGGGTCCATTTGTCACGTTAGTACCTTAAAAAACGGTATGGCGTGTCTTGCCATCTAAAAAAACAATAATGGAGCAGCAAAATGATCCAGGATACCTCAGGTCAGGATACCGTCATCACCTCTAACAAGCGAGGCCCGAGCAAGTTGGTCATCGCTGTGGTCGGCGCCGTGGTTGCTATTGGCGGCTTCTATGCCCTTAGCGGTCAAAGCAGCGGCTCGGCCAATTCCTCGTATGATAGAAGCCGGATCTCGACCGCAGTGGTCACCAAAGGCACATTCATCAAAGATATCTCCGCCCAAGGTGAAATCGTCGCGGCAGTCAGCCCAACTCTGTACGCCTCAGGTTCCGGGATCATCACCTTGCATGTCAAAGCCGGTAAGACGGTTAAAAAAGGCGATGTGCTAGCAGAGATAGACAGCCCCGACCTGCGGACCAAGTTGGCGCAAGAGCAAGCACTGCTCGACTCGTTGCGGGCAGACATTTCAAGATTGAAAATCGAACAGAAAAAATCGGCGCTGAGCTACCAACAGCAAATCGAAGTGGCCGAGCTTGACTTAAAGGCGGCCGACAGAGAAATGAATCGAGCCGAGAAATCGATGAAATCGACCGCGATTTCCGATCTCGACTATCAAAAGGCCAGAGACATTTTGGAACGCGCCAAAGTGGACTTTAGGCACATCAAACAGCAAGCGGAATTGTCCTCTGAGACTGTGGCCTTTGAGCTTGAAACCAAACAGCTCGAAATTGAACGCCAATCGCTGTTGGTACAAGAGTACGAGCGCCGGGTTGAACTGTTAAAAGTACGCTCTACCGTCAACGGTATCGTGGCGCGATTGGATGTCGAGCAAAAAGCCAACGTGGTTGAACACACACCGCTGTTGACCATCGTCGATTTGACCGAATTTGAAGTGGAGATCAATGTTGCAGAAACCCACGCCAGTGAGCTGGGTTTGGGGATGCCGGTCAATATCAACTTCAAAAATGAACTTTACAAAGGCGAGGTGGTTGCCATCTCTCCTGAGGTTAAAGACAACCAAGTGGCGGCCCGGGTCAAATTTACCGAGAAGGCGCCAAGCTCCCTGAGACAAAGCCAGCGGGTTTCGACCCGCATTTTGGTCGAAGAAAAGGCCAATGCGCTCAAAGTGAAGCGCGGCAACTTTGTCGAAAGCGGCAACTATAGCGTCTATGTGGTCGATGGTGATATCGCCACCAAACGCCGAGTACAACTCGGCTCTAAAAGTGTCTCCGAGGTCGAGATCCTCTCCGGCTTAAAGGCCGGAGAGCAGATAGTTATTTCAAGCACTCGCGAGTTTAAAGGCGTCGATTCAATCTATTTACGTTAGTGGCAAGACAATGAACAATTACAATCAACAACCGTCTTTGAATAGCGTGCTGAGCGCTGAGGTCAACACCATTACCGCAGCGCTCAGTTACCGGGCCAAAAGCCATCGTGATAAAACCGTCTATACCTTCTTAAAAGATGGCGAGACCCCTTCACACAGCCTGACCTTTGCCGAGCTTGAACGCAAAGCCAAAGCCGTGGCCAAACATTTAAGTGCACAGGTGGCGCCGGGCAAGTGTGCCTTGTTGCTGTTCGACCCGGGGCTGGATTTTGCCGTCGGCTTTTTTGCCTGTCTTTATGCCGGGGTTATCGCGGTGCCGGCCTTTGCCCCAAGAGCTGGCAAACTGCACTACCAGCGTCTATCGAATATTGTTGCCGACGCCGGTGCCGATGCCATTGTCTCGGTGAGCCACCTGCGCGATAAAATCGAGCCATGGAAAGCCAGTGATGCCGAACATGCCAGCTTGTATCACATTGATGTCGATTGCATAGATGAACATGAAGGTGAGGGCTTTTGCCCGCCGGCGGTGGACGAAAATGCCATTGCCTTTTTGCAGTATACCTCCGGCTCCACCGGTCAGCCCAAAGGGGTGATGGTCTCTCATGCCAATTTGATGGATAACGAAAAGGTGATCTGTCAGGCGTTCGAACATGATGAAAACAACATATTGGTCGGCTGGTTGCCGTTGTATCACGATATGGGGCTTATCGGTAACCTGTTACAGCCTATCTATCTTGGTTCGAGTGGCTATTTGATGTCGCCACAAGCGTTTTTGCAAGAGCCAATGCGCTGGCTTAAGGCCATCTCGGATTATCGCGCCACCACCAGTGGTGGACCAAACTTTGCCTATGACTTGTGTTTGCGCTCAATCAGCGATGAGCAAAAGGCCGAGCTGGATTTATCCTGCTGGAAAATTGCCTTTAACGGCTCAGAGGTCGTACGAGCCGCCACTTTGGAAAAATTTAGTGCAGCATTTGCCATTAGCGGCTTTGACGGTGGTGCATTTTATCCCTGCTATGGTATGGCAGAAACCACCTTGTTTACCACTGGCAGCAAAGTTGGCAGAGGCGCGCTGATAAACCGCTTTGATGGCGATAAGATCAAATCCAATCAGGTCGTGGCTGTGGCAAAAGATGCCGAAAATGCACAAGCTTTGGTCGGGTCGGGATATCGCCGCAATGAATGTGAGGTATCGATTGTTTGCCTGAAGTCATTCACTCGCTGTGATGACGACCAGATTGGGGAGATTTGGGTCAGCAGTAATAGTGTCGCTCAAGGGTACTGGGGCAAACCGGAGCTGACCGAACAAACCTTTAACGCCTCTATTGCAGGCGAGCCGGGTAAGACTTATTTGCGTACCGGGGATATGGGCTTTTTAAGAGGTGGTGAGTTGTTTGTTACCGGCCGCATTAAAGAGCTGGTGATCATTCGTGGTCGCAATCACTACCCACAAGATATCGAAGCGACCATTCAAAACGCCTGTGATGCCCTTGTCGGCGGAGGTGGCGCCGCATTTGCCGTCGATGTCGATGGCCAAGAGCGTCTGGTGGTGGTGCAGGAAGTCAAACGCACCCACTTACGAGATTTAGACCAACAAGCCATTTACAATGCCGCCCGCAGTGCCGTCACCGAAATGCACGAGTTGCGCTTAGATAACTTGGTACTGATAAAGCCGATGCGTTTGCCGAAAACCTCATCGGGTAAAATTCGCCGGGGGCATTGTCGCGACTTGTACCTAAGCGATGATATGGCAAGCCTCGCCGAAATTGGCCGGATGAGTGAAAGCCACAGTACCGAGCCAAGCCATAGTGATGTGGCACAAGATAATCCGATGCTGCACATGTTGCAGTTTTTGCCCGAGGCCGAAAAAGCCAAAGCGGTGGCCGCTTATTTGCAATCTAAACTGGCGCAAACCTTAAGGGTTGGCACTGACCAGATAGGGGTTGATGCGCCAATCTCAAGCCTCGGTCTCGATTCTTTGGCGGCGGTGGAATTTCAACAGCAAATGAAACAGGAGCTGGGGATCCATTGTCCACTCAACCAACTCCTTGAAGGGGCAACCCTTACATCACTTAGCCGTCAGGTTGGCACGACAACTGAGCAAAGTGCTCAAATGACACCAGAGATAGTGGTATGCGACAACGATGGTCGCTACCCCCTTGCCGCCAACCAACAGGCACTTTGGTATATTTATCAGTTAGATAGACAAAATCCAGCGTACAATTTGGCGCTCCCGATACGGATTAACGCGCGGTTGAACGGCGAGCTGTTACAACGAGCGTTGGCAGCCGTGATGCTGATGCATCCGAGCTTAAAAAATCGTTTTGTCGCCCAAAGCGATGGCCATATCAAACAGTGCAGTGATGGCCAAGTGCCGCAGCTGACGCGCATCGATGCTCGTTTGATGAGCCACGCAGAACTCAAAAGCGCTGCCGAACACCACAGCCACTTGCCGTTCGATTTGCCAAACGGTGAGGTATCTCGGCTCACTTTATTTGAATTGGCAGATGACGACCAGCTATTGCTGTTTGGCGTCCATCATATGGTGGGCGACCTCTGGTCGATGCAGTTGTTGTTAAAAGACTTTCTCCGTTGCTATCGCGCTTTGGTCGATGGCAAAACACTGCCGCAAAAGCCTAAGGGTCAATACAGCGATTTTATTGCATGGCAGCAACAATGGCTGGCCTCACAAGAGGGCGAGCAGGCAAAACATTACTGGCTTGAGCACTTATCTCAGCTGCCGCCGGTGCTGAATTTGCCCCTTGACCATCCCCGTAAAGCCCAGCCGGGACATCAGGCAAAGGTACTGAATTTTACGCTCACTCAGGCTCAGTCTAAGGCATTGGCGCAATTGGCGCGTTCACAACAGGCCACCTTGTTTAGCACCTTACTCAGTGCCTTCCAGTTGACCATGAAGCGGTTTAGCGGCCAAAACGATTTTGCCGTCGGTGTGCCATCTATGGGCCGGGGCGAGTCAGCTTTTAACGACGTGATTGGTTACTTCGTGTCAGTGATGGCAATTCGCAGCCGCTTTAGCCAGCAGATGAGCCTAAAAGACTGTCTTGGGCAGACCCGCAAACACCTGCTTGATGCCTTAGCGCATCAGCATTATCCGCTGCATACCTTGGTCGATGAGATCTGCGGCCAAACAGACCCAAGCGTCAACCCGATTTATCAGACTTGGTTTCAGTTGGAACAGCCTAAACAGTTGCCACAGGCTGGCGCTTTGATTTTAGGTAACGACGCCAAACTGTCACTTGAGGGGTTGTCTGTCAGTCCGTTTGCCATTGATGAGCCGGGGGCCAAACTCGATTTGGCCCTGACCATGGTCGATTTGGGCGAAAACCTCGCCGGGCGCTGGGTGTATAACAGCGAACTGTTTGAGCCTGCGAGCATTGCGGCTATGCAATTGGGCTTTGAGCAGGTTTTGCAACATCTGCTGGCCGATCTCGAACAATCGGTGTCGTCACTGTGTAGCGAAAACCAAGGCGTAATGTTAGGCGAGCAAAGGGCGTTATCGTCTGTTTTGTTCCATCAGGCGTTTGAAGCCCAGGTGAAGAAATCTCCTGAGCGAACGGCGCTGGTGTGCGAGCCACACCGTTTGACGTTCGACCAACTCAATGGCTATGCCAATCGCTTGGCCAATGCTCTTATCATCCAAGGTGTCGCTAGTGGCGATAGAGTGGCGGTTTGTCTACCGCGCTCGGCAGATATGGTGGCATTGCAACTGGCAATACTCAAAGCTGGTGCGGCGTTTATTCCGTTAGATCCCGACTATCCGCGTTCGCGCCTTGAGTATATCGTCAAAGATGCTGCGGTCAGCTTAGTGGTATGCGGCGATGATTTTGCCGGATTTGACGGCGCCAACGGTATTGGTTTTAGTGAGCTTAAAGCGTGCTCGGTAGATTGTGATGATGCAGATCTTGAGCTTGCCATCGACGTCAATGAACTGGCTTATCTGATTTATACCTCCGGCTCTACCGGTGAGCCAAAAGGGGTGATGATAAGTCACCGCAATGTCGAAAACTTCTGTTTGGGCATGGATATCGCCTTAGATGAGCAACAGGCGCCGAGAGACAAGACTTGGCTGGCAGTGACCAGCAGCTCATTCGACATTTCAATATTGGAGCTGTTTTGGACTTTGACCCGGGGCTATCAGGTGATTGTGGAGGCCGAGCAAAGCTTCCGTCAAGGCCAGCAAAGCGAGGTGGCCAGCAGCAACATCGATTTCAGTCTGTTTTACTTTGCCGATGATGTTGCCGCTGAGGGCCAATCGATGTACAACTTGTTGCTTGAAGGGGCCAAGTTTGCCGATGAGCACCAGTTCTCGGCGGTTTGGGTGCCTGAGCGTCATTTTCACTCTTTTGGCGGTCAATTCCCCAATCCCTCATTGGCCGCAGCGGCCGTCGCGGCAACCACCAAACGGGTGCAGATCCGCGCAGGCAGTGTGGTATTGCCGTTACATGATCCTATCCGCGTGACCGAAGAATGGTCGATGGTCGATAACCTAAGCGGTGGCCGTGTCGGTATGTCCATTACCCCCGGCTGGAACCCCAATGACTTCTGTTTAAGCCCGGAAAGCTTCAATGATCGCTATGATGTGCTAAACCAAAGCATTGATCAGGTCAAGCGTCTTTGGCGTGGTGAGTCTATTACTAGGCTCAATGGCGTCGGTGAACAGGTCGAAGTGGCGACCTTCCCGCGTCCGGTGCAGCCAGAGCTGCCGGTGTGGTTGACCGCCGCAGGTCATCCCGATACCTTCCGCACCGCCGGTCTGCAAGGCCGTCACCTGTTGACCCATTTGCTTGGCCAGAACATCAAAGAGCTGGCGGAAAAACTCGATATATACCGTAATGCCCGAGCCGAAGCCGGTCTTGAGCGCGATGGCGGTCACATCACTGTGATGCTGCACAGCTTTGTCACCGACAATGACGACAAAGCGATGCAACTGGTTGAAAAACCGTTTAAATCCTATTTGCGTAGCTCGGTGGGGCTGATGAAGCCTTTGGCCGAACAGCTGGGGATCGACTTTAAGAGCCAAAAAGAGTTGCTGGTGGAGCAGGGCTTTGACCGTTATGCCACTACCAGCGCACTGTTTGGTACGCCGCAAACCTGTCTTAAGCTGATTGATCAGCTTAAGCGTATCGGCGTTAACGAAGTGGCCTGTCTTATCGACTTTGGTGTCGATGCTCAGGTGACCTTGGACAACCTTAAGCACCTCAATCACTTAAGAGCCTTGGCCAACCCGGCGCAAGGCTCATACACCCCGGTCAATGAGCTGATTGAGCGTCATCAGGTGACCCATCTGCAATGTACGCCAGCCTACGCCCGCATGTTGCTACAACAAGCGAAACAGGCAGGCAAGACGGTCAAGCTGGATAAATTGATGGTCGGTGGCGAGGCATTTCCGCTGGATCTGGCAAAAGCGCTTAAGCAGCAGGATATTGCCGAGATCTACAACATGTACGGTCCCACCGAAACCACCATCTGGTCAGCGGTGGCCAAAGTAACAAAGATGGCCGATGGTGAAATGCACCTAGGTACACCATTGGTCAATACCGGCCTTTATGTGCTCAATGACGCCCTTGAACCGGTGCCATATAACGTTGAAGGCGAGCTGTATATCAGCGGCGAAGGTTTGGCCCGAGGCTACTGGAACCGTGAAGATTTAACCAAAGAGCGCTTTATCGCCAACCCGTTTGGCAAAGGGCGTTTGTATCGCACCTCGGATGTGGTTAAACAACAGCGTAGCGGCGCGCTGCATTATATTGGCCGTAGTGACGATCAGGTCAAGATCAATGGTTTTCGTATTGAATTGGGCGAAATCGAAGCGGTGCTCAGCACCTTGGAGGGGCTTGAGCAAGGCGTCGTGATAGCCGAACAATTGGCGACCGGCGATAGTCGTCTTAAAGCCTTTGTGGTGGCGACTGAGTTAACGACATCACAGATCACAACCCATCTGCACAATCACCTGCCAAGTTATATGTGTCCTAGCATTATTGTGTTTGTCGATGCCTTGCCGCTTACCCCTAACGGCAAAGTAGACCGCAAAGCGCTCAAAGGCTTAAAAGGAGAGACCGGCCAAGACGAAGCTGCAATCATGGTGGCGCCACAAACACCGATGCAGCAAACTTTGGCCGATATTTGGTGCTCGTTGTTGCAGCTTGATGACATCAGCATTCACGGCAACTTCTTTACCCTAGGCGGTCACTCGTTGCTCGCCACAAGGCTGGTGAGCATCTTAAACGAGCAGCATGGGCTAAACATTACCTTACAGGATATCTTTACCGGCCCGACCATCGCACAGATGGCTGCGCTGCTTGAGCAGCAACAGGCGACAGGTGAGGGTAATGGCGCAACTGAACAGCTGTTTAGCCAAATCGTGCCCGATAACGCCGCCCGTTTTGAGCCATTCCCGTTGACCGCCGTGCAGCAAGCCTACTGGCTCGGTCGCGGCGACAGCTTTGAGCTGGGCAACATTTCGACCCATGTTTACTTTGAATTTGCGCTCAAACAAATCGACATCAAACAACTTAGTCAGGCATGGCAACGGCTAATTGAGCGCCACGATATGCTTCGCGCTATCTTCTTAGAAAGTGGCCAGCAACAGGTGCTCGAACATACCCCAAGCTATGATATCGCCATCTCACAAATGACCGGTGATGACCAAGAGCAGGGGCTGTTGGCAGTGCGCGAACAAATGTCTCATCAGGTGATGGATACCGCCAAGTGGCCACTGTTCGATATTCGCGTGTCACGCACCGATGAGCGCGATATTCTCCACATCAGTATGGACGTACTGATTGCCGATGGCTTAAGTACGGTGATGCTGTTTAAGGAGTGGTCAGAGCTTTATCACCAACCACAAACCGAATTGCCCGCCCTTGAAGTCAGCTTCAGAGATTGCGTCTTGGCCGAGCAAAAACTCGATGACAGCGAACAGTACGCCAAGGCCAAAGCCTACTGGATGGCGCGCATGGATGATATTCCTACCGCCCCCGAGTTGCCGCTGGCCAAATCGCCAAGTGCGTTGCAAAGCCCAAGGTTTGTCCGCCGCAGCTATCATTTGGTTGAAGACAAATGGTTGGGGCTTCAGCAGCTGGCGCAAAAGCGCGGCCTGACCCCATCGGGGATCTTAATTGCCGCCTTTGCCGAGGTGTTGACGCTGTGGAGTAAAAATCCGCGCTTTACCATCAATTTAACCTTGTTCAACCGCTTGCCGCTGCATCCGCAAATAGGCGATTTGGTGGGGGATTTCACCTCGCTAACCTTATTGTCGGTAGACAACAGTACCCCGGCGCCATTTGCCGAGCGTGCGCTGGGTCTGCAACAGCAGCTGTGGCAAGATCTCGATAGCCGCCTGTTCAACGGCGTAGAAGTGCTGCGCGAACTTGCCAAACAGCGTGGCCGTGCCAGTGCGGCGATGCCGGTGGTCTTTACCAGTGCACTTGGCCTTGGCGCCGTTGAAGGTGATGGCAACGGCATAGAAAATTTAGGCGAGCTGGTTTATGGCATCAGCCAAACACCGCAGGTGTGGCTTGACCATCAGGTGATGGAATATCGCGGCGGCTTGCTGTTTAACTGGGATGCGGTAGAAGAACTGTTCCCGGCAGATATGCTCGATGCCATGTTCGGCGCCTATATCGAATTGCTAAACGGCTTGGCCGAAGGGCAAAGCCACTGGCAACAAGCCCATCCCGGCGCGCTGTTGCCAACACAGCAGCAGGCATTGCTAAGTGCCGTCAATCAAACCCAAAGTCCGCAGCCGAGCGGGTTGTTGCACACCTTATTCAACGAACAAGTGACGCGTACGCCGGACAATGTGGCCATAATCAGCAACGATAAAACCCTAAGCTACCAACAGTTGCAGCAATATGCCATACAGGTGGCAGCGAAGCTCAATGACGCAGGTGTTGCTCAAGGAGATATCGTTGCGGTGAGTATGAACAAAGGTTGGCAGCAAGTGGTTGCGGTTTACGCTGCGCTATATGCCGGTGCGGCTTATGTGCCGATTGACCCGTTACTGCCGCAGGCTCGTATCGAATACCTGTTGCAACAAACCGATGCCAAAGCGGTGCTGGTGCAAAGTGCGATGGAACAACAGCGCTTGTGGCCGTTGACGTTCAACATTATGGCGATTGAACCGCTATTTGACGGCAGCCGCACATTGCCGCTGCCTGAAGCGCTGCAACGCCAAAGCGATTTGGCCTATATTATCTTTACCTCTGGTTCGACCGGGGTGCCCAAGGGGGTGATGATCGACCACCTCGGCGCCGTCAATACCGTGGTGGATATCAATCAGCGCTTTGACGTCGGCGCCGATGACCGGGTATTTGCGCTGTCGTCACTGAGCTTTGATTTGTCGGTTTACGACATCTTTGGCGTGTTGGCTACCGGTGGTGCCATGGTCATACCGGATCACGATGGCATCAAAGAGCCAGCGCATTGGGCGCAAATGACCGAACAACATCAAGTCACGATGTGGAACTCGGTGCCCGCGTTAATGCAGATGTTTGTTGAATATATTCATGGCGACAGTTGCCGTGCCGGCGCACCTTTGCGGGTGGCGCTGCTCAGTGGCGACTGGCTGCCGCTTAAATTACCAAGCATTATGCGCCAGCTATGGCCGCAGATCTTACCGGTAAGCTTAGGCGGGGCGACCGAGGCGTCGATTTGGTCGATTTTCCATCCGATAGTCCGACCCGAGCAGATCAAAGGTTGTATTCCTTATGGTAAGCCTTTGACCAACCAAAAGTTTTATGTGCTCAACCGCTTTATGGAGCAAACCCCGGTGTGGGCCACCGGTGAGCTGTATATTGCCGGTATTGGTTTGGCGCAAGGCTATTGGCGCGATGAGGAAAAAACCAGCGCGGCGTTTTTCAACCATCCGAAAACCGGCGAGAGGCTTTATCGCACCGGCGATATGGGGCGTTTCTTAAGTGACGGCAATATCGAATTTCTTGGTCGTGAAGACTCGCAAGTCAAGATCAACGGCTTCAGGGTTGAGCTTGGCGAGATAGAGCGCACCATTCAGCAATACCCGGATGTCAAAGAGGCGATTGTGACCACCTTTGGCGAGCGTGAAGATAAGCAGTTGGCGGCCTATTACACCTTAAATGGCCAAAGCTCACCGGAACAAAATGGTCAAGCGTGGTTTAGCGAGTTCAGCGAAGACCAACTTCAAGGCGTGCTCACCGACGAGATTGAGCGTAGCGCCTTTAAGTTACACCGTCATGGCATTCGCCAGCTCAGTGATGAGCAAGCGGTGATGTCGGTTAAACCTGAGCAGCAGGAGCAGAGCTTGCGCTCAAGCTGGCTTAAACGGCAAAGCTTCCGTCAGTTTGCCGATAGCGAGGTTGAGTCGGTTCATTTGTGTGGGCTACTGGGCTATCTCAACCAATGGGCGACACAAAGCGCATTTTCTATGCGGGAAAACCCCTTGGGCCTTTACCTGTGGCTTAAAGAAGGCGCGGTCAACGGCCTGCCAAAAGGGGCTTATCGTTATGATCCACTTGAGAATGTGTTGATTGAAGTTGAGGTATCCTCGACAGTCGATGCCACTTGGTTCGGTCCTAACCAAACGGTCTATCAGCGCGCCGGGTTTGCCTTGTTTATGCTTGGCTGTGCCAATGATGACAATTGGCTTGATGCCGGTGCTATCAGCCAATTGCTGATGGAAAACAGCACAGAGCATCATATCGGCTGGTGTCCGATGGGCCGGGTTAGCGATCTGGCTTGTCAATTGTTTGGTGCAGGTCAGAGCGTGGTTTATGCCATGGTCGGCGGCGCCATTGAACCTTCGCAGCAACAGTCGTGGATGAGTGAGCGCTCGCCTGAGCAGGCACTACAAACATTTTTGGCCAACCGACTACCGGCCTACATGGTGCCTCATAGTCTTATCGCCTTAGATGAAGTGCCGCTGACCAGCAACGGCAAAGTGGACCGCAAGGCGCTGCCGCAACCGACAGCCGCGCAGCAAACACAACAGGCGTTTGTCGCCGCCAGCGGAGAGGTTGAACAACAATTGGCCTCGTTTTTCGCCGAACTGCTCAAACGCGAGCGTATCAGTGCCGTCGAAAACTTTTTCGATATCGGCGGTAACTCATTGACGGCCGCTCAGCTCAATGCCCGTATTCGTGAGCAGTTTGATATCGAACTGCCGCTACGAGCGATATTCGAACACAACAGCGTGAGCGCCTTGGCCGCGCAGATCCAAATGCTACAACAGACCGCCGCAAACCTCGATGTCGATGAGGACTTGGCGGACGATATGGAAAGGATGGAGTTTTAATCATGACTATCGAACAATCGACGCTAAGTAGGCTGTTGGCAGCGCTGACTTCACTGAGTATCGACGACATTCCTGTCGCCAAGTATCGCTATGGCTCTGCCGGTAGTCTATACCCGGTTCAGCTGTATGTGCAGGTGCGTCAAGATGGCGTCAGTGGTTTAAGTCAGGGTATTTACTATTTACAACCTGAAAAGGCGCAACTTTATTTCATCTCAGACGAGATAGCGCCGCAACTTTTCGAACAACCCGAGCAGGCCGTTGCGCTGATCTTTGTCGCCAAAGACAGCGCGATACAACCCATTTACGGCGCCTTGGCCGAGTCTTTTAGCGCCATCGAAGCTGGCTCTATGGCAGAGCTTGTCCGCGCGCAGGCGCAAGGTTATGCGATACACAGTGCACCGCTTAAAAGCGTTGAGGGCAATGCTGAACATTTGGCGAAGATATGTGCACTTGAGCCGCAAAGTCGAGTGCTGGCCACCATGACATTAAGCCCAGCAAGCCAGCCCCAGGGCCATCACTTTGCTCAGTTGGCCACCGTTAAGCGGATAAGCGAGTCATCACTATGAAGACCATTGCACAGTTGATAGCCCAGTTGCAAAGCGTTGGTGCCAAGCTTTGGCTCAAAGACGGCAAACTCGGTGCCGATGCGCCCAAAGGAGCCATCACCGCTCAGATGCGCCAAGAGATAGCAAGCCGCAAAGCCGAGATCATCGAGTTTTTGCAACAGGTGCGCGAGCAAGTCAGCACCGAGCATCACAAAAAAGTCATTACCGCGCATGATGGCGCTCAAGGTTTGCCGTTGTCGTTTGCCCAGCAAAGTCTGTGGTTTTTGGCCAGTGTCGAGGCGCAACAAGGCTCTTATAATGAGGTCAGTCTGCTGTCGTTTGAAGGCCAGCTCGACATTGCCCGATTGGGCCGATGTATCGACAGCATTGTCAGCCGTCACGCCATTTTACGCACCGTGTTTAAAGAACAAGACGGTGCGGTACGCCAGTATGTCATTGATGACTTCGCGTTAGCGCTTGAGTTGGTTGACCTGCGTCATCTTGAGGGCACCGAGCAAGATAAACAGCGCGATTTGGTGATCAAAAACGCCTCGGCTGAGGTGTTTGATTTACAGCGCGGGCCGTTATTGTCGGCGCGGCTGTTGCAGTTGGGCGATAGGCAATATCAGCTGTTGATGGTGGTGCATCATATTATTGTCGATCACTTTTCAACGGCCATCGTACAGCAAGAATTGGCAGCCTTTTATCGCGCCTATGGCGAGCAGGGGCTTGCGCGGGTACTGAGCGGTCCTGAGGCGGGCCTTGCCGACAACGCCATCCAATATGGCGATTTTGCCGCGTGGCAGCGGGAAACCTTAAACGAAGACCAGCTCAATCATTATGCCGAGTATTGGCAGCAGCAACTGGCCGATGCCCCAAGACTGTTGGAGTTGCCGACCGACTACGCTCGCCCGGCGGTGAAAACCAATCGCGGCGAGACTCATTTCTTCCGTTTAAGTGACGCTCAAGTGAGCGGTGTCGATGTCTTGGCCAAACGCTTTGGCGTCACCCACTTTATGATATTTATCAGCACCTTGTACACCTTGCTTTATCGTTATAGCGCACAACAGGATATTGTCATCGGCACGCCGGTAGCCAACCGCGAAAATGAGCAGTTGCAGCCGTTGGTGGGGTTGTTTGTCAACACCTTGGCGGTGCGCCAGCAGTTCAGCGGCGATGAAGGTTTTGATGGTTTGTTGCAGTCGGTCAAACAAAGCCTGCTTGGCGCTTTTGAACATCAACATATGCCCTTTGAGAAGCTGGTGGAGAGGTTGCAGCCGACCCGCACCATGAGCCATACCCCGATTTTTCAGGTGGCCTTTGCCCATCAGGTGATGCCGGATATGACAGTGCAGTTGCCTGACTTGACGGTCAGCCCGGCGCCACTGGCCAATCAGTCGGCCAAATTCGATTTGACCTTGTTTGTCGAGCAGTCGCAAAACGCCATAAAGTGCGCCTTTGAATACAGCACCGACTTGTTTGGCCCTGCCTATATTGAGCGGTTAACCGGTCATTTTAACCAATTGCTCGATGCGGTGACCGCCAGCCCACAAACCCCGCTTAATCGTTTGCCGCTGCTCAGTCCTGCCGAGGTCGCGACGATAGAACAAAAGTGGAACAATACCTATGTGCCGCTGGACAATCAGCGCACTTTACAGTCGTGCTTTGAGCATTGGGTGTCACAGACGCCCGAGGCGATAGCGGTGATCTGTAACGGCGAGCAAGCCACGTATCGACAGATAGCCGAGCACGCCAAACGCTTGGCGACGCGCCTTTGTGCGCACGGAGCCAAGGCCAATACGCTGGTGGCGGTATCCATGGAAAAAAGCTGGCAGCAGGTTGCAGCGGTTTATGGGGTACTCTACAGTGGCGCGGCCTATGTGCCAATTGACCCCAACTGGCCACTTGAGCGTAGAGCGCATATCTTAGATGTGTGTGACACAAAGCTGGTGATCAGCTCAAAAGCGCAAAAGGCGCAAATGCAATGGCCTGCTTCGACCCTGTTGTTTGAGGTAGACGACGCACTGACCTTTGCGGCGCAGCCCATTGACGCCACGCCACGGCAGCAGCCATCGGATATGGCCTATATCATCTTTACCTCAGGCTCGACCGGGGCGCCCAAAGGCGTGGTGCTTGACCATATCGGTCCGGTCAATACCAATTTAGATGTCAATCAGCGTTATAACATCGGCCAGAACGATAAGGTCTATGGCTTATCTAAGCTGAGCTTTGATTTGTCGGTATACGACATTTTCGGCATTCACGCCGCTGGCGGAACTTTGGTGATGCCTTCCGACGAGCTGAGTTTAGACGCCGACCATTGGCGCAAAGAGGTTGAACAGTACGGCATTACGGTGTGGGATACGGTGCCTGCGTTGATGCAAATGCTGGTAGAGAGCTGCGAGCAATCAGGGCAGGGGCCAAGCGACCATATTCGCGTGGTGATGATGAGTGGCGATTGGATACCGCTGGATTTACCCGAGCGCATTTGGCGCAGCTATCCCAAGGCCAAGACCTTTAGCCAAGGGGGCGCCACCGAGGCATCGATTTGGTCAATCAGCTATCCGATTGAACGCATTGAACCCCATTGGAACAGCATTCCTTATGGTAGGCCGATGGCCAATCAGCACTTTTATGTGCTCAACGAAGCGTTGCAACATTGTCCGGTGAAAGTCCCCGGTGCTTTGTATATCGGCGGTATTGGTGTGGCGCAGTGCTATTGGCAGGACCCTGAGCGTAGCGCCAAAAGTTACATCGAACATCCCACATTGGGCAGATTGTATCGCACCGGCGATTTAGGCTGTTATGACGAAGACGGGGTGATTGAGTTTCTTGGCCGCGAAGATTTTCAGGTGAAGGTCAACGGCTATCGCATTGAGCTGGGGGAAATTGAAGCCAGGCTCGGTGATTTTGCCGGTATCGAGCAAGCCTTGGTTGAGGTACGCAAAGACAATCACGCTCACCAGCAGTTGGTGGCGTTTTACATCGACCCGGGTCTTGAGGCGGGCGCTGAAGCGACTATCGATACTCACCAGTTACAGCAACATTTAAGTGAAACGCTGCCCGATTACATGGTGCCGAGTTACTTTATGGCGTTGGCGCAATTTCCATTAAGTGCCAATGGCAAGGTAGACCGCAAAGCTTTGCCTGAGCCGGATTTTGCCGTGAGCCTCAAAGCCTATGTGGCGCCACAAACCGAGATTGGTAAAACCTTGTGTGAGATGTTGGCGCAGCTGTTGGGGCTTGAGCAAGTCGGCATTAAAGACAACTTTTTTGATTTGGGTGGCCATTCATTGCTGGCCAGTCAGTGGATCTCGCGAATTCGTCATCACTTTGCGATTGAGTTACCGCTGCACCATCTGTTTTCGGCCAAAGACATCAGCGCCTTGGAGCAGGTGATAGAAAAAGCGTTGGCGGGGAATGACTCAATTGTGGTTAAAGCGCCTTTGCTGCGCACGACCGAAGGTATAGACACCTTAGGGCTGTCCTTTGCCCAGCAGCGCCTGTGGTTTATCGACCAGCTGCAAGAAGGCTCAAGCAACTACAATATTCCGGTGGTGCTGGACATTGACGGCTCGTTTGACGTGGCATTGGCCGAGCGCGTATTAAATACCATTGTTGCGCGTCATCAAGTGTTGAGAACGGTGTACTGCAACGATGAAAGTGGCGCCAAACAACGCATTTTGGCAGATGCCACACTCACTATCGAGCGTCACGACCTCAGTCATATCGCGCCGCAGCAGCAGGTTGTGCAAAGTGCCAGCCACATTGCCGATGACGCGCTTTATGTGTTTAACTTGCGCGAAGATTTAATGTTAAAGGCGAGCTGGCTGCAACTGGCGTCGCAAAAAGGCGTGTTGTTGCTCAACATGCATCATATCGCCTCAGATGGCTGGTCGATGGGCGTATTGGTACGCGAGTTTGTCAGCCTCTATGAAGCCTTTGCCAAGGGCGAAGCAAGCCCGTTGCCTGCGCTTAAAGTGCAATATAGCGACTATGTGGTGTGGCAGCAAAACCGACTTAAAGGCGAGCTGCTCGATGAGCAATTAAACTATTGGCGTGAGCAATTGCAAGGGGCGCCAGCAGTGCATGAGCTGCCCCTGGATTTCACTCGACAAGCGCAGTCGCAAGGCAAAGCCGAGGTGGTACGTGCGCAGTTGCCAAAGCCGCTCTCACAACACATCGACAAATTGGCACAAGCGCAGCAAGTCACACCATTTATCGTACTCCATGCCATCATGAGCCTGTTGCTGAGCCGTCACAGCAATGCTCAGGACATTATGATTGGTACGCCGGTGGCTAATCGCACGGTGGCCGAAGTTGAACCGTTAATCGGCTTTTTCGTCAACACGTTGGTACTACGCACACAATTTGAGGCGCTCAGCGATAACGCCGATTTTATCGAACTGCTCAATCAAGCCCGCAGTGTCAATATGGCTGCGCAAATGCATCAAGACTTGCCGTTTGAATACTTAGTCGAACAGCTACAAATCGAGCGTAGTCTCGACCATACACCACTGTTTCAAATCATGTTGACCATGGTGCCAAACGAAGAGAAAGCACTGAATATGGCCGGTCTTGAGGTGCGCTATCGCGATAACGAAACGCTACAGGCCAAGTTCGACTTGATGCTCGATGTCATGCCGACAGAGGATGGTTACCGCTTGTATTGGAGCTATGACAGCAGCCTGTTCAGTGGCCAAAGCATCGAACGATTGGCCACCCATTTCAATACCTTGGCGGCGGGCCTTGTTGCAGCGCCATCAAAGCCTTTAAGTCAGGTTAATATGTTTAGCCAAGGTGAAGTTGAGCAGCAGCTCAACGTGCTCAACAACACCGAGGTCGCGTTCGACCGTCAAGCCCGTATCGAACACAAGTTCAGCGCCCAAGCCGCCTCCAATCCGAATGCCGTGGCCGTCGTATTTGACGGACGCACCCTCAGCTATGGTGAGCTAGAGCGCACCACCAACCAACTCGCCCGCCACCTCCGCAACCTAGGTGTCAGACACCAAAATAATAGGAACGGTGGGCAAAATGAATTAGGTGTCAGACACCAAAATAATGGGGACGACGGCCAAAGTATTGTTGCTATCGCGATGGAGCGCTCGATTGAGTTGGTGGTTGCCATTATTGCGGTGCTTAAATCCGGTGGCGCCTATATGCCGTTAGATCCGGCCTATCCACAAGAGCGCTTGGGATATATGTTAAGCGATAGTGAAGCTGAGATTGTCTTAACACAACAGCATTTGTCCGAGGGACTCCCACAGGGGCAATGTACTTGCGTTGTCGTCGATGAACAAGATGCGCTGTGGCGTGCGTGCAGCGACGAGCCACTGAGCCAAGAGGGGCTTAATTCCACTCAATTGGCCTATGTCATTTACACCTCAGGTTCAACCGGTAAGCCCAAAGGCGTAATGGTTGAACATCAAGCACTGGTCAACCGCATCGAGTGGATGCAACAGCGCTATGGCTTGAGCGCAAAGGATAGGGTTCTGCAAAAGACCCCTTATAGCTTTGACGTGTCGGTGTGGGAGTTTGTCTGGACCTTAGGCTATGGTGCGACCTTAGTGGTGGCGGCACCTGAAGGACACCGTGACCCTGCCTATTTGAGCGCTTTGATTGATGAACAACACATCAGCGTGATGCATTTTGTGCCATCGATGCTCGATGCCTATTTGGTTGAGCAGCAATTTGCCTCAAGCGTGCGTTTGGTGGTGTGCTCAGGTGAGGCCTTGGCAATTAATACCGTTAAGCGCTTTTATCAAATAGCGCCGAAGGTTCAACTTGAAAACCTCTATGGCCCGACCGAGGCGGCAATTGACGTCAGTGCCTTTGATTGCGCCAACTTAGCCGAGCACAAAAGCGTACCAATCGGTAAGCCCATCAACAACATTCAGCTGTTGGTGCTGGATAAACAGCTCAACTGCTGCCCAATCGGCGTACCCGGTGAATTGCATATCGGTGGGGCTGGTTTGGCCAGAGGCTATCTCAATCAGCCACAGCTCAGTGCCAAGCAATTTATTGACAATCCGTTTGCCGAGATTAATAGCCAAAGGCTATACAAAACCGGCGATTTGGTGCGTTGGGGAAATGACGGTGAGTTGGAATATTTGGGCCGAATCGATCATCAGGTAAAGCTGCGCGGTCTGCGTATCGAGCTTGGCGAAATCGAATATCAGTTACAACAGCTGCCGCAGGTCGCCAGCGCCTTGGTGATGGTGCAAACCGCCGCCAACAACGAGGCCCACTTGGTCGGTTATGTCATCTTGGCCGATGACGATAAAAACCAAGGTGAAGGCATAGTTAACGCATTAAAACAATCGCTTGGCAACAAGCTGCCGGGCCATATGGTGCCAAGTCAGTGGTGTTTGATTGAGCAATGGCCATTAAGCGCCAACGGTAAAATCGACCGCCGTGCATTGCCAAAGCCCGAGTTTAACGGCGCCGCACAAGACTATGTTGCGCCGCGAAACCAGACCGAGCAGCAGTTGGCAGAGATTTGGGCGACGCTTTTGGGGCTTGATAAGGACGCGATCAGCGTCAATGCCAATTTCTTTGAGATCGGTGGCCATTCGTTGCTGGTGGTGCGCCTACTTAGCGCCATTGAGGCCAAGTGCGATGTCAAACTCAACATGCGTCAGCTATTTAACCAAAACACCATTGCCCAACTGGCAAGTGATATTGACCGCGAAAAGGCGCAGCAGGCCCTAGCAAAACAGCTTGCCCAAGCCGATACCGAGGTGCAAAGGATAGAAATATAATGCAAGTTCAAAACATCATCGATTTACTGCTTGAAAAGCAGATTTTGCTTAGCTTGAACGATGGCAAATTGGCCCTTGAAGCGGCCAACAATGCCATCACGCCGGATATTGTCGCACTGCTCAAAGCGCACAAGGCCGATATTGTGGCGTATTTGCAACAGCGCCAACAAGATAGCGACGCCGATGTGGCCGGCTTTACGCTGGAAAAAGCGCAGCCTGATGCCAACAACAGCTATGAATTGTCCTTTGCTCAGCAGCGATTGTGGTTTTTAGATCAGTTGCAGGGTGATTCTAGCAACTACAACATGCCTTTTGCCCTCGAAATACAAGGTCAGTTCGACTTGATTGTGGCCGAGCAGACGCTTAATCGCATTATCGAGCGCCATCAGGTGCTGCGCAGTGTGTACAAAAGCCAGCAACAAGGCACAGCCACCAAAGGCGTGCAACAACTGATTGGGCAGTGGCACTGTGGTATTGGTCAAACGGACTTGAGTGCTTTTGGCAACGATCAGCAACAACACAAGGTGAACTCGGCACTGGCAAAAGAAGCGGCCAAGCCGTTTGATTTGGCTTGTGATTTAATGTTGCGCGCCCACTGGCTAAAACTTGCCGAAAACCGTGGCATTTTGATGCTGACGATGCATCATATCGCCTCCGACGGCTGGTCAGTTGGTGTGTTGATGAGTGAGTTTAGTGCTATATATCAAGGGCTTATAAACAATAAACCCGATGTGTTGCCGCCCCTTCAATGGCAATATGTCGATTACGCCCAAAGTGTGCGCAAACAGTTAAGTACCGAGGTCCTTCAAGCCCAGCTGAGCTATTGGCAAAAGCAACTTGATGATGCGCCGTTGGTTCATCAGTTACCGCTAGATTTTGCGCGTCCGGCGCAAATGGCCTTTAAAGGCGCGCTGTATCACACAAGTGTCGATGGTAAGGTGCTCGGCGCCTTAAAACAGGTGGCCCTTGAGTATGGCGTAACCGAGTTTATGCTGCTGCACAGCGCCTTATCGTTATTGCTTAGCCGCTACAGCAACCAAAGCGATATTCTCATCGGCACGCCGGTGGCCAACCGCAGACAACAGGCCCTTGAGCCGATGATAGGCTTTTTCGTCAACACCTTGGTACTGCGCACCAACACAAATGGTTGTGAGCGTTTTGCGGATTTTCTGGCCCAAGTCAAACAGGTGAACCTAGACGCGCAGCTCAATCAGGACATTCAGTTCGACCAGTTGGTCGAACAGCTTAAGGTGCCGCGTTCAATGCAGCACACGCCGCTGTTTCAGGTGATGTTGTCACTAGATAATAATGCCAAAGTGCCGGTGGCCCTCGATGGTGTCACTTTGACGCCACTGCCCCTTGAAAGCGCTTTAGCGAAGTTTGATTTGTTGCTCGATGTGTCTTTTGACAATGACCAGATCCAGCTGCATTGGAGTTATGACACCGCACTGTTCAAACCCGAGCGCATTGCCATCATGGCCGCCCATTTTGCAAACCTACTTAGTGCCATCGCCACACATCATCATGGCAAGCTCAGTGAGCTGGCGATGCTGAGCGAGCAAGAGCAGTCATACCTGCTCGATGAACTGAATGACCGCAGCGCGCAAAACGCTAAGGTTGATGGTTCGATGAGCGGTATGCTTATTCATCAGGTGTTTGAGCAACAAGTGGCGCGCTATGGCACTAAGACTGCCGTAGTGTGTGACAGCGACAGTCTCAGTTATGCCGCGCTGTCACAACAAAGCGACCAGCTCGGCGCTTACTTACAGAGCCAAGGGGTCGGTGTCGATAGTTTGGTCGGCTTGTGTCTTGAGCGTTCGGTGCATTCGATTGTCGCCATCTTGGCCATCTTAAAAGCCGGTGGCGCCTATGTCGCGATGGATAGTGGTTATCCGCAAAATCGCCTAGATTACATCGTTGGCGACAGTGGTGTCAGCTTGGTTTTAAGCGACAGTGCTACGGTAGAAAAATTTGCCGGTTTGGCAGTGAACACGCTGACCATCGATACTTTGGACTTTACTGCCCTCAATGGCAGTGGGCCGCAAAAACCGGCGGCGCAGCCCGGCCAAGGGGCCGATTCGCTGGCCTATGTGATCTACACCTCAGGTTCGACCGGCAACCCTAAAGGGGTATTGGTTGAACATCGTAATGTCACCAGACTGTTTGGCAGCGCCGCTGCCGAGTTTGATTTTAACGCCGATGATGTGTGGACACTGTTCCATTCGGTGGCGTTTGACTTCTCTGTGTGGGAGATCTGGGGGCCATTGTTGCACGGCGGTCGCTTGGTGGTGGTGCCTTATTGGCAAAGCCGCTCGCCTGATGAGTTTTACGCATTGCTGACCGAGCAAAAAGTCACCGTGCTCAATCAAACCCCGGCGGCGTTTAACCAGTTGATCGCCATCGACGGCACAAAACCGGCAGATGTGCGCCTGCCACTACGCTATGTGATTTTCGGTGGTGAAGCGCTTAACTTTGCCGCCCTTAGACCTTGGGTAGATAAATATGGCGACAGCCAGCCTGAACTTATCAACATGTATGGGATCACCGAAACCACGGTACATGTAACCTATCGTAGAGTCTATCAAGATGAGATCGTTGCGGCGAAAAACTTAAGCCTGATAGGCCGACCATTGGCGGATCTGACTTCTGTTTTGTTGACCCCGGACGGTCAACTGGCACCTTGGGGTTGTGAAGGTGAGTTGTATATCGGTGGCGGCGGTGTTGCTAGAGGCTATTTAAATCGTGATGATTTGACTGCCGAGCGTTTTATCGACCATCCGTTTGTTGCCGGGCAGCGATTGTATCGCACCGGCGATTTGGCGCGATATCATCAAGGTGGCGATCTCGAATATCTTGGCCGCTGCGATTTTCAGGTGAAGATCCGCGGTTTTCGTATTGAACTCAGTGAAATAGCCAGTAGCCTGTTGTCCTTGGTACAAGTCAAAGATGCCGTGGTGGTGGCGCGGGATGAACCCAAGCGTCTAGTGGCCTATGTGGTGCCTAAACAGATGCCCGATGAGGCGCTTTTAGGTGAGTTTGTTGAATCGCTACGTGCCGAATTGTCATTACAATTACCGGCCCATATGTTGCCATCGGCTTTTGTGCTGCTTGAACAAATGCCCCTCACCGCCAACGGTAAAACCGACACCAAAGCCTTGCCTGAGCCAAGTGCACAAAAACAAAGCAGCGCTTATGTGCCACCCGTCAGCGAGTGCGAAAAACGTCTGGCACAGGTGTGGCAAAGCCAGTTGGGCATTGAGCAAATAGGCATTGAAGATAATTTCTTTACCTTAGGTGGCGACTCGATTAAAGCCATCTCGGTTGTTGCGGCAAGTAAGGCGCTGGGGCTTGATTATGGGATTAAAGACATCTTTAGCCACCAGAGCATTCGCGCTTTGGCTGTGGCAATAGACAGTCACAATACCCAAAGTGAAGCAATAGAAGCACTCGCACCATTTGCGTTGTTGACCGACAGTGAACGCGAGGCGCTTGAAAATACCGGGCTGCGACTTGACGATGCCTATCCGCTGAGTGCACTGCAACAGGGCATGGTGTTTCACAACCTTAAGGCGGCCGACAGTGGCGCCTATCATGATGTCTTTAGCTTTAAACTGGCCAGTCGGTTTGAGCAAGCTTTGTTTGAACAGGCGCTCAATGAGGTTTGTCTACGTCATCCGGCATTGCGTAGCCGCTTTATGGTCTCAGGTTGGGCGCAGCAGCAAAGGCCATTACAGCTTATCTACAATCAAGTGACGTTAGCGTTAACGGTCGAGGACTTGCGTGATTTTACGCCCAATTCACAACAGCAATATCTGACCGATTGGGCCGAGCGTGAAAAGACGCTGGCGTTTGATTTTACCAACCCGCTGTGGCAGGTGATCATTCATCGTCTTGACGATGGCACGTTTTACTATCATTTGAGTTTTCACCATGCCTTGTGGGATGGCTGGAGTGTGGCCAGTTTCAATACCGAACTGTTTGACCGCTATCACAGCCTGCTCAACGACAAGCCCGTGACCGTGCCAGCTGAGCCTTTATCCTATGCTCAGTTTGTCGCCACCGAGCAACAAGCGCTGGACAATCCCGCCGACAAAGCCTTTTGGCGAACGCTGCTTGATGGGGCTTTGATGCCTTGGTGGGCCGGTAGTCCATCTGAGCAAAACCGTCGCTTGAGCTATCACATCAACCCCGCCAACGTTAGCGCGTTGAGCGCCCTTGCCAAGCAGCTTGGGGTGCAGGAGAAAAGTGTTTATTTGACCATTCATCTGTCGTTGTTGTGGCTATTGAGCGGCGAGCGCGATCAGGTCACCTCTGTAGTCTCAAACGGCCGCCCAGAAGCACAAGGCGCGCAGCAGTGTCTTGGCCTATTCTTAAACTCGTTGCCAATACGAGTGAACAGCTTCGATGCGAATTGGCATCAGTTAATAAGGGCTTGTGAGCAACAGTTGGTGGCCATTATGGCGCACCGTCATTATCCGCTCGCGGCGATACAAAAGGCCACAGGACTGGATTTTTCAGCGTCATTGTTCAACTACGTCGATTTTCACGTTTATCAGCAAATAAGCGATGATATCGACGTGTTGGCGGTTGAGGGATTTGAAAAAACCAACTACAGCCTACAAAGTAACTTTGCCAAAGATGGCCAAAGCGGGGCGATGGACGTCGATATTGACTTTGACGCCAGCGCCTTTGGCGCCGATTATCTCGCTCGGGTCGAACATTATCTCGATAACATCTTAACAGCCTTGTTAAATCAAAGTGCCAGTGACATCGACAGTGCAATGCTTATCGGCGCGGCGGAAATAGAGCGTCAACTGACGCGCTTTAACGATACTGCCGTGGCGTTTCGCGATGACATTAGCATCGATCAACTGTTTGTCGAGCAGGCGGCGAAACGCCCGGGGCACATCGCCATTGAATATCGCCATCCTGAACAGGGCTTAGTGCAACTGAGCTATGGCGAGCTAGATAAACTGACCAATCGTTTGGCGCATTATCTACAGGCCAAAGGGGTTACCCGAGATGTTTGTGTCGGCATTTGTGCCGAGCGCAGTATTGAAATGACTGTGGCCATTATGGCGATACTCAAAGCTGGTGGCGCTTATGTCCCACTTGATCCGAGCTATCCCCTTGAGCGTTTGCACTTTATGGTGGATGACGCCAAGATCCGGCTGGTGTTGGGGCAAACAGACTTAGCGTCGCTGTTTTTCGCCAAATCCGTTGAATTTATCGACTTAGATGGGCTTGAAGACGTGCTCGGGGAGGCGAGCGATACCTTACCTGCCGCCACGCACGGTCCTGAGAGTTTGGCCTATGTGATCTACACCTCAGGCTCGACCGGCAATCCCAAAGGGGTGTTGATTGAACACCGAGCGCTGGTCAACCGCATCGAGTGGATGAACAACGAGTATGGCCTTAGTCCGAACGACAAGGTGTTGCAAAAGACCCCATACAGCTTCGATGTATCGGTGTGGGAGTTTGTTTGGACGCTTGGCTTTGGCGCGACCATGGTTGTTGCCAAACCGGAAGGACATAAAGATCCGGCTTATTTGAAACAGCTCATCGCTGATAGCGGCGTCACGGTACTGCATTTTGTGCCTTCGATGCTCAATGCCTATTTAGCGGCGACCCGTTATGACAAGGAAACTTTCGCCAGAACGGTTCGCTATATCTTCTGTAGTGGCGAAGCCTTGGCGGTTGAAAGCGTTAAACAGCTGAACAAACAAGCGCCTCATGTTGCCCTGCATAACCTTTACGGGCCGACCGAAGCGGCTATCGACGTAAGTTGCTTCGATACCTCCGAATTAGGTGCTCGCTCGGTGGTGCCAATTGGTAAGCCGATTCAAAACATCAAATTGTTGGTGCTCGACGAGCAGTTGAAATTGTGCCCGCTTGGGGTGGTCGGACAGCTGCATATTGGCGGTGTCGGTTTGGCTCGCGGTTATCTTAACTTGCCGCAAATGACTGCCGAGAAGTTTATCGTCGACCCATTTAGCGATGACACTACAGCAAGGCTGTATAAAACCGGCGACTACGCCCGTATCGGCAATGACGGCAATATTGAGTATATCGGCCGCATGGACGATCAGGTCAAGCTGCGCGGTTTACGTATCGAGCTGGGTGAAATCGAATATCATCTGAGCCAATGTGCCGAGGTGGATTCCTCTGTGGTGATGGTGCGTGAAGACGTGCCTAGTCAGGCGCGCTTGGTGGCTTACTATCGCCTGCAAGACGGTGTGCAAGCCGATAGCGCCGCACTTATTACCAGATTCAAGCAACAACTGCAAAGTCATTTGCCCGAGCACATGGTGCCTGCCATCTATGTTGAGGTCACTGAGTGGGCGTTAAGCGCCAATGGTAAGATCAACAAAAAGGCGCTACCACAACCTAAACTCAATGCCTTAAGTGAAGCCTATGTCGCGCCAAGTAGCGATTTAGAGCATCAATTGGCCGCCATTTGGGCGCAGTTGCTGGACATCGACAAAGCCAAAATAAGCGTTAACGCCAACTTTTTTGAACTGGGTGGCGACTCGATTTTATCCACCCAAGTGGTCTCGCGCGCCGCAGGCCAAGGCATTGGTCTTAGCGTTAAGCAGTTGTTCGACCATCCAACCATCGCCCGTTTGGCTTTGGTGGCCGGTCAAGCGACAGCGAAAGTCGCACCACAGCAGGCCATTTCAGGTCAGCAGCCATTATTGCCCCTGTCACACGCGTTGTTTGACGACCCCATCGATTGTCACTATTTCAATCAGTCGGTGCTGTTAAAACCTCAGGATGATTTTGACTTACAAACCCTTAAAGCGATTGTCGCGCAGTTGTTTAATCGCCATGACGCGCTGCGTTTAACCTTTGCTCAACACAATGGCCAGTGGCAAGGCCATTATCAACCGTTTAGTGCGCAACTGCTGGATATGGCAGTTCACAGTGAAATCATTACAGGCGATATCAGTGATATCAAAGAGTTGGCGCAGCAATATCAGCAAAGTTTTGACTTGCAAAATGGCCCGTTGTTCAAAGCGGTGTTGTTTGCAGCGAAAGGGCAAAAGCGCCTATTGCTGGTGTGTCATCACCTCGTTATCGACGGCGTATCTTGGCGTATTCTATTGGAAGACTTGCATCAACTGACGGCGCAAAAAGCCGCAGGACTTGCACTTGCTCTTGCGGCCAAAACCCATAGCTACCAAAGCTGGGGCGAGTTTTTGTATGAATATGCGCAATCCGATGTCGTTGAACAAACCCGTCAATACTGGCTTAAACAAGGCGCCCTTGAGGTTGCACCTTTGGCTGAGCCTGTCGCAGAGCCAAGCCGTGAGCAGCCCACTCAAGTTGGGGTTTGTCGCATGAATCTAAATCAGGCGCAAACCGCGCAGTTACTCGGTCAAAGTCATCAAGCCTATCGCACCAAAATCAATGAGTTGTTATTGGCGGCGTTGATGCTGGGCCTTAAGCGCAGCTTTGGTCAAAACCGCGCGCGTATCAGCCTTGAAACCCATGGCCGTGAAGCAATTAGTGAGGCCTTCGACTTAAGTCAAACCGTCGGTTGGTTCAGTGCCATGTATCCGCTGACGCTCAGTTGTGAGCCGGATGATTTGCGCGCGCTGATCTGCGGCGTTAAAGAGCAGTACCGCTCGGTGCCGGGCAATGGATTGAGTTTTGGCCTACTTAAATATTTGGCCAAAGACAGTGAGATCGCGGCGCTCGATGACAGCGAGATCTTATTTAACTATCTTGGTCAGTTTGATCAGGTCACCAACAACGACATGGCCTTTGCCGTTGTCGATGAGGCCAAAGGTCAAGATGTCAGCGATAGGCGTGCGTTAGGTCACGGCCTTATCTTTAACGGCATGGTGACCAATGGTTGCGTGCGTTTTGAGCTGGTGTATGACGCCAAACGATACCCTCAAGCGAAAATGGCGCAGCTGATTGAGGCGATGCAAACGGCACTGCTTGAGATAAGCGAGCATTGTCTGGCTCAGGTTGATGCCTATTTGACACCATCGGATTTCCCGCAGGCACAGGTTTCTCAAGCTCAGCTTAGCCAATGGCAACAACAATACGCCATCGACAATCTGTATATGGCCACCGGGATGCAACAAGGTTTGTTGTTCCACAGCGCGTTAGAACGCAGCGCCTATGTGGTGCAAACTCAAGTCAGTATTGAGTCAGGGCTTAACGTCGAGCACTTTATTGCGGCGTGGAATAGCGCCATCGCACGTCACGATATTTTTAGAACGGTGTTTGTTAGCGATGGCGACATGCCGCTCCAACAATTGGTCTTAGCCGAAGCGCAATTGCCGTGGCAGCAGATCGTATTGAGCGATTTGGCGAGCGAGCAGCAGCAAAGCTATATCGAGCAATTCCGGGACGAGGACAGAGCCAAAGGTTTCGATGCCTTAAGCGCGCCAATGATGCGCATTACCCTGTTTGATTTGGGCAATGGTGCCTATGAGGTGCTGTGGAGCCATCACCACGCCTTGTTAGATGGCTGGAGTGCACCTTTGGTGTTTGCCGAGGTGGCCGAATGTTATCGTGCGCTGCAAACCGGCAGTGACGCAAATCTTGCCCCAATCGTGCCCTTTAGCGACTATATCGGCTGGTTGTCTACGCAAGACACAGACAAAGCAAGGGCGTTTTGGCAGCAGCAATTGAGCGCTATCGACGGGCCGACGCCTTTGCCGCAAACCGCGCCGATCTGCGCGCAAAGAACCAATGAGGCTGTGACAACGGCACAGTTCGGCGCCGTCGAATTGCAGTTTACTCAGGCACAAACTCAGCAGTTGAGTGCATTGGCCCAGCAGTGTCAAACCACCATCAATGTGATATTGCAAGGGGCTTGGGCTTATTTGCTCAGTCGTACCAGCGCCGAGCCAAGTGTGCTGTTTGGCACCACCGTCTCTGGCCGTCCGGCGCAGTTGCCGGGGGTCGAGCAAATGGTGGGCTTGTTTATCAACACCATACCGGCGCATATTCATATCGACAATCAGGCGACGGTCGCCCATTGGTTGAACCAGCTGCAACAACAGCTTATCAATCGTGATGAATACAGCTACATGCCGCTCAGTGATATTCATCATTGCGCCATAAAAGCGGGCTTTGGCAGTGCCAATACGCCGCTATTTGAAAGCATTCTGATCTTCGAGAACTATCCGGTCGATTCAGCTTTGGCCACTCAGGTAGATGATGCCGAATTGAATGTCACCAAGGTGTCGGGCTTTGAACATACCAACTACCCGCTGTCGTTGCTGGCCAGCGTCAGTGGCACGCTTGAGATCAAACTAGAGTACCTCACCGAGCGGATGGACCATGATCAGGTCGAGCGCATTGGCGCCTACCTAAAAACCATTTTGCTCAATATGGCCCAAGTGCCGCAGCAAAAAGTAGCACAGATCAACGGCTTGTCTGAGCCAGAGCAACATCATTTGATCTGGGGGCTCAATGACAATCATTGTGATTATCCTCGTCATTGGTGTATGCATCAGTGGTTTGAACAGCAGGTTGAGCGCTCGCCCGAGGCAACGGCGTTGGTGTTTGAAACGCAAAAGATCAGCTACCGCACACTCAATCGACAAGCCAACCGCTTGGCCCGATATTTACGCGCCAAAGGCGTCGCCGTTGATGTGCCTGTGGCGTTGTATCTTGAGCCGGGCATTGACGCCATTGTCGCTATGCTTGCCACCCATAAGGCCGGTGGCGCGTACGTGCCCCTTGACCCAAGCCACCCGCAGAGCCGTTTGAGCTACATGGTTGAAGATGCTCAACTCAGCGTAATGATCACCACCAAAGCCCTCAACGCTGAGCAAAGGCCAGATGTCGCCAATGTTGTGGTTATCGATGATATTGATTTGCGTGACTATCGCGATGACAACCTTAAATTGCACTCAGGCCAAGGCCCAGACAATTTGGCTTATATCCTCTATACCTCAGGCTCAACCGGGCGACCAAAAGGGGTGTTGATTGAACAGCGCAACACCCTGAACCTGACTAAGGCCATGCTCGATAGAGTGGATTATCAGGGGCAGGATTGGCTACTGCTCACCACCTTGAGTTTTGATATTTCTTTGTTTGAATGGTTTGGCGCGCTGGTCACCGGCGGCTGCTGCCATATTGTGACCAAAACACTGCAAACCGACCCGTTCAAATTGGCCGACTATATCAATCACTCGGGTGCTGGGATTGTTCAAACCACGCCTTCACGTTGGCAACAACTGTTTGATGGTGGTTGGCAACCGAGTAGACCGATGATCTTATTGTGTGGCGGTGAGCCGTTAAGCGAGGAGGTTAAAGCCGGGTTGTTGGCCAGAGGTGAGCGAGTGTTTAATTGCTATGGGCCGACCGAGGCGACAGTCTGGTCTACCATGCATCAGATAAGTGCCGAGCAAGACCGCGCGACGTCCCTTGCCATCGGCAGTGGACTCAACGGTTATCAGCACTATGTCGTGCGGGTGATGGCTAGCGGTGAGCAACTGCTGGGCGAGGGGGATTTGGTACCGTTTGGCGCGGTCGGTGAGCTTTATATCGGCGGCGATAGCGTTGGACGTGGTTATTTACGCCGTGATGAGTTGACGCAAAAACACTTTATCGACAATCCGTTTGCCACCAAGCCCAATCAAAAACTCTATCGTACCGGTGACTTGGTGCGTTACCTGCCAAATGGCCTATTGGCGTTTGTCGCTAGGGTCGATGCTCAAGTGAAGATCCGCGGCTATCGTATCGAACTCGGTGAGATTGAAAATCAGCTGCAACAGCTTCAGGCCGTGCACGCTTGTGCGGTAACTGTGGTAGAGAAAAATCTGGTGGCCTATGTCACTTCAAACCAAAGTCTTGAACGGGCTGACACCGATAGCTTGCGCGCCGAGCTGATGGCGCAGCTCCCTGAGTATATGGTGCCAAGTGTGTGGGTGCAGCTCGACAGCTTACCGATGACCGCCAATGGCAAAGTCGATAAAAAGGCGTTGCCGCAACCGAATACTGAGGTGTTGACCAAAGCGTTTGTCGCGCCAACCGGTGAGATTGAGCCAGCGCTTGCCCGGTTGTGGTCACAGCTGATCAATGTCGAGCAGGCGCAGATCTCCACGACTGCCAATTTCTTTGAACTCGGTGGTCATTCTTTGCTGCTGACCCGTTTGGTGGCTCAGATCAATCGTGACTTTATGATTGAGCTATCGATGCATGAGGTTTTTGCCTGCGGATCCCTTAAGGAAATGGCGGCATTGATTGGCCGACATCAAGACTTAGGTGATGGCGGTATAAGCGCCATTGTCAGCCACAACTATCCTGCCGGTACGCCAATGCCGCTGTCGTTTTCACAGCAGCGACTGTGGTTTATCGATAAGTTCAGCGGCAATTCCAGTCAATACAATATGACCGGCGGCGTACGTATCAAAGGTGCGCTGGAACTGTCTGTTGCCGAGCAGGCTTTGGGCAAAATCGTCAGCCGTCACAGTGTGCTTCGCACCGTGTTTGCTCAGACAGAAGATGGCCCGGTGCAACTGGTCCGTGATGAGGTCAAACTCAATACCCAAGTGATAGAACTCGGTGAGCGCTTTGCCGATGTGCAGGCGGTATTAGATGCCGAGCAACAAACGCCGTTTGATTTGGCCAATGATTTGATGTTAAGGGCGCTGTTTGTTAAAGAAGCACCAACCCAATGGGTATTGGTGTTTACCGTCCATCACATTGCCTCTGACGCTTGGTCGATGGCGCTGATGGTCGATGAGTTTGTCAGCCATTACGATGCCATTGTCCACCAGCAAGACGAGCAATTGGCACCACCTGCTTTGCAATATGGCGACTACGCCTGTTGGCAGCGTGACACCTTGTTGTCTGATAATGGCGAAAATCGCCTGCTGGCTAAGCAATTGGGTTACTGGCAAGAGCAGTTGGCGGGTCTTATTCCGTTACATCAATTGACGCCAGATTTTACCCGACCGGCGCGACAATCGTTCAATGGTGCCAGAGTGGACTTTGCTATTGAGGATGGCCTTTATCGCTCACTTGAGCAATTGGCCAAACAGCATAAAGTGAGTTTGTTTATGTTGTTGCACGGGGCGTTTGCGCTGCTGTTGTCGCGTCATAGCCAGCACAGTGAGGTTCATGACATTGCCATTGGTACGCCGGTGGCGGGCAGAACTCAGGCGCAGCTGCATGATTTGGTCGGTTTTTTCGTCAATACCTTGGTGTTGCGAAGTCAAATTGACAATAGCGAACCGTTGACTTTTGACGCCTATCTGGCGCAAGTCAAGCAGACCAACATTGAGGCACAGAGCCATCAAGATATTCCGTTTGAATATCTGGTTGAAAAACTCAACCCTGAGCGCAGTACGGCCCATTCGCCGCTGTTTCAGATCATGTTCAATCTCGATATTGACGCGCCGGCCAAAGATCATCACACCGGGCTTGAGTTTACGCCGTTGGCAAGCGATGCGGTGCAAGCTAAGGTCGATTTGACGCTCAATGCCAGACAAAATGACAACGCATTGCGGTTTGATTTTGAATATAACGTCGATTTGTTCAAAGCAAGCACCATCGAGCGTATGGCTGAACACTTTGTCAATTTGCTTAAGGCCATTGTCACCAGACCTGATGCGGATATTCATCAGCTCAATATGCTCAATGACAGCGAAACACACGCTTTAGGTGTAGGGCTAAACCAACCGCTCGGTCAGTTTGACAACGGTCTGTTGATAGATCGCTGGTTTGAACAACAGGTTGCCGCCAACCCGGATAAGGTGGCGTTATCGTTTGAACAAGCGCAGATGAGCTATGGCGAACTCAATGCCAGAGCCAACCGCTTGGCCCATTATCTCAAAGCCCAAGGTGTTGGCAGTGAAGTATTGGTTGGCCTGTGTGTCGAACGTTCATTTGACATGATAGTGGCGATTTTGGCGGTGCTTAAAGCCGGTGGCGGCTATGTGCCGCTAGATCCCAACTATCCCACTCAGCGCTTAGCATATCAAATAGAGGACTCGGGCATTGGCTTGTTGCTCAGCCAAACGCAGGTGTGGCCAAGGCTTGGGGTTGAGTGCGAGGAACTTGAGGTTATCTTGCTCGATGATGGTGCCTGTGCCGAGCAGTTGGCGCAATTTACAGATACCAATCCGGCGCAAGACGATAGCCGCAGTGCCAGCGATCTGGCTTATGTCATCTATACCTCAGGCACCACCGGCAACCCTAAAGGGGTGATGGTTGAGCATAGGCAGGTGCAGCGATTGTTCAGCGCCACCGATAGCCTGTTCGGATTTAACCATAATGATGTTTGGACCTTATTCCATTCTTACGCCTTTGACTTTTCGGTGTGGGAGATCTGGGGGCCGTTGTTGTACGGCGGCACCTTGGTTATCGTGCCTTTCTGGGTTGCCCGCTCACCTAAAGATTTCTATCCATTGCTCCATCAACAAGGGGTGACGGTACTCAATCAAACCCCAACGGCCTTTGCTCATCTTGATGAAATCGACGCTACCGAGCGCGCCAGCCTTAGTTTGCGGTGCGTGATCTTCGGTGGTGAAGTGCTCAACATCAACTCACTTAAGACTTGGGTTGAGCGTCATGGCGATGACAAAGTGGCGCTGGTCAACATGTACGGCATCACCGAAACCACAGTGCATGTCACTTACAGCCGCATTAAAGCGGCAGATATTGCAGCCAATCAAGGCAGCATCATCGGTTTACCTATGGCTGATTTGAAAGTCTATGTGGTTAGAGGCGAGCAGTTGGCGCCCGTCGGCGTTGAAGGTGAAGCTTGGGTCGGAGGCGCCGGTGTGGTGCGCGGCTATCTTAATCGCCCAGAGCTGAGCGCCGAGCGCTTTATCGCCGACCCATTTAGCACAGACCCTCGCGCCAAAGTCTATAAAACCGGCGATTTGGTACGTTATCGCGATGACGGCCGCTTGGAATATATCGGCCGTATCGACCAACAGGTCAAAGTGCGCGGCTTTAGGATTGAGCTCAGTGAAATCGAACAGCAGTTGCTGGCGCTGCCAAACGTCAACAGTTGCGCGGTGGTGGTCAGGCCCAGCCTTGGTGGCGATAAGCAAATCGTTGCCTACGTGGTGGCATCACAGTCCGAGCCGTACCAAGGCGAGCTACGCAAAGCGCTCAGCCTAGTGTTGCCGGAGCATATGATCCCTGCGCTGTTTGTCACCATGGATAAACTGCCGCTGACCAGCAATGGCAAGGTCGATAAGAAGGCGCTACCGGCGCCCGATGAATTGAGCGAGCAGCGCCCGCAGTATGTCGCCGCAACGACCGAGCTTGAGCTGGCACTGGCACAGATCTGGTGTGAAGTTTTAGGGCTGGAGAAAGTCGGTATTGAGGACAACTTCTTTGAACTTGGCGGCCATTCGCTGCTCAGCGCCAGAATACAGGCGCTGGTTTTGGCGCAGCTGGACATCGAGGTGTCTTTGGTAGACCTGTTTGGTCATCAAACCATTCGCGCTTTGGCGGCATTTATCGATGATAACCGTCAGCAAATGGCGCTTATTGCCAGCATCGGCACGCAGGCCGATCAGGATGATGCTGCCGATGACGAAGAAGAGGAATTTTTGCTGTGATAAAGGCGCAACAACAACATAAGGCCGTCAAGGTCGATGCGGTAGAGGTAAAGTCGTGAAAGCATTGCTGCAACAGTTATCCAATTTGAATATCAAATTGTCCTTGGTTGATGGTCAGTTAAAGGTCAACGCCCCCAAAGGGGCTATTACCGCTGAGATCCGTCAGCAGATGGTCGAAAACAAAGCCGCGTTGATGGCGCTGCTACACAATTTAGAGCAGCAAAGCCGTCAGGATCTGCCCCTTGAAAAGGTGGCACCTGAGACGGCGGTCAGTGCGTCTTTTGCCCAGCAGAGACTGTGGTTTGTCGATCAATTTGAGGCCGCCAAAAGCGCTTATAACATCAATGTCTCGTTAACACTCAAAGGCCAATTGCAACTGCCGATAGTCAAGCGCAGTCTTAATGACATTGTTGCCAGACATGAGATCTTACGTAGTGGTTTTAATCAGTGTGACGGGCAGCTCATGCTTGAGGCCCAGCCTTCATTGGATGTCGTCATTGAAACCTTTGACTGTGAAGATGAAAAGCAGTTGGCAACGCAGGTCAACGAGCACAGCCTGAGACCGTTTGCCCTTGATAATCCGCCACTGTTACGGGTTTGTCTATTTAAGCTGGCAGAAAATGAACATGTACTGTTGTTGGTACTGCATCATATCGTCGCCGATGGTTGGTCGATGGGCGTATTGGTGAAAGAATTTGCCACCCTTTATCGTCATTATCAAACCCACGGGCTTGAGGGGAACGCCGAGGTGTTGCCTGCATTGGCACTACAATACCGCGACTATGCCCACTGGCAACAACAAAGGTTGGCCCAAGGTGAACTCAATCGCCAGCTCGATTTTTGGCGCGACTATTTGGCCGACTTGCCGCCAATGCTGGAATTACCTAGTGATAAGCCGCGCCCGCTACAGCAGCAGTTCAATGGCGCGTTGAGTCATTTTGTGGTGCCTGCGCCTTTACTGGCAAAAATCGAACAGCTCTGTAAAAGCCAAGATCTCTCAATGTTCATGGTTTTGATGTCCGTTTATCAATTGTTGCTTAGCCGCTATTGTGCCAGCGACGATATTGCCGTCGGTACCCCGGTCGCCAACCGCAACCGTCATGCCCTTGAACCTTTAATTGGACTGTTTGTCAATACTATCGTGCTGCGCAATGACTTAACTGGTGAGCAGAGTTTCAATCAGCTGTTGGCACAGGTCAAAAGCAACAGCTTAAAGGCGTTCGACTGCCAAGATTTACCTTTTGATCAGGTGGTTGACGCCATGGCTCCTGAGCGCAGTAGCAGCTATTCGCCACTGTTTCAGGTAATGATGGTGTTGCAAAACAACGCCATTGAACCTTTGGTGATGGAAGGGCTAAGTATCAGCCCCTATACCTTGGATAATCAAAAGGCCAAATTTGATCTGACCTTGAGCTTTGAGCAGAACGAGCAGGGGCTTAAGGGCAGTTGGGAGTATTGTTCAGACTTATTCGAGCCTGCCACCATCGCTAGAATGAGTCGTCATTTTGTCAACTTGTTGGCTCAGGCGCTGATCTCGCCGGATGTGGCTGTCAATCGGCTCAATATGCTTGATGATGCTGAGCTTGAAGCGCTAACGCGTGGCAAGGTTGCCCACTTTGAACATTTTGAACAAAGCCAAAGTATTGCCGAACGTTTTGCCGAGCAGGCGGCGCGCTATCGCCACAATACCGCCTTGTCGATGGCAGGTGAACAGATGGATTATCATCAGCTTGATTGCGCCGCCAGCGGTTTTGCCGAGCAGTTGGTCGCCATGGGCGTCAAGCCCGGCACTCGTGTCGGCTTGCATCTTGAGCGTTCAATAGAACTGATTGTGGCAATGTTGGCGATTGTTAAAAGCGCTGGTACTTATGTGCCGCTAGATCCCAACAACCCCCAAGAGAGGTTGCAGTATATCTGCAGTGATGCCGCCTTAGAAATTGTGCTAACCGATAGACCGCTTGGCGCTGCTTTTGAGGGCGTCAAGGCGGTGATGGTCGATAAGCAAACCATTGCGCAATTTGGTGAAGCCAAAACCCTTGATGTTGCCTATGACATCGATTTGCCTGCTTATGTGATTTACACCTCGGGCTCAACCGGTCAGCCCAAAGGGGTGAATGTCAGTCATAGAAATGTCGGTCGTTTGTTTGACAGTTGCCAGCAGGACTTTCAGTTTGGCGCAGACGATGTGTGGACTTTTTTCCACTCCAGTGCCTTTGACTTTTCGGTGTGGGAGATCTGGGGGGCGCTACTTCACGGCGGCTGTGTGGAGATTGTGCCGTATATGATCAGTCGTGATGTTCAGGCGTTCTACACACTGGTGGCCGAGCGTGGCGTGACGGTGCTCAATCAAACGCCGTCGGCTTTTGCCCAGTTTATCGATGTTCATCAACAGCAGCGACTGGCGTTAACACAGTTGCGTTATGTGATCTTCGGCGGTGAAGCCCTAGATTTACAAGTGCTGCGTCCATGGTTTGAGCTACAAGGGGATACTCAGCCGCAACTGGTCAATATGTATGGCATTACCGAGACCACGGTGCATGTGACCTATCGGCCGCTGGGCACGGCTGATTTGAACGGCAATGCCAGCGTGATTGGCAGGCCGCTGCGTGATCTGGCTGTGATGATTTTAGATGACACCATGCAGCCCGTACCGCAAGGGGTCAGTGGCGAGATTTATGTCGGTGGCGCAGGATTAAGCCTTGGTTATTTAAACCGCCCTGAGTTAACCCAAGAGCGTTTTGTCGATAACCCCTTTGCCACAGCTATGCCCGGTGTGCCAAAGCTGTATAAAACCGGCGATGTCGGGCGTTTTTTACAAAGTGGCGAGGTGGAGTACCTGGGCCGCAACGACCATCAGGTGAAGATCCGCGGCTTTAGAATTGAGCTTGGGGAAATCGAAGCGCGCATCAGCGAATCCCCCATGGCCAAACAGGCCCTTGTGCTGGTGAACAAAGTCAACGATGCCGAACGCTTGGTGGCCTATGTGGTGCCCCAAGGCGAAGTTGAACCGTTCGATGCCAAGGCGCTTAAAGCCCACTTAGGGCAAACGCTGCCAGAGCATATGCTACCGACCTATTTTATTGCCATTGATCATTTTCCACTGACCATCAACGGTAAGATCAATCGCAGCGCATTGCCACAACCGGATAGTTCGGCCACGGTGGCCAATGAATATGTACCGGCGAGCAATCCGCTGGAGCAGGCGCTGGTTGAGATCTGGCAAAAGGTCTTGAAGGTTGAACGGGTTGGGGTCAACGACAACTATTTCAGCCTAGGCGGCGATTCTATCCAAGTGATCAAGATCATGAGTGAGCTTAAGCAACTGGGCAAGCAAATGAGCGTTGCCCAGCTGTTTGCTCACCCGAGCGTACGCCAGTTGGCCCGTGCCATCAACCAGTCGGGTGATGTCGCAGACACAACAGAAAAGTTGGCGCCATTTGCGCTTGTTGGCGAACAAGACAGAGCTATGCTGCCTGATAATGTGGTCGATGCCTATCCGGTATCTGCGCTACAAGGTGGTATTGTCTATCATGCCCTTGCCGATAAGCACAATGCCCTGTATCACAACGTCACTAGTCATTTACTAAAGTTCCCTTATGACAGCGATAAATTCGCCGAGGCGCTGCGCGCCCTGATTAACCGTCATGAGATCTTAAGAACCGCCTTTGACTATCACCGTTTCAGTGAACCGATGCAGCTGGTGTATGAGCAAGTGCCATTGCCGCTGCGAGTTGAAGACATCGCTCACCTAAGTGCCGGTGAGCAGCAACAGGTGATCGATGAGTGCTTTGCCACACTTGCCAAAGCGCCGCTGGCACTCGATAGCGCGCCGCTGTTTCATATCGTTTTTCATCGTTTGGGTGCCGACACGGTTCAGTTTACTTTGGTTGAACACCACGCCATTTTAGATGGCTGGTCGGTGCAATCGATGTGTAACGAGCTATTGGAAAACTACGCCGCGCTGCTTGCCGGTAAAACGATTGAGCGCGAACCATTAAAGAGCAACTATCGCGATTTTGTCGCCGCCGAACAAGGTGCCAGCAACGACCCGCAAGTGGTGCAGTTTTGGCAGCAATATCTGGCCGATTTTACCCCAGTGCGCCTTGCCAGACGCCAAGCGGGCGAAACCAATCCAAGCTATGTTCGCCATGCTCAAGTGACCATTGACGATGCTTTGCTGGGTCAAATCGATGAGCTTGCCAAAACCTTGGGCGTATCGCAAAAGGCGGTCTTTTTGGCGGCCCACTGTAAGGTGTTGTCGGTGCTGAGCGGCCAAAGCGATATTACCGCCGGTTTGACCGGTCATGGCCGTGTCGATGCCATTGACGGTGATAAGGTATTGGGGATGTTTGCCAGCTCGGTGCCTTTGCGTGTCGATTTGGCAACGCGCAGCTGGTCTGAGCTAATCTGTGAGATTTATCGTGTGGAAAATCAGGCGCAGCCCTTTAGCCGTTTTCCTGCGGTGAAACGTCAAGCGATGGTTGGCGGACAGGTACTCTGTGATACCCAGTTTACCTTTACCGACTTTGGCAAGGCAGGGGATGCCCATAAAACCTCGGGCATTGAGTTTGAAACCACCCACCAGCAAACCGAAAACGACTTTGTGTTTGACGTCACCTTAGAGCGCGATTTGAGTAGCGGTAAACTCGGATTGCATGTCGATGTCGATGCCGATTTGTGTTTGGCCCAAGGTGCCAAGACGGCGGCCGAGTATTTTGCGCGTTGTCTCAATGCCATGATCAGCGATAGCAAGGCGTCTCATACCGAGCTGTCGATTATGCCTGATGAGCAGATACAAAGCTGGCTTGAACATACTCATGAAGCGGTGTTGCCCAAGGTCAGTCAGTTGCCAAGCGCCATGGCGCAATTTGAGCAGTATGCACAATCACAACCTGAGCATCCGGCACTAGAGCTGGGCGAGCAGGTGCTAAGCTACGGCGCGCTCAACGAACAAGCCAATCGTCTTGCCCATTATCTGCGAGAGCATGGCACCGTGCCCGGCGATTTGGTCGGGGTGATGATTGCACGTAGTTTCGATATGGTGGTTGCTATTTTGGCTGTGCTTAAAGCCGGTGGCGCCTACGTGCCGTTAGATCCGGCCTATCCATCGGCGCGTTTGCAGCACATGATTGACGACAGCGGCCTTAGGGTTTTACTGCTTGGCTCTGCCCAAACCACTCAGTTGAATTTATCCGAGCAGATCAAACCGATTGTCATCGACGCGCCAATAACAGTGAACGAAGTTGCTCGCTACAGCAGCGAAAATCCGCTTAATGACGGTGACAGCCTAAGTACAAGACCTGCTTATGTGATCTATACCTCAGGCTCTACCGGTCTGCCTAAAGGGGTCGTGGTATCGCAAGGCAATTTGTCGGCTTATCTGCATTCGGCAAAGCCATTATATCGGGTCAATAGTGACGACAAGGTGATGCAATTCTCATCGCTGTCTTTTGATATTTTTGTCGAAGAGTTGTTTGTCAGTCTCACTGGCGGCGCGTCGTTGGTGCTGAGAAATGACGCTGTTTTGGCCAGCCCACAACGGTTTTGGCAGTTTGTGTGTGACCATCAGATCAGCGTTTGTTCATTGCCTACGGCCTATTGGCATGTGCTGTGTAGTGCCCTTGATGAAACGTCGATTAACTCCCCTGTGCGATTGATGATCGTCGGTGGCGAGGCGATGTCAGGCGCAATGCTTACATTGTGGCAGCATCAGTTCAAAGACTCGGTGCAGTTATTCAATACCTATGGCCCGACTGAGGGCACGGTGATCGCAACCGCCTTTGATGCCGGTGGTTTCGACAGTGGTGCAGGCAAGCCGCCTATCGGCAAGCCAGTGGCTGCCAGCCGCTGTTATATTCTCGATAGCCACAAACAGATGTGTCCGCCGGGCGTACGCGGTGAACTCTACCTTGGTGGTCCGGCGGTGGCATTGGGCTATCTCAATCAGCCTCAACTGAGCGCCAACCGTTTTATCGCCGATCCGTTTAGCACGCAAAGCGGCGCGCGAATGTATCAAACCGGCGATATTGCCGCTTTTGATTTAAGCGGTAACTTGCATTTTTATGGCCGTGGTGATGAGCAGATCAAAATTCGCGGCTTTAGAATCGAGCTTGGCGAGATTGAAAGCCGTTTGAGCCAATATGCCATGATTGAGCAGGCGGTGGTGGTTGTCGATGACCGCCAAGGCGCCGATGCGCAGCTGGTCGGCTATATCACCTTAAATGATGGTGAGTCGGTCGATGTTGCCAAGTTACGTCAGCAATTACAGGTGGATCTGCCTTATTACATGGTGCCTGAGCATCTTGTGGTACTTGATAAAATGCCGCTGACAGATAATGGCAAAATCGATAAGAAGGCATTGCCTGAGCCGCAATTGAGCACGCAGCAGACTGTCGCGGCGAAAACCGACACCGAAGCGAAGCTGGTGGCGATTTGGACTGAGCTGCTGGAACTGCCAGAGGTTTCCACCGATGCCAACTTCTTTAGTTTAGGCGGACACTCGCTGCTGGCCATGAGGTTACTCAG
>JBFHGJ010000007.1:0-109005 GCA_041583135.1 Alteromonadaceae bacterium | reverse complement strand
TTTTGACACTCCCGCTTAAAGTTGCCGATGCGCTCAGTCAGCGATTGCAACTCATCGGGCTGCAAATATTGAAAGATATCCTGCGTACTGGAAGATTCTGGCAACTGCCACAAGATCTCAAATGGACTGAGTTGCTCGGCCTTCTCCTCAGCGCTCTCGGCAATCAGGTCGCTAAAATGCTCATGCACCGTGGCCATCACCTGATGCACATAATCAAGGCACTGTGACCACTGTTCGGCGCCGAGCAAATGGCTCAACCTCGCCTGTCCAATCTCATCGTCGGGCAGCCACTGGGTTTGGCAATCGTTAAACTGCTGGAGATAATGTTCACACACTCGCAGCTTCAAATAATTCTGCTTTAATCCTTCGAAAGTCTCGCTATCGATGGCTTGTAGCTCATCTAATCGCTCTAGCGCAAGCAACAGCGAACGCACCTGAAGTTGCTTTTCTCGTCCCCCTCTGATCATCTGCAACGCCTGGGCAACAAACTCGACTTCGCGAATTCCACCGGTACCGAGCTTTATATTGACGCCACTGTCTTTGCGACGAGCTTCTTGGCTGATCAGCAATTTCATCTTGCGTAATGATTCAATCACTGAAAAATCAATATAACGGCGATAAACAAAAGGTCTAAGTAAACCATACAACTGCTGCGCGTAGGGGTTTTGCTGCTCACCTATCACTCTGGCTTTGAGCATGGCATATCGCTCCCAATCCCTGCCCTGCTCTTGATAATAATCTTCCATCGCCGAATAACTCATCACCAAAGGACCACTATCGCCAAACGGCCTCAGGCGCATATCGACACGGAACACAAACCCTTCGGCGCTGTGATGATTGAGGTATTGAATGGTCTTTTGCGCCACCTTGACAAAAAACTGCTGATTGTCGGCCACCCTGCGGCCGCCTTCGGTTTGACCGCTGTGGGGATAGCAAAAAATCAAATCGATATCGGAGGAAAAGTTAAGCTCGCCGCCACCGAGTTTACCCATGCCCAAAATCGTCATCGGCATGGCTTCGCCATTGTCGGCCTTGGGCTGGCCGAAGACCTTGGCGACTTCGGCATAGGCCTTGTGATAGGCAGCCATAATAAAGCGGTCGCAGATGGTAGAAAGCAGTTTGAAGCTCGTTTCTATATCCTGACCTTTTAACAGGTCGGTCTTGGCAATGTGCGCCATCACCGACTTGCGTAACAGTCGCAGCGCCGACATAAACTGTGGTTCGCTTTCGCATTGACTGACCTTGGCAAGTTGCGTCTCCACCTCATCTAAGGTCAACGCCTTATCATCGATAAAAAGACGTTCAAAAATAGGCTGATTATAGATGCAAGACTCGGCAATGAAATCACTTAAGGCAAAACAATAGCGGATCAGGTGATGACGCTCGTCATCTAAAGATTGAATAATCGGTTCATATCGGGCCTGCAAATTTTGCCAATGACCTTGGGCATGTAGCTGTAGCACCTTTGGCAACTGTTTAAATAGCGACTCAAATGATTGATTCATATAACAGGTCTTTCCCGCAGCGGCTCAAAAGAGTTATGATAGCCACACAATGACAAAATAAACACCGAAAATTATGGATTTGAGTTTCATCAATCAATTAATCCCCTCCAATGAGCAAGTTAAAACCATCTTGCTGACGTTTACCTTGGTGTTTCTCTACTTCTTCGTTAATCGAAAAATAACCCAATACAGAACCAAACGCCATCTGACCGTCGAGCTGGCCAAACACGATAACTTTGCCTATGGCCTCAGTTACGCCGGATCTATCTTTGGCTTTGTGCTTATCGCCTCGGAAGTTTTAAGTGGCCTGAGCTTTAACGACGTCCGCTCCGACACCCTTCACGGCATTGTCTATGCCTTATTGGCAGTGGTCTTTGTCGAACTTGGCCGCTACATTCACGACCGCCACATCCTGTTTAACTTTGACGAAAACAACGCCATCAACCATCGTAATATCGCCGGCGCCGTGGTTGATTCAGCCAGTGTCATTGCCAATGCCATCTGCATCATCGCCATTTACTACTGGAGCGGTGCAAACAGCTTTGGCGATTTGCCCATTACCTTATTGATGTTTTGCCTGTCGCAGGCGATGTTGTTGATGATCACCCGTTGGCGCGAATCACAATATGCCAAAGCCAATCAAGGCGAATCGATGCAAAGAATGCTCTCTCAAGGAAATTTATCCTTGAGTATCTATTACGCAGGCTTTTTGATAGCCGGGGCACTCGCCATCAAAACCGGCGCCCATATCAGCCACTATGACGGCGCCGAGGTGGTGTCCGACGTCATCAATTTTGTCCTGGCATCCACTGCCATCATGATCTTGACCGCGCTTTTGAGCGCATTGGGTTCAAAAATAGTATTGGCCAACATCGACGCCGATATCGAGATAAACCATCAAGACAATGTCGGCATTGCCCTCATTGAATTTGCAGTGACGATTGCCATTGCCTTGATCTTGCTGAAGGTATTTTAACTGTGCCGCCAAATGAGGATTTAGCCATCAAACCCGTCAACAAAATACTGGTGGTCGAGGACGATTACCCGCAGCTTGAGCTGATCTGTCAGATTTTAGAGTATTCCGACATCGACGCGCAGATCTTTAAAACCCGCTCGGGACAAATTGCCTTGGATATTGCCCAAAATGAACAGCCTGATGTTGTCTTGACCGATTGGCATATGCCCACGATGACCGGCCTAGACCTGATCAAGCAGCTCAAAACCAATGAGGCCACCAAAGACATCTCAGTGATCATGTGTACAGGAGTTCGCCTTGAGGATGAGGACTTGCGCCTCGCCATGGCCGCAGGCGCAGTAGACTATGTACGTAAACCGTTTCAAGCCATCGAGTTGCTCGCCCGCGTCGGCACCATGTTGCGCATTTCAAAAGCGCACCAAACCATCAAAAACAAAAATGCCGAGTTGGAAAAAGAGATCCGCCGTCACCGCATCACCTTAGATAAACTGCAATTGTCGGAGAAAAAACTCAAGCAGTCTTTGGCCGATAACCACAGACTTGCCCGCTTAGACGTGCTAACCGAACTCCCCAACCGACGTGCCAGCGTCGAACATTTTCAAGCCATGTTGGCATTGTCAAAAAGGCAAAGCTTTCCGGTTGCGGTCGCCATTGCCGACATCGATAACTTTAAGTCCATCAATGACAAATACGGTCACCATCGCGGTGATAAAGTGCTGATGGAAGCGGGCAAGGTGTTCAAAAGAGGCATTCGAGAGAGCGATTTTGTCGGGCGCTGGGGTGGTGAGGAGTTTATCTTCTATTTTATGGATGTCGATGATGATGGCGCACTCACCGTGGCCGAAAGTATTCGTCAAGCAATTGCCGAGGCCACAGTCATCGATGATGACGTCGAAATAAAACTCACCGTTTCTATCGGTTTGACCACCAGCTCACAGGATCTCGATACCGCCATCAAAGCGGCAGATGAAGCCTTATATCGTTGTAAAAGAGGTGGTCGCAACCAAGTGGCCTTGGCGGCGGATAAATAAGCTATCCGCCACAACAGCGGTTATCCGATAGACCAATAGGTTTTCATCTTCAAGGCCATGCGGCGTGACTGCTCCATGGCCAGCAACAGGGTCTCAATTTGCGATTCCAGCCACTCTAAGATCCAGTCACTATGCTCCGGCGCCAGCTTCACCGCCAATGTCTTCATCAACTCCAAGGTTTTAAGTTCATCTATGCCACGGGATAAATCAAGCCATGGCGAGCGAAACTCATCGCGTAGCGCCTCGTCATACAGGCCACCTAAGCTGATACCTGTCATCAAACTGCGCTTGAGCTGTTTGTGATGAAAAATATAATCGTCGATACTCAGTGCCTGACGCTTTGGCATCACCTGCAACAAAGATTGCCAAGCATTGCCGAGCAAACGCGCCGCCAACTCATGCAAGGTGCCTTCAGGGTGGTCGCCCTGACGCTTATCTTGTTGTTCACGCCAACTTTTAAGCAGCATAAAGCGGCTTAAATCCAGCATCAGCTTGATATATCTGGGATTAGAGAAAAAGCGCTTAATGTCTTCGAGCTTTGGATCTTTATCCGCTTCTTCATCGACAATCTGTGCCAGCGCTTCACTGCGGTCGAGGTTCTTACGAAACTTACCTTGGGTCGATTTAAGTACCTGCAACTGTCTGGCATGTTCCACCCAACCGAAATACTTCAATATCCACTTAAGCTCGGCGCGAAAATGCTCTACCTCGGCTTTTTCCAACACCTCATCAAACAGCTTAAAGGCATGGCGGATAAGTGCCGCGCCGTCGGTAAAACGCCGTAACGCAGAAAGTTCAGCTTCGTCGATAAAACACTGCTCATGACGCTGCATATAGGCCAAACCGTACTCAACGGTTTTAATGAAGGCGCATTCGAGCGAGTCACTATGTTTAAGTCCTACCGCTGCCAAATCGTCAACTTGGGAGAGCGTTTCACCGTTGTACAACTGATAGCCACGCATCGCCTTACTTTGAAAACCCAGACGCACATAGTGTTCATCGTTGTCGTCATTTTCAGGCGCAAAAGCCAAGCACATCTGTTCGGCAAACTCAAACAGCAACTCACCATTACCGGCCACCAGCTCCATTTCGACCTCGCAGATCACCTGCTGCTCGCCTTTTGAGTCGATAAGCCCTTTGTCAAATACCAGCTCAAAGCACTCATCACCACGGCTTATCAGCCACTTACGACGATAAAAATTGGTGGTAAACAGCGCCGTTAAATCGGCTTGCAACAGCTCAATATCACAGTCTTCAGGAAAGATAGCGGGATCAAACAGGCTCAAGTTGGGGGCGTCGTTCTCAAGTGAAATATTATATTCAGGACGCTGATGCAGACCGGCAACCACTTTACCAGCGGTCTTAATGGTTTGCTCAAAGCGTCCATCGAAGCCCCTGATACGAAAGCCGATATCTAACGCCCTGAGTTGTTTGTCCGGGGTATCAAAATAAGTGTTGATGAGATGGACTTTGCCTTTATCTTCACTGCGCCCATCATACTGCTCGGTGAACTGCTCAACCAGTTGCGGCAAAACCGACTCGGCTGAAACAGAGGTCAGAAATTTGAGTTCTATCTCAGTGTCCATAGATTGCGGGAATAACCCTTTATAGTGGTCAGACCGTTAAAAATACTAAAGCTTGAATTCAGTTGCAACTAAAGGTTGCGCTTGAAACCGATAAATTTGCCGCATATCCCAGATATGCCCTTGATTGTAAAAACGAATCCCCCTACCATTAGCGAGTAAATGTCAAAATCATAAGAATACTGGACGCTATGTTGAAATTTCGCCCTAAAACTTGGAATTGGATTTGTGCGCTAGCAATACTATGCCCTATGGCGTTGAGTGCAGCAGAGGACATTCAAAGCTCAGACCCGTCTGAGGCAACCACACCGGGATACATTCGAGACAACCTCTTTATCTACATGCACGCCGGTGCAGGCAAGCGCTTTCGCATCTTAGGCTCGGTCAATGCCGGTACTGCGGTAGAAAAGCTAGATGAAGACAGCGAATCGGGCTTTGTTAAAATACAAGATGACAAGGGTCGCATCGGCTGGGTTGAAGGTGGTAACTTCACCGAAGAACCCAGTATCGCCATCAAGCTCGAACAACTGCAACAAGAAAATCAGCAATTGCGCGCCCAGCTCGATGAAAGCCTGCAAACACGCGATCAAGCGGTATTGGCGTTAGACAGCGCACAACAAGCCTCAAACGATTTCAGTAAGACCGTCGCCAAGCTCGAAGAAGAAAAGCTTCAGTTGCAAAGCCAAATCGATAAATTTGAAGGCGATAAAGATCAAAAGACCTTATTGTACGGCGCCGGTATTTTATTCGGTGGCCTTATCTTCGGCCTTATTCTACCGGCTTTGATGCCAAGAAGAAGACGCCAAGACAACTGGCTTTGAGCCAAGAGCTTAAATCGGTTTAAAACAACTCGGGCAGCATATTATGCTGCCCGAGTTGTTTTAAGGCGCAATTGGCAAGCCCAAATCTTCCTTAATACTTTCAATCACCACATAGGTATGATTCTTGGTCACGCCGGGTAGATCCACGATGCGACCGAGCACCTCACGATACCCCTCCATATCGCCGATACGAATTTTCACCAAGTAGTCAAAGCCCCCCGCCACCATATGGCACTCCACCACTTCGTCGATAGCAGTGATGGCCGCCTTGAATTCATCGAATATCACCGAGGTGGTGCTGTCTAAGGTGATCTGCACAAAGGCCGACATACCAAATTTCATTTTCGAGGCATTCAGTTTCGCCTCATAGCGTTCAATATAGCCATCGGCCTCTAGCCTCTTAACCCTATCAAGACAAGGGCTGGGGCTAAGGTTGACCTTTTTGGCCAAATTGACATTTGAGATCCGTGCATCTTTTTGCAAACAGTCTAGAATCAAAAGGTCGATCTTATCGAGCTGGCGTTGCCTTACAATTTTGGTCATTTCAGCATGTTATATGGTTTACATAAGTGAATACCCCATAATTTAGGGGATTTCTCCGAAATAAGCCAGCATATTCTGCTGCAATTAAGATAGAATAGCCGCTACTTTTTATTCGGCATAGCCACATACATATTACTCTTTGGAGGGTTTTAAACATGCTTTTCAATGACTCATTGGTTACCAACGACCCGATCCGTCAGCGCATTAGGGATCACTATCGTGTGGATGAAAATGCCATTGTTGAACACTTGCTGCCATTGGCAGAGGTCGGCGTCAATGCACGCACTAAAGCGTGGGAACGCGCCCGTAGACTGGTCGTCAATATTCGTAAAGATCAGATAGGTAAAGGTGGCGTCGATGCCCTGTTGAACGAGTTCGCACTGTCAACCGAAGAAGGCGTTGTGCTGATGTGTCTTGCTGAGGCCTTGCTTCGAGTGCCGGATAAACAAACCCAAGACAGCCTTATTCGCGACAAGCTCGCCGAGGGCGACTGGGGTTCGCACATTGGTAATTCCGAGTCCTTGTTTGTCAATGCCTCCTCTTGGGGCCTATTGATGACCGGTAAACTGGTCAAATACTCAGACAAAGACAGAAAACAGCAATTTGGTCTGTTAAAGCGCACCGTCGGCCGTTTGGGCGAGCCGGTGATCCGCGAAGCCGTGCGCTATGCCATGGGGATTATGGGTAACCAATTTGTCATGGGCCGTACCATAGACGAAGCGGTAAAACGCGCCGTCAATGCCGAAGCCAAAGGGTATACCTATTCCTACGATATGCTCGGTGAAGGCGCTCGCACCATGAAAGATGCCGACCGCTACTTCGCCAGTTATGTTGCCGCAATCGACGCTATCGGCCGCGCCGCCAACGGCCGCGGTCCAGAAAAAAGCCCCGGTATCTCAATCAAATTGTCAGCCATTCACCCACGTTATGAATTCACCCATCGTGAGCGCGTGATAGCTGAGCTAATCCCAAGACTCAAAGCATTGGCCGTTCAAGCCAAAGGCTACAACATCGGCTTTACCGTCGATGCCGAAGAAGCCGACCGCTTGGACATTTCTCTAGACATCATCGAAGCGGTCTTTTTAGACCAAGATTTAGCCGGCTGGGAAGGTTTTGGTATCGCCGTACAAGCCTATCAAAAGCGCGCCATCTTCGTGATGGACTGGCTAGAAGATATCACCACCAAAGCGGGCCGTAAAATGATGGTGCGCCTAGTTAAAGGCGCGTACTGGGATACCGAAGTCAAAGTCAGCCAATTAGAAGGCTACAACGACTTCCCTGTCTTTTCACGCAAGCCTTCGACCGACGTGTCTTATCAGGCCTGCGCCAAAAAACTGTTGTCGATGCGCGACAAGATTTATCCTCAGTTCGCCACGCACAATGCCTATACGGTCGCGACCATTTTAGAGATGACCGACAACCACGAAGGTTTCGAGTTTCAACGCCTGCACGGTATGGGGGAATCCTTGTACGATCAGGTCGTCAATCAGGCCAAAGTACCTTGCCGCGTCTATGCCCCAGTTGGTCAACACGCCGATCTGCTGGCTTATTTGGTCCGCCGTTTACTTGAAAATGGTGCCAACAGCTCGTTCGTCAACAACATCGTCGATGAGAACATTCCAGTTGAGTCTTTGCTCAACGATCCGGTGGAAACCGTGCGCAACTGGAAAAACAAATATCATCCGCAGATCCCGTTACCTCATGCCATTTACGGCGCGGAGCGCAGCAACTCCAAGGGTATCGATTTGACCGATATCGACGATATCACCGCGATGAAAACCAACCTGGACAAATGGTTTGAAGAAAACCGTTTGCCTGAGGGCGACCCTCGCATTCCACAAAGCTGGGATACCCCGGTCTTCAACCCGGCCAATCACGATGAAGTGATAGGTTATTTGACCCATCATACCCCAGCAGAAATGGCGGTACTGTTGGAAAATGCCGACAACGCTTATCAGAGCTGGTCGGCAACCCCGGTAGGCGAACGTGCCGATTTGCTGCGCCGTATTGGTGATAAGCTCGAAGAACACCGTGACGAGTTGATCGCCTTATGTATCAAAGAAGCCGGTAAGATCCCAGCGGACGGCGTTGCCGAAGTCCGTGAAGCGGTCGATTTTTGTCGCTACTACGCCGCTCGCGCAGAAGAACTGTTTGCCACCAAACCGGTGCAGTCTCGTGGCGTTGTGTTATGTATCAGTCCATGGAACTTCCCACTGGCGATTTTCTTGGGCCAAGTGGCAGCCGCCATCGTCGTCGGCAACACAGTGCTCGCCAAGCCAGCCGAGCAAACCAGCCTTATCGCTTTGCGCACCATAGAGTTGATGCGCCAATGTGGTATGCCAGAGCATATTGTACAGCCAGTGATTGCCCGAGGCTCTCAAGTCGGCGCCAACATTATTCCCGATAGACGTATTCGTGCCATCATGTTCACCGGCTCAACCGCAACCGGGACGTGGATCTCACAAAAGTTGGCCGAACGCGACGGCGAATCGGTACCACTTATCGCCGAAACCGGTGGTCAAAACTGTATGATCGTCGATTCGACCGCACTGCCAGAGCAAGTGGTTGATGATGTGATCACCTCAGGCTTCCAAAGTGCCGGTCAGCGCTGTTCGGCACTGCGAGTGTTGTTCTTACAAGAAGACATAGCCGATAAAGTTATCGATATGCTGGTCGGCGCCATGAAAGAGTTGCATGTCGGTGATCCGGCGATGTTGAGCACCGATGTCGGTCCGGTGATTGATCAGAAGGCTCTGAGCTCACTCGAAAACCATGTTGAGTACTTAAAAGACAAAGGCAAGTTGCTCTATGAATGCGCCATGCCTGAAATGCACGGTGTCGGTAACTTCTTTTTTGTGCCACGCCTTTATGAAATCGACAACCTCTCGGTACTCAGAGAAGAAGTATTTGGTCCGTGCGTTCATATTGTCCGCTTTAAAGGTGACGAGCTTGAAAACGTTATCGACCAGATAAGTGCGACCGGCTTTGGCCTTACCATGGGCATTCATTCACGTATCGAAGCCAAAACCAACTACTTGGCCGCTCGCTCTATTGCCGGTAACGTTTACGTCAACCGCAATATGATAGGTGCCGTTGTCGGCGTTCAGCCCTTCGGCGGACGTGGCTTATCAGGCACAGGCCCTAAAGCTGGTGGACCTTTGTATCTTACCCGCTTGGTCAAAGAAGATGTGCCTGAAGAAGACCACAAGTTCACACCGCAAGCCCTTGCGGAGTTTGAAGCGACCTTTGACACCTCAAGCGAAGCCCTTGCCGAAGTGAATGACAAGTTCAATGTCGCCAAGGCGCTCGCATACCGTTGGCAATGTACCCCATTGAACTTGAGGATCTCGGCAGTAAGACAAATGCTTGCGGCGCTCACCGATAGTCTTGGCGATCATCAAGCCATTGCGACGGCGAGAAAACAGCTTTTGGCGATTGAACCCAAACTGGCCAAGCCGTTGACACTACCGGGGCCAACAGGTGAATCGAACAAGCTTTATCTCGAAGCCAGAGGCGTGATCATCTGTGTACGTGATAAACACACCTCATTTGAATACTGGCTACTGACAGTGATCACCGCATTGGCTGCGGGTAACCGTATTATCACTGTGGTGGATGACGACTACCGCGCGCAAACGGAAACAGCTATAGCCGCCTTTAATGGCTCGGGTGTGCCACATAGCATCTTCCAAGTATTGTCCTTGAGACAACTGAAAGAAGCCGTACAGCACCAGCACCTTGCCGGTGCGGTTGTCGAATCGACCAGCCCATTAAAGCGCTGGGTCGGACAGCATTTGGCTGCCCGCCAAGGGGCTATTTTGCCGCTGATCACCGCACAAACCGATCTGGGTCTGTTTTACCGACTGATCACAGAAAAAACCATTACAATCGACACAACCGCAGCCGGCGGTAATGCTTCGTTAATGACCATGACCATTGACGAGTAACAATGATATCGCGATGGCTAAACCCCATCGCGACAACCCTAAAGACAATACCCGGATATTTTTATGTATAGGGATATACGGTATGCTGACAATGCAGGAGCAATTGTCAGCGATGTATAGGGATATACGGTATGCTGAAAATGCAGGAGCAATTGTCAGCGATGTATAGGGATATACGGTATGCTGACAATGCAGGAGCAATTGTCAGCGATGTCGTCATACCAAAAGCTGCGCAAGGATAGCTATCGTCAAGCGGCAACTTTCTCAACCTTATTCAATTCAGTACCACTTGCGGATATGTTTCAACTTCACTACCTTTTAATAAGAAGTATGTCATATGTAATACTGTATTTTATATGTTATCGAGGATGCTTCCCTTATGGCTTTGAAAAATAAATTCATAGGCGTCAAGTCTTGCCAACTTGCTGTTGGTAGCTCGGTACCTTTTGACGTTTACAGCCAATCAGGCAACTTACTATTTACCCAAGGTCATGAGATTGTTTTGGGATCCCAAATTGAACACATGTTACAAGATGGACTCTTTTGCGTTCCCGTATCAAACACCCACTGTTCAATTGTTGATATCGTTTTTAATTTTAAACGTCTGTTGGCTGAAGCCTACGAACAAATAAAGACTGGCAAGCATGAATTATTTATTCTGACAATCTATCAGTTAGCCACCCAAATTCAACGTCAATGTATACAGCGAGAAAATGCTATTTTAGGTGCAGTAAACGCAGATCATGCTGGCACCTACTCACTGATCCATCCCATTCACTGTGCCGTTCTTTGTGAAATTGCCGCACAACATATTTTTATGCCACAACTCGAAAGACTCAGCTTGATTTGTGCAGCCCTGACACAAAACATTAGCTTTCATGAGGCTCAAGAGATATTGCTACAAAAGGACATTGAATTAAGCGATGAAGAAAAGGAAGTCATTCGAACCCACCCGTTACGTAGCTACCAAATGCTTATCGAATGTGGAGTAACCGACCACTTTTGGCTCGAAGCCGTTCGTAATCACCATGAGAGAATTGACGGTAGTGGCTACCCTTATCATTTGAAAGAATATCGAGTTTCTACGTCTAGCAAAATAATCGCAATTGCAGATATTTATGCTGCAGCAACGAGATCAAGGGCTTACCGAGATGAAATTTTATCTAAACAAGTCATGCAGGAAATATTTAATGAACGAGGGAAAAAAGTATCTGAACATTTAACGAGAGTTTTCGTGTCTTTTATCGGCATTTACCCACCCGGCACTTACGTTAAACTCAAAAATCATGAGATGGGAATTGTGCATTCGATGGGTGACAAAATGAACGAATTGAGTGTAGGGGTTATCACTGATAAGTATGGAAACTTTAGAGATGATATTCTTATCCGAAAAACGCAGAATGCTCAATATGCGGTTGTAGAGGTTTTACCATTTTGTAAGCACACTGAGTTTGAAACCTATGTTCGGGATTTATGGCCACCTGTAGAAATACAATCAGGAGATACCTTGGGCGAATGAAGCAATATGGACAGGTAAGGGAAGCATTCAAAGCCTGATTCAAACGTCGCAATTGTCATTTTTTGCTAACAATTAACACTATCTTTTGCTATGTTTTTAAGGTCGATAAGACTATGTTTGGAGCGAAACCGATCCTATGTTACAACGCGTTGCAATTGACGAATTAAAGGTGGGCATGTTTGTCGAAGCCGTCACCCGCCAAAAAGGGGCATTGAAGATCAAAACCCGAGGTCGGGTAAAGTCTCAAGCGTCTATCGACAAATTAAGAGCGCAAGGGATCTTAGAGTTGGCCATTGATTTGGATAATATCGACCCAACACTTGAGCCGCAACCCAGTGCCGAGCCGGAAGCGCAGCAAGCGACCTCAACCGACAAGGCACAACAACAAAGACCACAAGCCGATCCGACAGCCCGCAGTCGCTCGTTCGATAAAGAAATAGCCAACGCAACAAAGCTATATCAGCAAGCGAAAAAGCTACAGAAAAAAGCCTTCTCCGATGTACAGGCGGGCCGCAAGGTCAACTGCAAAGACATGGAAAAGGTCGCCGATGCCTTTATCGATTCAATCTTCAAAAACCAAGACGCCTTGACCTGTATGACCCGCATTCGAGAAAAAGATGCCTATCTGCTCGAACATTCGGTCAATGTGTCGGTGTTGATGACCATTTTGGCCAAGCACATGTTGCTCCCTCGCCCGCTGATCCATGAGCTGGCCACCGGCGCGTTATTGCATGATATCGGCAAGATCAAAATCGACGACAGCGTGCTGCACAAACCCGGCAAGCTGACCGATGAAGAAATGAAACAAATGCAAAGTCATGTGGTATACAGCAAAGAGATCCTCGAACAATCCGGCGGTTTATCTGAGGTCAGTCTGGACATTGCCGCCAATCACCACGAAAGACTCGATGGCGGCGGCTACCCTAACGGTTACACTGCCGATGAGCTGTCGATGTATGCCCGTATGATAGCCATCGTTGATTCTTATGATGCCATGACGGCCGATAGATGCTACAAAGAAGGAATGAACCCCATCAACGCCTTTAAGCGCCTGATGAAAGATACCGGCAGCTGTTTTGATGCTACCTTGGTGCAAAAGTTTATTCAGGCCATTGGCGTCCATCCGGTCGGCACGTTGGTCAAGCTAAAAAGCTCGAAGCTCGGTATCGTCACTCAAACCAACTTTGTCGAACCACTCAAACCTGTGGTTAAGGTGTTCTATCACGTCCGTTCAAACATGTACACCGAGATACGAGATATCGACTTGGCCACCAGCGTTGATGAAATAGACTGCTGCGTCAAACCGGAAAACTTTAAAATCGACTTGGCCAAGTTCTTTAAAACCGCCATCTTGTCCTAAAGCCGTGCGCTAGGTCACTAGCGTATCGTCAAACTGCCGCTTTGAAATAATCCTTGCTGCGCTTCTTTGATGGCGACACAACTGTTGATGCGCTCCAAGGTCATATTCAAATTGCGCTTAAGGCCAAGAATATGCGAGGCGTTGGTGGTAAAAAACGCCTGAAGATCTTCGGCATCGGCCCGGTCACAAAAACCTCTGCCAACCAGCGGCGTATAGGCAATCACCTGCTCTGGCAAAACGTTGACCAATACCGAAAAATAGCTTTTCAACCAACGGTAGACATCATCGACATTTTCCTGCCTAAGCAGCTGCGACTGGATCAGATACACCCGTTCATTGTCCTTAATGCCGATAGACAAAGCCATAGAGCGCACCTCATCGGCCAATTCAGGCTCAGTCGTCGCCCCTAATGCCAACATCCCTTGTTGACGAAACATGGCATCCGAGGAGTTTTCAACCCGCTCTTTGAGCACATCAAAAAAATCTCTCCCCAATTCCTCAATCGCCACGGTCAACGCAGCACGCAGCAAGTCGTCGTTGAGCACCTCTGGCGCCATGGTTTGACCGTCGGGATAACCAATATAGGTTTTGGCTTTTGCCAGCAAGGCTTGGCGTAAATTGGGCGCTTTTGCTCGAAGCGCCATAAAGTTGACGATATTTTTGCGCAATAACGCCGTCGCAACCGGCTTTGCCTTATCCATCGACGTATTTGGCTCTAGTCCAAGCTGTTCGAGCAATGGCTGATAGAGCATATTAAGGTAGGCACTAAGTTTTTCGTGCTCTTTACCTTGGGCGATATAGTCGGTGATGAAGATCAGCTCATCGATTGGCGAGGTGATCAAATCCCAATCACCGGCCTCGGTAAAAGGCTTGATGGCTTCAAGATAATAGTCGGCATCGATATCGCCTGCCCTAAAGGCTGCCGCGAGATTATCAGCCACCGAATACTGCTCAGAAGGCGTCATATCTTTGAGGTTGTTTAAAAGATACTGCCACTGCACCTTATCCAAGCTAAAGCGATAATATCCGCTGCCTTCATTATTGGGCATGATGGTAATAGGACAGCTGCCGGTCGTATCGATTACCTGTTCGGCTTGATTTATCATTTGGCAAATGGCTCTTGGCGCTTCATTGGCACTGACCAAGGTCATACACACCGGTAAATGCCAAACTTTCGGCGACTTATCGTCGATACCCAACGGAAGATAACGTTGCTGGCTGACACTGATCTCAACGCGCTGCTGTTGACAATGCCACTTAAGTGAAACCGTCGGCACACCGGCTTGAGATAAAAAGCTAAAAAACGCCTCTTTAAGCTCAGGCTTGTCCGACACCCGAGTCATCGAGTCGATAAAATCATAGGCATCGGCGTGACCATAGGCAAAGCGGCGCATATGCAACTGCACCCCTTGACGGAAAATATCTTCACCGATAAAGCGCTCCAACATTTGTAATACCGCACCGCCTTTGGCGTAGGTAATACCATCGAAAGCATTTAAAATAACATCATTGTTGTCTACCGGCTCTCTGACCTGACGCGCACTGGCAAGGGCGTCTTCGGCCATCACCGAATGACCAGAGCGTACCAATTGGCGATCAAACTCAAAGCTTTCATTCCAAGCATTGGCGGCGCGGTTGCCCATCCAAGTGGCAAAAGACTCATTGAGCCAAATGTCATCCCACCACGGCATCGTCACCAGATTGCCAAACCACTGATGTGCCAACTCATGGGCGTGGATCGCCGCAAAATTACGTTGCTCAGAATAGGTCGGCATCTCGCTCATCAACAGGCGTTGCTCGCGATAGGTGATAAGCCCGGCGTTTTCCATACCACCGGCGGCGAAGTCAGGTACTGCCACCAAATCGACCTTTTCAAACGGATAAGGTGTGGCAAAATATCGCTCCAAATAGGTCAACATACGCTCGGTATTATCCAGTGCAAACTGCAATTGTGCTCCTTTGCCTTTCACTGCGATCCCCCTTAAGGGCAGTTCAAACCGACGGATCTCATTGGCAGCAATCGGCGTATGTTCAACCACATCAAAATCCCCTACCGCAAAAGCGATCAGATAGCTTGGTAACGGCTTGGTGGTAGCAAAGGTCAATCGCTTAAAGCCATTGTCCAACTCAGCTTGGTTGATTTGTGGAGTATTGCTGAAGCCTTTGTGTGATGTTTTGACTTCCAGCTTGATATCATACGGGACTTTAAAGCGCGGCTCGTCAAAGCTGGGGAAGGCACGACGGGCGTCAACCGGCTCAAACTGACTGAACACATAAGATTGGTCGTTTTCCTCGACCTTATATAGGCCTAACAGCTGAGTACCTATCGGCGCACTGTAATGGATCTCCAATTGCGCATCTTGCGGCACGATGGTATTTCTGGCCGTGAGCCTGACGACGCCCGAGTGTCCCATCTCATGATAAGACAGGGCAATGGGACCTTCGTTAGTATTGAGGTTGACGACGCTGGGTTCTAAATCCTTGCCGTGAAGCCAGATCTCTTTGACCGGCTTTTTGATCTCAAGATTGATTTTCGCCACGCCGCTGAAATGGCTTTGGCTCGGGTCGATACGTAACGTGAGGTCATAACTGCGTGGTTCGATATTATCGGGTAAGCGCCCTTGCGGCGAGGCCCCTTTTTCAGCCAGATCGCGAGTCAACTGATAGTTGACTACGATTCGGTAGCCAAAAAACGCCACCGCAACTACAACAAGAAAAGCAAAAAACTTTTGCCATTTGGTCATGACACTACCTAGAGTTTGTCCGCCACCGCTCATCCCAGTTAACGCTTATTGGACTATCAAATCACACAGGCAAACCCGCCTGCGACAACACTTTAACTTTAACGGCAACCCTTCCGTTGTTGCTCTTTTTCGGCCCTTGACGCGCAAGCGCACAAAATACAATACAATTGTGAGTGAATTTGCGCGATAAAAGAAGCCATCCGAGACAAGACTATTGTTACCAATTGTTAAATTGCCTCCAAGGCATCGCTGAGCTTTTCAACACCAATCACCGTCATATTCTCAATTTGTTGCTTTGGCACATTGGCTTTAGGCACTATGGCCCGAGTAAAACCATGCTTGGCGGCCTCAAACAACCGCTCTTGGCCACTTGGCACCGGACGTATTTCACCAGATAGCCCCACCTCTCCAAACACCACCAGATCCCGCGGCAAACTCTGATCGCGATAACTCGACACCAGCGCCAACAACAAGGCCAGATCCGCGCTGGTTTCACTAACCTTAACGCCGCCGACCACATTAACAAAGACATCTTGGTCGTTCATCTGCAAGCCGCCATGGCGATGCATCACCGCCAGCAACATCGACAATCGATTTTGCTCAAGGCCGACACTCACCCGTCTTGGATTGTTGAGCTGCGAGTAATCCACCAGCGCCTGGATCTCAACCAGCAGCGGCCGCGTCCCTTCCCAAATCACCATCACAATACTGCCGGGCGAGTGTTGCTCGGCACGATTTAGAAAAATCGCCGAGGGGTTTTTTACCTCTTTAAGACCGCTGCCGGTCATGGCAAACACCCCCAACTCATTCACCGCACCAAAGCGGTTTTTATTGCCGCGCAACGTACGAAAACGACTGTCGGTTGTGCCTTCGACCATCACCGAGCAATCGATACAGTGCTCCAACACCTTAGGCCCAGCCAACGACCCGTCTTTGGTCACATGACCGACCATAATGATCGCAACATTATATTGCTTGGCAAACCGGGTTATATAGGCGGCAGACTCTCTGACCTGAGACACCGATCCCGGCGCCGAGGGAACATCGGCCATATGCATGACTTGAATCGAGTCAATGACCATGATGCCGGGCTTTTCGTCTTCGGCTCTTAAACAAATGGTTTCGACATTGGTTTCTGCCAACATCCTCAGCTTGTTGGTCGGCAATTTTAGCCGATGGGCGCGCATCGCAATTTGTTGCAAAGACTCCTCACCGGTCACATACAAGGCATTCATCGACTCGGCCAAATGACACATTATCTGAAGCAACAAGGTACTTTTACCCGCCCCCGGCTCGCCGCCGATTAAGATAGCCGACCCCGGCACCACCCCACCACCGAGCACCCGATCAAATTCTTTAAAACCGGCAGAAAAACGCGGTAATTCCTGTAAGTCAATGCTGTCTAAGGTCTGTACTTTAGATTGCAGCGCACCGGCATAACCCTGCCTGCTTTGGTTGCTGCGTTTTGAGCCGCTCCCAGCGCCAACTCTGAACTCACTGATGGTACTCCACGCCTGACATTCACCACATTGGCCCTGCCAGCGCAGATATTCGGCACCGCATTCAGTGCAGACATAAGCTACCTTAGATTTTGCCATGTTCTAATTACCTTGGGCATAATACTTGCTTTATTTTCAACGATCATCAAAGATGGTTTACACTAATCGTCAAAAATTTGCCGCCAATTCAATTGCTAGCGGCAAATTTACGACAGAAATTTTTGACACCATAACGAATTTGAAGGATGCTGGCAATTGTCTTTACGGGCATCGCTAGGTGAGAGTGATACAACAACATGACATCGGTTATTGCACAATATCAACACCTCATTGAACAGTTGGTGCCTATTATTCAGGCGCCGGACTTCGATGCGTTGTTCAAAGCCATGACCAAAGACATCTCCAAACCTCACCAATTTCAAATCAAGCTGGAGTTAAATCGCCTGAAAAAACCCTGTAGTCGTTATATCGACTTACGTGGTCACGTCGATGGCGCGGTAGAGCCTTTCGAGTTTGCCGGTAAAACCCACTATATGGACGCCGTTGCCCGCAAAGTGTTTGAACAAGAACTGCAACATTACGGCACTTACACCGAAGGGGTGTTTGAAAAGGTTAACAATACCGAAAACAATTACCGTATTATGCACCACAAGGAACAGCGCGAACGGCTCAAGGAAAAAGAGCGCAAAGAACAAGAGAAGAAACAGGCCAGAGAGCGCCGCCGCAACAAACCTGAGGTTGTGGTGGTTGATGAGGAACCGGTCGATCCTGAAATACCGCCGTACATGGCAAGGCGCGTCAAATTTCAAAGCTATGCGGTGCGCTCAGAAGAGCGGATGAACTTCTCCATTGCGATGGACGTGATATTACCCGATGGCGAATCGATAAAAGGCACAAGCTCCGATGTCTCGGTCAGTGGCTTAAAGGTCAAGTTGCCCATAAACCACCATTTTGTTCCCGGACAACTGGTCAAGGTTAAGTTTCGAGGTCTTGAAGAAGAATTTGCCTTAGGGCTATCCGACGACATTCAATATGAAGTGATAGCCGGAGAGGCCTTCGACAACGCCCAATATATTCGCATGAAGCGCACCTACAACGTCGCGACCAAAACCTTTGACGGCTTTTTAAATAACTTTATCAACGGCAATAAGCGCCGCTATAAAGTCAATATGGAAAACACCGAAGAAGCGGTGATAGTCAAAGGCTATGAGCAATACTACATGCCGCGGATCACCACCTTACCCTTGTATCTAGCCAAAATAGACGGCAGACTCAAAGCCACTGCACTGCTGACCACAGAAAACAACAAAGCCGATTTTCGTTATTGGTTAAATGACGAGCAACAGTTCACTTTGCCACTGCTGTTTGGGGTAAAAAGGCTGAAAATGCTCCTCAACGTCCCAGACCGAGAGTCTTTGCTGTTTAGCTTTATTCATACCACTAAAGGACGAATGCATCACTACGCCGCCTTTTACGAAGAACTGCAAAACGATGAAAAACTACGAGCGCTGTTCTTTCATTTTGGTGCCCATAAAAAAAGCTGGCGAGTACACAAGGTACAGGTGCTCAATGCATCATACACCCACGCCCATATACCCCTGTCGCTACCAGATAGTGCCGGGGCCATAATCAAGCAGCTTAACCGCAAACCCTCCCCCCGGGTTGAGGGTGTAATTAAAAACTGCTTTGCCATTATAGCCCTGAGTGATATCACCGAACGCAATGAAAAAAGCAAATATCGCAGCTACAGCTACAAAGGTATCGACGTCAATCGCTTGAAAGTATTCGGGGTCCCTAGAGGCATTGAGCCGCCACACCTTGAAGTGGTGCCGGTCGATTATGTCAATCTGCGTAAAGAATCGCGCTTTTTATACCAAACAGCGGTGACCATTGAACAAGACAGCGAACTGCTTGAAGGCGCGACTCGCGACTTTTCGACCCGTGGGATGCAAATCGAGCTGACCGAGCCGAGCACCTTGGAAAAAGGCAACGTGGTCTTATTGAATTTGCCCGACCTGCAAAAGATCACCCGCTCGCACAAACTCACCCGCCTCCCCTACGAGGTGATGGCCATCAGCAAAAACAAACTCATCATCAACGTACGCGTGCATGAGCATGATGGTAAGCATCCCGGACGTAAATTCTTCCAGCAGTTGATCTCTAGCAACCGCAACAAACTGACTGAAGCTGAAGAAAACAAGAGTATACCGGGGTTAAGTCCGGCAATGCGCAATATGTACGTTCACAGCTGCGCCAACATGCCGTTTTATATTCACCGCAAAGGCATCCGTCATATGATCAATGTCATCGGTCAAGGCGGCAAAGCCAGTATGTTGCATCGGCTGATGGCCCACTTCAGCTCGGAACCTTACGACTTTAATCTCTACCCGTTGATACAAGGCAGTATGGTGGATGATATCTATGGCGAACTGCTGCGCCATATGAAACCTCACGATCCACCTAAGGTGCGTGAGCTGTTGATCTGCATAAACCGCAGCGCCCGCACACCTGAGGCAGCCATCAATATCGAATACAGCGGAGAATTGACCGATGAGCATTCTCATCGTGTGTTTGTCGATATGTCTCTAAGAGACCATCTGTTTTTTGCCTTTAGGGTGTATATCTCCCGTACCGGGCGGCCAGATATCGACTACATCGGCAACGAACTCAAGTATGTCAGCAATTACGCTATCCATCGCGCCAAGGTGTTGGAAGAAGAACTGTGGGGCATACACGGTGTTGGCGATGCCATCGACATCAGCGATGAAATGTTGCTGCGCTATGGCTATTCCAACCTTGATATCGATATGCAACGTCAAGCAAAAGAGCTGTTCCTTGGCAAAAAGTAACGGTTCAATTCAGCGATAATGATTGTTGGCGACAACCAGTTAGGTCTTTTCCATCCAGTGGGCTATCTCACTAAAATGGTCCTCCCGGGCGGCACTATCGGTCAACATGGAAATATGATCATAATCACGCTTTGCGCCTTGCGACTTTGCCAATAGCACATATTTAGCATCGACATAGTTAGCCTCCGCCATAAAACGTTTCACATCATCAGGATGTCCCAGTGCTTTGTCGTTTATTGCGGCAATAAACTGAGTTGGTGGCCACTGAATGTGTTGACAGGCTTTGGCATAATCAAAGCCGTCATGCTCATCAATCCAATCTAAGCTTTTCGTCCAAACCATCGACTGAGCATGAGATTTAATGGTTTCATCATCAGAGCCAAAACTCAGCGCTTTGGCCGCCAGATAGCCTTTACGTTTGGCTAGCTTGGGCGCCAAGAAACGCCACATAAACTTGACTTTGAACAGCACTTCTAAATTAAAGGCGCCAACTCTGCGTTTGGTGCCAAAATACACCTGAGAGCGCACTTTATCGAGCAAATACGGAAAGCGTGCAAAAGTGGCGCTTAATAAGACTCCGCCCCATGAATGGGCAACCAGATGCATAGGCTGAGGGTTTTGCTCATAAACATAATTGATAAACAGCGGCAAGTCTTCGATGATGGTTTCACTTTGGCCATGCTCATCAAAAGGCGCTATGGGCGGAATGGTTTGACCTCGGCCACGTAAATCTAAAATGTATACATCAAACCCCTGCTCTGCCAAGTAAGGACCAAAACCACGTCCCTTTTCATTATAAAAAATGCGGCCGTTTTCAATCGCCCCATGTACCATCAGCACCGGCTGACCTGCGCTGCAACCCTCCCGGGCAATATGACGGACGTGCAGTTGGTGATCGCCTGACTCAATAAATAAAGAACGTTGCAACATCAAATACCAACTATCTCAATAAATACAACAATTGCGCCAAACTGCCTTGATTGACCGCACTTTGCGCTTTTTCCCGCACCACAGGTTTGGCATGAAAAGCCACCCCAAGCGACGCCTTATCCAGCATCAACAAATCGTTGGCACCATCACCGATAGCAACGGTCTGCTTGGGGTCGATGTCATACACCTTAGCCAACTGAGTCACCACTTGGGCCTTTATTTGCGCATCAACGATATCGCCAAGCACCTTGCCGGTCAGCTTACCGTCAACCACCTCAAGCACGTTGGCATAGGTTGCACTAAGGCCAAGACGCTTTTGCAGATTGTTGGTAAAGTAAGTAAAACCACCTGAAGCAATGGCAACGACCCAGCCTTTACTCTTCAACAGCGCCACCAAAGCCTCCAAACCGGGCATCAGTGGCATATCTGAAGCAACTTGCTCTAATATGCGCTCATCCGCCCCAGCCAGTGCGGCTACACGCTCATAAAGGCTTTGAGCAAAATCGAGTTCCCCCTGCATTGCCCTTTTAGTCACCATCGCCACCTGCTCGCCAACACCGGCAAGCATAGCTATCTCATCGATACATTCAATTTCAATTGCGGTAGAATCCATATCCATCAGCAACACGCCAGGTTCATCGAGTTTTGGCGCGTAACGTACCGCAGTGATCTCAACCTCCAACACTTCAGACAAGTGAAGGCATTTGGCCTTAAGCTCAGGCGAATAGTCAATACCTTCAATCACCAAAGCGCTACTGAGCTGCTCAAGTGGCTTAAACCCATAACAACAGACTGAACACTCGACGTCAGATAACAGTGCCCTCAATAGCGCTTCACATTGCTCGCCACTGAGGCCCGTGCCAAAGGCAACGATTTTACTATCTGCCGGTTGTGGGCGAGAGATTGATTCAAAAGATTGGCCGCGAGGCGAAATGGCAAAGGCACCATTGTTCTTGCCATCAAGCAACTGTTGCAGTTGCGCGGCGGTAGGCATTGCTGATTGTTGAGCCACTTACATAGGCATCCGTCAAACTGTAGGTGGCACAATTCTACCTAAACCATCATAAAGGGCAAGCCATCGCCCTGGCGTGAAATGCTTGCCATTTAGACCTTAAACTGGTTAACCAGCGCATCTAATCGGTTGAACTGCTGCTGTAGGTGGTCACAGGCATCAATGGTTTGTTTTAAGTATTGAGCACGATTTTGGTCAAGCTCGTTTAATTGCGCCATTTCCTTTTCGATACCGCCAATTAAGTTTTCCTGCTGTCTAGTGCCCTGTACCACGGCGTTGTTTTCACTATCGATTTCGGTTAACTGCGACTGAATCGACGTCATTTGCTCACCGGCGTTATTGGCCATAAACACACTGGTTTCGCTGCTGCTTTGGCTTTGCTTCATGGTATCGACCGCGCCGCTGGCGCCACGTTGTAAGTTGGCAATGAGACCAGCTATCTCTTCGGTGGAATCTTGCGTGCGCTGCGCCAACTGGCGCACCTCATCGGCGACGACGGAAAAACCGCGACCGGCTTCTCCGGCCCGCGCCGCTTCAATGGCGGCATTGAGTGCCAGCAGATTGGTTTGTGAGCTGACCCCTTTGATCACCTCCAAAATGTTATCGATATTGGCGGTTTCAACACTTAGGGCGTCGATTTGTTTAGAGGAAGCCTGCATCGTTTGCGAAAGCACATCCATCGCATTGATATTATCATGTAGTGCCGACAACCCTTGCTGCGCCTTTTGCTGAATGTCGCCGGTGAGCATTGAGGCCGTATCGGCATTGCGGGTGATCTCCTCTGCTGCCTTGCTCAATTCAACCACCGCCATCGTGACATTATTGCTGCGCTGCAACTGCTCTTGCGACATTGACATCGAGTCACTGGTGGTGCTTCTAACCTGATGAATACTGGTTTTAAGCGCCATGGCCGCTTGATTGACCTCTTGAATCGACTGATGAATGGTATCTAAAAAGTGATTGAAATGACTGGAGAGCACACCAATTTCGTCACTGCTGTGGATATCCAAACGTTTGGTCAAATCCCCCTCACCTTGAGAGATATCTTTAATCGCATCGGTCAGCGCCATCACCGGCTTCATCAGCATTTTAAGAATAAAGTGCATTGCCAAGATCACAAAAATCACCCCAAGCACACCAAACAACAGCGACTGATTTTTGGCAGAAACAATTGGGGCATAGGCCTTTTCTTTATCCAGCACCACACCGAGATACCACTTAACCGAGTCAATGCCCTCAATGGGAATAAAAGACACCAAATGCTCAGCGCCATCAAAATAGGCTTCTTGCAAATGCGGTGTCATGGCCATTTGCTGACCAAGTTGCTCTTGGTAAGACTTATCGAGAAACGTCTGATTGGGATGACTGAGTACCTTGCCCTCTTTGGTCATCAAAAAAGCATAGCCTAAGCCCATAAAATTCACTGAGTTAATGATATCGCGAATTTCCGTCAATAGAATATCGCCGCCGGCTGCGCCGACAAACTGCTCACCGGCAAATACAGGAACGGCAGCAGAGATCAATAACTGATGCGTGGTCGCATCGATATAGGGTTCGGTAAAAGTGCCGTTGCCGGAACTTTTGACTAAGGTATACCAAGGGCGGCCACGAGGATCAAAATCCGCAGGGAGCGTAGCCCTTACCGCTACATCATCAAGAATAAAGTCGCCGGTCTTTTCTACCCCGACAAACACGTTTTTGAGGTCGCCCGATTTTTGCCCTTGCTGCACCACAGTCAATATGTGGTCATTATCATCGGCAGGGCTGGCACTGCGCGCCACCGAGGCAACAATGCTCAACTTACCGTTCAACCAATTGGCAATATTGCCCGACACCGCTCGACCAATTTGCGCGATGGTGCGATCTAAATTTTCACGGGTACTGCTTTGCAACGTCAGATAATTAGCCGCAGTAGTCGCCACCTGAGCGACAATGAGCAAGACAGAAGCAACGATAATGATTTTTTGAGCGAAGGACAGTCTATTTAACATTGGCATATTAACTCACTGTTTTTTAAATAGTATAGCCGGGATAGAACAGTATTGCAGCAACCAAATCAGCACTAAATTGATTCCACTTTAAGCGCAGAAAAATAGCAGGGTACAGCACAACAAAGTCGATTTACCAACCTAGAGAGGCATTTTTGTCTTCATTATTGTGTGAAAACTTGCCACTCAGAACAATGTTCGGTGTTGAGCACTAACTGAAAGCGGCCACTTTTTGATTTATCGTCGGCACATAACAGATAAGGGTTTGAGATCTGTGACTGACCTTGCATTAAAGCGATATCAGCGAAAATATTTAGCTCGGCGGTTAGCACAATGTCCTCGTGTTGAGCACGCTCAAGCCACTCACTGCGATATTCAAAAGCAGGAGCCGCCGCTAATGTTTTATCCAGTTCGAATAACAAAATCCCATTAGATTGCGCTGTCGTGTGCAAAGCCGATTGATTGCCGGGAATAAAATACGGCAAACTGGCAAAAGTAGTCTGCTCGACAAACAAAGAGATCCGTTCAGGTATCAACACCCCACCAGACATCAATTGTTCACTTAAATTTTGCATCACCCGAATTTGCGGCTCTTTGGTCAATCCCTTATCCATGGTCTCAGTGATAGCCAAATGAAGCGTCGTCGGATGACGATAGGTAATAGCATCAGCACATTTAACCTCAATCGCCATATCGCTAAAACCAAGATATGGAATAAGTGCCGATAAGCAGCCGGTAGAGGCAGTATTGACATCGACCAAAGTCAAAGCAAAATGGCGCCCTCTAAAAGCACCAAGCAAAGGTAAGATCAGCGGCGCAACCGGTCCACAGCCAGCATAAAGCACCTCGATTTTTTGCCCATTAAAACGGCTTTCCAGCATTTTGAGGGCTTGGTAAACCCCAACAATAAACCGCCGCGTCCGTAGCGGATCATCAAGACAATCCAACGCATGTTTAGGCGACAACGCCACCCCACCTGCCAGCTCAGTGCGCCTTGCATCAAACATACAGGCGGTCAAATCAAAGCGCTCCAACAACTCAAGCAGCTGAGTCTGCAACTGCTTAGCCGCAGCCATTTCCGCCTCAGGTGTATCGGCAATTAATAACGCTTGTCTTACATCGAAGAAAATGTCTTGGAGCATAGCCTTTATTTCTTATGATTTGTGAATAGGCTCAAATTGATTGGTCGTTTAACCAATAATACTTTGTAAAATTTGCGCTATCTCTCGCCCATTAATTCCTGCGACTAGAGCAACAACTAGTGTGCTCATTATAATAGCCGTTTTGGCTTTCATCGAAATTTTGACTGTCATCTCCAAATGCATATCAGCCCTTCTCTTTATATTTGTATATGTTAGTAAGGAGATGATATCAAACACCAGAAAGTCATATAACTGTAAAATATTTTACACCTATTCAAAGAGCAGCTCTATGTTAGGCCAAATCCCATATAAATCTGGAAAAGCTATGAGTTATCCCCTACCATAAAAACCATGCAACAACGTCAACTCAACACCACATCGGTTTATCGTCGGCTCTCATTGGTAGGATTATCGGTGGGACTTTTGGTGGTGGTGCTCAATATGTGGATAGATGCCACATTTAAGGGTGAGCAAGTGCAAAGGAACACGCTCTCTGAGCATATTCGGCTTATGCTCAATCACAGCGCCTTAATGGCGCAACGTAAAATTCAAGCCAAAGATATCGATGGATTGACATTGATGCTCGATGATATGACTCACGACCCTTATATTCTACAAGCGATGATTTATGACAACACCGGCAAGGTGCTGGCCAAATCTCACGACGCTTTAAGTGCTCAGGCGCTCTATCAAAAACAGCGTGTGCGCTACCAATCATTGCCGCCTTTCGACGCTCAAGCCGAGCAATCGCCGCTGGATATCACCATGTACGTCAGCGAGATCTACCATGACCAGCAGTTACTCGGCTATTTGCATGTCAGCTATCGTAAGCAGCTGGCCATGTCGGCGCCATTGAGTTTTTATCAGGAAAATATGCAAAAAATGCTGTTGATGATGTTACTTTCAGGTTTGATAGGTTATATGCTGACTCGCGGTTTTGCTCGGTTTAGCCGCAATTCTTACCGTATTGTCGATAGTCAGTGACGTTTCTGTTTGACCATCATTACTCTTGTGACAACCCAAACAACTCACAGCTGTTTTGCCACAGTATCGCTTGTAGTTCATTGCCGGGGATCTCGGTCATTAAACTCAAGACGGCAAAGATCTCGCCAAGATATTCAGGGCTATTGCGCATCCCTTGACGACCATGAATAGGCATATCCGGCGCATCGGTCTCTAACACCAGTGCGCTTGCAGGTACCTTGCAAATGGCTTCTCTGGTCTTTTGCGCTCTGTCATAAGTGATGGTGCCACCTACCCCTAGTTTAAAGCCAAGGTCGATATATTGCATCGCCTGTTCGTAGCTGCCGGAAAAGGCATGAATGACACCACCTTTGCTGGGTCGGTATTTTTTTAAAAACGGCAAGATCAAATGATGACTTTTACGATGATGCACTATGACCGGCAGTTTAACTTGTTCGGCAAGCTTAAGCTGTTCGCTAAAAAATACCCGCTGCCGATCAAGGTTCTCAAGGCTCATATCTAGCCCACATTCACCGATGGCAACCACTTTTTCCCGGTGCTTTGTCACCAACTCACTGAGCTGTTGCAACGCAGAAACCTCGACATCCTCTAAGAACATAGGATGAATGCCAAGGGCAGGAAACAAACTGTCCCGGCTCGCCGCCAAGTCCAATACCCGCTGCCAGTTTTCTTGCCCAATGGCAGGAATGACAAGGCGCTCAACGCCTTTAACATCAAGCACATCTAACAAGATATTGCGGTCTTCGTCAAAGGCTGCAAAGTCTAAATGGCAGTGGGTATCAAACAGTTTCATACTATGGACACAATCGCTCTATCGACCAGTGGTTTTGCTCATCTAGGCGATACATAAATCTGTCGTGCAGACGGTGCTCGCCCCCTTGCCAAAACTCGATTTGGTGTGGCTTGACTAAATAGCCGCCCCAAAAAGACGGCAAACTGACATCCCCTTTACTGAATTTGTGCTTCATTTCAGCAAACTTTTGCATCAAGGCGCTACGAGAGGATACCGGTCTGCTTTGTTCAGACGCCCAAGCCGCCAGTTGGCTTTCCTTCGGTCTTGATAAAAAGTATTTCAGCACTTTAGCGTTTGGCAAACGTTCGGCGCGGCCATAGACGATGACTTGGCGCTCTAAAGGATGCCAAGGAAAGTGCAAACACACTTTGTCGTTTTGACCCAACTCCTGCGCCTTACGGCTACCGAGATTGGTATAGAAAACAAACCCTTGTTCGCTAAAGTCTTTTAGCAGCACAATTCTTTGTGACGGCTGACCACTTTCATCGACTGTGGCCACGCACATCGCGGTTGGATCTTTTATCTCACTGGCCACGGCCTGCTCCAGCCAGCGTTCAAACTGGCTAAACGGGTCGTCGCTGAGGTCTTCTCTTTGCAAGCCGCCTTGCAGGTATTCGCGTCTGAACTCAGATATATTCATCGCCTACATTTTTTCCATGGTTTCTATGCCCAATAGATCAAGACCGGTCGCCAATGTGCGCCCAACCATGTGGGTCATCACCAAACGGCTTTGACGGGTCTTGGCATCTACGCCTTCTTTAAGAATAGGACAAGCCTCATAGAAACTGGAGAACAAGCTCGCCAATTCATAAAGATATCCGCACAGTACGTGTGGCGTACATTCACAGACCATGACATCAAGCACTTCTTCCAGTTGCAGCAATTTAAGCGTAAGGGCTTTTTCACTGTCGTTGCCAACGACAATCTCACCGCTCAAGCTGCTCGGCTCGATATCGGCTTTTCGAAAGATGCTGCGAACTCGGGTATAGGCATATTGCAAATAAGGTGCTGTCGCCCCTTCAAAGCTCAACATACTATCCCAGTTGAACACATAATCGCTGGTGCGGTTTTTCGACAAGTCGGCAAATTTCACCGCGCCAATACCGATTTTGTGAGACAACTCGACCAGTTCACTCTCAGTGAGATCATTGCCACGTTCTATAAGCATATTGTGCGCACGCTCAACCGCTTCATCAAGCAGTTCTGCCAACTTGACGGTGCCGCCGGTTCGGGTTTTAAACGGTTTTCCATCCGAACCGAGCATCATACCGAATGGGCAATGCTGGTATTGGGTTTGCGAGCGCAAAAATTCGGCTTTACGGGCAACGATTTCACATTGTTTAAAATGCTGGGCCTGACGGGCATCGGTAAAGATCACAATGCGGTCGGCGCCGAGTTTGAACGAGCGATAACGACAGGCTGACAAGTCGGTGGTGGAATACAAAAAGCCGCCACCAGACTTTTGTACGATAAAGCCCATCGGCTCGCCTTCTTTGTTGGTCATTTCATCGATATAGACCACTGTCGCGCCTTTGTCTTCAACCGCCAAGCCTTTGGCTTGCAGGTCGGCTATCACCTGATGGAGGTCGTCGTTGTAGCCACTCTCACCCATGATATCGTCACGGGTCAACGTCACATTCAAGCGATCGTATACTTCCTCAGAATGCTTAATCGAGATATCGATAAATTGATGCCATAAGGCCATACATTGCTCATCGCCACCTTGTAGCTTCACAACATATTCGCGGGCACGATCGGCAAAGCCGTCTTCACCGTCAAAACGCAATTTCGATTCGCGATAAAACGCCTCTAAATCCGATAACGCCGTTTCGGCGATTTCATTGGCTGCCAATTTATCGCTCAAATGCGCAAGCAACATACCAAATTGGGTGCCCCAATCGCCCATATGGTTTTGACGGATCACCTTATCGCCACGAAACTCTAATGCCCGTACCACGGCGTCACCAATAATGGTTGAACGCAGATGACCAACGTGCATTTCTTTGGCAAGGTTGGGTGCCGAGTAATCCACGACCACGGTTTGCGGCTCGGCATGGGTCGATACTGAAAGTTTGTCGTCATTCAAAGCGACACCAAGCTCTTGCGCCAAAAACTCAGGTTTAAGATGAATGTTGATAAAGCCTGGGCCTGCCAATTCAACTTTGGCGGCAATGTCATCGATATCTAAGTTATCGATAAGCTTTTGGCCAAGCTCTCGCGGGTTGGTTTTAAGCTTTTTCGCCGCGCCCATGGCGGCATTGATTTGATAATCGCCGAAGTTGGCTCGGGTACTTGGCGTCAACGCCGGGTTGGTGTCTGCCGGCAAGCCGGTTTTGATGATGGCGTCAACAGCTCTTTGAGTCAGTAGGGTTCTAATGTTCATTGCAGGCTCAATCCAAATTATTGTTCACGGGTCTTATGGAACTCAACGTCCGGGTATCTTTCCATGCTCAAATTCAGGTTGACCATGGTCGGGGCAATGTAGGTGAGGTTATCGGCCCCATCCAGTGCAAGGTTTTGGCTGCACTTACGTTTGAATTCCTGCATTTTCTTATCGTCGTTACAGTACACCCAACGGGCGGTCTGTACACCAACGGTCTCATAAAGTGCATCACAGTTGTATTCGTTTTTAAGCCTAGCGACGACCACGTCAAACTGGAGCATACCGACTGCGCCGACGATCAAATCATTTGACTCCAATGGCCTGAAAACCTGCACAGCCCCTTCTTCTGAGAGCTGAACCAAACCTTTCAGCAACTGTTTTTGCTTAAGTGGGTCTTTAAGCCGAATGCGTCTAAACAACTCAGGCGCAAAGTTAGGAATACCGGTAAAACGTAAGTCTTCACCGCTGGAAAAAGAGTCACCGATTTGAATGGTACCATGATTGTGTAAACCGATAATGTCACCGGCATAGGCTTCTTCAACGTGCGCCCTATCACCGGCCATAAACGTCACCGCATCCGAGATACGAACATCTTTGCCGATGCGTACATGACGCATTTTCATACCTTTTTCGTATTTACCCGAGCACACCCGCAAAAACGCGATTCGGTCACGGTGTTTAGGGTCCATATTGGCTTGAATCTTAAACACAAAACCACTGAATTTGCCATCGGCCGCCTCAACGGTACGCTGTTCGGTTTCACGAGGCAAAGGCTTAGGCGCCCAGTCCACCAGCGCATCGAGTACATGATCAACACCAAAGTTACCAAGCGCCGTACCAAAGCACACCGGTGTCAGTTCACCCGCCAAAAACAGCTCAAGATCAAACTCGTGGGAAGCGCCCTGTACCAATTCCAATTCTTCACGCAACACCTCGGCATAGTGACCCAACTTTTCGTCAAGCTCAGGGTTGTCGATGCCTTTGATGATGTGCGAATCTTGAATGGTATGACCCATACCCGTTTTGTATAAAATGGTTTCATCACGCAAGAGGTGATAAACCCCTTTAAATTCTTTACCGCAGCCAATCGGCCAGCTAATTGGCGCACAGGCGATTTTCAGTACGTCTTCAACTTCATCGAGCAATTCAATCGGGTCGCGAATATCGCGGTCGAGCTTGTTCATGAAGGTAATAATCGGCGTATCCCGTAAGCGAGTCACTTCCATCAATTTAATGGTTCGTTCCTCAACACCTTTAGCGGCATCGATGACCATCAAACAAGAGTCAACCGCAGTCAACGTACGGTAGGTATCTTCAGAGAAGTCTTCATGGCCCGGGGTATCGAGTAGGTTAACCAACGAGTCGCGGTAAGGAAACTGCATGACCGAGGTGGTCACAGAGATCCCCCGCTCCTTTTCCATTTCCATCCAGTCTGACTTGGCATGTTGACCGGATTTTTTACCTTTGACCGTACCGGCCTTTTGCAATGCCTGGCCAAACAGCAAGACTTTTTCGGTGATCGTGGTTTTACCTGCATCGGGGTGAGAGATGATAGCAAAGGTGCGCCTTTGCTCGACCTCTTTAGAATATACGCTATTTGACATTGATCTGTTTTATGACCTGTTTTACTTAGGTTTGAAGACCAATTTGCAAGGCGCTAAGCGCAGCAAAATGGTTGTCGAATTTGAATTGCGCGGATTATAGCACAATCGCAGAAATTGACGATAGCACCAAGTATCGGCAAATCTTCAAGTTCGCATATGATGAATTGCCGGACTATAGTGTAAAGAGTAAATGCACTAAAGGTCTTCCTATGCCAAAACATCCGTTATTTTTGTTGGTGATGCTCATCACATTAAGCCCTTGCTGGGCACAGGATGAATCTCAAGAGGAAGTCGATTACCTATTTAACCTTAATTTGGAAGAACTGGCGGAAAGAAACATTATTTCCGCGTCCAACTTTTCAGAAAAGCTTTTAGATGCACCGGCCACGGTCATTGTGCTCTCTCAAAAGGAGATTGCCGAGCGCGGCTATAGTGATGTCTCGGAGATCTTTGACGACCTACCGGGCATGGAGGTTATTCGTCCTTGGGGCGATACCTACTTTGTCAACTATATGCGTGGTTATCGCTATACCATCGGCTCGCCTTATTTGGTAATGGTCGATGGGGTCATATTAAATACGCTGTACTTTGGCATTACCACGCCTTTAGCGGCACTTCCAATGAGTAATATCGAGCGCATTGAAGTCGTCTATGGTCCAGCATCAAGCGTCTATGGCGCCAATGCCTTTATGGGTGTGATCAATGTGATCACCAACGCCTCAGCCGGGAAAGCCGGCGATTTAGACAGCAGCGTCCAGCTCAGTACCGGTAGCGACGGTTTTGACATCTTAGACGCCAGCTTGAATTTTTCAGGTGATAATTGGCGCGGTCAGTTCACCGCGAGGTTTGAACATGGCAATTTGAACGACAGAATCGACAACAATCAGGTGTATTGGCTCAATGACAGCCATTACGACGACCCTGCCCTTTGGGGCGAGTTTGCTCAGCGCTCCAGCGGCTTTAGCTCATATGTATGGAACAAAGCGCTCAACTTAAAACTCGCCGACGACAATAGTGAATTTGCCATCAATTATCTCATGCTTGATTCCGGCTATGGCAGCGTCTATCCGGGAGACAGGATCCCCGCCGATGGCGTCTGGCCAAGATTACAATATGGCGCCTATCTCAAGCATCAGCGAAAATTGAGCGATAGTGTAACCAGCCGCTCCATGGTGCGCTTTCGTCATGATGGCGTGCCCCCCAATACCTTTGATATTGAGGCTTGGAATGTACAAAACCCGCAAGCCGACTCCGTGATGGTTGGCGGCATCGAACTATCGCCGCAACAAAGCGCCCGAATGCTGCATTTAACCTATTGGCGTTCGCGCAGCAGCAGTTGGTCGATATATCAAGATTTTGACTATGATAGCGGCGCCAACTGGCGACTGACCAGCGGACTCAAATATGAACGCAAAAATCTGCAAAAAGCGTATAACCTCTCCACCAGCGTGGTGGCGCCCGAAGTCGTTGACCTCAATGCCCCCAGCTTATACCCACCTTTGGCCACTGCCGACTCAATCAACCAAAATTCAGTCATTTGGGAAGACTTTGCCGTTTATGCTCAGGGACGTTATTTGATTGACGACAGCCACATACTTAGCGCAGGGTTAAGGTTGGATAACAACTCACAGTTTGGCTCTGAGCTAACCTTTCGCGGCGGCTATGTCCAGCATCTCGATAATTGGACAGTCAAACTGCTGTACGGCGAAGCTTATCAGGAACCCGTTCCCCGTAGCCTCTATGGCGCTTGGGAAGGGTCCGGCAGTGAGCCTTTATTACAGCCAGAGCAATCCAATACTTTGGAGCTTAGCTTAAATTACCATTCGATTTATATCGACTCACTGCTCAGCTACTACCAAATACGCAACACCGAAACCGTGGTCAATTTCACCGGCGGCGCCCGCAACCTCGGCAGCCGTCATGTCAAAGGCATCGATTATCATTTGCGATGGCACAGTGGCTTTGATGACATAAAACTGAGGACCTGGCTCTATTTTTCTTGGTTGTTGAACCAAGACGAACAGCTGTTTGATTTCACCACCGGTGAACCTATCGGTGAACAAGACATTGGCGACCTAGCCGCTAAGAAATTCATGTTCGGCGTCACGATGGACTTTTCTGCGCAACTCTCTACCACGGTTAGAGCCCGCTATATTGCCGCCAGAGACACGGTAGCCAGTAATCCGATTGAACAATTAGGCAGCTACGCCACGGTGGATGTTTCACTGGTATACAAAGACTTCCTGCACTCTCAGTTAGACCTCACGCTAAAGGTAAACAACCTGTTTGACAAGCGCTATTTTCACCCGGGGATCAGAGATGCCGATGCCGCCGATCCTTACCTTGACCCTAGCTTGTTTGACGATATCGGCTTTGACTCGCAGCAGACAAAACAGTGGCACGGCAGCACAGGTTGGTTTAATGCCCGCCTGCCACAACCGGGCAGACAGCTGAAATTGGGGCTGCGTTACCGCTTTTAATTGCAACCCCAAAAGCGCCTAGCCGCTGAGCTTTACGCCACGCAAATACCGTAGCGCGGCAAAATTTCATGAATGATGGCAAAGCGATGCACCAATAAGGCATCGTGGAAATATTTCCAATCAGAGCTTAAGAAATCATGATTGTAGCGATATTGATTTTTGCGTTCATCAATTGGTTCACCCAACGCAGTGTGCTTCCAAGACCCTTCACCTTCGGCAATATAATCGAGCGGCTGAGGGCCAAATCTAAAGGCGCCGTTGGCAATGGCATCAAGCCACTGCTGATGACGATTTTCGGCGTTTTCATCGATGATCGTCCGCATCAGCGTTGAAAGTTGGATTTTATCTTCATCGCTCAGCCCCTCAGGCTCCTGCCCAAGCCAACGCTGCATAAAGCGACACATATGTTCAGCGGCATCCAAAAACAGCTCATAGTTACGTCTTTCAACCACTTGACCGTCTTTTCTGCGTTTATAGTCCCAGTGTAAATAGGGCAGATCAGGGAAACTCAATACCGAACCATGACCCAACGGCAGTGTATCGCCGACCAGACCCGATTTGGTGTCATCCCATAAATCGCCAAAAAAATCGCTCACCTTGCTGGTCCAGGTTGTATGAGGAACATCATTGCGCACATTGATATCGTAGACATCATTAAACTCATCGACGATCCCGACAAAATCTTGATGGGCCCATGTGTCGGCGTAAACATGCATGGCAATGCCCAGCTGCTGTAAACCAAACGGTTTGTCTTTGTTCGCCAAACAGCTCGCCAGCATATCTTGAGCGACATGGCTGTTGGGCCGACAAATCAGTTTGTTGATGAATGAACCTTGCGGGTTTTGACCTGCGGGCATACCACCATTGCCCGGTAAGAAGTGAAACGGCACCCAGCAGCGACGATTGCTAAGTTGCTCCATATTGCGATAATCCAGCATTTTATGGGCCGAGCTGGCACAATTAAACATTGCACCATTGTCAAAACGCAACAAACCTTTGTCTACTGCATCGTCAACATACTGAGCACTATAGGCTACCTTTTGCGCATCTAAATGCTCAAACCCAGCCAAGCGCGCAATAACATAGGTAATACCGTGATGAAAATCAATTTGCATAGTCTCTCCTTTTAAGTCCTTGCAACAGTCAATTAAGGCTAAGTCAAAATAGGGAAAATGGCAAAAAATCCGTGTTTCCTGTAACGACCGCGCCGCTGTGCCATTTACTTGATAATACACAAAAATAGCCGCTGTAGGGCAAAGATTGTGTAACTGATTTAAAACCGACTAATACCCTAAATAGAAATTTAAATGCTCGCTCTAAATCACTGAAAACTCAGTCATTGTCCTCAAGCGATTGTCAACGCTTCAAGACATCTGTCGCAAATTGCTAAAATCCAACCTTTCGCTTGATATACAGGGCTTATTTGACTATACATTTAAATGACTTTCTTACCAAAGCTATAGGGACAATTTCAGTGCCGGATACCGAAATCGACATTGACCGTAATAAAACTATCGATATTAACGCGCGATTTTTTCGTTATCTTATCGATATGAAGTATGCGCTTCGCGAAGTAGATTTCGATGATGGTGTCAACATCGGCGAGGAACAAGGCGAATCGAAAGAAAAAAGCGAAAGCACCCAATTCAAACGTATTTTACTGGCGGTAGAAGAACGCCGTGTGCGCAAAGAAAAGATCAAACAAATCGCCGAAAGTAAAACCATTGACGCCATGGCCAAATCTTTACGGCCTCATGTAATACGACATGTCAAAGAGCAGCTGGCCGACCCGGAGCACGCCTTGAGCACCCGCGTCCGCCTACCGGCCAATTTTGGTGATCTGCTGGATATTCTCTACTCCAAAACCATGACCTACAGCCGAGTTGCCGGGGTTGTAAAGCTCAACCATGTGCATGATAAAAACCTACTGTCGATGGTCAATCGCGCCGATTTTCAAAAGCAGATAGGTAAAACTGTCGGCAATAAGATCAGAGATACCCAAATCGCCATTAGCCTGCTGGGTGTTGCCGGTACCAAAGCCTTGCTGCCTGTCATGATGGTCAAGCAAACCATTAAACTGAAAAATGAGTATTTTCCGCTGCTCGGTTTTAAATTATGGAAACTGCTCTTGTCCAATGGCCTAGCAAGTCACTATATTTTGCAGGAAAAAGGCTACCACGACCCGGTAGAAGGCTTATTGGCCGGTATTTTATATAACTTGGGCACCATCAGCATCTATCACCAATTTTTACATTCGTTTGATGAAGTGCGTAAAAGCTTTTTGATGGAATTTCGCCGTGACGGCAAAAAGATGCAACACGACTACCTGCTCAAAGTAGAACCAGACCCTGCGGTGCTCTACCAATTGATGCGAGAACTGAGCCGTGAACATACTCTAAGGCTCATTCAACAATTGGAGCTTCATAAGCAAAGACCCAAAGGGCTGTCGATGGCCCTTGAGCAAGCGCTGAGTTTAAGCTCTATCAACCAATGTATGCCACTGGCAAAAGCGATACGACAAGGCTGCGCCTACGCCCAACTGGAACAGCTCAGACATGCCAAGTTGGTGGGTAAAGAAAATTTGGCACCGTTTTTAGAGGAAAACGGCATGAGCCTCGGTCAAATGCAGCGTCTACTCAAACGCAACCTCACCAAGCTTGAATTAAGGCAGTTTGTCGAGTGATAGTTCTCTACCACGCCAACTGCAACGATGGCAGTGCCTCGGCTCTAGCCGCTTGGTTGAAGCTCGGTGACGATGGCCATCGCTATATTGCCGTCACTCATGGCAAGGCGCCACCCGATGCCGTGAAAGGCCAAGACGTCCTTATTTTAGATTTTTGCTATTCCCGGGATGTGTTGGAGAACATGGGCGCCAAATCAATTCATATACTGGACCATCATATCTCGGCGCAAAAAGATTTAAGTACGCCGTTTGCCAAAGAAAAAAACATCTCCTATCACTTTGATATGACACGCTCTGGGGCAGCACTGAGCTGGGCGTATTTTTTTCCAGATAAGCCACTACCGCGATTATTTCAGCTGGTGCAGGACCGAGATATCTGGACCAATGCCTTTGAACAGTCGGCTTGGCTTTCCTACGGCCTTGAAGTCTTTTCCCGCGATTTCAGAGATTGGCAGCAACTGATTGATGCCGATGACGCCCTTGAAGAAGCGATAGACAATGGTCATGCTATCTATCGCTTTGTCCAACAAGAAGCAGATAAGTTGATGCAAAGCAGAGTCGTCATGTCGATCGCCGGGCATCAGGTGCCAGTGGTCAACGCCCCGGGGTTTATCGCCTCGGATCTTCTACATAACATCTTAAAATTAGAGCCTAGTGCGCCCTTTGCTGCTGCCTATTGCGATATCATCGACCAAGGCGTTCGTTACTATAGCTTACGCTCTGAAGATGGCCGCGAGGATGTTTCAGTCATCGCCAAATCCTTTGGCGGTGGAGGTCATCGCAATGCTTCAGGGTTTTCTGTGCCGCTCAAGCTCGATGCGATTTAGCGCTTTCGCGTTCTGAGTTGCTCCAGCAGGTTATTTCTAAACTGTTCATCTCCAATCTGGCTGGCGATACGAATGGCCTCATCGACATCACTACGCCCGACTTTGTGCGCCAAACTCGCGATGGTGCGATCCCTAAGACTGCCGTAGGGTAAATCGTAAAGCCAGCGCAGCGCCTGCTCGGGCGATCTGTCGTACCAGTTGGTTGCCACAGACGCAAGATGACCTGACTGATTGGGGTTATTGTCGAGCGACAAAATGCGCTCACTGGCCCCTTGCGGATCGCGCCTGCTCCATTCATACAACAAGTTGTTGCGCGCCTCCATAAACTTGGGTTGCTCAGAATGCTCAGCCAGCCAGCGATAAGTTTGAGCGATGTCGATTTTACTGCGCTGACGTACGATGCTGGTAAACAATCCATCTCTTGAGGCGCTCGGCGGCAACGAAGCGAAGATCTCTTGTGCTTTACTCAAATCGCTTTGCACCAAAGCATTGCCCATATGAGAAGCCAAATTATTGTCATCGAGCAGGCCTATTCGCTCTGCCCAGCGATAGGCATCTTCAGGGTGCTGCAAGGTGTAATGCCAAGCAATTTGACGGGCATTTTTGAGCAGCCCCGGCCCGCCTTGTTGCTCAATATAGGCCGCAGCCCCCTTAGGATCGCTTGATGCCCAAGTTTGCATCACCTGACTTTGTACCGTCGTTTCAAGCTTATCTTGATATTGCCGCGTCAACTCCAGCGCTTTAATGCCATCGACTTTGGCAAGTGTCGATAGCGCGGCATAGGCATAGTTGTTGCCATCATCGATGTTGATGGCCGCTATCAAAGCCTGCTCGGCATCCGTTTGTGCCCAGATACTGATGACATTGGTGATCAGGTTATGTCGGTCGGTACTGTGATTGAGCAGTTTTAGCCTTGCCAACGCCCCTTGCGGGTCTTCTTGCGCCCAACGCCTGACCAAACGAAACAAGCCATGACGTCTGGCATCGGAATTGCGCGGCATACTCATCAACTGCTCGAATGCCGCTTCGTTACTCTGCCTTGACACGCTGGCAAGCATTGCCTCAGCCCGAGTCAATTCCGAGAAAGTAGCCGCAAGCTCAGCCAAAGGCCGACTTTGCGTGAAGTGGTCATCTCGCAACAAAAATGTGATGATATCTTCACGGTGTTTTTCATCGACCACTTCGGTAATGTCGGCAAGGGCTGCGGGCATATCAAACCACGCCCATTCATGATAAATATTGAACATCACCCGACGGTATTGCACCGATGACTCCGGCACATTGGCCCAAAAATGAGCCGCTGCCGCACCGGGGTTTAAATTGATAAAGCGCACATAAAAAATGCGCGCAATGCCGATACTGGCGCTATCACTTTGTTCCATTGCCAGCAGGGTTTCTATCAATTGTTGGAGTTGAAATTCGTCGGCGGCATTGGCCACCGGATAAGCTGCGGCAAACTGTTCAAATTGCGTGGGCTGGGCCACTATCGCCTTAATTGCAGCCGGCACATCAAGCGTAGCGGATTCAATTTGCTTGTTTGGCGTTTGTTCGGCACCAGCGTTGGCAACTCGTAAAGAGCGGTTGTCATCAAACCGGCTGAGTTGAACTGTCTCGCTTTGCGCTGTCGTAGCGGGAATATCTGATACATTCGGCTTGTCAGGTTGGCCTAGTCCATATCCTAGGACTCCCCCCCCTATAGCCGCCACTGCCGTAATTGACCACAATTTAAACCGCGATGCCACTGCCATTTGTAATAACGCCCCTGCAAACTTGCCGATTTTGGCTTGATTCTAATCAAGTTAGGTGGATTTCTCCAGTCATTCAAGACAACCGGCGATATTATCGATAACCTAGCCACCCCCAAGTCAATTGGCTTAGCAGGGGTGACTTTTGATGGTTTTCGTAATCTGCTACAATTCAATCACTTAAAATGTTCCAATCCTGACAAATGCCAGCTAAACTGAAATTTATCAGGGATAAATAAAACCAACCAAAGGGCCACATTACGCCAATGAAAATGATCTCTTTCAACATTAACGGGCTGCGCGCCAGGCTTCACCAATTACAGCAGTTGATAGACAAACATCAACCCGATGTCATTGGCCTCCAAGAGATCAAGGTGCATGACGAGCAATTCCCCTTAAGTGACATTGAAGCGATGGGTTATCATGTGTGCTTTTTTGGTCAAAAAGCCCACTACGGTGTGGCACTGATGTCCAAACAAGCGCCGACAGACGTACAGTACGGCTTCCCAGGCGATGACGACGATGCTCAAAGACGCATGATCATGGCAACCTACCAGTTGGATAACGGCGAGTCGGTCAGAGTGCTCAACGGCTATTTTCCACAAGGCGAAAACCGCGCCCACGAAACCAAGTTCCCCGCCAAGAAAAAGTACTACGAAGATCTGCTCGCCTACCTAGGCGGCTATTGCCGCGCCGACGAACATGTTGTTGTCATGGGTGACTTGAATATCAGCGCCACCGATTTGGATATCGGTATCGGTGAGCAAAATGCCAAGCGCTGGCTTAAGACCGGTAAATGTAGCTTCTTGCCTGAAGAACGCGAATGGTTGGGTAAGATCATGGACTGGGGCTTGAAAGATACCTTCAGAGAATTACACCCTGAGACCAACGATAGATACAGCTGGTTTGACTATCGTTCTCGGGGATTTGACGATAACCGTGGATTACGTATCGATCAGATCATGGTCACCGAGTCATTGCTGGCCCAATGCCGTGAGGCGGACGTAGATTATGAGCTACGCGGCATTGAAAAACCTTCTGATCATGCACCAATATGGGCTGAGTTTGGGCTATGAAACCTGCTGCACACTACCGCTGTCCCCTATGCTTCGAACGACTCGTTACAGTCACCGGGGGCTTTGTTTGTTCAAACAACCACTGCTTTGACCGCGCCAAAGAAGGTTATGTCAACTTATTGCCAGTGCAACACAAAGGCTCTAAAGATCCGGGTGACAACCAGCAGATGGTCTTGGCACGTCGCGCCTTTTTAGCCGCTGGACACTACGAAGCGCTGAGAAACGAGGTGGTCACAATGGCATTCACCCATATGACCAGACAAGGAATTGATAGCGGAATTGTGATTGACTGTGGCTGCGGAGAAGGCTACTACACCAATGCATTAGGAACCGAATTGCCGGCAATGGAAGTCTATGGTATTGATATTGCCAAAACGGCGATAAAATATGCCGCCAGACGCAGCGACTCGGTACACTTTGCCGTAGCCTCGACCAACAGCTTGCCTTTTACCGATGCGTTCGCCGATATCATGTGCAAAATATTTGCCCCGGTAGATTATCAACAAATTCATCGCGTACTTAAACCCGCAGGCGTCCTACTCAGTGTCTCCCCCGGCCCTGAACATTTGTTTGAGCTTAAACGGCAAATCTATCAAACGCCAAAACAGCATGAGCCGGAAGCTGTGCCAAAAGGCTTTACGGTGATTGACGAAAAATCGTTGACCAAGCAGGTGACCTTACAAGGCGAACAGGACATTGAAGCCTTGCTCAGCATGACACCTTTCGCTTGGAAGATTAACCAGCAGAAAAAAGTCGAGTTGCTGTCACAATCGCAACTCGACTTGACCTTCGACTTTAACCTCAAGCTTTATCAGAAAAGCGAATAAAGACCTGAGATTTAGGCTTTTGCTCAGAACATATCCCGAGTAAAAGCCTTATCCATCTTTTCAAAGGCATGCTTGAGTAATTCGGCCAATTCTTTATAACGCGGTCTGGCGGCGCTTTTAGGTGGTCTACAGCCTTCTTCTGTCATTTGCTGATGGATCTTGTGATACCAGCTGGCCGTACTTAACGGTAACTGGGTATTGGCGCGTTTGCCGAGCCAATATAGTCCCTGCGCCGGCATAGAAAGGAGAAACAAGGCACTGGCAATCGCTTGAGGCGTATAGTGGCTGCCTAACACATTGACCTGCACCATAAAAGACAAAACGGCCACCATCGGTAACACGGCAATGGCGAGATTAGTGGCTTTAATGACGCGATACTCGACAAAAATAGCCGCCAGCTCTTTTTTCAAAGGCCAAAGTTTACGGTAGGATTGCCCTTCTTTAATCAACCCCAACATACCTTTTTGCATGTTCACCTCTCACTTACCACTGAACGTTGCCTGTCATTAAACTGTAGCACAATTATTTTATCGATGGCTACGTTCATCAGAAGCTTAAAATGCCAAAAATTTGTAACCAGTTATCTTGTTTTTCGACTTTTCAATGACCTACCTTTTGACTATCATGAATTCTTTGCGTAAAAAATTTACTGTCGATGCCACCATCGGCGGTTTTAAATCCACTCTCAAAGTAAAAAATGGATGATTGATGTCAAAGCAAACTCTAGAATTAATGAAAGAAACTTTCACCATTCACAGCTTTCCCCCATCAAGCCAGATCCCGACAGCGGTCTATCAAGCGCCGGTGTACTTTATCTCAAAAACCTACGACGAGCTGTCAATTGTCTGCCCAGCAGATTATGAACTGGACAGTTTAGAGCAAGAAAGCGGCTGGGGTGCCCTTGAGGTGTTGGGACCACTCGGCTTTTCGCTCACCGGCATTTTGTCCAACATCTCCGGCGTCTTGGCCACTGAGAAGATCAGTATTTTCGCGATATCAACCTTCGATACCGACTATATTTTGATCAAACAAGACATGATGTTTAATGCCATTCAATGCCTGAGAAAAGCACAATACAACGTCCTGACACCTGACTCGGAGTTTGCTTGAACGCCAATTTAGCCCAGCTGAAATTTGCCGATAAGTCGCAAGCGCCACAAGGCTTTAGCGTCTTGGCGCCTGCCAGTGGCGATGTGCAACCTTTATCTGAAGCCCATCTGCCGTTATTGCGTAACGGCATTGCCGGTGAAGGGGTTATCATCAACCTAACAGGTAACCGACTGACTGCTCCTTTTGACGGGACCGTAACCGAACTGCCGGCAACTTTGCATCGTATCCAACTAAAAGCCAGCAACGGCTTAAGGCTTTTGATCATGTTGCCGCACGGTACCGAGCAGTTTTTCGGCAAAGGCATTTTACCGCAAGTCAAACTCGGACAAACGGTAAAAATGGGCCAATTACTTGCTCAGTTTGACCCTCAAATGCAGCAAAGCCTGCCCCATCGTCAATGTGCCATCGTGTTGACCAACCCAGAATTGGTCGGCGATATCTATTGCTGTGTAAAACGGGTGACTGCGGCTGAAGATGTGCTTTTGACCATCACCAAGGATCATTCTGCACGCTGAGCTAACCAACCGCCACTCGAACCTCGTTCAGTTCCAACCTCATTAGCACATGTTCACGAAACCAATTAGGCTGAATTTTGATTTTCAATGTGTTTTAATGCCCGACAACGAATGAATCAACCAAAGAGGCTCTTTTATGTCTAAAGCCACCATGTACGGCATCAAAAACTGCGATACCATCAAAAAAGCCAAAAAATGGCTGGAATCGAATGATATCGACTATGACTTTCATGACTATCGCGCAGATGGTATCAGCGCCGAGCTGCTGGTAGCATTTGAAGCCAAGCTGGGATGGGAAAACTTGCTCAATAAGCGTGGCACAACGTTCCGTCAACTCGACGATGCCGATAAGGCCGATTTAAACCGTGACAAAGCGCTTGCGTTATTGCAACAGCACCCGGCGATGATCAAACGTCCGGTTTTGGTGGTTGGCGATAGCTATCAACTGGGCTTCAAAGCAGAACAATATCAGGCGCTGTTTGCATAAATGTCAGATTCAAACAACCCGACTTTGGCACTGACCAAAGCCCTCATCGCCAAAGCCTCCGTGACGCCCGAAGATGCCGGCTGTCAAGCACTGATGGCCAGCAGGCTAGAACCTCTAGGGTTTGATATCGAATCATTGTTTTTTGTCGATACCCTCAACATGTGGGCACGCAGGGGCACCAAAGAGCCGCTGCTGTGCTTTGCCGGTCATACCGATGTCGTCCCGGCTGGACCTGCGGATAAATGGTATACTCCCGCTTTTGAACCGACAATTGTCGATGGTAGACTGTTTGGCCGTGGCGCCGCCGATATGAAGGCGTCTTTGGCGGCAATGGTTGTCGCAACCGAACGTTTTGTGACAGCTCACCCCAATCACAAAGGATCAATTGCCTTTTTGATCACCTCTGATGAAGAAGGGCCGTTTGTCAACGGCACAGTAAAAGTCATAGATACCCTGCAAAAACGCAATGAAAACATCACTTGGTGCGTTGTCGGTGAACCGTCAAGTTCAAACACTTTGGGTGATGTCGTCAAAGTCGGTCGTCGTGGTAGCCTTACCGGCAACTTGGTCATTCATGGTGTTCAAGGACACGTTGCCTACCCTCATCTTGCCAGCAATGCAGTGCATGTCGCCATTAAAGCTTTGGATGCGCTGGTTGAGCAGCACTGGGACAAGGGCAATGATTTTTTCCCTCCGACCACCATGCAAATATCCAATATCAGTGCCGGTACCGGCGCGACCAATGTGATCCCCGGCGAACTCAATGTCTGCTTTAATTTCAGATACTCAAGCGAAGTAACCCACACTCAGCTGCAAACTCAAGTTGAGCGTATATTAACCGATGCCGGACTGGACTATGACTTGAATTGGACGTTCAATGGCTTACCCTTTCTGACCGGAGAAGGTGAACTGGTTCACGCCGTCAGCGAAGCGGTCGAGCAAGTGGCCGGTATAAAACCGCAATTGTTGACCACAGGAGGCACCTCCGATGGCCGCTTTATTGCCCCGACCGGCGCTCAAGTCGTAGAGCTAGGCCCTTGCAATGCCACCATTCATAAGGTGAATGAGTTTGTTAATGTCGATGACTTAGAGCCTTTGGCGCGAATGTACCAAAAGGTGCTGGAGCAGCTCTTGTTATGATAACCCCAAGCGATGCGATGCTGTTTGGTCAAACCGACAGTCATCTTGTGACCTTGCCCTGCTCGACACGCCTAGTACCTGAGGCAGCCAGTGCCTTAGGCGAACTACAAAAAGCGGCAAAACGCGCAGGCTTTGATTTAAAAATCGCCAGCAGCTTTCGCGGCTTTGCCCAGCAACTGGCCATTTTTAACGGCAAGTTCAGCGGCAAACGACCCGTACTTGATGAAAACCATCAGGTAGTTGATATCACCGCCTTGGCGCCATGGCAACGCTGCCAAGCCATACTACTTTACTCTGCCCTGCCCGGCGGCAGCAGACATCACTGGGGCAGCGACTTTGACTACTATGATGGCAATCGAATCAATAAGGACAATCCCTTAGCCTTAATCGACAGCGAATATGCAGGCAGTGGTCCCTGCGCCTCATTGTATGAGTGGTTAAAATCTCATGCGACGCAGTACGACTTCTTTTTTCCCTACCTTGAGTTTAACGGTGGCATTGCCCGTGAGCCTTGGCATTTAAGCTATCGCCCGGTGGCCGATAAATTTATGGCCCAACTGGAACAGCACAAGCTGGCACAGTTGATTGAGAGCAGCGATATACTTGCCAAAAACACATTGCTTGCACATCTCGATGAGATCTATACTCGTTATATTGTCAATATCAATCAAGCGCGATGAAAAATACTATGAATACGACGATGATAACCATTGTGATTGTTGTGGTGTTGCTGGTGATCGTCGGCAACATATTGCTATTGCGAAAGCAAACGGGTTTTAAGTTCGATAAAGAAAAATTTGAACGAAATAAAGCAAAAGCGAAAAAGTTCGACGATGAAAATGACGACTGGTAGGTATTGATTTACGAAGGATAAATAGGCGCTAAGGCTTGAGTTTAACACCTGGTGTCGCATTACCACTACTTGGTGCAGGTGTCGGCGCGTTATCGCCGGTTTGACCGATATGGCCGTTGTCGCTGCACTGGCGTAAATGCACTAAAGATTCGGCAAGAGTCACCGATTTTGCCTCGGCTGGTTTAGTGGCCGCACGGCCACTGCCATTTTCTACGGCGTTGTGCTTCACCATAAATGGACTGGATGCAAAAGCAGCACATGACAGCATTGCAGCGGCGCAAATCACTGGGTATTTTAATTTCATCGCACTTTTCCATCTAAGGTGTTAAGGTCGCCCGAATATATCACGGCTTTGCAAAAGATTCAACGATAAAAGACAGGCGGCATTTTGCGGGCTAGTTGACCGATTCGGTCATCTTTTCAATTGCCTCATTGGCGATAAGGGCCGCAGCTTTTAGTCGGGGGCATTTGACCATCTCAGCGTCATAGACCCAGATGGTTCTCACATCGAGTTCACTGATCACCAAACAACCTTCAACCCATTTTTCAATAGCAGCATCTTTAGTTGCGATTTTAGTATTATGCATAGTCATCACCGTTGTTTGATTGTAGCCACAAGTATTCATATTAATTTGCTTATCGGCAGTGACTCGGTTTTTCTTAAACTTTTATCATAGATTTCTGCACAAAATGGATTTTTAACTTTGGTCAGCCGCCCCTTGCCCTTACAATACGCCACCAACAAGTCATACTTATCGTTAGTGGAATTCAAGCAATGCGCAGTTCTGATTATTTATTAGCAACCCTTAAAGAAACCCCGGCAGATGCCGAAGCCATTAGCCATCAATTGATGTTGCGAGCAGGTCTTATTCGCAAGCTCGCATCGGGTCTATACACTTGGCTCCCCACCGGCGTCCGCGTCCTTAGAAAAGTAGAAACGATTGTCAGAGAAGAATTGAACCGTGTCGGTGCCATTGAACTGCTGATGCCGATGGTACAACCTGCTGAACTTTGGCAGGAATCAGGCCGCTTTGAACAATATGGTCCTGAGCTTGCCAAGCTCAATGATCGCCATGACAGAACTTTTGTGCTTGGTCCAACCCATGAAGAAGTGATCACCGATATGGTGCGTAACCAGATCAGCAGCTACAAGCAGCTGCCGATTAACTTCTATCAAATCCAAACCAAATTCCGCGATGAAATACGCCCACGTTTCGGTGTGATGCGCGCGCGAGAATTTGTGATGAAAGATGCCTACTCTTTCCATTTAAGTGAGCAATGCCTGGATAAAACCTACTGGCTGATGCATCAAGCGTACACTCGTATTTTTGCCAGAATAGGCCTTGAGTGTCGTCCGGTAGCCGCCGATACAGGCTCGATTGGCGGTGCATTATCCCATGAGTTCCATGTGCTTGCCGATACCGGAGAGGATGCCATTGCCTTTAGCAATGAGAGTGAATTTGCCGCCAATGTTGAAATGGCAGAGGCCGTTGCGCCGCAAACCCCACGACCTGAAGCCAGTCAACCTCTACAAGAAGTCGCCACGCCTGAAGCCAAAACCATCGAAGCGGTTAGCCAACAGCTTAACATCGACCCGCAACAGTCAGTCAAAACCCTCATTGTGCATGGCATCGCAACAGATGAACAAAGCCAACCTCTGGTTGCCCTTATATTGCGTGGCGACCACAGCTTAAATGAGATCAAAGCGCAAAAGCTAGACTTGGTGCATTCTCCTTTGACCTTTGCCAGCGAAGCAGAAATTCTGGCACAGACCGGCAGTCTGCCCGGTTCACTAGGCCCGGTTAACCTCAATATGCCAATCATCGTCGATCGCAGTGCTTGCGTGCTTGCCGATTTTGTCTGTGGAGCCAATAAAGACGGTTACCACTTTACCGGGGTAAACTTTGACCGTGATATCTGCAACTATCAGGTTGAAGACATCCGCAATGTGGTTGAAGGCGACTTAAGCCCTTGTGGACAAGGACAGATTGAAATCAAGCGCGGCATCGAAGTCGGTCATATTTTCCAACTCGGTCAAAAGTATGCCAAAGCGCTTAATGCCGGGGTGTTAGATGAGTCCGGCAAACATGAACACTTGAATATGGGCTGTTACGGCATCGGTATCTCTCGTGTGGTCGCTGCGGCCATTGAGCAAAATCACGATAAGTTCGGCATTAAGTGGCCAGAGGCTATCGCACCGTTTCAGGTGGTCCTGATCCCCATGAATATGCATAAGTCACATCGTGTCACCGAGGTTGCCGAAACGCTATACCAGCAGTTGCTTGGCATTGGCGTTGAAGTGCTATTTGATGATAGAAAAGAGCGTCCCGGTGTGATGTTTAACGATGCCGAGCTTATCGGTATTCCTCATGCCATTATTATTGGCGAGCGCAATCTTGATGAACAAATGGTGGAATATAAACATCGCATTACAGGCGATAAAGCCAAGTTGCCAGTCGATGAAGTGTTGAGCTTTTTGCAAGGCAAACTAAGCTAAACCCCATTCAAACGAAGATGCCCAATGGCGTAGGACGACGCCGTTGGGCTAAATTGACGTACTAAGACATGGTTTTTTCGGCCGCTTTGGCCAGTAATTTTTTCACCGCGCTAGACAGACGATTTGGATCAAAAGGCTTGGTCAACCAGCCCGACGCTCCGGCACTTCTGGCGGTATTTTTCAGCGCATCGCCACTTTCAGTGGTCAGCATGAGGATAGGCGTATATTTTAAATGCGGCAATTGACGGGCTTTAGCCACAAAGCTGATGCCGTTCATATTTGGCATGTTGACATCAGAAATGATCAAATCATATTGATTGTTTTGTGCCAAAACCAATGCCTTTGCGCCATCTTCTGCGGTATCGACACTATGGCCTTTACTACCAAGCACGGCACTGACCAATTCTCTGATAGTCAACTGGTCATCTACAGCCAAAATTTTCGACATATACTACTCCTGTCGTCAATATAAACATAATACCCGTAATTTTAGAATGGTTTTAACAATAGTGTTAATGCCCAATTCAAGTTTCGATTACATATCCGCTCTATCCCAATACACGGTTTTGCCATGGTGCTGTGCCAGGGTGCGATTAAAGTCGTTAAAGCTTTTGATCACCTTATCTTCGCCACTGGCACAATACCAAGTAAAGCGATAACAGTTGTTGTCGATAAAGTCATATTCACGAAAATTGTAGATCTCGCCCACACTGCGCTCAAACGCACCGGCGATAGTCAAAGGCTCACCTTTGGAATCACAGGCAACGAAGATGGCATTGCCACTGCGCTTGGACAAAAAGCGCGCTGGCGTGACCCCTTTAATCAAGCCTGTGCCATGCAGTTCAACTATGGTTTGCTCATCCAGCCAAATACCCGTATGGTCAAACGCACTAAACACCGAGCAGCTGACAATGGCACCGGGTACCGGCTTGACCAAGATATCTGAGGTCAACACTTCCGAAGGAAGCTTTAGCGCCGCCTCGCTGCCTTCAAGGTAAAGATCTAGGTCATCCTTGTCCATTCGCTTGCTTTCTCTGTTTCTCCGCTGTTCATTTAAGTGATCGACAGTCAATGCGGCACCAACAAAAGAGGCAGCGCCGAGCAACAATAAGGGTAAAGGCATAAATCACTCCGGCAAATACAAGCTCGAATTTTAAGCATATCTCCTATTCGTGCCCTCTGACCACTGCGAAATTGCAAAAATTCTTGTCCAATTCACACAAATCGACATTTATTTTTGTTAGAAAAAAGAGCAAACTCGTTGAATCAACCAGTTAACCAGTCCATTCACAACCAATTTAGTACGAATATGTAGGGTGTTATGCAAAGGATCAAAAAATCGAAAAAACTTCACGGTGTCTGTTACGATATTCGCGGTACGGTACACAAAAAAGCCAGACAGCTAGAAGACGAAGGTCACAAGATCCTCAAACTTAACATCGGTAACCCTGCCCCTTTCGGTTTTGATGCACCAGATGATATTTTAAAAGACGTCATTCACAATCTACCGACGGCGCAAGGGTATTCAGATGCAAACGGCATCTACTCGGCGCGCGTTGCAGTAATGCAATATTATCAACAAAAAGGGGTGCACAAGGTCGGCGTTGACGATATCTACATCGGCAATGGCGTCAGTGAGCTGATCATGATGAGTATGCAGGGGCTGCTCAACGGTGGTGATGAGATCCTTGTCCCAGCGCCCGATTACCCCCTATGGACCGCAGCGGTCAATTTAAGCGGGGGCAAAGCGGTGCATTATATTTGCGACGAGCAATCGGACTGGATGCCTGACATCGATGATATCAAAGCCAAGATCACCCCTCACACCAAAGGGATAGTTCTGATCAACCCCAATAATCCGACCGGCGCAGTTTATCCACAGAGCTTCCTCGAGCAGGTGATTGATGTTGCCAGAGCCCACGGGCTTATCATCTTCTCCGATGAAATTTATGACAAAGTTCTATATGACGGCGCCGTGCACACCTCGATAGCCTCATTGTGTGATGATATTACCATTTTAACCTTTGGCGGCCTTTCCAAAAACTACCGCATTGCCGGCTTTAGAGCCGGTTGGCTGGTCGTTTCAGGCCCACACTATTTAGCGGAAGAATACATTGAGGCGCTCGATATGCTGGCCTCGATGCGCTTGTGCGCCAATGTCCCTTGCCAACACGCCATTCAAACCGCGTTAGGTGGTTATCAGAGTATCAATCAGTTGGTAGTGCCCGGCGGCCGGTTATACGACCAGATGGATGCCAGTTGGAAAATGATCAACGCCATCGACGGCTTGAGTTGTGTCAGGCCCAAAGGAGCGATGTACCTATTTCCTAAGATTGATGTAAAGCAATTCAATATTCATAACGATGAAAAGTTCGTATTAGACTTTTTAACCGAGAAGAAAGTGCTGTTGGTCCACGGTCGAGGGTTTAACTATCCACAGCCAGACCACTTCCGTATTGTGTTTTTGCCGCACTTAGAAGATCTCCAACAGGCCATCGAATCCCTTGGTCACTTCTTGCAATCATACCGACAATAACAGGAGTTTGATTTTGACCGCACAGCAGATCTGGACACAAAGGCGCAGCAATACCGACTATGAGCGGGTCAACGATCACCGCAGTCCATTTGAACGCGATAAGGCGCGCATCTTACACAGTGCCGCCTTTCGTCGGCTACAGGCAAAAACCCAGATCCTTACCGTCGGTCAAAATGACTTTTATCGTACCCGCCTGACCCACTCGCTTGAGGTATCTCAGGTCGGAAGTGGCTTGCTCGCACAGCTGCAACGTAAGTTTCCCGAGCAGTGCCAACAGTTGGCACTGGATGACAAGTTGATTGAATCTTTGTGTTTGGCTCATGACATCGGCCACCCGCCTTTTGGTCACGGTGGCGAAGTCGCGTTACATTATATGATGCGTAATGACGGCGGTTTTGAAGGTAACGGCCAGACCTTACGGCTATTGGCAGTCTTGGAGCCTTACACCGAGCACTTTGGTATGAATATGACCCGTCGAACCCTATTGGGGCTATTGAAATATCCCAATACCATCGGCAGGTTGCACGCCAAATCACAACCGGCTCAGCACCAACGCTTTTTTGAGGCGGATCAGTGGAAGCCGCCTAAGGGGGTATTTGATGATGACCAAGGGGTACTCGATTGGATATTTGCCGGTTTGAGCGAGCAAGACGCCCGATATTTTCAATCTTTTGACACCCCGGACGATCCCCGTCTTCATAGTAAAACCCGGTTTAAGTCGTTGGACGCATCGATTATGGAAATAGCCGACGATATCGCCTATGGCGTACATGACTTAGAAGATGCCATCGTAGTCGGTAACATTCCGAAAGAACTCTGGTATGACGAAGCTATCGCGCAGTTTAAGGCGCTAGATGACCCCAGCATATATCGTTTGACAGCAGTGGTCAGCGAAAAATTATTCGATGAGCATCACTTAAGAAAAGAAGCCATTGGTTTGTTGGTCAACGTATTGATCACTGCCGTCGAGCTATATCAGACCGATGCACGCTTTGACAGTGAGCTTTTGCGCTATAACGCCAAACTCGGCGAAGCGCAACAACACATACTCGAGGTACTCAAGCGCTTTGTCTTTGAGTACGTGATCAAAAAGCCGGAAATACAGCAAACCCGCTTTAAAGGTCAGCAGATTGTGATGGACTTATTTGCAGCCTTTGCCTCAGATCCACAAGTGCTGTTGCCGTTAAACACTCGTAAACGCTGGCTGAGTGCCCAAGATTCAGGGCAAAACCCAACGCGGGTGATCTGTGACTATATCTCGGGGATGACTGATGAATATGCCGCCAAAATGCATCAGCGGCTTTTTGTTGCCTAGGGGGTTATCTTAGGTCGCGAGTCTGCGCCACAAGATAAACTCTGCTTGCCTGTTGCCCTGCTATTGGACGCGAATGGTCGCTTTAACAATCTTTAGCGGCTCTTTGGTTTTACCGGTCGGCGAACCAAAGGTTTCTAAACCCTTTAAGGTATCCATCCCCTCAACCACATGGCCAAACACAGTATGTCTGCCGTTTAGGTGTGGCGTTGGTACAAAGGTGATAAAGAACTGACTACCGTCGGTGTTGGGACCACGGTTAGCCATGCTTAAGATACCCGGCTTATCATGTTTGCCAGTGTTGTTGAATTCACCGGGATACATATAACCAGGGCTTCCGGTACCGTTACCTTTAGGGTCGCCACCTTGGGCCATAAAACCGGGGATCACACGATGAAACAGCAAATCATCATAAAAACCCAAGCGGGTCAAATAGGCAGTGCTTGAAACATGCATTGGCGCATTGATGTGATCAAACTCAATCGAAATCTTACCTTTGTTGGTTTGTAGATCCCAGAAGTATTTTTTATCCGCGCTAAAGGCGACTTTAGGTGGTTTAGGCAATTTGGTTTTCCAGCCAGTTTGACTTTTATCGATCTTTTTCTCAGCGATAAAGTCATCCAGTTTGGCAATCGCCGGATCTTGTCCGAAACAGCCTCCTAGGGCGAGAGCAAAACACATCATGGTGCACAGCTGCATCACCTTAACCATTGAACTTTTGGCCTTCATAGAGTCCTCATTGTTGTTAGATTATGATCAGGACGCAGCGCCCTGACACTGAAGGTTGCTTTCTCGTTTACCAGGCAAATGTCACTTTACTCGTCGTGAGCACTGTAGCGGATTGACGCTGCAAACTTGAAAGTTAATCAGGCCCTAGTATATGTCGAGTCTCGTCTTAAGCAAACCTTTGAAGTAGCAGATTTAGCTTGAAGCGGCAGCGACAAAAGCATAGCCTCATTGCACTACAGTCGTTTTTTGAGATCTGAGCTAAATTGACACCACTAGTCTTACTCCCTGGGATGGATGGCAGCAGCCAGCTTTTTGCCCCTTTAATTAAAGCACTTGCGCCTCAAGTCGCAGACATCAGAACGCTCAAGTATCCAAGCGATGAACTGCTCGGATACGACGAATTGATTTATTGGACTTTGCAGCAACTGCCACAAGACGTCCCTTATAATTTACTGGCAGAATCTTTTTCTGGTCCCATTGCCTACAACATCGCCAAAACCCAGCCTAAACACCTCAAAAAAGTAATTTTCGCTGCGACATTTCTACAGCCGCCGCGAGCGTTGTTGCCCAGCCTTGCCGCCAAACTGCCATGGAAAGCATTAAAACGCTTTAGATTGGCCGATAGCCTTACTCGGCGCTTGCTATTGGGCAAAAATGCCGATAGCGACTTAATTGAGCAATTTTGGCAAGTGATAGACGAATTACCCGCCGAGCTTATCGCATTTCGCTTAAAGCAGATGGCTCAGCTTACAGTGCCTAACGTAAAGCTCTCACAGCCTTGTCTTTACCTAGATGCTGCTCAAGACTTCTTAATAGGTCGAAAGCACCCGAGTTTATTTCACCGATTATGCCCAGATTTACAGATTGCAACCATCCAAGGACCGCACTTCATTGTACAAGCACAGCCAGATGATTGCGCCAAATACATCAGCACGTTTATCACCCCTTCTCAATAGCCAACCGGTGGGATAAACTAAGCGCAATTTTCCTCTTAGATCAGCCAGCGCAATGACCCGTAAACGCATTTATATCGCCTATACCGGCGGCACCATCGGTATGGAAAAATCCGCTCATGGTTATGTCCCGACCTCAGGCTTTTTAACCCGTTGTATCGGCAATATGCCAGAGTTTTTCCGAGAAGAAATGCCGCTGTTCGATATTCACGAATATTCGCCGCTAATCGATTCGGCCAATATGACCCCGCATCATTGGCAAAAGATAGCCGACGACATTCATAGCCGTTACGACCACTATGACGGTTTTATTGTCCTCCATGGCACCGATACCATGTCGTTTACCGCCTCGGCCTTGTCATTTATGTTCGATGGTCTCACCAAACCGATTATTGTCACCGGCTCGCAGATCCCGCTATCTGAGTTACGCTCTGACGGCCATATCAACTTGCTGGAATCTTTGTATATTGCCGCCAACTATCCAGTCAATGAAGTGGGCTTATACTTTGACAATAAACTCTATCGCGGCAACCGCACCACCAAAATACATGCCGACGGCTTTGGTGCCTTTGCCTCGAAAAACTTTCCCGAGCTGATTGAAGTGGGGATCAACATTCGCCTAATCGAAGGCAAAATAACTCAGCAGGCCCAGCTCAACATTCCACTCAACGTGGCAAAAATCAAACCCCAACCCATCGGTGTGGTGCATTTGTATCCGGGGATATCAACCGAGGTGATCAGCAATATTATCGAGCAGCCGGTCAAGGCGCTGATCATTCAAAGCTATGGTGTTGGCAACGCGCCGCAAGACGAGGCGTTTTTAGCGCTACTGAAAAATGCCTCAGACAACGGTATCATCGTCGTCAATCGCACCCAATGCTCACAAGGCAGAGTCAATATGGACGGTTACGCTACCGGCAATGCATTAAAAGAAGTCGGTGTGATCAGTGGTTTTGATATGACATTAGAGGCCACTTTGACCAAGCTGCATTATCTATTGAGTCAAAACTTGAGCTTAGAGAGCGTTAAACAGATGATGCAAACCAGTTTACGCGGTGAACTGAGCGCCTAACCCTCATCATCGAAAAGCGCGCTATCTTCCCCTAAAGTCGGTGGCGCTTTGTGATATTCAATCGGGGTTTTAGAAAACTTCAGCGGATTGGCAACCATCGGCACAGAGCCTAGATGGGGATGGGGCAAGTCAAACTGCATCTGACGATGCTGCACTTGCCTATCTTCAAACACCTGCGCCAAATTATTGATAGGTCCACACGGTACTTTTACCTGAGATAAAGCATCGAGCCAATACGCTACCGGCTTAAGCACAAAGCGCGCTGTCAACAACGGCAACAACGCTAGTCGGTTCTTGACTCTAAGAGCATTGGTGATAAAACGACTGTCTTTAGCCAGCTCAGGCAAGCCTATCACCTCGGCACAGTCAGTAAACTGCCTGTCATTGCCCACCGCCAACATAAACTCACCGTCTTGGGCATGAAATGCCTGATAAGGTACGATATTAGGATGAGCGGTTCCTTGACGCAGGGGCACTTCGCCACCCACCAGATAATTCATATTCTGATTGGCAAGCCAAGCCACTTGGGTGTCTAGCAATGCCAGATCAATATATTGACCTTCACCGGTTTGATTGCGATGGTGAAGCGCCGCCAAAATGCCGCTGACCGCATACATGCCGGTCATTAAGTCTGCCACTGCCACACCGACCTTTTGCGCCTGCTCCGGCTCTCCTGTGATACTCATCAAGCCACCTCTGGCTTGCACCATCGCATCATAACCTGCGTTGGCGGCATCAGGACCTGTTTGACCAAAGCCGGTAATAGAGCAATAAATAATATCGGGTTTGTGCGCTTTGACGCTGTCGTAGTCGAGCTGATATTTGGCCAAACCACCGACTTTGAAGTTTTCAACCACAATATCGGCGCGTTCAATTAGCTTATAGAGCTTCTTTCTTTCGGCAGGATTGGTAATGTCTAAACAAAGGGAGTGTTTGCCGCGATTGGCACTTAAAAAGTAGGCAGATTGTGGCGCGGTTTCGCCATTGGAACTATTAAAATAAGGGGGTCCCCAGCTTCTGGTGTCATCACCGACGCCGGGGCGCTCAACTTTCCACACCTCGGCACCAAAATCAGCCAGTACCTGTGTGGCCCAAGGCCCCGCAAGAATGCGGGACAAATCGAGCACTTTGACCCCTTTAAGTGGTCCCATCGATATTAGCGATCAGTTCTGCGGGCAGAGAAGCTGCGCTTTTTGTCTGAACGACCACGATCTTTATCGAAGCGTCTTTCAGAGCGGTTGTCATCACCACGACGAGGGCGACGCATCTCGCCACCACCGCCACCACCGCCACCACCGCCATGACCTTCCACGGCGCTGATGTTGATTTGACGCTTACGAACGTACACGCCTTTGAGGTGATCAAGCGCCTTAGCCGGCAGATCTTTTGGCAAGTCTACAGTACTGTAGTCATCATGCAACTTGATGCGACCGATTGAACGGGCATCAATGCGTGCTTCATTGGCAATGGCACCTACAATATCAGATACCTGCACACCATGGTCACGTCCGACTTCGATACGATAGGTTTGCTTGTTGGAATCATCACGACGCTCGCGTGGCGCGCGCTCTTTATCACGAGGCTTATCGTCGCGATACACCTCAAGCGATTGAAAGTCGTTCATATCGACCTGCAGCGGCGCCTGTGTCTGAGCCATGTAGATAAGCGCACCAATCAGCTCAGATTTAGATACCTCAAGCTTGTCCATCAGCATTTCGCCGAACTCTTGATAAAACTGCAACGGCGTATCACCCAACACTTCGGCCACTTGAGACGAGAAGTTATCGGCACGGCGCTGTGCAATGGCATCAGAGGTCGGCACCTTCATTGGTGAAAGCTTCTGCTTGGTGGCTCGCTCGATGGCAAACAACAGACGTTTTTCCCGTGGGGTGGTCAACAAAATCGCCTTACCAGTACGACCGGCACGACCGGTACGGCCAATTCGGTGCACATAGGCCTCGGTATCCAACGGAATATCGTAGTTGATAACCAAGGTGATACGGTCAACATCAAGACCACGAGCGGCAACGTCAGTGGCAATAACAATATCCAAATTGCCGGATTTCAAGCGGCGAATGGTCTGCTCGCGAGTCGCCTGGTTCATATCACCATTAATAGGCGATACGGCATGACCACGGGCTTCGAGCTTTTCCGACAACTCAACGGTCAAAGAACGGGTTCTCACGAAAATAATACAGCCTTCATATTCTTCCGCTTCCAAAATACGGGTCAAAGCATCGAGCTTTTGATTGTTGCGCAACATCAAAAACTGTTGGTCGATACGCTCAACAGTAGAGGTCTTAGACGCGATCTTCACCTCTTGTGGCGATTTCAAATACTCTCTGGCAATTTTGGCAATCGGCGCTGGCATCGTCGCAGAGAACATGGTCTTTTGACAATTCTCAGGCGCCGCTTCCATAATGGTTTCGATGTCTTCGATAAAGCCCATGCGCAGCATTTCGTCGGCTTCATCTAAAATAAGGGTTTTGATGCCATCAAGTTTTAGAGTGCCTTTTTCAAGGTGGTCAAGTACCCTGCCCGGCGTACCCACAACCACGTGAACGCCACGTTTTAAGGCATTGATCTGTTGTGAATAGGACTGACCGCCATAAATCGGCAACACATGAAAGCCGGAAAAATAGCGCGCATAGGCTTGGAACGCTTCAGAAACCTGAATAGCCAACTCACGGGTCGGACACATCACAATCACTTGCGGCAAATGTTTTGACAGGTCAATTTGGCTCAATACCGGCAATGCAAAAGCGGCGGTCTTACCGGTACCGGTTTGTGCTTGGCCGATAATGTCTTTGTTTTCCAAGATCAAAGGAATGGTTGACGCCTGAATTGGCGACGGGGTTTCATAACCGAGTTCGGTGACCGCTTTGACAATCTCGGGTTTTAAGTTCAGTTCAGAAAAATTTACAGTGGTTGTCATCAGTTGCCTCGTCTACTGCGGTTTTCAAAGGATTTGCCATGGCGTTGCTGGTGTTTACGGACCGAGCGACGAATTCTGGCTGTTTTTGTCCGGTTGTCGTATCTATCAGGCTCAACCGGCACCATGGTTTTGGTTTCTTTGGGCAAATCCACCAATTGCCGAAGGTAATTGACATTATCCAGTGCCATTTCCTCCCATCCCCCCTGCGGCAGATGCTTTTCAAGTTTAATTTCGCCATAGCGGATACGGATAAGGCGCGATACCTGAACCCCTTGAGACTCCCACAAGCGACGAACTTCGCGGTTGCGACCTGAGGTCAACACCACATTAAACCAGCGATTTATTCCCTCACCGCCGACCGCTCTTACGGATTTAAATTGTGCCGGACCATCATCCAGCTCTACCCCGGCTTTTAATGCATTCACCATGCCCTCATCAACCTCGCCGAACACACGGCAGGCATATTCACGCTCAACTTCGAACTGAGGGTGCATGAGACGGTTGGCTAATTCGCCATCGGTAGTAAAGACCAGCAGTCCCGAGGTATTGACATCGAGCCTGCCGACAGCAATCCAGCGTCCAGTTGCCAATCTAGGCAAACGACTAAAGACCGTTGGACGACCTTCTGGATCTTTGCGAGTACATAGCTCGCCTTCAGGTTTGTGATAAGTGAGTACCCGACAAACACTTTGTTCGGCGGATTCGACTTTGACAGTATGACCATCAACGCGGATGGCTTGATTTGGTTCAACTCGGTCACCGAGCTTGGCAACCTTACCATCAATACTGGCACGACCATCGCTGATCAATTGTTCCATTTCCCGCCGCGAGCCTAAACCGGCCCGAGCAAGGACTTTTTGCAACTTTTCGCTCATGTGAACCTTCTCAGATTGTTAGCTTTAAGTTTGATGATGCGGGAAATTCTCTGGACCAAAGTATATGTTTCAGTGCAGTGACCTCACCCGATAAAAGATCCCTGAAATTGCCGCCCCATTCATACAGGTGCATATGAAATGAACAATAGGGGCCTTCAGGGCGCGAGATTATAGCAGAGCTTTGCACAAGTTGATACTTTTTATTCAACCATGGCAAAAAGCGCCCCTAGCGCCATCCCATTCTAAGCCGCTATTTTTAACCTTTAATGACTATGATAGTGCAAATTATTGCAGATGGTATCGGAGGTCGGATATTTGCAGCGGCAAAAATCGGTTAAAATTCATCCGTGGACATGTTGTACGTTCTCGTCCACTTAAATACAGCAAGCTTTGGCCATGGTTTGATGTATTTATCAAGGAAATGGCAAGTCGGTGCTGTGGGGGTGCAGCACCGACGCATTATCTCAATCGTTGGTCGCCCTACTCAAAGGGAGCCGCATCGCCAACCCCTTGGCGAATAACGTGAATATCGTCTTGCTCAGTCATATCCACCACCGTCGTCGGCAGCTCACTTAGGTAGCCGCCGTGGATCACCAGATCCACCAGCTTTTCTAGGTTATCGCGGATCACATCAGGGTCCGACTCGGCCATATCGGCACCTGGCATGATAAGGCTGGTAGACATCAAAGGCTCGCCAAGTTCTTCTAAAATCGCCAAGGCAATAATATTGTCCGGTACTCGAATACCAATGGTTTTCTTTTTGGGATTCAGCAAGCGCCGTGGCACTTCTTTGGTTCCCTTAAAGATAAAAGTATAGGAACCTGGGGTGTTTTGTTTGAGCAACCTAAAGGCGCTGTTGTCCACTCTGGCATAAATCGACAGCTCGGAGAGATCCCGGCAAACTAGCGTAAAGTTATGTTCCTTACCAAGCTGACGAATTCGGGAGATACGGTCCATCGCCTGCTTATCGCCGATATGACAACCGAGGGCATAGCCGGAATCCGTTGGATAGACGATAACGCCGCCTTGTTTGATGATCTCCACGGTTTGATGGATCAAACGCTTTTGCGGATTGTCGGGGTGAACGTAGAAAAATTGGCTCATTTATTGGACTCTGTTTTTATTGCCGGGCAAAATTGCCGCACATCATACCGACCTCGTGCCCGGCCGTAAATAGCGGCGTATGTGATTAAAGTTAGGACATCGGCGACCAAACCACAAGTCGGCAACCTGCCTCACACCATGACAAGGCGCTAGTTTGAGTCGGCCCAAGCCAGCCACACCGGGCGGTAGCGTTCAGCCAAAGCCAGGTCTTTACCTAGCTCTGAAAAATTGGTGGGAAAATGGAAATCGGAGCCGACAGAGGCCAGCAGCGCAAAGTCCAAGCTCATTTGACCAAGCTTGGTTCTGTCGTCCATCGATTGTGGTGAAAGACAAACTTCCATACCATCGCCACCGGCCTTTTTGAACTCACCGACAAGGCGCTTAAGCCATTTGGTGGTCATATCATACCGGGACGGATGGGCCAGTACCGCCACCCCTTTAGCATCATGGATCCACTTCACCGCAGTGGCAATATCAATCCACTGGCTCGGCACATAGCCGGTTTTTCCGCGCTTCATATACTTTTTGAAGACATCGTTGAAATTGCTGGCTTTACCCAGTTCAATTAAGTATTTGGCATAATGGGAGCGGCTGATGGCCGCGCCATCGGCAATGCGCAAGGCATTTTGGTAAGCATCGACGATACCGCCACGCTCAAGGCGACGGCCAATCTCTTTGGCCCGTTCATGCCGATATTCGATTTGTTGAGCCAAACGCTGATTGAAGGTGTCACAGTGTTCATCGACATTTAAGCCGACGATATGAATTTCAAAACTGTGCCAAGTGGTTGAGATCTCAACCCCACTGATCAGCTTAATCGGCAGTTCCTTGTCACTGATATACTGTTTGGCGACCGGCACCGCTTTCACCGTGTCATGATCGGTAATGGCCAGCACGTCAACGCCTTTTTCAACAGCTCGGTCCAGTAATGCCTGCGGCGTCAAGCGCCCGTCAGAAAAGGTAGTATGGCTATGTAGATCGTATTTCAAAAAGTTTGTATCCGCATTTATACAATATTAAGGGTTGACAAAAATCCGCCAATAGCGTTTTATATCAGCAACTCAATCTAAACCGATAGAAGTCTAAATCGCTAATGAACGCCAACAATACTATCACAGTAAAGAATGTAACTGAATCTTGGTGGCACTGCTTGTAACAGACGGGCAGATCGGTTGATATGGTAAAGAATTGTTAAGGCCCGACTCGAAAGAATCGGGCCTTTTTAGTTTTAAGGTAATGAAAATGATGCATAACAGTTTAACAACTCATACTTTTAACATGTGGTGGTGGCAGCTGACATAACGTGGGCTTTGGTTAACTGTGCGTAATAACAACTAATACCGAGAAAGCCCGCCTTAAGCGGGCTTTTTTTTTAACGAAAAGGAAGTAACGACAATGATATTCAGTCATGTGACATCCACTCCCGGCGAGGTGACAAGTATTGCACTTGAAACCCCCTATATCGCCGATCCGTTGGCGCTATTTACCCAGCTGACTGTTGGATCAGACAACAGCTTGCTGCTGGAGTCGGCAGAGATTGATTCCAAGGCCAACTTAAAAAGTATTTTGCTGATTGATGCGGCAGTTAAATTTGTCTGCAACGGAAATAAGGTCACCATACAGGCCAAAAGCAATAACGGCGCGGCATTGTTGCCATTTCTTGCCGAGCAACTCAAACCCCACGTCAGTGCGAGCAATGAAGAACAGTTGGAAGTGACCTTTTGTCCACCCGACCCACGACTGGATGAAAATGCCCGGCTACTGCACCAAAACGCCTTCGAAGTGCTGCGCAAAGTCGTTGGTAGTATAAAAAGTCATACCGATGAGCAGTTTTCGCTGTTCTTAGGTGGCGTCATTGCCTATGACATGATTGCCAACTTTGAGGTGTTACCCGAAGTGCCCTATGGCGCCGACAGCTGTCCTGATTTTGTCTTCTACCTTGCCGAAACCCTACTGACCTTAGACCATCAAACGCAACAAGCGCTGCTGTTCGGTAATGTCTTCAGTGGGCCTGATGCCATCGCCAACTGTTTTGACGTCGGTAAACGACTAGAGCAGTTGCAAACTTTAGTCGGCAACACCGACCATAGCCTGAGCTTAGTGACTGAGCCTGTGTGTCAAGAAGACCTACTGAAAGTCAAAGTGGATGTCTCCAACGAGCAATATTGCGAGCAGGTCAAAGCATTGAAAGAAAAAATTGTACAAGGTGAGATCTTTCAGGTGGTCCCGGCAAGAAGTTTCTCCCTCCCTTGCCCCGATAGCCTGCAAGCCTACTTTCAGCTCAAACACGCTAACCCTAGCCCTTACATGTTCTACTTGGCCGACGAAGAATTCACTTTATTCGGAGCCTCTCCCGAATCATCGCTTAAATACACGGTGGAAACCAACCAGGTAGAGATCTATCCCATCGCTGGCACCCGCTTTAGAGGCTTTAATCATGATGGCACCATCAATCCAGATTTAGACAGCCGTATCGAGCTTGAGTTGCGCAACGACGAAAAGGAAAAGGCCGAGCATTTGATGTTGGTCGATCTTGCCCGCAACGACATTGCCCGCATTGCCAAGCCCGGCACCCGTACCACCAACAAACTGCTTGATGTAGACCGCTACTCTCATGTAATGCATCTGGTCTCTACTGTTGTCGGTCAGCTCAGAGAAGATTTAGATGCCCTTCATGCCTATCAAGCCTGCATGAATATGGGCACTCTAACCGGCGCCCCTAAAGTGCGCGCTACTGAGCTTATTCGCCAGACCGAACAAAAACGTCGCGGCAGCTATGGTGGCGCCGTCGGCTATTTAGACGGCAAAGGCGATATGGACACCTGTATCGTGATCCGCGCCGCCTTTGTCAAAGACGGCGTTGCCCAAGTCCAAGCGGGCGCCGGTGTGGTGTTTGACTCAGATCCACAGTCGGAGGCCGATGAAACCAAAGCCAAGGCCCATGCCGTGGTACGCGCCATATTGCAAGCCAACAAAAGGACGTCGTGATGAACCAAGCAGCCAAAAACACCAAAATTTATATGCTCGATAACTTCGATTCGTTTACCTACAATCTGGTCGATGAATTCAAACAACTCGGTTTTGAGGTGGTGATCTACCGCAACAATGTCGATGCTCAGTACATTGTCAGTCAAATGGAGCAGGAAACCCAGCCACTGGTCGTCGTACTGTCTCCCGGCCCCGGCAACCCGCAAAGTGCCGGCTGTCTGCTGTCATTGATTGAGCTGTGCAAGGGCCGCTTTCCATTATTTGGCATCTGCCTCGGCCATCAGGCCATCGTCGAAAGTTACGGCGGCGAAATTGGCCTAGCGCCAGAGACGGTACACGGAAAGGTTTCAGCGGTGACACATCAGGGTCATGCGGTTTTTGATGGCATTCCACGTAAAATGAATGTCGCGCGCTATCATTCTTTACAAGCGGTTTCGATGCCTTCGATGTTGACCGTCATTGCCGAGTTTGACCAAATCCCCATGGCGGTGATCCACGAATCGGACAAAGCCCTCGGCCTACAGTTTCATCCCGAATCGATACTCACCACCCGAGGCTCACAGCTGATCGAGCAGAGTTTGACCTATCTTGCAGGAGAACAATAATGACAACGATGAAACACACCTTGGAGCAGGTGATCGCAGGACAATCGCTCTCAAAAGAACAGGCTCAAGACTTCTTTAGCGAAGTGGTCAAAGGTCAGGTCGATAATATAATTCTCTCGGCCATGCTAACCGCACTTAAAATCAAAGGCGAAACGCCACAAGAGATCTCAGGTGCCGCTGCGGCATTACGTGACAATTGCGTGCCATTTCCCGCCATCCAAGGCGATTGCGCCGATAACTGCGGCACAGGTGGCGATGGTTCAAACACTTTCAATATTTCGACCACCGCCTCGATTATTGCCGCCGCTTGTGGTTTGCCTATCGTCAAACATGGCAATCGCAGCGTATCGAGCAAGTCTGGTAGTGCCGATATGCTTGAGCGCTTTGGCGTTAATCTACAAATGTCGCCGGCTCAAGCCAAACATTGCCTTGACCAAACCAATTTGACCTTTTTGTTTGCGCCCCATTATCATGCCGGCATCAAACACGCCATGCCGGTGCGCCAAACCCTGCAAACCCGCACCTTGTTCAATATCCTTGGTCCTTTGGTCAATCCGGCCAAGCCCAGTATTCAACTGCTCGGCGTTTATCATCAAGATTTATGTCGCCCAATGGCCGAAGCACTTAAGCTACTTGGCACTAAGCGCGCGATGGTCGTCAATGGCTCAGGCATGGACGAGATCGCGCTGCACGGCCCAACCACCGTTGTGGAGTTAAACAACGGCGAGCTATCTGAGTATGTTTTGACGCCAGAAGATTTTGCTCTACAAGGCTGTGATGTGGCTGCGCTTGTCGGCGGCGAGCCGGAGTTCAACGCCAATATTACCGCCGAGCTATTGTCCGGTCGCGGCACTCAAGCACAGCAATCAGCCATTGCGGTCAATGTTGCCGCTTTGTTATTGTTATTCGGCAAAGTCTCAGATCTCAAACAGGGCGCGGCCATGGCACTGGAGGTTATGGCCTCAGGCAAAGCCAAAGAGACCTTTGACACCTTTGCCGCCCTCTCTCAACAAAACGACCAGTAAGAAGGAGTTAGCCCCATGAGCAATATTTTAGGTCAAATTGTTGATAGCAAACGCACCGAAGTGGCTCAGCGTAAAATCGACCAGCCGCTGGCGCTATTTATCGATGAGGTAGAACCCAGCCAAAAGTCATTTTTCGGCGCCCTTAAGCAGGCCGATGTCGGCTTCATTTTAGAGTGTAAAAAAGCCTCGCCATCGAAAGGACTTATCCGTGAAGACTTTGATTTGGACGCCATCTGCGAAGTCTATGGCCGCTTTGCCAGCTGCATATCGGTCTTGACCGATGCGCGCTATTTTCAAGGCAGTTTCGACTACCTCAGACAAGTGACCACACAAGTAAAACAGCCGGTGATCTGCAAAGACTTTTTCATCGACACCTATCAGGTCTATCTGGCCAGATACTATGGCGCCGACGCCATCTTATTGATGCTCTCGGTACTCGACGACCATGAGTATCGCGAACTGGCCACCTTGGCGCACAGCTTCAACATGAGCATCTTGACCGAGGTCAGCAACGAGCAGGAAATGCATAGGGCCTTGGCATTGGATGCCGAGATCATCGGCATCAACAATCGTAATTTACGCGACCTCTCAACCGATACCAGACGCACCGGCGAACTGGTTACTCTGATCCCGGCCGAGCGGCGTAAAGATCTGGTCGTGATCTCCGAGTCTGGGATTTACCATCATCAACAGGTCAAGCACCTGAGCAAAATGGCCGATGGTTTTTTGATCGGCAGCTCCATCATGGCCCAACCCGATATCGACCAAGCCTGTCGTAAGCTGATCTATGGCGAACATAAGATCTGTGGCCTAGGTAAGGCACAAGATGCGATTGCGGCCTATGAAAATGGGGCAACTTTTGGCGGCTTGATCTTTTTCGCCAAGTCACCAAGAAACGTCACCTTAGAGCAGGCCAGTGAGATAGTAAAAGCAGCGCCGCTTGATTTTGTCGGCGTTTTTGTCAATGAGCAGATAGACAAGGTTGCGCACACGGCCAAAACGCTCAGCCTTGCTGCGGTACAGCTGCACGGCAGTGAAGACAATGACTACATCGGTGCACTAAGGCCATTGCTGCCTGAGCATTGCCAGATATTCAAAGCCAAAGCCATCGACACCATGTTGCCGAGCTTTGACGAGGCCGCAGACCGCTTTGTACTCGATACCTACCATAAAGTATTGCCCGGCGGTAGCGGTAAAACCTTTGACTGGAGCCTACTTGAACAGTTGCCGCAAGATAAAATCTTTATGCTCGCCGGTGGCCTCAACTTAGGCAATGTCGCCGAAGCTTACCGCCAAAGTTGTATTGGCCTAGACATCAATTCCGGCGTAGAAGATGCGCCCGGTGATAAAAACCCAGATAAGATACGAGAAATATTAGCCGCAATAACGCCCAACCAGACCCAACACGAGAGAGATATGAACACATTAGATGCTTACTTTGGCCAGTTCGGCGGCATGTTTGTGCCAGAACTGCTGGTCCCTGCCCTTGAGCAGTTGGAACAGGCGTTTTTAGACGCCTTGGACGATCCTGAATTTAACCGCGAATTCAGCGAACTGTTAAACGAATACGCCGGTAGACCAACACCTTTAACCCTAACCCGCAATGTTAGCCCAAATCCAAACACCAAGATCTACTTAAAGCGTGAAGATTTACTCCATGGCGGTGCACATAAAACCAATCAAGTGCTGGGTCAGGCATTGTTGACCAAACGTATGGGCAAAAAAGAAGTCATCGCAGAAACCGGTGCGGGTCAACATGGCGTGGCTACCGCCCTTGCCTGTTCATTGCTCGGCCTTAAAGCACGTATCTACATGGGCGCAAAAGACATTGAAAGGCAGCAACCCAACGTGTTCAGAATGCGTTTGATGGGGGCAGAAGTGATCCCGGTTACCGCAGGCAGCGGCACCTTAAAAGATGCGGTAAACGAAGCGCTCAGAGACTGGGCGGCAAGCTATAAAACCAGCCATTATCTACTTGGCACCGCCGCAGGACCTCACCCGTTTCCAACCATAGTACGTGAGTTTCAAAAAATGATCGGTGAAGAAGCCAAAGTGCAGATCTTAGACAAAGAAGGTCGTCTGCCCGATGCCGTTATCGCCTGTGTCGGTGGCGGCTCCAATGCCATCGGTATGTTTGCCGATTTTATCGAGGAAAAAGACGTCAGACTCATCGGTGTCGAGCCCGGTGGCAAGGGGATTGAAACCCACCAGCATGGCGCCGCTTTAGCCAAAGGTTCTTTGGGCATTTTGCATGGTTCTTATACTTACATCATGCAAGATGACGACGGCCAGATTGAAGAATCCTACTCGGTATCAGCCGGTCTCGATTATCCGGCGGTCGGCCCGCAACACGCCCACCTTAAAGCCTCAGGTCGCGCCGAATATGTTGCCATCAATGACGATGAAGCGCTGGAAGCCTTTCAGTTGCTGGCCAAAAATGAAGGTATCATTCCAGCCCTTGAGTCTTCCCATGCCCTCGCCCATGCGTTAAAAATGGCCAAACAAAGCGAGCAGCCACAAATTTTGGTGGTCAATCTATCTGGTCGCGGCGATAAAGATCTCGCGCACGTCAGTCAAATCTTACAACAGGGAGTATAGTCATGAGCAACCGTTACCAAACTTTGTTCGAGCGTTTGAAAAATGCCGGTGAAGGCGCCTTTGTGCCCTTTGTGACCTTAGGCGACCCAGATCTCGATAGCTCATTTGATATCGTCAAAACGTTAATTGATGCAGGTGCCGATGCGCTGGAATTGGGCTTTCCATTTTCCGACCCTATCGCCGATGGTCCAGTCATTCAAGCGGCCAATATTCGCGCTTTAGACCATCACACCACCACAGCCCAGTGTTTTGAGCTGCTTAAACGTATTCGCAACTACAACGCCGATATTCCAATTGGCCTATTATTGTACTCAAACCTCGTGATGCATCGTGGCTTGGACGAGTTTTATGCCACAGCCAAAGCCGCAGGTGTAGACTCAGTATTGGTCGCCGATGTGCCGACCAGAGAAAGCAAACCCTTTACAGAGGCAGCCGCCAAGCACGACATCGCGCCGATATTTATCGCCGCGCCCAATAGCCCGGCAAGTACACTACAAGCCGTCGCCCAATGTGGTCAGGGCTACACCTATTTGCTCAGCCGCTCGGGTGTGACTGGCACAGAGTCAGTGGCAGAAATGCCAGCGCAATCTTTGATTGAACAGCTCAATGGCTTTGGCGCGCCACCAACCTTGCTCGGTTTTGGTATTTCAACCCCAGCGCACGTCAAAAGCGCCCTTGAGTCAGGAGCCAGCGGCGCCATCAGCGGCTCAGCGGTGGTCAAAATCATTGAACAACACTTAAATGATAAGCCAGCGATGCTCAAAGCACTGGCCGATTTTGTCACGCAGATGAAAGCGGCGACAAGATAGGAAAGACAGTTGCTCAGCGAGCTTGACTTTGATCTTCAAGCTCGCCTTTGTTCAAACACTTTAGTCTTGTTTCTCAACCAAGCCAAACAGTTTAGTTAGCTCAGCGAGCACTTCTTTTTCAGCCTTACAGACTTTATCGCCAAACACCCCGAACAAGCCACCGGAGGCCTCGGCCACAATGGTGCCGATACGCAATAATGACACCTTAAAATTAAAGGCTTCTTCAGATGAGAGTTTGCGATCAATCACCTCAACTACCTGCTGCATCAACTGATCCATGTCGATACCGTCGTTGATCAGATAATTGACCATGGCATTAAAGTCGCTGGCCGCTTCAATCACGGCGCTTTGTAGAATTTTACTGTCAACCTTGATGCCGCTGATCAACTCTTTTTGAAAGGCATTTATCTCTTTGCCATCGATTTTACGGTCGGCGCCAGCCACCAAGCAAAAGACCGCCACCGGGGCATACACCAGCAAGTTAAACTCAGACTCGCTCAACCCGCCCTCGGCACCGAAAGTTTGACCATGATAAGGGTCATCTGCAGGTTTAAAGCCATAGCCTGACATCTGGGTTAATGCCACAGGTTCCAAGTCTTTTAATAGTTGTTGCCAATCATCACTTCTTAGCGCCGGCAGCAGCAACAAGTCTTCACTGAGCCACATCGCTTTATCCCCTAAAACGTCAGCCAAATCTGCCAACCCGACTCTTAGGTGCTGATTCTCTCCACTGGCCACGGCGACAACCGTTTTGCGATCACAAATAAGGGTTTCGACCCCTTCATCATAGTCGCTCATACGAAAGCTAAGGCCACTTGGCTCATCATGAAAGAGATTAAGCGGAGCCTGTAAAATGTCTTCGTCATTGATAAAGTTAAGACGGGTTAAACGCGTAAAAAACGCGCTAGTGGCATTGTCAGGGTCTTTAATAATCTGCCGATAGACCTTAGGGCCAATGGTCAATAGCCCCGTGACGCCGCTGACTTGATGGCCCTTATCCAAGGTATCGCCAAACATTTGCAATACACCGGTAATTGAATCGACACTTTTTTGTGTGCACCAAGGCGCATTAAACTGCGCTTTAAAGCCAGCAACATCGACCGTTTCACTGTCTTCCGGGGTAATTCGGGCGTCGCACTGCACCGCAACGGCACAGGCCAAATCAACTGCCAAGCGATAATCATCCGGTGAACTGGCAGTAAAAACACGAATTTGAAAATGATCGCCGTCATAATCAATCTCAAGGGCGCGGGCGGTGACTTTATCGCGATAGACATAAGTAAAACCTAAGGGCCAAAAGTCGCCCTCAGGCACAGGATATCCGGCGACGAAAGCGATATCGGCCAAACCGGGCTGTTGGGTAAGCGCTGCAAACGTCAGTTTACGGGCTTTATTGATGTGAAAGGAGTAACTCATTGTAAAACTTGCTATCGAATTGGGTTAAAGGTTTTATACAATTGTTAAGAACACAATACAACCGCTATTGCATACGAATTCAATGGGTTTTGTCAGTAAAACCCGCTATAATCCGGCGATTTTTTATCCACTTAAGAGCAATCCAATGCAAACAGATGAGCAATTGTGTGATATCGGCTTTATCGGCCTTGGTGTGATGGGCAAGAACCTCACGTTAAACCTTGCAGACAACGGCTACCGAATTGCCGCTTTTGATTTAGACCATAATAAAGTCAATGAGTTACAAGCGCAAGAACGCCTTGAAAGACAAGGACAACCCAGCCGAGTCGAAGGCTGCCTCTCCTACACCGAGCTGTTATCAAAGCTCAAAGCCCCTCACCTGATTGTTCTTTCCGTACCTGCCGGAGATGTCGTTGATGATGTTTGCAACAAACTTATCGACGCAGGTATTTGCGCCGATGATATTGTGGTCGATACAGGCAATAGCTTATGGACAGATACCATTGCCAGAGAGCAGGCTTACAAAGGCAAGCTGATCTTTTTCGCCACCGCAGTCTCAGGTGGAGAAGTCGGCGCCCGCTTTGGGCCATCACTGATGCCAAGCGGCGACCCTTATGCTTGGACCCGCATCAAACCGGTATGGCAGGCCATCGCAGCCAAAGTAGACCCACAGACCGGTAAAGCCATTGAACGCCACAGCATTGACCAAGCCTTACCGCAAGGCGAAGCCTGCGCCGACTACATCGGCCCTGCCGGCGCTGGACATTATGTAAAAATGGTACATAACGGCATCGAATACGCCGATATGCAATTGATCTGTGAAGCCTATCATATTATGCGTGATACCTTGGCAATGACCCCATGCGATATTGCCAGCGTTTTCGAGCGCTGGAATCAAGGCGTTCTACACAGCTATTTAATTGACATTTCTGCCGAAGTATTGCGACAAGTTGACCCTGAAACCGACCAGCCATTAATCGATGTGATTTTAGATAGCGCCGGGCAAAAAGGCACCGGGCGTTGGACCGCCGCCAATAGCCTAGATGTTGGTAGCCCTGCCACCACCATCGCCCAATCGGTTTTTGCCCGCTCACTTTCTGCGATGAAAGATGAACGGGTAAAAGCAGCTGGTATTTTAGCAGGCCCAGAGCAAGTACAGCTATCACCACAAGAGATTGAGGCCACAATCGAACGTTTGCACGACGCCCTATACTGCGCCAAAATCTGTGCCTATGCCCAAGGATTTCAACTGATGCGCATGACCGCCAAAGAGCGCGGTTGGGCATTAGATTTTGCCACCATTGCCAAGATCTGGCGTGCCGGTTGTATCATTCGCGCCGCTTTTTTACTGTCTATCACCGATGCCTATGAGCGCAACGAATCGCTAGAGAACCTATTGTTGGATCCGTATTTTTCCGAGCAAATCGCCAAGCACCAACATAACTGGCGTCGCGCCATTGCCGATGCCACCATCGCCGGTGTACCTTGCGGCGCCTTAAGCTCGGCACTGGCCTACTACGACTCATACCGCTGCGCCAACTTACCGGCCAACCTGCTGCAAGGCCAGCGCGACTTTTTCGGCGCCCATACCTTTGAGCGTGTCGATAAACCCAAGGGCAAGAAGTTTCACATGACTTGGTCGGCCCAGACCCGAGAACTAAAGCAGGTATAAACATTGCATTTGCCCATCAATAGACTATTTATTATCTATAAGGCGTTTATTTGTAAGGTGCAAATGTGGCAGAAAAGCCAATTAAGAACATGTTACCAATGAAAGCAGCGGCGATCCTCAACCGAGTGCCGCTGTTTCACCTGCTAACCCCGACTGAGAAGCAACATATCGCCGACAGCCAAACTTTGTTCTACCACATCCCCAACGGCGATGAGTTTATCACTTTAGGTGAAGTGGATGACAGCTTTTACGTGTTGCTCTCCGGCACCGCCAAAATCATTCACTCAGGGGAAGAATTGACCCGCGTCAGCGCTGGTCATTTTGTTGGAGAAACCGGTTTTATGGGCAACAATACCCGTTCTGCTTCAGTAGTTGCCGAAACCGATATTATTGCTTTGAAATTCAACCGTAAAACCTTTCAGATCTTGCCCATTCGGGTCAGAGAGATCATCAAAGATCACATTATTCAAGGTCTGGTCGATAGAGTAGAAGAACTCAACATCAAAATCGTCAAAGAGATCAAAGCCAACAAGGTGCTAAAACCCGCTGACGGTGAAGCTCAAGGCAAATAGCAAAGCCACAGATAGCCTGCCTCAAGGGCAATCTGTCGGCTCACCCTGCGCTTTAATTTCCTCGATTGCGCTTGTTGCGCTGTGGCTAATTTGCTAACCTCAGATGCAAATCAATGACCAAAAAGCGTCAGTATGTTCAGTTTTATAAAAGCCAAACCGATTGTCGATGAGACTTCAAGACAATGGATTTTTGATGCCTTTGAGTGGGCACTCAGCCATTTTGATGGCGATTTTTTTACTCAGCACTCCAAACTGATCCTCCCCACACATGCTTTTTTTCCTGCCAGAGCGCAAAGTGTCGAACAGTTGGCGCAAAGCGTATTCGATGCAGTAAGGCACTATTGCGGCCTGCGTCACTGGCCGTTTCAGTTAGTTGCGCCGGTGCAATTTGCGCCGAATCAAATTCAACTCAAACAACCAATTACGGTAATCCGCTCAGATAGCGAGCAAAATACAGCGCTAGAGCAGGCAATGCAAAACCCACAAGATAAACTGTCTTTGAGTTACGACCCGATTCAAATCAATCAGCCTCAGGTGATGGTGGCCAATTATGCCGCCATGTTTAGCGGCTATCTGATGTCGATGAGTGCAGAGCCGCCCCCAGGTGGCGATGAATATCGTCTCCCAAGCATCGAGTTGTTGGGCATTTTTATGGGTTTTGGTGTGATGTTCAGTAATACCGCCTATGCTTTTAGAGGAAGCTGTGGCAGTTGTCACAATCATGCCGCGAACCGTACCGCCGTATTGTCTGAAAATGAGGCAATTTACGCCACGGCGCTGTTTTGTGTACTCAAAGACATCGAAAATGCCGCAGTCACCGGACACTTGAAAAGTCATTTAAGGGGGATGTATAAGCAGGCGGTAAAACAGGTAAAAAGTTACCCACAAGCGTTGCAACAGTTACGCCATTTAATGACGAATGAAACAGCGGCACTGGCATAAGTCTCGATAAGTTAGAATAATGTCATTTTAACCGGTTGAAAGTTAAAACAAATTAAAATTAATTCAAATTTTATTGAACTAATCGCCCTATTCATGGTCAAATATTGTGCAGTAGTTGTTTTTTCGCAAGAAAAAATTTTGTTTCATAGTCCAAGTCTATGAGTGGCCAATCACCCCCGATTGGCCTTTTTTTCGCGCAAAAGTCCCCTTTATCAACAAGCTTCTCGCCATCATCTGCACAGTTGGTTAATTGCCGTAAAGCAAAGCCGCCAAGCCACTGTTGCGGGCAGTTCGCTCGCCAATGGCGATGTTCAGCACCTGCTTTTGCGCAAACAGGTTAAACTGTTTTTTCGCACGGGTAATGCCAGTATAGACCAGTTCTCGACTAAGTACCTTATTGCCTTGAGCTTGACTGAGCGCAGGCAAGACAAAGCTCACTTCTTCAAACTCTGAGCCTTGGCTTTTATGTACCGTCATCGCATATACCGCCTCGTGAGCCGGAAGCCTGTTGGGATACACCGAGCGAACTTGGGCATCTGAGTTAATAAACCAAGCCTTTAAATGGCCGCTTTGCTCATCGGGGAGGAGCACACCAATATCACCATTATATAGCTGAAGCGCATAATCGTTTTTAGCAATCATTATGGGCCTACCAGGATAAAACTGCTGCTTGGGTTCAATCATACCCAGTTGTGCCAAGCGTTTTTCAATCGCCTCATTGAGCCCGCTGACACCGTAGTCACCCTCACGCATCGCACACAAGACCTGATAACGGTTAAACTGCTCAATAATGCTTTTGGCATCAACGCCGTCTTTGACCATTTGCAGATAAACCTGATATGCCCGCGCACTGTGGTTTATCAAATACTGGTAGTCTGTCTCATCGATATCACGAAAGAGTAATTGCGCCGCGCCACTTCGCTCTAAGTGCAATGCCCCGTCGATGTCACCACGATTCACCGCTTGGGCCAGCTGACCGATACCACTTTTATCATCAAAACGATGACTTTTTTCCAAAAGACAGATGCAATTGCTCAGCGATGGTCGCTCAAGGGGGGATTCGGGCAAACGCACTTGGGCCAGCGCCTCAATCTGTGTGGCAACGTCGAGCGAAAATGCTTGCATAGTCTTCCCTTGGCCACAGATATCGGCCAGTACACTACCGGCTTCAACCGACGCCAACTGATCTTTATCGCCCAGCATGACTACCTTGGCATTTTCCGGCAGCGCTTCGAGTAGTTTGGCCATCATCGGCAGATCCACCATCGAAACTTCATCAACCACCAGTACATCCAAGTGCAGTGGATTATCGCGGTTGTGGACAAAGTTGCTGCTATTGTGCTTTACCCCCAACAGACGGTGAATGGTAGTTGCGGTGTCAGGCAGGTTTTGCATGATCTGCGGCGCAATATCCAAACGCGCCTTAGCGCCTTTGATTGACTCACTAAGCCTTGCAGCCGCCTTACCTGTGGGTGTCACCAACTTGATCACTGGCCGATGGCCGAGGCTTTTCAAATATTGGGCAATCAGCAATACCAGCAATTTGGTGACTGTCGTGGTCTTTCCCGTACCAGGCCCACCAGTGATCACCGCAAAATCCTTCAGAAGCGCCATGGTACAGGCGATCTTCTGCCGGTCTAGCTCAGCTTGAGGCGTAAACAACTGCTGTAGCATGGTTGTTGCCAATTCGATATCAAGCGCTACTGGCTTTAAGGCAAAGTGCTTTAGTCGCTCGGCAACTGAGACTTCATACTGCCAATAACGCTGTAAATAAAGACGATTTTTGTAACGCACCAAAGGCTTGGAGGGCACTGCAGTAGCCGAGCGTACCGTTGCAATACAATCATAATTCGCCAAGCTGTCTTTGAGAGCGGTGAGTGAGGGCAGTTGAATCTCCGCAGGTAATTGCCCCAAAGGTGCCAGCACATCGATTGCACCTAAGTCGAGGCAAACGTTTTTGTGTCCCAACTCAACACTCAACAAGGTAACCAACAGCGCCAACGCCTCATCTTGCGTCTGCTGAGACTGAACAATAAAACGAGCAAACTCCGCATCGATGGGGCGTATTATTTTGTGTTTTAGCAACTGCTCAAGCCAAATCATTTAACCTCCAAACAAGCCGAGTTGTTCAGGGGATCCAAGTTCGGGCTGCGACAAAGCCCCTTTGGCAAACAGACCATCAAGCATGTCGATAACCGACCGCTGCGGACGGTTGAAATAAACCCCTTGAAAATGACTGTTGCGCTCATCCATACCACGTAAAAACAAATAGTAGCAACCACCGAAATGGCGATCGTAATCATAGTTTTTAAGGCGATTTTGTAAGTATCGATGCAGCGCCAGTGAGTACAGTAAATACTGTAGGTGATAGTGATGGGCATCCATCGCTTCACTCATATTCGTCTTATCGTAATCATCAAAACGCTCACCTAAGTGATTTGACTTATAGTCGAGCACAAAATACTGGCCCTGATGGCAAAAGATCAAATCGACATAGCCTTTTAATATCCCCTGCAAATTGGCAAAGCGAAACGCCTCCACCTTACGCGCTAAATGTAAGCTCAACAGTTGATTGATCTCCCTCGGGCTTAAACGGCTGATAGGCAGATAAAACTCCATTTCAATGAGGCATTGTGTTTGTTCGATTTGATTGAGCTTTAGCCCTTGGCGGTTAAGCCGAGTATTGAGTACCGAGACCATCCACTGTTCCACCACAGGCGCAAAGCCCTCATCGATGCCGTACTTGTTCAAGGCTGCAACAATAACGGCATCATCGCTGTTGTCCTTAACAAACTCGGTAAATGTAATGTTTTCCAATATTTCGTGAAGGCAACTGCCGGCATTGGCCCCTTTGGGAAACCCAAATCGATTGTGTAAATTGACGCCTAAGGTTGTCTCTTGCGGCACAATGATCTCACCTTCATCCGTACCGCCGGGCTTTTCTTGTATGGTGCCAACGCCATGGGCGAGTGCCGAATAGCTGGTTACCCGCCAATCCTGCTCGATTTTGCCGTTAAACTCATGAAAAACTACCGCTTGCGCTTGAGTGTTTGTCAGCGATGCCCGGTAAGGCAAGATATCGGCAGTGATGGTTTCTAGCGCGCAGATCTTACCGCTTTGATTGAGGCTTTGACATAGCTCCCCCAACCGCTCGGCAATGCTGCTGTCATCGATTGATTGCAGCGAATGGAACAGCAGATGCCCTAACGCCGTTTGCAGCAATTGGCTGGCTTTGCTATTACCGACCTTTAAATTAAAGACACCCACATAACAACGGTGAACCGCTCTTGTCAGCGCCACGTAAAGCAAACGTAGATCTTCGGCCAAACGCTCTTTATCGGCTTTGGCTAAATTGTCTTTGTGATTGGTAAAGTCAATCACCTGGGTGTTGTCCTGATGAAACAAGCTCAGCGCAGCTGCGCGGTAGCTACAAACAAAGGGTAAAAACACCAAATGATATTCCAAGCCTTTAGATGCGTGCATTGTCACAATCTGTACTAGGTTGGCATCATCTTCAAGCCTGAGTTGTTGTACCTTGCCTTCATCGCTTGTGGCCAGCAACTGCTCGTGAAACCATAGCATCAAGCGATTGATGCCATCGAGTTCCAACGATTTTTGCTGTAACAGCTCGCCGATATGACGAATGTCGGTTAGTAGCCGCTGCACATTGGCGTATTGGCTACGCCAACGCCCCGCCAGATCCAAATGCACCAGCAAATATTGGATCACCGCCATCACTCCGTTTTTAAATAAGAGCTGATGCAGCTGGGTAAACAGATCCAAGATCCCCTGCCAATCATCCTCGTTTTGACTCAACAACCACAATTGATTAAACGAATAACCAAAAAATGCCGTAGTCAGCGCCGCTCTAATCGCTTTTTCATTGCTGGCCTGAAACACCGCATCAAGCAACAGATAAAACTGCATCGCCAAGTCGGTTTCAAACACACTTTGCCGACTCAAATACACACTTTGTACACCAGACTGATTTAGCGCTTGGCGAATGACGTCGGCTTCGTTTCGGTCTCTGACCAAGACGCAAATATCTCCGGCCACCAGCGGCCGCTCACCTATTTTTGCCTGTCCATGTTGCGACTTTTCAAGCAACTTTGCGATTTCGTTGGCGCATCGAATGGCTAAAATACCTTGGGCATTAGTTTTGCTGATCGGCAAATTGTCGTCACTGCATAGATGCCAAAATTGCAACGGCGAGGCATCTTGATCATGCGCTAGCGACAGCGGTTTTTTGTCGGCGCTGGCTGCGGCATTGACCGGATAAAAGGCGATAGCCTCGTTGTATATAAATGGATCCGGGCTTTGGGCAAATAGGCCATTGACGGCACTGACCAATTTGGCACTACTGCGCCAGTTGGTATCGAGGGTAAAACTGTGGGTGTCTGAAATTTGAGTTTTGGCTTCAATGTAGGTGAAAATGTCGGCACCACGAAAGCCATAAATGGCCTGCTTAGGGTCGCCAATCATGACCATACTGGCACCATCAACGCCATAAATGGTAGAGAAGATCTCATATTGCAGCGGATCGGTGTCTTGAAACTCATCTATCATAGCGATAGGAAACTGCGCGGCTATCTTAGCGGCCAGTGTCGCCCCTTTATCCGGGTGTTTTAGCGCCAAAGCCAACTGCTCAAGTAAATCATCAGGGCTAATTTTTTGCTCTAAGCGCTTTTGCTGCAACAGAAGCTGTTTTATCTCGCCAAAGGCCTTATGCTTGTAAAATGCCGCCAAATCATTGTCGAGTGTCGCTTGTAGTGTAGCCAGCCGGTCAAATAACGCCCATATTTTATGCTCCGGCGGCTCAGTGCCTTTTTTACAGGCTTTGGCTACCGCTTCACTCGACCACACAGCCCAACCTTCAGCCTTTTTAAAGGCAATATCATCGCTGAGACAAAACTCGGTAAAAGCTTGTAGATATTCAGGTTTGGCACTTTTGCGAGCCCTCATCATCGTCGAGTCGTTGATAAGCTTTGGGATCTGCTCATCAAGCCACAGCCTTTTCACCTGTTGCGACAGTTCGGCGTACTCGTTAATGGCGCTGTCGAGGGTGTGTTCATCGATAATGTTGAGCGCCTTAACCCCCTGACGATTCAATAGCGGCTGAATGTCTTTCAGCAGCTTTTGTGGCGTCGCCCAAACCGCTAAAAACAGCTGAAGTTTAAGCCCTGACATCGGATAAACCGTACGCCGCCAGAAGTCCTTTACGGCGCTGAGCAAGTAGACTTTTTCATCCAAAATAAACTGATTGTCAAACAAGCTGCCGCTTTCAAAGGCGTGATACTTGAGCATTCGCTGACAAAAACCATGAATGGTAAAAATACAGGCTTCGTCCATCATTTTGACGGCGGCGTCCAATCGTCGCCACGCCAGATCAGGGTCCGGCAACAACGCTAACAGTTGCGCAAGTACAGGGTCCATCTGATAGTGCTCAGAAGATACATTACGCAAGAATATCGCCGTTTTAGCTTCATTTAAGCGTTTACGTACTCTGTCTCTGATCTCCTCGGTTGCCGCTTCGGTAAAGGTTACAACCAAGATCTGCTCAACCGACAGACCATCTTCGATTTGCTCGGCCGAGCGCAGCCCCAGCAACAGACGCAAATACAAGGTGGTAATGGTATAGGTTTTCCCCGTACCGGCACTTGCCTCAATCAAATTAACGCCATTGAGCGGCATTTTCAGCGGTTCAAGCTTATGCATCTAGTGGCTCCATTGCGGTTTGCAGCGGGGTGAAGACCTGCTCAGCCAATTTTTCAAACTCTACGGGCAACTGACTGACCTCTTTGAACACCTGCTTAATATAGGGGTCATCCCCTTCCCCGGCTATCTGACTGAAACTCGAACCGTTAAACGCCTTTTCAACTTCGCTGGCTTTCCCCTTGCTGGCCCAAGCTTCACTGGTTTTGACAAAAAACGCCAAAGGTGCCTTTTGCCCTTGCTGATAAAGCGCCAACCAACCGGCGACAATCTCATATGCCTGCGGTTGTTCAATCGGTGCAAACTGAATGGCCTCATCGAGACCAAAATAACGCGTCGTTACCGGGTGCTTCGCTGCACACATCACCACATGGTTTATCCATGCGCTAAGCCTGTCTTTGGCGTTGATTTTAGCCGGGCGATAAAACAACAAGCCGGCTTTGGTCAATTGCTTTTGCCAACCGACAAGTCGCAGCTGATCAAATTCGATTTGGATCTCTTGGGGCTTTAAATAGCCCATGTCAAAGCTTTGCAAAGTGGCAACAAACTGCTCAGCCTGTTGGTTGAGCGATTCATAGGCCAACTTGCCGACCTCCTCGTGAGGCAACTGACCGCTGGCTTTGATCTGCTCAAAGCTGTCTTTGCCGCTGGCGCTGAGTTTCTCAGAGGTTAATTTTTGCAACAGTTGATAGCGTGACAAACCATCTAGGGCAAATATCTCATCATCTAACTCGGTATCAGCAAGCGTACTAAAGTGCAGTTGCAGAGTGTGATTAAAAAAGTAACGTACCGGATGCAATAAAAACCGCTCAAGCTCGGCAAGCTCAAGTTCTTCAATGGGTTCCAGCTCGGCTATCGGCTCCCATGGCGTTTTCTCATATATATCGTCTTTACTTTTAACATAGCGATACCAATGGGCCTGATAGCTCCTCAGTTTGGCATCAGGTGCAAAGTAAGCTTCGTTAAACGGTTGTAGCGGATGTTCATAAACCCAGTGGTGATGCTCACCATCAATAAATCTGTCTTTACAGTAGTCTATCAACTCTGTAACCAGCACACTGGGCAGCTTTTCGCTGTTATCTGAAATAGAGCGGCCAACATAACTAACATAGAGTTTTTCTCGGGCACTGAGCAAAGCCTCTAAAAGGAGGTAGCGGTCGTCCATTCGTCTTGAGCGGTCACCTTTGCGAGCGATGCCAGCGGCCATTAAATCGAAGCCGACAGGTGCGACAAAGCGGGGATAATCGCCGTCATTCATCCCCAAAAGGCAGATCACCTTAAACGGAATACTGCGCATCGGCATCAGCGTACAAAAGTTGACTTGGCCGGCTAAAAAGCGCTGGCCAACCCCTTTTTCATCAAAAGCATGGCTGAGCCAATAGGTAAACACACTTTGACTGATCGGCTGAGGGCAGTTGCCGTTATCTTGGTGCTGTTTAAGTGCGATCAAAACTTCACGAATTTGATTGACCACAGCCAGCTCCTCGGCCTCTGGCTGATAGAATTGCTCGAGCATCTCGCTGACCTGTTGAGCCTTTTCACTTAAGCAGGCAGGTTTTGCCAAGGCACCTCTGAATTCGATTAGGACATCCATAAAACGCACCAGCTTGCCAAGGATTTCAACCGCTTGGCCTTCAACTTCAGCGTAGGGCAAAATACCCTCGATCAACACATCATCGGCAATACAGTAGCCCATCAGCAAACGATTAAGACCAAAGCGCCAGCTGTTAAGGCCTTCGCCGGGCAATTCAAAGCTGCGCTTATGTTGCTTATCGATGCCCCAGCGGATCCCCACCCGCTCAATCCAGTGATGCACCAAATTAATGTCTTGCTCACTGAGCCCCAGCGCTCTTATCGTCGCAGGCACACTGATAAGATCCAGCAATTCAGAGGCGCAAAAGCGGCTTTGCGGCAAACGCATCAGTTGCAAAAAACTATTGATAATCGGGTTTTCCTGCGCAAATCCTCTATCGGAAATGGCATAGGGAATGCGGTGTTGATCGCAGGCTAAAAATACCGCGTCAATGTAAGGGCTGTATGCCGATACGTCTGGCATCATCACTATCACATCTTTGGGTGTCAGTGATTTATCATCGGCAAACAATTTGAGCAACTGATCATGCAGCACCTCGACTTCTCGTAAAGGGCTATGACAACTATGAAAAACAATGGAGTCATCTTCACTTGCCAGAGAGGCTTTTCCCTCATCACTTATGCTTTGCTCTGGGCTAAGCGGTTCTAATTGACCACGATAAGACAGTTCAAATACATCGCTGGCAATGGTGCTGAGTGCAGTATTAGGCTCAGGCGCTATAAAGTAGTCTTGCTGTTCGGCCTGAAGTGACAACAGTTGTTCGAGATAGTCACGCCCTAATTTACCCCATGAGGCCAACAGCGGGTTGCCGACCGTCAAATAGTTGTCTTCGCCAAGACCGAAATGACGGCGATTGAGAAAGCGCGCCTCAACCTTAGCCAATTGTTTTTCATCGACAATATCCCCCCAGTAATGATAACAGGGATTGAACAGCATCAAGTGAACGTCGATATGCTCAGCCATGTGTTCAAAAATATCTAACTGCTGCGAAGGCAAAGCTGAAATGCCAAAAATAAACAACCGTTTAGGCAAATTGGCCTGAGTGACAATCGCTTTAGACTTTAGTTTATCCAGCATTGCCTCATGCAGATTTGCGCGGTGATAAGGAGACTGTCCAAGCGCACCTGTATGGGCTTTAAGTGCTCGCCACAGCGTACTTTGCCAAGGATGCAATGTGATATCGCCACCTTTTATCGCATCTTCACCTCGCTCCCAGCTCTCAATCCAGTCGGGACGGTACATCAAATACTGGTCAAACACGTCGGCAATTTTTTCGCACAACTGAAACCGCATCAACTGGTCATCATCCTGTTGTAGATAGGCATTGAGCGGAGCAAAGGCTTGTTGATTTAAAAACTGTGGCAAAAGGGTGTAGAGCTTCCATGTCATATCCGGCTTGTTAAAAGCCGACTGCTCGGGCAGATCATCAAACAGCCTTTGATACAGCCCCCAAATGTAACTCGACGGCAATGGGTAGTCGCAGTTGGCCATCACGCTCAGGCGCTGAGACAAAAAAATCTTCAACCACTGCGACATCCCAGGACTTTGCACCAAAATTTGCTCGGCGGCAAAAGGGTCGTCCGGAACATCGCACGCAAGCAACGCCCCGAGGGTTTCGGCAAGCACTTCAAGCAGGTTTGACTGGTGGATATAAAACATGTTTGCTTAGGACAACTTGGACAGTTAAGCCGGATTGTTTTTTGGGGCTATGATAACAGGCTTTGACCACCGAGGTGAATTTCTTTTTAGACAGCCATACTTTTCAGACACCCATAAATTCAATTCAAGACACCCATACTTTTCAGACACCCACAAATTCAATTCAAGACACCCATACTTTTCAGACACCCACAAATTCAATTCAAGACACCCATACTTTTCAGACACCCACAAAACACTAAAGCTTTTCCCGCAACTCACCTATACTAGAAACCACTCATTTCAATAAGCAACAAACCGATATGAATAACAACCGTAAATCCTTATGCTTTGCCCTCCTAGCCACGGCATTTTCCACCTTGGCTCAGGCAAATCCGTTCGACGATGGTCAATGGGTCGATTTAACCCACCCTTTCGATGAGCACAGCGTCTATTGGCCAACGGCCGACAGCTTTAAAAAAACCACCGTGTTTGAAGGTCAAACCGATAAGGGCTACTATTATAGCGCCTACAACTTTGAAGCCGCCGAACATGGCGGCACGCATTTAGATTCTCCGGTCCATTTTTATCAAGGCCGCAAAAGTGTCGAGCAAGTTGCTTTAGAACAACTGATTGGCCAAGCAGTGGTGATTGATATTTCGGCCAAAACCAAAGTCAATCGTGACTACCGTTTGATGGTGGAAGACATTATTGGATTTGAAAAACAACACGGCAAAATCGCCAAAGGCAGTATCTTGCTGATCAATACCGGCTTTGCCCAGTATTACCATGATAGAAAACAATATATGGGCACCGATATGCGCGGCGACAAAGCGGTAAAACACCTGAGCTTTCCCGGCATTCATCCGGATGCAGCGAAATTTATCGCCACCGAACGTCAAATCAAAGCAGTAGGCTTAGATACCCCAAGCCTCGACTATGGCAAATCGACTCATTTTGAAACCCACGTTATGTTGTTTAAGCACAACATTCCCGGTTTTGAAAATGTCGCCAACTTAAACGCACTACCAGCAACAGGCGCGACTATCGTCGCCCTGCCGATGAAAATCAAAGGCGGTAGTGGCGGCCCTTTAAGAATTGTGGCGTTTATTCCAAAATAGGGAGCTATCGCCTACAGGATGTAGTCAATAGACAGCGCACGGAGCGCGCTGTCAATATGGCAAGCTGATATGTCCGAATCTTCAAAGACCGACACAGACAACTGTTTTGCAATGAACTCTACTTTTCGATAACAACAAAATCACCGACCAAAGCAACACCTGCGACAAAAGTACCGGCACCACATTTAAACTCAGTATCTGATGAGGTCAAATTGCTTTTGTAATTGGATTTGATATTGATCACCGCATTGGCGCCTTCGCTTTGAGCGCGCTCTTTAAGCTGAAGCATCGCCGATAAAAATACCCACTGGCAGGCTTCTTTGTCACTCTTGTTAAAGGCATTGGTTTTCTTGTTGGTACCAAAGTGACCAAAGCGCTTTAAGACTTTTGGATGTGACTGTTCGCCAAAATAAAAAGCCACACTGTTCCCAAGCTTTTGTTTAGCCTGCTCTAGCGACAGCGCCTCTTTAATGGAATAACTACCCACATCATCTCTCGCTTGGGCCTGAGCGGTCAAACAACCGAGGGCAATGCCCAACACCAACCATTTTTTCATCGAACACTCCTTTTTTCTATCAATCGTGTGTTACAAAGGAGGCTACCTTAACCAGTGACAAATAATATTACAAGAGCACTTCGTCATTATGTTCTACAATCAATGCAACAAAAGCCAAAAAGTAAGGAAAACAACATGGGACTATTATCTGGCCTAATGGGCAATGCTTCTGAAATTGATGTCGGCGAGATCACCAATGAACTCGCGCCAATATTGGCTGACAATGAAACCGTTGCCATGGCCTATAAAGAAATTCGCGACATGTATATTTTTACCAACAAGCGCCTGATCCTTATTGATAAACAGGGGTTAACGGGTAAAAAAGTGGAATATCACTCAATCCCCTACAAATCGATTTCACACTTTGCGGTGGAAACCGCAGGTCATTTTGATCTCGATGTCGAATTAAAGCTGTGGATCTCCAGCAGCGAAACGCCCATTACCAAAGAACTGAAGTCGGGCAGCGACGTGGTTGCCATTCAAAAAGCGCTGGCACAGTTTATGTTTAGCTGATAAATCCGTAAAGTAGCGCGGGAACATCCTTGTCACTTGGCTGCGAACGTCCTTGGAGAAGCTGTTCCCGCGACGCGTCCTTTCAGGCGCATCGCCTAATGTCAAACACCAAACAGACTTAAAGACGTTACATCATGCTCAGGCAACAGTAATTCAAGATTATTATTGCCTAAGTGGTGAGTTAAAACTTCCGCATAAATATCACGGTAATCGACGGTGCTTTGTAAAAAGCGGCCCGATTGCAACTGATCTTCGTAAAGACCAGGCCATTGCCCATAAACGCCCCCCTGAACACCGCCACCGATAGCATACCAAGTAGAGGCATAACCATGATCAGTGCCGCCAGAGCCATTTTCCGCCGCAGTACGACCAAACTCAGTCTGAGTTAATATCATCACATCACTCATCATACTGCCAAGGTCAGTATAAAAGGCATGTATGCCTTGAGCAAAATTCGCATGCGCTCTGGCCTGACGTCCAGTTGCCTCCCCTCCCCCTTGACCGGAATGATTATCCCAGCCACCCACACTGGCGGTAGCCAACTCAAGACCGATACCAGATTTGATCAATTGAGCAATTTGCATCAAGGTATTGCCAAAGCCGTTTTGTGGATATTGCGCACCATTGGCTGGCGTGTATGGTTGGTTGCGCACTTGCTGGATAACATCAAGATCGCCAACCACCTTTCGGCCAAAACGATGCAGTAGCTGACGAGTTGGCCTATCACCCGGATCCTGATTGTACACTTGAGACACATTACTCAGCAGTAGACTTTGTTCTTGTTCTGAAACGCCCAAGCTAAAAGCCCCCAAGCTACTGAGTGATGCGACTGTTTCGCTGCCTCTGAGCGATTGCGCCAGTTCATTGCCGAAGCTCACCGCACGAAATTGAGCATTAAACTGTTGGCTTTGCAGGTGGCGATTTAACCAACCGTCAGACACATTGACCCGATGAGCACTCTCAATATAATGCTGGCCAGAAAAGTGTGATCGGGTGGCGTTGGGATAATGTACCGTCGGCATAATTGCCATAGTGCCTGCTTGATAGATCTCAGATAACGGCGCAAGCGCCGGATGAAAACCAAAGATGCCATTGATGTCAATCGCAGACTCGGCATTGCCGCTTTCCGGTGGCGTGATCGCAATCGTAGGTCGCAACTGGTAATAGCGTTCTTCGGTGTAAGGCACAACGGCATTTAGACCATCGCAGCCACCGCGTTGAAACAACACCACCAAAGTTTTCCCCTCAGCTGCCTTTGCCGTGTTGACCTTAAAGCTAAAAGGGTTGCCACTTAACAGTGCGTTGGTTGCCCCGGTTGCCAGTAGCCCTTTTAAAAATAATCGACGATTCATGATAATGCTCCTTAATTGTACTGGTAGCCGGGGAACGACAATAACGTGCGCAACACTCGGTTGAGCTTTTCATCGGCATCGTTGGCGTTAAAGTCAAATGGACTGTCCTGATTGAGTATCGACAACAACAGCTGATACTCCAACTCGCTATAGTCGTTAGCCATAGTCAACTCCAACAGATAACTGACAATGGCTTCTGCCGAGCTCAGTCCTAGTGCACTCATCATGGCGTGAACATCGGTTTGTGCTGCGGCCTGATTGGCAAAACGCATCCGCTGCAATAGCCCATTAGTATTGAGCCAGTCCTCCGCGACCTCAGAAAACCCAGTGGGCGTGGGGTACTCAAATAAGGTCATGCCCATGCGATTTAAGGCATCGGAGATATCGCCCGCATTGAGTTCGGCATTAAAGCCCCGTAAGGTGCTGCCGACTAATTCTATGGGTGTCTTTAATTTACTGCGGTAATGCTCGCTCAGGGCAAAAGCATCAGAAGCAAAAATCACCCGCAAAACCGACTTGATGTCACCGTCACTGGCCAAAAACTCAGAAGCGCATTGACTTTGCAGTGAAGATACCGGCGTATCGGATACAAACAAGGTGACCAATTTAGCACAAATGAAACTGGCGGTTGATGGGTGTCTTGCAAGTAAGTCTAGCGCTTGCTCACCCTCATTTACCCCCGCGCCAATAATAGTTTGACCCAAGAACAGCTTATCGCCATTGTCGTGAAGCCCATCGTTAAATAAAAACGCCCCATCGCTTTGGTGCCAACCGGTGAAAATACGTGACAGCTCAGCGATGTCTTGAGCGTTGTAGCCACCATCGACGCCCATGGTATGTAGCTCCATTAGCTCCCGAGCATAATTTTCATTGGCTCTACCGGCGACGTTTTGCGCGTTGTTCAAATACTCAATCATGGCTGCACTTTTGGCACTCACACCCAGTAAAGTTCTAAAGTTGCCTAACGCATGTTCGCGGAACAAGCGATTTTCAGCCAACTCGTAGGCCACTGAGCCATGAATGCGGATATCAGTGCTAAAATGATTCTCCCAAAACCACGCCATCACCTCTTTGAGCTGTTTTTTCGAGCCAACCATGTAGCTAATGAGATAATCGCTTAAATCGGCTCTGTCGCTGATCACTCTTGCCGCCATCTCATCTTCAAAGGCGCTGTCTTCAATCGCTTGCGGGTTGAGCTGCTCAGCCAATATATCCTGGCCCTGATGAATGCGGCTCAATAAAGCCGGCGTCAGGCCAAAAGTGATACGCTGAGCCAATTGCAATGGATTGTTAGATACGGCGACAGCGATCAAGGTCAACTGCTCGGTGGTCGTCTTTTGATTGATATCGGTAGCAACCAACTCAATAACAAAGCTTTGACCTTCCGTCACCTTGGCGCTGGTCACCGGCAATGCCCACTGACCTGTCAACGAAGACACATTTAAAGTCTGGGTGTCTATGGTTTTGCCAAGCACAGGATCGGTAAGGCTAGCCGTGATAGACTCAACCCCAATATCATCACTCACGGTTCCAAATACGGTAAAGCCAAGCGCATTCACCTGCTGCTGATTTTGATGGGACTCAACCACAATAACCGGGTCTTCTACATCAAAACTCAACTGGTAGCTTCGAGTAACCGTTGTGCTATTTAAGGTAATATCATATGCCTTGGCAGTAATGGCAATGGCGGTTTTACCCTCAAGCCAGCTTGGTGGCACAGTCACTTGCCAGTGACCATCATTTTGTATGCTCGCCAAGGTTTGATGACTGTCAATACTGATCTCAACTCGCTCAATCCCTTCATTGTCACTGGCCACACCGGCAACAATAAAGCCGGTCGCATTGGCATGATCTTTATCTGGCGTATCGATAGTGATAACTGGCGGTATTAGGTCAAATGAGCCATACTCACCTTGCTTAACCATAAAGCGCTGCTCACCAATTCCGCTGATGATAGGACCATAATAGGTTTTGCCTTCGCCAAAGGGATCTCTCGCCTTAAACCCAAAACGTTCACCCAACAGCAACTCAGGAAAATCAAAGGTCAACAGCCCTTGGCTGTCGGTATAGCCAGACTTGACCCAGCTGAGTTGACCATCAGCCGCTATACGATAAGCAACCACTTTCACGCCGGTAAGAGGATTTGAGGTGGTTTTGTCGAGTAATGTCATTGGCACCGCACCGATACCAAAGTCTAACTGCCCAGGTTGCGTGACCGTTTGGCTATAGCTGCTGCCGGTGCTGAATTTTGACACTTTAAAAACATATTCACGGCCGTTGGCAATATCATCTAAATCGAAACGGACCTCGGCATTGTTGTCTGTGGTTAGCCGCTGATACCAATTTTTCTTGCCATTGTCATCAAGCCAATAGGCTGTTACTTGTTCATTGGCGTACAGTGCGTTATTCAAAATATTAAACACTTTCACCGTCAACGCCGGATTTCCAACAATAAATTCAAAGGTGCCAACTTGGCTGAGCAGTTGAGAATATTTACGACTTTGGTTAACCGTACTGTCGGCGGCAAAACGATAACTTTGCCCTTCGTTAAGGCCAGGTAAATCCAATCTGACGATACCTTGCTCATCAGAGATGGCAGAGCCAAACCATTTGTTCTTGCCATCAATGACCTGATAAATTTTTAGCGCGGTATTCGCCAATAACGGCTTAGCAGCATCACTGCCATTTTTTAAAACGACCTTTGTCGAACCGACGGCAAAGCGGTAGTCACCTGAAGCGCTTATATTTGGACTGTAACTTTTATAATCATCAAAGCCTGCAACGGCAAGTTTGTATGGCTGTCCGTTATCTACCTCCGGCAAGTCAAAGTCTACTCGTCCTTGGTCGTCGGTAACGCGCTTGGCAACACGTTTTTTGCTGCCATCGGCATTTATCCGATAAGCGGACACCTCTTTAGCGGCAATGGCCTGACCGCTTATGGCATCAGCCACAGTGACTTTAAGCGGTATAGAACCCACCACGAGATCCAACACCCCTTTGGCTGAAATACGCTGTTCATAGTAGGTCGCGTCATCAACGGTAGACTTAGCGCGCACGAGGTAAACCTGACCTCTATCGAGCCCGGGCAGATTAATCCGAGCCTTGCCCGCCTCATCGCTGTATACCCGGGCAAAATAGCTTTTGCTACCATCGGCAGCGAGTTTATCGATATAGAGTTTATGCCCCGGCAAGCTGACTTTGGGTGAGACAGTGCCATTGAGCACATTAATTTGGCTGGTACCAACGGCAAACTGATATTCGCCGGTATTATTGAGTCTATCGGAGTAAGTCGATAACTCGTTAAAAAGCTTGGTTCTAAGTACATACTCTTTGCCACTGCCCAACCCTTCTAAGTCAAAGGTCGCTTGCCCTTGGTCATCGGTCAAGGCTTTGGTGTACCAACGCTTTTTACCCTCACTATCGTAATAGTAGACATCCACACGTTGCTCGGCGATGGCACTGCCAGACAAACCATCGGCCACAGTGACATTCAAAGGCAGATTCCCAAGTACAAATTGATGTACGCCCGAGTGATTCAAAGGCTCGGAGTATTTACGCTGACCTGAGATTGGACTGTTGCCCGCCAGCAGATATTGCTGCGTACTATCGACTTCAGGCAAATCAATTTTGAGCATACCATCACCATCGGTATAAGCCGTAGCGAACCAAGACTTGTTTTGCCCGTCGTAGCGATAGATAAGCATTTTACTTTCAGTCAAAGGCGGCTTATCTGCCAACGTGCCATTGTAGACTTGAATACGCGTGGTGCCGAAAACCATAGGTAGCTGGCCCGGTTCGGTGACAACCTCGCTGTATACTTTGAAGTTGTTATAAACCGTCGCCGCCACCACATAGCGGCCACCGCTGCCGAGATTGGCCAAATCGAAATTGACCAGTCCAGCCTCATCAGAATAGCCCGAGGCACGCCACTGACGCTTATCATCGGCATCCAGCTCATAGGCGACAACTTTTTGCGCGCTTATCGGCTGGCCGCTCAAGCTATCGCGCAAAGTCACACTCAATGGTTCAGCAAAGGTAGGAAAACTGCCTAAAAGGCAAAGACATAAAAATAAAAACGTATTGTGTTGTGCCGACACACGCGCGGCAAGACCGCGCCAAAAGCACCCTATAGGATAATTACCCAACATTGTATTGCCTCCCAACAATAACGACCAATGTGGTACAACATATAATTGTTAATTGACGTTCGTCACATCCTAAATGGTGATGTTGCGACGGACAAACGGAGTATAGTCGGGAGTTGATTGACAAACAGTTACTTTGCAGCAAAAAGCCAAAGCAATGTTCAAAAGTGTGATGGCCTTCACAAAATGAACAGGCCAACATACCGAATAAAAATCCGAGATAGCGTAAAAACCCTATCTAAAAACGATACCGAACAAAAGCCTCTAAGCGCTTCCATTGATCTTGACCAAAGTCATTATCCTGTTTTTTGTCCATATACATGGCATTAAGACCAATTTGCCAATGGGGTGAAATACTATAACCGCTACCCAAAGTAATAGTGCGTTTGAGTTCACCTGAATTCAAACATTCAAACGAATTCAAATCAAAACAGTCATCGACGTTAAAGTAGTCATAGCGCAGATCATTATGCGAATAGGACAGATGCAGCTCAAATATCTCGGTGACATCGAATTTGACCGTCGCATTGTAGCTAAGCACTCGTCCTTCTAGTAACGGGTTGTCAGATAAAATGTTATGACGCTTAACGCCACCACTTAACAACAATGAGGGGGTCACACGGTAAGATAAGCCGATATACGGGCTTACCAAACGACTTTTTTGTTCGATAATAAAGTAATCGTCGTCATAGTAATCCTGCAAATAGCTCATATCCAAGGTATGTTGGTTATGACTGATACCGGCTTTTAGACGAGCCCCATAAACCAAAGTCGATAGATTGATATCGGCTTTTAGTTCGGTGAGACTGCGATCGCCATCATAATTGTGCCATTTGCCTTTGACAGTGGCGTTAAAAGACCAATGCTCCGGCTGGATCACAAACCAAGAGCTATCCAAACTGGTATAGCCAAAATCGACATCGGCTAAAGTGTCGGCTTGCTTATAAAAATAGGTCAATCGATTCGAAACAAAGGTGTAGGTAGGCTGACCAAACAAGTTGAAGCTGCCGCTTGGGGTAAAGCGATACTCGCCCTTTAGACGTGCAGCCGAGTAATAATACTTGCTGGTGAGCATGTCGTTTTTCAATTCGATTTGAAAATAATCTTCAAATTCGGTGATCTCAAGGTAGGAAAACTGACTGGTCAGTTCTTCAAACCCCTTGTAGGTGGTGATCTCAAAGTCAAATTGATGGGTCTGAGCCAATTCTAACGGCGAATCATCATCATTTTGCTCTAGCCCCGTATGAGCACCGCTGTTTTGTCTTGCTCTGGTTATCATCTGAGCTAACTTTTTCAGCTTAGGATTCGATTTCATTTGCGGGGAAAGCGCCAAAATGCCGGACAATATCTGTTCGGCTTGGTCGTATTGTTGCGCCTTAAGGTAACCCATCACCAACTCAAGATTGACCCGTACATTGGCTTGTTCCGTCGCCTTTAGCCTGAGTAACATATCGATAGACATTTGAATATGTCCTGCCCGACGCAACTGCACCGCGCATTCAATACTATCGATATCGTCTTCATGAGCCAAACTCGGTGCGTTCAGCCCCAGCAGCAAAGAGAAACAGCAAAACCAGCCAATGGATATACCTTTAGCCGGTCTTAACAACACTCTCACTTGGTCAAACAGTGCCTGTCTCATCATTTACCATCCTCATTCTTTACCCCGGCTCATCTTCAATGGTTAATTGCTCCTTCCAAAAGTCATCCTCAGCAACATAGTCCATCAGATCACTCTGATCCAATTGCAATAATGTTGCCTCTGGTTCTGACTCTTTTTTCTTGTTTTTATTGGTATTATTTCGCGACTTAGAAAACACTTCCGACTTTTCTAGTTCGATAAATTCTTGCGACCCTAACACGTCTTCGATTTGAGCGTCAATCGTCCCTTGGTCCAACTTGCGCTGGTTGTTAAGCGCTTTATCTTGGAGTACCTTTTTATCTTCTGAGGCAACCGCTTGCTCTCGCTTTTTGCCGACTAACTTGTCAATTTCTGCCTGCTTTTGCGCGGAGATAGCAGCCGGGCCTTTGTCTTGCAAAACAGCGGGGCGCTCAAGCACTTTGGCTGGCGATTTAGCAGTCGCCGTTGGGCTGTCTTGTAGCGAATTTTCGTGGGTGTCTGACTTTTTAGTCAAGTTATCACTAAGCACTTCTTGCGACTCAGTGTTGTCATTTTTGTGGGTGTCTGAAATTTCTGTTGAATTGTGGGTGTCTGCATTTGTCGCCATCACCGAAAACACCGGTGCCAGCAGGCAGCCAAACAAAGCGCCGAGTTTTAGGCTCGATAGGATAAATTTCATCATACTGCTCATCATGACTGCTCGTCGCTATTTAACTGCAACGGCCAAGAAAATACCATCTCGGCCCCGCCCCATTCACTTTCTCTTGCTTGTGCCATCCCTTGGTGCCACATCGCGATTTGACTGACAATAGCCAGCCCCAAGCCATATCCTCCAGAGGTTCGACAACGGCTGGCATCCAGCCGTTTAAACGGTTCAAATACCGCTTTACGCTCTTTTGGCGGGATCCCCGGACCATCATCACTGACACAAATATGCTGAAAGTTATCACTAACGACATAACGCACACTCACCTTGGTGTTGGCATAACGGATAGCATTGATGATCAGGTTTTCGATGGCACGATGTAAAAATCGCTTGTCGCCAAAAAACTGCACATTGTCCACTTGTTCAAAGCTGACGTCAACTTCATTGCTCAGTGGTGCAATGGCCTGTTCTATCTCGGCAAAAAAACGCTGAAGCTTTAACGGCTGTAGCAAAAGCTCTGGCTTTTCGCGTTTGAGCTTAGTAAAGGTCAGTACCTCATCTATCAGTTTTTCAAGTTCGGTCAGGTCACGCTCGACCCCATCGGTTTCTTCTAACACCTCAGGCACGGCCACATCTTCAATACTTGACATTCGAAATCGAATGCGGGTAATTGGGGTCCGCAACTCATGGGAAATGGCTCTGACCATATCGGTTTGCGCATCAATTAAGCGGTGAATACGACAGCTCATTTCATCCACCGTGCCCTCAAGCCGGTCGATGGCATCTTTGTCGGCGTTGGATGCCGATTCAATTGAAATCTCTTGATCTTTGCCTATTTGGTCAATCTTTAAGTCGATACCTTTTAAACGCTTTTCAATCGGATGAACCAAGTAGTAGGTCGCTGTCGCCATAAAAATCAACAGCAGCCCCACCACAATACTGACCATCGGCAACGGCAGCCAGTTGAACAATGGGATCGGTCCAAGTCTCAGTACATATGGCCAATTGCCCATTGGCGCGTAGGCCACCAGCTTAGCCGTTGTGGCAGTGGTGTTTTTTAGCTCAACCACAATATCGCCTTTATTGAGCAAGGCAAGATTGGATGAGGACAGCGCCAAACTGTCCTTGGTCCTCAAATTCACCGGGTATTCAAACATCTCACGAATGTCTTTAAGAGCACTGACTCGGTCTTGATTTTTATGCCTGCCCAACTCATTGATCACCAAAAAGGCCGATACTCTGACTAAGGTACTGCTAAAATCTTTGAGCTCAACGGTCAACAACTGTGATGAGCCTGGCAAAGAGATAAACGCCTGCCCTTGAGTCAGGGCGTAATCCATTTTAAGTTTAAAGCCTTTGATCTTCAGCTGTTCAAGTTCCGACTCGCTCAAGCCAGAGCTTTGTTGAGAGATCTCGACAAAAGTGAGGCCACTGAGCTGTTCGACGGCATCGAACCATCTTTTTCGGTTAACCCCTTCATGACGTGCTATCCCCTCACCGATGAGGCGGAACATGCCGCTGTAGTATTTGGTGATATGCGAGGTGATTCGATACTCATTGGTATAATAGGTTGCCACCGCACCGATAAAAACGGCGGTAAACATCGCAACTATCATACCGAGGTAGACTCGAAGAAATACACTGTGCATGGATTAACTTTACTCAAAACGACCGATTTGGCGCAGGCTATACTACTACAGGAAACGGTTAAAGCGGCTGAAATTTTCGCTCATTACACCCTGCCGAGAGGCAAATTTGCACTGAATTAATGTAGAAGATTGTATCTGAATGTATAGTAATGTTGACACTGACGCTATAAATCTCACATCAGTGCCAACTAAAAGGTGTGACCGGCACGCTAAGAGGATTGCGGCCTAAAGCTGCAATTCTAACTTACGTCCGGCTTTGCCTATGACTTCCTCCAACGAACGCATCATATTGCGCGCTAGTGGCTTTTCATCTTTGTCATAGAATATGATATCACTTTGTCTTTGCTCATCGGTGTGCACTTTAACGATATATTGCCCCGGTGTGAGGCTCACCTCAAACGCATCATCGTCAGACCACAAAGAACTCCAAAAACCGCTGTCCTTTTCTGCCAATGTCAAATACAAGGTCTTTGTCGAGCGGTTGACATCATCGATATTAAAGCCGACTTCTTGCAGTAACGGTTGCAACGAACCCCACACAATATCGGCACTTTTTGCCGAGTGGAAACCCCAGTTGCCGTCGGCATTTTGCGTCAACGCCAGATTAAACTCGCTGTCGATAGCCACTTTGGCTTTACGCATCAAGTCCTCTTGCATCAACTGGTAATGGAAAATATAGTCATTTAAAAACGCGGTTTCGGCGCGATTGATAAAGTCTTGGCTAAGGCTCGATAGCGGCACATCTTTGCTGCCGACCTTGTGGCCTATCAATTTAACTTCAACGCTGGCTGCGGCCCCACCCAATACAACTTTTTGTTTGGTGGCAAAGCGATAGCTTAGGGTTTTACCGCCATCATCCCATAACCAGAAGCCTTCTTCTTTTGTCTGGTGCACCCAACCGGTTGTAACGGTTTTGTTTTGCTCATCGACGGTAGAGTCCTTAACCTCATTAAAGGTCAAAAATTCAACCATGGCATCAAAGGCAAAGCGCTCTAAGTCCAACACCACGTTGGTCCGATCAAACCAGATCTTGTTGACCTTGTTTTTGTCGTCCAATCGACTACCAGAAGCCAACGTAAACAACTGTGGTGGCGACTTGATATCCAGCGCTTCACCGACAGGGCCTGTGGCTTTTACCTCTGGCAGCACATATTCCTGTGAGCCTTTAGGGCTTGAGATCCCTTGTGGCACGGCCAAAGGGGCACGGTCTTGGGCATTGACATACTGGTGGTCTTCATTAACCACTCTATCTTCTGGGCTGGCACAACCAACACCCAAACTTGCTAAACTGATGGCAATCGAACATTTTAACCAAAATTGCACAAATCACTCCTAAAACGTCAAGTCGGCGGCTATTAATGCCTCTTGGACGGCATTTTGATGAATTGGTTCAAGACAAACTAAAGGTAATCTCACCATTGGGCTATTTATTAACCCCATATGGTGCAAGGCCCACTTTGCAGGAACCGGGTTTGACTCGATAAATAAGCGTTGGTGTAACAGCGCAAGGCGATGGTTTATCCGTTCGGCCTGCTGATATTCTCCAGCCAGTGCCAGTCGGCACATTTGTGCCATCGCCATAGGGGCAACATTGGCCGTTACCGAAATAACCCCGTCCCCGCCTAAACGCATAAACTCAAGTGCCGAGGCATCATCGCCACTAAGACAAATAAAGTCCTCACCACATAAGGTTTTTAATTCTGCCAAGCGAGACAACTCGCCAGTGGCTTCTTTAATACCGACGATGTTATCGATTTCGGCCAGTGTTGCCACCGTTTGCGGCAATAAATCCGAGCTGGTTCGCCCTGGCACATTATAAAGCAACATCGGCTTTTGCGTATGGCGGGCTACTTCGCTAAAGTGCGCAATCATACCGCGCTGCGTCGGGTTGTTATAATAAGGCGTTACCGTCAGGTAACCATCAAAACCCATGGTGTCGAGCTGTTTCAGACGCTCTACAATCAGCGCGGTATTATTGCTGCCGTTTCCGACATAAACGGATATTCTCCCGGCGACAGTCGTCAAGGTAGCATCAATGACTTGCAATTGCTGCTCAAAAGTCAAGGTCATCGCCTCACCGGTAGTACCAAGTACCACCAACCCTTCGGTACCATTGTCGATGTGATATTCAATCAACCGGGTCAGTGCAGCAAAATCTAACGCACCATCGTCGGCCATTGGTGTAACCAAGGCAACAATACTGCCTTTTAGCATAAAAAAAATCCAAACAAACGCTATTTGAAAACACCCGTCAGCGTTTACTGGCACTGCGGGCAAGTGTCTTAAAAAGGCGGTATCATACCCCAGAATATCCACTTAAACCACGAAAAAACCGCCAAAAGGATTATTTGTTCACGGGATTTGAGTCCGCTAGTCGATGTGTTAGACTCTTTGTCCTTTGTTTGATAATCAATGAAGATAAGTTTCAGTCATGCAGCAAACTCAATATCTCGTCGTCACCGCCATTGGCAGTGACCGTACCGGCATTGTCAGCGATCTGACAACCTTGGTACATGATTGCAATTGTAATATCCATGATAGCCGTATGGCCATCTTCGGCCAAGAGTTCACCTTTATCATGTTACTCTCCGGCGACAGAATGGCTATTACTCGAGTCGAAAACAGCCTACCGGCCACCAGTCATGAGCTTGGGCTGCTCACCATGATGAAGCGAACCAGCAAACATAAAGAAATCGATAATACCAATGCTTTTGTCATTGAATACATCGGCCCTGACATTCCAGGTACACTGAACACAGTGACCAAGTTTTTGGCGCATAAAAATGTTTATATTTCTTCACTTAAAGCCGATGCCCTTGTCGATGCGAGTAAAAAATCACTGCACGCCACACACTTGACGGTGCAATTTGGCGACGACATTGACGTTGATGCCTTTACCAACGACTTTGCCGCGTTGTGTCAGTCGTTGCAGCAAGATTTCACCATTACCAAATTAATTCAGGAGTAGCACATGAACACCTTAAAAGCCGGTGATAAAGCCCCTCTGTTCAATCTTGCCGACCAAAACGGAGCGTCGGTCTCATTGGCCGCCTGCTTGGAAAAATCCGACGTGCTGGTTTACTTCTATCCCAAAGCCATGACACCGGGCTGCATTGTGCAAGCTGAAGGTTTACGTGATAGTAAAGACGCGCTGGATAGTTTGAATGTGCAGGTAATCGGCATCAGCCCTGATCCGGTGAAAAAGCTCGATAATTTTTGTCAAAAGAAAAGCCTGAACTTCACCTTGGTCTCTGATGAAGATCACGCCGTAGCAGATGCTTTTGGCGTTTGGGGCGAGAAAAAATTCATGGGTAAAGTCTATGACGGCATTCATCGGCTAAGCTTTTTGGTTGGCCAAGACGGCACCGTCAAACACGTGTTCGATAAGTTTAAAACCAAAAATCATCATGAGGTGGTGTTGGCGTACTTGGAGCAAAACGGCTAATTGCCGTTTGCCCCTTGAAGGTTTACTGCTCGGTTTCTTGCGGCGCTTGGGTTTGAGCCTGCTGGCTTGACCATGCGCTGAGTACCGCTTTAACCAGGGCAGCCAGCGGAATGGCAAAAAACACCCCCCAAAAGCCCCATAACCCACCAAAAAACAGCACCGCGACGATAATAAACACCGGGTTTAAATCCACCGCCTCGGAAAAAAGCAGCGGCACCAAAACGTTACCATCGAGAGCTTGAACCACACCATAGGCTATCATCGCGTACCAAAATTCAGGGGATATGCCCCATTGCGCCAAGCCAACAAAAGCAACCGGAATGGTCACCACAGCCGCGCCAACATAAGGCACCAACACCGACAGTCCAACCAACAGCCCCAACAAGGCGGCATAGCGCATATCAAAAACGGCCAAAACCACATAAGTAGCGACGCCCACCACCACCAGCTCAATCAGCTTGCCACGAATGTAATTCATGATCTGAACATCCATTTCATTGGAGACTTGAGTGATGAGCCTACGGGTGCTGGGCAGCAGGGTTTTAAAACTGGCCACTAAGGCCTCTTTATCCTTAAGCATAAAAAAGATCATCAGCGGCACCAAAATAAAGTAAATCAACAGCGCCACTAAATCGCGTAAGGTTGAAAACGACACCGAAATGGCTTTTTGACCGATCTCAATAATACCGCCATCGACATTGGCCAGCAGCATATCGATTTGCGCTTGATTGACCAGTTTAGGGTATCTATCTGGCAGCTGATTGAGGAAGTTTTTGCCCTGCTCTAGCATTTGCGGCGCTTCAGAAAGTAAATTGCTGCCCTGCTGCCAAAACACAGGTAAAAGGCCAACCATCACCGCGATACTGACACTGACAAACACCAGCAACACCAAACTACTGGCGGCAGTTCGCGACAGCCCCAACTTGGTGGCCTTATTGACCGGCCATTCCAGCAAATAGGCGATAACGATTGCCACTAACACCGGTACCAACAGATGACCGACAAAGTACAGCGTACAAAAGCCAATCAACAGCAGTAAAAATAGCGTGACAGACTCGGGATCGGAGAATTTGCGTTTATACCATTGAGATAAGAATTCAAACATCTAATCTGCATCCTTTGAGATGTTAATTTCCACCGTATTGCCCTCTTTTTGCAGCAATGTATACCGATAGGCATGATTATTCAGATATCGTTTGATATCGGCAAGGGCGACACTATCACAAACCAGAACCTTAAGCGTCTGATTTGCGTTCAACTGCTTTAACTGCTGTTTGACTCTAACAAACAGCAAAGGACACTTAAGTCCGGTTGTATCTAACTGAATCGGCTCAGCGGAAAAACTCATCGTTATCGGCCAATTATTTTTTGATATTATCTGAACTTTATTGAGTGAAAACAATCTCAATTAGGTGTAATTTGCGTTATTCTTAAGATATCGCAAGTCAGAATTAAGGACCAACAAATGTTGCACGGTTCAGGCGGCAAGTATGAGTTGCCAAAAAATCCGACGTTAAAAGACATCAACTTGTTGAAAAAAACCATAAATTGGGGTGAATTGCCACCTTTTTATCACATGGTTTCCCAATCTTTGGGTGAATCTGAAGGGCTATTGACACACGGCTTTGACACGGCGCTTAAAAAGATCGTCGATAAACGTAACTGGAATGTCGAGCTACTTGGCGGCTATATAGACCGAGAAGGCACTATTCATTGCGAAGGCAAGCCGAGAATTGCCATATATCAGATATTTACCGACCGAGGTTTTGAGTTACACGCCTATCCTTATGCCAAAAGCAAAGAGATAGACCAATACGTCAAAGACAACCGCCTGATGGAATTTCGTATCTGGGATCCGCATTCAATGAAGATTTTGCTGCGGATAAATCAGCTACATAAATTTATCGATTTTTATTTTCAGCGCGGCGACGATGCCGACAAGGCCCTAATCATCTACGCCTTTAAGTCGGTCAACAAAGTGCTCAACTTTATTAAACGCGAGCTCGATTTGGTCAAAGTCGATGGCGTGTCCATCAAACAGTATTACGACATGCAGGAAAAAGCCATGGGCAACGACCCTGACGCCATTTTGATGGCTGGCTTGCAAAGCAATATGTATGGTCCGAGATGACTAGCTAGAGTGAGAGAATGAGCAGCCGATTGAACAAAGTCTTATCCATTGCCGTTTTATGTTTTGCCTTTGTACAGGGTCCGGCATTAGCCGATGCAAACCAGCTGCCCAATATCGGCTCAAACGCACTCTCGACGTTAAGCTATGAAAAGGAAATGGTGCTCGGGGACATTCTCATGCGACAAACCCGAGCGCGCCTACCAGTAGATTATGATCCGCTGATCAACGAATACATCAACACCTTGGGTAACAGATTGGTGACTCACGCCGATGATATTCACTTTCCCTTTAACTTCTTTGTGGTAAAAGACAAGTCCATCAACGCTTTTGCCTTTTTTGGTGGTAATGTGGCGGTCAATACAGGGCTTATTGCCTTGGCCGACACCGAGAGCGAGGTGGCCTCAGTGATGGCCCATGAAATCGCCCACGTCACCCAGCGCCACCTGTCCCGTCGATTTGAAGCGCAGCAGCAATCGACCCCATTGACGCTAGCTGGCATTTTAGGCGGCATCTTGCTGGCAGTGGTAAACCCAGAGGCAGGTATGGCTGCTATGATGGCTTCTCAAGCAGGGGCAGCACAGGCCAGTATTAACTTTACCCGTTCAAACGAACAAGAGGCCGACCGTATCGGCATTAAGACTTTGGCCGTTGCCGGTTTTGATCCCCATGCTGCGCCAGCATTTTTTGACAAGCTCGCGGCCAAATATCGCTACACCTCTAAGCCACCTGCGTTTTTGTTGACTCACCCCTTGCCGGAAAGTCGAGTGGCCGACTCTCGCTTAAGAGCGCAGCGTTACCCCAGCATTGAACGCCCTATGTCTTTGGACTTTCAGCTGATAAAAAGCCGTGTACTGGCAAGGTATCAATATAGCCCGCAGGAGGCTGTCAGCTATTTTGAAAATCAACTCAAGTCCAATCAATTCGCCAGTCGCGACGCAATCCTTTACGGCCTTGCGTTGGCGCTAACCGATGCAGGCGAATTGAAAAAGGCCGAAATTTTGATAAAGCAACTGCTGAACAAAAGTAGCAACAACTTATATTACATTGATACTTATGTTGATTTGCTGGTAAAAAAACAGGCGTATGATAGCGCCTTGGCATTTTTGGCCGAGCACTACAAATACAAACCCAACAATGCGGTGATCACCTTAAATTATGCCAATGTGGCTGTTGAAGCGAAAAAGCCAGAGTTGGCGATAGAATTGCTGAGCAGTTATCGTATCAGCAAAGGAGAGGACTATATCGCCACCGACCTATTGACGCGGGCCTATGGTCAAATACAAAACCTGCCTAAGTATCACGAGATGCGTGCAGAGCGTTTTGCCATGTTGTCGTTGTACGACCAATCCATTGAAGAGCTTAAGCTGTCGATTGCCAAGCTCAAAGACGACAAACCTTTAGAGTCAAAGCGTTTGGCTGCACTGCAAGATCACTACAAAGCCCAACTCAACCAAATAAAACAGCTTTGATTAATCGCCCTTGATTGCATAAAATAGCGGGCCTTATAACTGCATCAACCGATTAAGGTCGCCCATGTCTGTTACTATTTATCACAATCCACGCTGCTCTAAGAGCCGCCAAACCCTACAGTTGTTACAAGAACACAACATTGAACCAGAAGTGGTTGAGTATTTGAAGCAAACACCAAGCGCTGAGGAACTCTCTGTATTGCTGAAGAAACTTGGCATGAACGCCAGAGAACTGCTGCGAAATAAAGAAGATGAGTATAAGGCGCTGAACTTAAGCGACCAAACACTCAGCGATGAGGCGCTGATAGCAGCAATGGTATCTCACCCGAAATTAATTGAACGCCCAATTGTGGTGAACGGCGACAAAGCCAAAATTGGCCGTCCGCCTGAGCAGGTAATGGCACTGTTTGCCTGATGAAGGTCTTGGTACTGTATTACTCTCGCCACGGCTCGGTGCGCAATATGGCGCAGCAAATTGCCTTGGGCGTTGAAAAGGCCCAATGCGAAGCTGTTGTGCGTACAGTACCAAGCTTGAACTTTTCAGACACCCACAAAAATGCTCAAACATCAATTCAAGACACCCACACTTTAGCCTTTGAGCAAGATGCCTTTGTCTGCGCCGAGGATTTGAAACAGTGTCACGCCCTCGCCTTAGGCAGCCCAGCACGCTTTGGAAATATGGCCGCGCCAATGAAGCACTTTTGGGAGAGCACTTCGACCGAATGGCTCAGTGGTGAACTGATTGATAAACCTGCTGCAGTGTTTACTTCAACCTCATCAATGCATGGCGGCAACGAAGCGACCCTTTTAACGATGATGCTGCCACTGCTACACCACGGTATGTTGATTCAAGGTTTACCATACTCCGAACCTTCATTGAACGCGACAATGATGGGTGGCACACCTTATGGCGCTTCTCATGTGGCGGGGCTTAATAACAGCAATGAGCTGACGACGGATGAAAAAAACCTTTGTATTGCATTAGGTTACCGCTTGGCTCAAACCGGTTTGAAATTAAATAAATCATGAATGATATCAATAAAGAGACACAAGAACAGCCATCGGCGGAGACTATCACACCCGCTGATAGGCAAAAAATCAAACACTTAAGACAAATCACCCTTGTAGGTTATGTTGGATTACTAATATTAATGCCGGTTTGGCTTATTTGGATTAACCCACCTGCGAATGTCGGACTCAATATTTCACTCATTCTGTTTTGGCTTCCATTGTTTTTCCCTATGGTCGGGCTTATTAAAGGTAAACCTTACACTTATGCTTGGGCGAATTTTGTCGTAATGCTTAACTTTATGCATGGTCTCACCACATTATGGGTGGTCCCTGAAGATAGGTTCTATGCGGTGCTTGAACTTGTCTTTGCTACCATGATGTTTTTAGGCGGCACTTACTATGCGCGTCACAAAGGTAGAGAATTAGGACTAAAACTGCCCAAACTCAAAGATCAACAATAACCAGTCTTTCGAGACACCCACACTTTATTCAATAAAAGGGCAATTTGGTGGGTGTCTTAATTTGCCGTCACTTTCAGACACCCATCAAACTTCGTCAATCGATTTGTGGGTGTCTATCAATTCAAAATCCTTCTATCCTATTTGTGGGTGTCTAATAAGTCTTCTCGTATCTCAACCTTTTCAATCTTGGCAAACCTATCAGAGATCTTATCGGCAGAAATATGAATTTGGCGGACATCACTGGCCGCTTTGTCGATGTGTTTCGACAAATTGTCAAATCTTGTTTTAAAGCGACTAAAGTCATTGCCCAAGTGTACTAAATGCTCTTGGATAATATGAACTTGTTTTTGAGTTGCTTGGTCTTTTATCACACTTCTAGCCGTTGTCAGGATCGCCATTAACGTGGTCGGAGAAGCCAACCAGACCCGCCTTTTATAGGCGTAATCTAGAATGTCGGGGTGATGCGCATGAATTTCAGCAAATATGGCTTCGGCAGGGATGAACATCACGGCCCCATCCCCGGTTTCATTCTTGATCAGATATTTGTCGGCAATATCACTAATATGCTTACGTACATCTTGCTTGAATTGTCTTTCAGCTTGCTTTCTTTGTATGCCAGCAAGCGCGTAGTCTGTCATTTTTTGATAGCTTTCTAGTGGAAACTTAGAGTCAATGACGACATTGCCGGTAGGCTTAGGTAGAAACAAAACACAGTCGGCAATACGCCCATTTGACAAGGTATGCTGAAAAGAAAATTGATTTTCCGGTAGCACATTTCTAACCAAGGCGCTCAATTGTACTTCACCAAACGCGCCCCTAGAGCGTTTATCAGCCAACACCTGTTGCAAACTAACCACATCATTGGAAAGTGAAGTAATGGTTTTTTGCGCAACATCAATCAGCGCCAAGCGCTTTAATATGGCATTAAACGTTTCGGTGGTTTTTTCAAAGCCTTGGGCTAGCCTTTGCTCGACCTGAGCGCTTATCTCTTTAAGCCTTTCATCTGTTGACTTGGTTAAAGTAGCCATCTGCTCTGCCAACAACTTAGTGTTTTGTTCAAGCGCTAGGCTCAGCTCCTCTCTCGAGTGTCTGGTGGCGTTATTAAGATGTTCAGTCAATTGGCTCAATGCCTTATTTTGATTGAGGTTTGACTGTTCTTTATGGCTAGCCAAAATGTCTTTAAGCTCTCCAATAAATCGCTCGCTTTTTATTGCCTGCTCATTAAATTTACCATCAATGCTTTGATTGAACTCAGTAAATAGTTGAAAAATCGTATGCTTTTGTTGTGCAAAAGCATTTTGCTGGGCACTTTTAACATCACCGGTTTGACTATACAGCAATCGTGTCAACTGCTCATGTTGGGCGTCTAGTTTGTTACTCAAACGCTCTTGTTCTACCAGACAACTCTGACCGGACTCTACCAAACGGTTTAGCCCTTGCTCAACATCAGAGATAGATTGCATTCGGCGTTGTAGTTGCAACAAAAGGCCAACGACCAAAATCAAAAGTAAGACACCCACTAAAGACAGCCATACTTGCGGCTGACCAAGCATTGCCAAGCTCACTAATTAATCCCCAGATACTTATGCAGTTGCACCGATAGTCGCCAATTTTTCTCAATGCATACATCAATAGCCAGTTTCGTTGCCCTTGCCTTTTGACTAATCGGTTGCAAATAAATTAACTTATCGGCCACATTATGCGCTGACAGCAGCGTTTCAAGCTCTGTAATATGGCTTTCTGTCGCTACCGGATGCTTTATTTCATTTGCTCTTAACATCGCGCTTTTGAGTACGTCATAACCACCTTTCATGTTTAGCTTGGGTGACACTGTAACCCAGGTTGCTTCAGGTACTTTCACTTCAAATGTACCACTGGTTTCAATTTGTGTTGAATAACCATGCTCATGCAACAGATCACACAGCGGGTTTAAATCGAACATGCAAGGTTCGCCACCAGTGATGACTACATGCTTTGCCGTATAACCCTTATCTTTAAAGCAAGTTAAGAGTGCCTGCGCGTCTAATTCTGTCCAACAAGTGGAGTCAGCAGGCTTCTCAATGATTTGTGCTGGTGTTACTTGCTGTTCAGGATCAACTTCCCAAGTGTGTTTGGTATCGCACCACGCACAACCTACCGGACAACCCTGTAGGCGAACAAATATGGCAGGCGTACCGGCAAAAGTTGCTTCTCCCTGCAAAGTTTCAAAGATTTCGTTAATTTTGTACAAATTTATGACCTGTTGCTTTAGCTATCGTGAAAGTTAGAGTAAAATGCGCGCCCCGTTGTCAACTTGCCTTAAAGAAGCTCGGTGATACGGGAAAATGTGTATTATATCTGAGTGGGAGTGAAAAATGGCGCAAAAAGTTGTAGTAATTTATTCTGGTGGGATGGATTCATTTACCGTCTTGAATAAGACCATCAAAAAAGGTTACCAAGTTTATGCCCTGTCTTTCAACTATGGCCAGCGTCATGTCAAAGAGCTTGAGTGTGCCAAACAGGTTTGCGCCGAGCTGAAAGTTCCCCATAAAATTGTCGATATTTCTGCCATAAACGAGATCATCAAAGGTTCAGCATTGACCGACGATATTGAAGTACCGGAAGGGCACTACGAAGCGGAAAATATGAAACAGACCATAGTGCCGAATCGAAACATGATCCTATTGTCACTCGCCGTTGGTTATGCAGTTTCACTCAATGCCGACAAGGTATATTACGGTGCCCACTCTGGCGACCACGCCATTTATCCCGATTGTCGTCCACTATTCGTAGAAAAAATGAATGACGTCTGTAAAATCGCAAACTACGAGCCAATTGAAATTGTGACGCCTTACCTTAATGAGTCAAAAATAGCCATTTTGGCCGATGGCTTGGCGATGAACTTAGACTATGCCCAAACTTGGACTTGCTACAACGGTAGAGAAAACGCCTGTGGTAAGTGCGGCGCCTGCCAAGAGCGCTTGGAGGCGTTTGCTTTAAACAACGCCACTGACCCGCTTTCATACGAGTAATTTTCAAGACACCCACAAATCACAGAGCACAGCAAAGAATGCAGTGCTCTAACAATAATCTTATAACTTCATTCTAGGCGCCAGCTTAATCATAGACACCCACACATTCGCAAAGCAATTCCGCACTCACAATTGCAGACACCCACGAAAGAAACTAAAACGAGAAAGCTACTGATCTAGCGCAAACACAACTCGATTACGTCCTTGCTCTTTTGCTTGATAAAGTGCCTCATCTGCTTGAGCCAACAGCTGTTCTTTACTGCTGTTAAATAAAGGGACGGAGCAGTACACACCAATACTTACTGTCACAACGCCAAAATCAGCATTATTGATATGTTCAATGTCTAAAGCTTCAATTGCCTTTAAGATCTTATCTGCAACGACCTGCGCGCCCTCTGTTGTGGTATTCGGCAAGATCACAGCAAACTCTTCGCCACCATAGCGAGCAACAAAGTCTGTCATTCTCACTCGGCAACTATCTAGCACAGCCGCAACCTCTTTAAGACATTCATCCCCATTAACATGACCATAGTGATCGTTGTATTTTTTGAAATGATCAATGTCTATCAGCATCAATGCTAGAGACTCTTGCTGACGGATAGCACGGTGTAACTCCCTGTGCATGACTTGATCGAAATGACGACGATTGGCAATGTCAGTAAGACCATCTGTCATTGACAAACTGCTTAGCATTTTTCGATGCTGCACTAGCTCCATATGATTGTGCATTCGCGCGCGGACAATATGTGGATTAAACGGCTTTGTAATATAGTCGATTGCACCAAGCTCCAACCCTTTGGCCTCATCTTCATCATCATTGAGCGCAGTAACAAATATAATCCCAATTTCTTTTGTTTCCTGCATCGACTTAAGCTGCTGACAGACTTGGTATCCATTTAGCCTAGGCATAACAACATCGAGCAAAATCAAGTCAGGTTGAAGTTCAATAGCCATATCAATTGCCTGCTGCCCATTGGTAGCAAAATAAATTTCATACTCTTTTGATAAGATTTCATTTAGAACCTGAATATTATTTACCGAATCATCCACCAGCAACACTTTGGCCCGCTCATACTCGTGCGCTAAGGATGCTGACAGACTAGGTTGGGCTCTTTCTATATTTTGTGAAGTTAGCATCTTGGCGGGTATACGCCGTAACTTATCAATGGCTATATGAGCATTAATTCGACAAATCCATTCTTTGGTAGTCACATCACTGCTCATTACATCAACGGCTCCCCACAGGTAACCATCAACCAACACTTGCTGATAAAGTTCCTTGGTAAACAAAATAACCGGTAAGTCACATTGGCTACACAGCAACTGACAATCCACATTTTGGTTATCGGCATTGATCAAAACTACGTCGATAGGCAATTCGTTTAAAAGCTTAATTGCCATACGTCCACTACCGGCAAAATTAATATCAAAGTGGTCATGTAATTGATGACTTAGATACTCAATATTGTCTGGCGTTTCGTCAACCAATAATAAATTGGCGACCGCTTGTTTATCAGCTGATAACGGTGCATGGGCATTCATAACATGTTCCTCTGACAGTAGCGAAAACAGCTGCTACTAAAAATATAGTCCTAGCCGGTGTGTTTTGCCTCAAGCTTTTGCAAAAGAGCTTCAATGACATGAGTTGCCGCGTTGAAGTCCAACGCGTTCATATATTCACTCAAACGCGCATACTCGCCTTCAAAATGAGCCTCTTTTGAGTGGCTTATCAATTCATCAATTTGCGCCGATGCCCTGAGGTTATTTTGTTTGAGTAGACGCAAAATTTGCTCAAGCTGCTCTCGAAGTTTCAGATTTTGTGATGACGTTTGCGCAACACCTTGTTCTTCCGTTGAATAAGTCGTGTGCAGTGAAGTTTGCGCTAAAGTGTGGATGTCTTGAATTAAATCATTTGCTTCTGATACTTTTTTGTGGGTGTCTGACATTAGCTCAATAGCTAGCTTATCAGAGCTTGCAAAAACAACATCGACCTTACTGACAAATACTTCAAACAACTGTGCAACAGTATCCTTCTCGCTCTCCAGCGCATGCTCAAGCGCTACCGCAGCCTCAAAAACCTCATTCGCCGAAATATTTCCAGCCTCACCTTTGATCCCATGAACCAGCGATTTTGCCTGTTGCCATTGCCTAGCATCAACAAGCCCTCTAAGCAATTTAATCTTTTCTCGATTTTGTTTTGCAAACTGCGCCACCAGCTTTTTGAGCAATGATTCATTGCCAACCAGTCTAGTTAACGCCGCACCATAATCGATACCTTCAATCAAAGAAAGAACAGAACTTTGGGAACCTTTATCCTGCTTAACGTCCGCCTGCTCACGAGACTTTAACGCCGACAAGCTCTGTTGCGGCATCCATTTTTCCAAGGTGTGATAAAAGTGTTCAATATCAATAGGTTTAGTCAAGTAGTCATTCATCCCTGCCGACAGACACTTCTCCTTATCCCCTTGCATAGCATGTGCGGTCATCGCCACAATTGGTATGGTGATACCAAGTTCATCCCGCATGATCTTGGTGGCTGTTATGCCATCCATCAGTGGCATTTGGACATCCATCAACACGAGGTCATAGGTTTCAGCCTGAATCGCTTCTATCGCTTGCTGACCATTGACCGCACAATCAACACTCAATTGAACTTCTTCCAGTAAGTTTACAGCCACCTCCCGGTTAGTCTTATTATCTTCGACCAGTAAAACTTTCAAACCACGAAACTGAGAAGCGACATTGCTACGCACACTTTCAGCAGTGAATTGATGATAAGACTTTCGTGGGACCTGACAAAAGATCCCTACAATACAATCGTATAACGTTGACTGGCAGACCGGTTTAAGTAAATAAGCATCAATGTAATCCTGCGCTTCAATATAAGCATCTTCTTGCGCTTGGGCACTGACCAAAATAATTGAAGGCTGATGCTTTAATAGCTTATTGCACTTAATCATTCGCGCCGCTTCAATGCCATCGACTCCGGGCATTTTCCAATCCATTAAAATCAATTCAAATGGCTTTGAATCTTGGTGTAATTCAACCAGTTCAATAGCATGTTCAGCATCAGGCGCAGTCATCACCTCAAAGTTAAACGAAGCCATCATACGTGAGTAAATTAAACGCGATGTTTCGCTATCATCCACTATCAATACATGAATACGACTAATCTCCTCAGGTATGATGAAACGATTAAACTGCTCTGGCGATTCTAGGCCAAAAACTGCGGTGAAATAAAACGTACTTCCCTTATCAAGCTCACTACGAACCCAAATATCGCCATCCATCATATCAACCAAACTCTTGCATATTGCAAGACCAAGGCCGGTGCCCCCATACTTTCGGCTCATAGAGCTATCAGCTTGGGTAAAAGATGAGAATAAACTATCCCTAGCATCCTCAGCGATGCCGATACCTGTATCGCTTACGGAAAACAATAGAGTCACTTTATTATTCTGAGCAGGTTCTGCGACGGTGATCGAGACTACAATTTCCCCCTCATGAGTGAACTTGATGGCATTGTTAATCAAATTCAGCAAAATTTGACCGAGACGAAACGGGTCGCCAATGAGCTGGTAAGGCACTTCTGGCTCAACCTGATAAAGGATATCTAACTCTTTATCCGACGTTTTGGGCAAAATCATCTGTGATAGGTTTTCAAGCACTTCGTCCATATCGAATTCAATAGATTCGATATCAAACTTACCTGATTCAATTTTGGAAAAATCCAAAATATCATTGATTAAGGTTAATAAAGAGCGTGCAGAAGAGTGCACCTTTGTCAGATTATTACGCTGAAAAGTCGAAAGCTTGGTTTTTAAGACCACATGACAGAGGCCAATAATAGCGTTCATTGGCGTACGGATCTCATGGCTCATATTCGCTAGGAACTGCCCCCTGGCTTCATTGGCAAATTCCGCCTGCTCTTTGGCAACTATGAGTGCTTCTTGGGTCTTTTTACGTTGTTCGATTTGGCGATTTAAATTACGAACTAGGTTAATCACAATCAGCCACAACAAGAACAGGAGCGCCAAAGAAATAATGCCCTCCACAATGAAACGCTCTTTGAGTTCGTCACGGATATTTTGAAAAAAGATATCAGAGACTAAGAAGGTCACAACCCCTAGCAGTTCTTCCGTTTCCCGTGAGTATAACTCTACAGGTGCTTCAAAACACGAATCACAGCTTGCTTCACCTTGTGAGACATCCAATAATCCAGGGGAAAGTGAAACGACGTCGTAATCAACCTCAAGAGCAATGGCTACAAAAATATGCCTGTCTAAAACAGGGTCTTTAACTAGAAGTAGCTGGTCAAAAATAGCCTGAACCTGGGCAATAGCTGAAGCATCGTTCAGGTCATTGCGCGATAAAACATCAGCAATAGCAACCGCTTGGGACTGCGCCATAAGCTGTGCGTTGGTTTTAGCCTGAGCATGTAACCTCGGTTCCAATATGCCCGACCAATACCTTACCATCGTCAATTCAAGAACAACTGCCAAGACTAAAAACGACACTGAGATCCAGACTCGAACACTGGAGCTACCATATTCAATTTTCATATTTCTTGGCCACCTTAAAGAAGAACTTCTTAATTCGTAAACCGGAGGCTTCCATGGTATTGATGTTTATTAACGGGTAGAGCCGAGTGCCAATAGACATTCCCATGACGACACCACGATGCACGTCACCTTCAAAAGGGGAGTAAACGATCAGTTTTTTATCAACACCATAATCAACCAAGCGCTTAAGCCCTTCCTGTGACAGAGATTGAGTTAAGTACACCCCCGCAATTCTCTTATCGGAGAACTTTGCCAGCTCACTGATGCTAACTACTGTCGCTTTGATTTGCATTTTTCTTATAGCGGCTACACCTCCGCCGGGTTGCTTTTGCACCAGTTCTTCGGCAAGCAAAAGCGCATTATCGATGTCATTGCGATAAACCATCAATACGTGCAATTTATCATCAACGGTTTTTTTTCTTTTGAGGTCTCTATCTGCTGCAAGCACTGATTTAAACTGCTTTAGTCCACTTCGTAGGCGTCGCTCGTCAGACTCGGCACTGCCACTCGGCATTGCCGTACAAACCAAAGCAAAATAAATGATGGCATAAGGAAGAAATTTGACAACGTAGCTCTGCAATTGAGTTATAAGCATGTACCATCTCTTGGCAATATTTGTTTGAAGACACCCACGAATTGCTCTATTCAAATCATTGGATGTCTGAAAAGAAAAGTTTTCCACGATTTGAATTATGGATGTCTGAAAAGACCAATTCTAGCTTGCGCAATCAAAGCCAATCAACCAAAAAGGTGCATCGATGACGCAATAACC
>JBFHGJ010000006.1:0-118391 GCA_041583135.1 Alteromonadaceae bacterium | reverse complement strand
TATAAGCATCATCACTGTTGTTAGTGTACTAGTTGTAGGCTCTTTTTGATGTGAGGTCAATCACATTATCGCAATTTAGCCGCTTTTTCTCGTTAAAACGTGACATTTCGCCTTTGGTTGACCGTGATGGTCATATTTTTTTAACGTTTGTGGCGACTTTCATCTAAGCTTGGTGAACATAAAGCGTTTATGGTGATGGAGTTCATATGAGAAAGTCAGTGACAATGCTGTTGGCTATGGTGTTACTGTGTTTGAGCGGTTGTGGACAACAAGTGCAAAGGCCAATGCGTATCGGCACCAATTTGTGGCCGGGCTATGAGCCACTGTATTTGGCGCAAAGGCAGCAGCTTTGGTTTACAGATGAGATCAAATTACTCGAATATCCGTCATCGAGTGAAGTGATTCGTGCGTTTCGCAATAAGTCTCTCGATGCTGCCGCGCTGACCTTAGATGAGGTGCTTACGCTCAATCAAGATGAGATCCAAGCCGATGTCGTGTTGGTTTTGGATGTGTCCAACGGTGCCGATGTGATCATGGCCAAGCCGGAAATCGACTCGATTAAAGCGTTAAAGGGTCGCAGGGTTGGCATCGAAAACGCGGCGCTAGGTGCTTATGTGATCAGCCGAGCGCTAATGCTCAATCAGATGCAACTCAGTGATATCGAGGTGGTGCCGGTTGATGTGTCAGAACATGAAGCGGCCTTTAAGTCGGGCAGCGTCGATGCGGTGGTGACCTTTGAGCCAGTGCGCACCAAACTGCTGGATTTTGGCGCCAAAGAAATATTCAACAGTCAGGCTATTCCCGGTGAGATAGTCGATGTGCTGGTGGTACGCCGAGAGTACCTACTGGCCCATCCGACGCGTTTAAAAAAATTGACTCGCGGCTGGTTTAAAGCGGTTAACTATATGGCCAAAAGTCCACAAGATGCCGCCAAACTCATTGCCAAGCGGCTTAAAATCGAACCTGCTCAAGTGCTTGAAAGTTACGAGGGGTTAATGCTGGCCGACAAGTCCATCAATCAGACCATGCTTGGTGAGTCTGGGACGTTAAACCAAACTCTAAATCAGCTCGGGCAAACCATGATAGAGATTCATCTGTTACAAGCTTTACCGCCGCTAGAGGGGGTGGTCAACGGCGGCTTTATCGAGTGAGCGCAAAGACGGTTTCTCTGGCCATTAACTGTGCGGTAAATGGCCTTACCTCAACTTCAACTTGTTGACAGAAATATTGCTCCTGCAATTTCTGCATTTACCACTGTATGTGGATCAAATGTAAGCGAAAGTCGAACTTGCTTGACGTGCAGGAGGCACTAATGACGCAAGTACATGTACAGGAGCGTTCGGCGTCAGCGGTATAGGAAATTATCATGGATGAGAATTTCCGGATGAAAACTAACCCGATGTGATGGTTAGCTAAATACCCACAGTAGAAATAGCCCATACAATATCAACAAGACCCAGCCATTGGAGCGGCTCAGCTCATAGTTCTCGCGCATCAATACCATGATGATGACCGTGGCCAAGAGTAGGAATCCGACCAAAGGTAGCATGATCTCAAGATGCACCGGCACATGGGTAAGTACCAAAACGCCGATGGGGATCACCACCAACAGGTCAAAAATGTTGCTACCGACAGCGTTGCCCATACTTGATTCACTCGAATGGGCACGGGCCGCTTTAACACTCATGAACAGGTCTGGCATCGAAGTGACTGCTGCGACTATCGTTGCGCCCCAGACCCAAGTGGGTACATTGACCGATTCACCGATATTGACCACTACTTTAAGTAATATTTCGACGCCGACAGCTACCGCAACCATACTCAAAGCCAATTTTAGCCATTGTTTCCACGGCGCCGCGACGCGCTTAGAGGTTTCTTTCGGGTAGGCTTTGACTTCATGCCATTGAATGTAGCCGTAAAGAATATAAAAGGCTAAAGGCAGCAGCGCCAGTTGCCATGACATGGCGCCTTGTAATGGACCTTGGGAGGTGATGGGAAAAAAGATCACCGCCAAACAAAACAGCAATGCAATAACCAAAATGCTGCATAGATAAAAAAGGGTTTCACGATAGACGATTTGGTGGTCGGTTTTAAACGATTTCGATTGGGCGAGGGTAGATAGCCCCGGGATCACCAAAATATTAAAAATCGCCGAGCCGATTATACTGGCAATACCGAGGTCAAAGTCGCTGTGGACCACACCTGCCAGCACCACGGTTGCCAGCTCAGGAAAACTGGAACTAACAGCCATCAACAAAGTACCTTTAACCACCTCGGGTAGGCCATGATGACCCGCCAGTACATCAGCGGTATCTTCTAGCTGCTCACTGGCATACCAAATGATGGCGGTGGCCACCAAAATACCAAATACCATGGTTAATATTTCAATCAGCATTGTTGTTTCCGCATCGAATAAAGTGCCTTATCATCTTATCGGGTTTTTTAAAATTAACAAATACTTAAGGTAAATAATCGACGTTGCTGTCAAAATAGCGAAGATCTGCCTTATGGCGATGTGCTATAGTGTGGCGCAAATTTTTCGGCATCACCTGATACGAGCGAATTCAATGACCATGGATATAAAAAAACACATTGCCGCTTTTGCCCTTATTGTCTCGGCGTGCACTCAACACGCGTTGGCAACGAGCGCAGCTGATGGGTCAATGGCGCCAGCGGCGTTTCAGCAATACGTGCTGAAGTATTTGCAAGACACCTTTAAACAACATCAATTTGTCGCCGACGCTAAGGTCAATACGATCAAAGTCGGCAACAATGAGTTAAATCTCGATACTGCCTACCAATCTTATAAAGACGCACAACTCGACCAACAACAGCTAAACCTTGTTCTCAAGCAATATTACGGTCCGATGATGCAGGCGTTGAGTCAACAAATCAGCAAATCAAATCACCAGTGGCAAGTGGCCAAAACTCAGGTGAGACCCCAGCTGGCATCTATCGAATATTTGCAGCGCGCCGAGTTGGTGCATCAAAAACTTGACGATAAGGTGATCGCAACATTCGTTATTGACGATGAGCATTCGTATAAATATGTCACCGCCGAACATTTGAAAGCTTGGGGGATCGGGATTGAAGAGTTGGCGGCGGCAGCCAACGCCAACTTAGTGGCCAAAAGTGCCAATATGCCGATGAACATTGCCACCGAAGGTGACCGTTTTATCGTTATCAAAGCCAATGACGGCTATGATGCGGCGCGCATTATGGTGCCTGAGATCCGCAGTTTCATCACTGAGCATTTAGGCGAGCCGTTTTATGCGGCAATGCCATACCGAGACATCTTGTTGGTTTGGTCGGCGCAAAACTCCGATGCATTTTTCAAACAAATGAAACTCGGTGTCGAAAAAGACTTTAACAGCCAGCAATATGCGCTAAGCCCTCATTTTTTCGAGGTATCGCGGCAAAGTTTTGCGGTGGTCGAGCAGGGGCCAAAAGAACAAAAGGTCGCCGATGAGAAACCGCCGGCAAAAACCCCCAAGCAGTAATACAGACAAAAAAGGCGATGAGCTTGGAGCCCATCGCCTATGTTCATTTATTTATCGCGTTTACGCTTGGTGCTAATTATCGCCACCGCTATGGCAATACCAATGGCCAATCCCGCGCCAACATTGCCGATTGAATTGCCTATTGCGATGCCGACACCGACACCGATGGCAATTGCAGCGCCGGCAACATTCGATTGATTGCCGCAACGTTTGTTTGTTTCATTTGCCATTGACATGCTCTGTTTATTCAAACCAGCCTTGAGCATATCGCGGAAAGTGATCGTTTATCAAGCAGTAAAATGCCGACCAGTTAGTTAAGAGTCGCCTTGATTGTGCTTAATTTACTGGGTTTTGTTAGTCATAAATCACTCATCCCTTAACGCTTCTATAGGTGGTAATTTAGAGGCGTCGGTGGCGGGTTTTATACCTGCGGCCAGCCCAATAAAGGTGCTGACCAGTAGTGAATAGGCAAAGACTTTAAACTCTAAGTGGACCGGAAAGTCTGGTGCGACAATGCCGATCAGGGCTGCGCCGACGATCACTAGGACATAGCCGGTCAGACCTCCGGCAATAGCAAGGGCGGTGGCTTCGCCTAAAAACAACAATTGCAACTGTCTTGAGGTAAAGCCAAGGGCACGCATCAGGCCAATCTCTTGACGCCTTTCGTTGAGGGTTATATTGAATATGGTCAGTATGCCGACACCACCGACCAGCAACGAGATAGCCCCAAGGCCGATGCCAGCGGCCTTTACTATCCCCAAAATGTTGTCGAGGCTCGATAACATGCCGTCTTGGGTCACTAGGGTGAAGTCTTCGCGGCCGTGGCGATTGATTAATAAGTGTTTCACTTTGGCCTCGATGTGCTCGGCCGACACATTGTCACGGTAGAAGATGTCTATTTCCATTAAACTGTCGCGGTTAAACAGTTGCAGCGCCTTTTGCGCCGGAATATAGATTAGCTCATCTAAGTCCATGCCCAAAAACTCGCCTTTTTGCGCAAATACGCCCACCACCTTAAAGCGTTGTCCGGCGATATGGACATATTGGCCCAACGGACTGTCATGGCCAAATAGCTCGGTTTTGAGCTTACTGCCGAGTACCGCAAAGCTGCGAGGACTATCTAAATCATCATGAGGTAGAAAGCGACCTTGTGCTACGGCCATTTTCCATGCCTTGTCGGTATCGGGTCCGACACCGGCAACATCGGTATAACGACTACGACCATCGCCTTTGACCTGCGCTGTGCCCATCACTGCCGGGATCACCGTTTCAACCTCTGGCAACTGATACAGCGAGGTGGCATCGTCAAGTGATAAAGGCCGGGTCGTATTGAGCAGGCCACCAAGGCCGAACGTTTCCGTTTTGCCCGGCGTGACCGCCAAAATATGGCTGCCGAATTGGGTGAACTCGTTGAGAATATACTGCCTTAAACCCTCGCCGATGGCACTTAAGAAGGCGACAGCACCGATACCGACGGCGAAGCCGATGATGGTGAGCATCGAGCGCAAACGATGGGCGACAAGGGCGGTGGATATCCACTTGATTTGGTCGGTTAGGCGCATCAGTGTCTACCTTGTAGGGCTAAAATTGGGTCTAAAGCGGCGGCGCGCTTCGCTGGCAACCAAGAAAACAACAGGCCGACGACAAATGCAGTGGCAACGGCTGCGAGCACTGCCCACCAAGGTGGGGCAAGGGGAAACTGAGGAAACAAGAGCTGGGCGATATAAACGCCTAAACCGGATAGCACCAGTCCCAATATCGCACCGCCGCTAACCAACAATGCCGCTTCCCAAATAAAGATGCTTTTTACCTGCGCACTTGAAGCGCCTACCGCTTTGAGCAAGCCGATTTCACTGCGCCTTTGAGCGACAGAGATAAAGGTGACGTTCATGATCAATACACCGGCCACTATCAGGCTTATGCCGGCAATCGCACCTACGGCGGCGGTGACGATGGTGATGATGCTGTTAAACGATTGCATCACCGAGTCTTGGCTGACAAAAGAGATATCGTCTTCACCTTCGTGGCGGGCGGCAATGATCTTACGTACCCGCTGCTCGGTATAGGCTTCGCTATTGGGGTGTTTGAGCTGCAATAAAATGCGAAACAGCGCCGGGGAGTCAAACAGCATTTCTGCCGAGCGCACCCCGATGATGGCCATATCTCTTAAATCTAGTCCCATCGATTCACCGCGTTCGCTGAGGGTGCCTATCACCCTAAATTTGTAATCGCCAATGGCCACCCATTGGCCGAGCGGATCTTTGTTGCCAAACAGCTCTTTGACCAATTTGGCGCCAAGCACCGCTACCGGTGCAGCGTGCTCGGCACTATCATTAGGTAGCAATTGACCGCGTGAAAGCGTGAGCTTTCGCACATCGAAAAGGTGTTGGTTGGAGCCGATGGTGATCACTTCGCGACTGACGCTATCGAAACTGACCAGCGCGGTACCGGCAATTATGGGCGCGATTTTATCGATGGAGTTGATGTGTGCTAAGGCTTGGGCGTCCTCTATGGTCAAATCTCTTGGGGTGGTGCCGTACATAGGCGGTGCGCCGCCGCTGGTTTCTTTTTTACCGGGTAAGATCACCAGCATTTGTGAGCCTAATGAAGCAAACTCGCGATCGATAAAGCGTCTGGCGCCTTCGCCCAGTGAGGTCAACAAGATAACCGCTGCAACACCGATGGCAACAGCAAACACCAACAATAAAGTGCGTGCGCGGTGTCTAGAGAACACCGGGACGCTAAAGCGCCAGTGGTCGGCAATGTTCATGAGATATCTTCCGCGATTTTGCCATCGACCATTTTGAGTCGTCTTTGGGCACGCTGACCAAGCGCCATATCATGGGTCACTATCAGCAGGGTAATGCCTTTTTGATTGAGCCTTTCAAGCACGCCGACGACATCATTGCCAGATGCGCTATCGAGGTTTCCGGTGGGCTCGTCGGCCAGCAGTATGGTCGGCTCCATGATCACCGCTCGGGCAATGGCGACGCGTTGTAGCTGACCGCCGGAGAGTTGTTTGGGCAGATGATTGGCGCGCTCACCTAAACCCAATTCTTCAAGCAGTGTGGCGACTTTTTCGCGGCGTGGTTTGACCGCCATACCCGAGAGCATCAAAGGCACCTCGACATTTTCAAAGGCGGTGAGTCGCGGGATCAAGTGAAACGACTGGAAGATAAAGCCGATTTGGTCGCGCCGCAATTGTGCGCGTTGTTCTTCCGGCAGCTGACTGGTGGCTTGTGTGCCAATGGTCAGCTCGCCGCTGTCGGGTCTATCGAGTAGACCTATCATGTTCAGCAGGGTGCTTTTACCTGAACCGGAAGGTCCCATCACTGAAATATATTCACCGGCATTTATGCTCAGGCTCACTTGGTCTAATGCCTTTAGGCTAGAATCGCCAAGCTGATAAGTTTTACAGACTTTCTCAAGCTTAATCATTGAGCTTAACCTTAACGCCGGGTTTAAGCTGCTGGGCACCCAAGGACACGATCACCTTATCACCGGCCTGTAGTCCTTCGACCACTTGGCTGTGCTGCCAATTGCCGATGCCGATTTTGATGTTTTTTTCAACCACAATGTCGTCCTCTACTACCCAAACTACGCCATCTTCCATGATTGCTTCGGTGGGAATACGCAGTACATCGGTTTTTTTGTCCAGCACCACCTGAACATCGGCGCTGTATCCGGCCAAAAGCTTATGTTCGGTGTCGAAGGCCACTTCGATTTCTACGGTTCTGGCCTGTTTGGCTTTATCTTCAACATAAGGGGCGATGCGGGTAACTTTACCGCTAAAGGTTTCACCCCTAAAGGCATCTAGTGTCACTTTAGCCGGCAGGCCGGTGGCGATATGGGCGGCATCCACTTCGTCGATGGGCGCTGAGAGGTAATGACAGTCATCGGTGAGCAGATCAATGGCAGGTGGTGTTTGTACGCCTGGTGGCGATGGCGTAGTATATTCGCCTATCTCGCCGGTGACTTCGGCGACAATACCATCGAATGGGGCTTTTAACAGCGTTTGTGCCAATTGCGCCCGGTGCAGGTCGATTTGCGACTGATATTGTTGGGCTTGGGCTTTGGCCGCTTGGCATCTGAGCTGGTTCGATTTGGCTTGAGATGAGGCAATATCGACTCTGTCTTGTGAGATCTGTTGGGTTTTCGACAGCCGCTCAAGACGTTCTGCCTCTCGGTTATCGGAATTTGAAGAGGTGCAAACGCTCTGGATGTCCAACCGGTGCTTGACCAATGCAGCTTTAGCTTGAGCCAACAAGGCTTTTCTGTCTAAGTTCCATAGTTCTATCAGCACCTGACCTTGTTTGACATGATCGCCCTCCTTAACATGCAAAGCGGCGATTTGTCCGCCACTGCTGGCAGAGAGCCGAGAGCGTTGACAGGCTTTGATGGTACCGCTTCGGGTATTGGCCACGGTTGATTCTACCGTACCAAGGGCGGCCACCCGATAGTCTACGGTAATGGGTTTTTGACCTTTGACATTTTGCCAAACTAACGCCGCCACGATAATCAGCACGACACTCGACCAGAGAAATTTTTTCATTGTTTCGGCACTTTTGTTTTTGTGAAGATCTACAATGCACTCAATGGCTTGCATTGCGAGAACAGGCTTATAAGAGCATAGCCTAAGTTGCGCTGATTTTTTTGATTTAAGTCAAAATTTTACTTTGCTTCACGATGTGGCAACAGTTAGATGCAAAGTGCTACAAATATCGGTTGAAGGCATGGTGGCGGCGGCTTAAAATGTCGTGATAAAAATTTCGATAAGGTATACAAGAAGATGAAGCTCACTCCATTTCATTTGGCTATTGAGGTCCGCGACATCGAAGAAGCGCGGGAGTTTTACGGCAACAAGTTGGGCTTTGCCGAAGGGCGAAGCGCCGAGCACTGGGTTGACTTTAATATGTTCGGGCATCAGTTGGTGGTGCATTTGAATCCCAACTTGGGCAAAGACGGCCGAGTGGCTCATGCTTCAAATCCTGTCGATGGTCATGGGGTGCCGGTGCCGCATTTTGGCGTGGTGCTTCATTTTGACGATTGGCATCGTTTTCGCGAGAAAGTCAGCGCCGAGATTGACGACTTTGTCATTGCTCCATATATCCGCTTTGAAGGCCAGCCCGGCGAGCAAGGCACGATGTTTTTTACCGACCCATCAGGCAACGCCATCGAGTTTAAGGCCTTTGAAGATATCGATGCCCAGTTGTTTGCCAAATAATTAATTGACAGGCACGAATGACGGCTACTCGGCTAACTTTGTGCCTGTACTCACCCTAAACCCTGTTCAAACCGCTTTGTAAACGTTTTTTGTGTGCCGGCAAATGGCAGCAAGACGCTGATTGAGCTCTGTATATCAATTTTAAGCTTGAGGAAACACACGGTCGATAATTGGCGATTGAGCAAGCAGAGCGTTGCGATAGATGCTTGTGGTCACCAATGGCGAGGTATGGGCGACAAATAACGCGTGTGGTGCTGGCCATTGAGTCCTCAATTCGGTCAAATTGACATTTTTTCATCAGTCATTGCTGAAAAGATTTCTATGGCATTAAAAAAATGGCGCACAATGCAGGGATATAGGGGTACAATGGGTGTATTAAACTGAAATAGCAACTATGATGTAAAAGACTGCAGATCAAAAGAAAGAGTTCTATGCGTTTTATCCTGTTTTTCCTGCTGTTTTTGCCCACAATGGCACTATTGGCAGCAGAGCCAGCAATGCGGTTCGAAAGGCTCAGCATTGAGCAAGGACTTTCGCAAAGTGTCGGGCTATCTATCAGCCAAGATAGTGAAGGTTTTATGTGGTTTGGCACCTATGATGGACTCAACCGTTTTGATGGCTACCAATTTAAGCGGTTTGACCATGTGCCCGAGGTTCAGTCTAGCCTGTCCAACAGCATCATTACGGTACTATATACCGATTCAAAAGGCACCCTTTGGATCGGTACTGAAGGCGGGCTTAATCGTTATGACGGTGACACTGGCGAATTTTTCCATTTTGTTCACGATGATAAGGATGATAGAAGTCTCAGTCACAATGTTGTGAGTGCCATCGCCGAGGACAAACAGGGGCGACTTTGGGTAGCGACCGCAGGCGGCGGACTCAATCTGTTGGCCGAGAATCAAAGGCAGTTTATCCGCTTTACCCACCAAGTTGACGATGAGCAGAGTTTAAGTCACAACAATGTAAACGCATTACTGAAAGATCGCAGAGGGCGATTATGGGTCGGTAGCGACGCTGGTCTGAGCTTGTTGCTCAACGATAAAGGACACTTTCGCCATCGCCGCCACGACACACAAAACCCGCAAAGTCTAAGCCACAACAAGGTACAATCGTTATTTGAAGATGCACAAGGTCGTCTGTGGGTTGGCACGTTTGGCGGCGGCTTGAATCTTTATGATATTGCCAATGACCGCTTTCGCCATTACCGCCATGATGAAAAAGCGGCGACAAGCTTGCTCAACGATTTCGTTTGGAGCATCAACCAAGATGCCCAAGGGATGTTGTGGGTCGGTACTGAAGGGGGCTTGAGTAAACTTGATTTGAGCCTTGGCGTTTTTCATCACTCCACCCATCAATCGGCCGATCCCTACAGTTTGGCCAGTGATGTGGTACGTCATATCTTTCGCGACAATCGCGGCATGATGTGGCTTGGCACCTTTGGTGGTGGTATCAATCGCGTCGATACCCGTCGGCGTCAATTCGGCCATTACAAACACATCGCATCTGACCCGAGCAGTTTGAGTTTTAATCTGGTGTTTTCATTACAACAAGACAACAATGGCGATGTTTGGATTGGGACTTTGGGCGGTGGTTTAAATCGTCAAGATGCGCAAAACAAAACCATGGAGCGCTTTTATCTGCCTGAACAGCCAAGCAGCTATGGCTACAACTCGATTTGGACCGTCTATCAGCAGTCTCAGTCGCACTTGTTGCTGGGCACCAGAAGCGGCGTTTATCAATTCGACAAGGCGCAAAAGCGCTTTTCTCGGTTTGACTATGCCAAGCCCGATGAAGTGGATGAACCCGATAGCGTCACGGCGATTTTGCGAGACAATCAGGGGCAATATTGGTTTGGCACATGGGGGCAGGGGTTGGTTCGTTTTAACCCCAATACCAAACAATATCAAAGATTTCACCAAGGTCAGGGCAGTATAAACCACGATATTATTTTGGCGATGACCTTAGACCATCAAGGCAATATTTGGATAGGTACCAATGACGGTTTGACACGCTATGACGCTCACAGTCAAAGCTTTGTCAATTTCAAACATGATGAAAAAGATCTCGCCAGTTTAACCTCTGGCTATGTGACCTCTATTTATCAGGACAGCTTGGGTGATATATGGGTAGCCACGTCTTCGGGGCTAAATAAGTGGCTCGGCGCAGAGCGGGGCTTTAGCCATTACACCGAAGCCAACGGCTTACCCAATGATGTTATCTATTGTATCGCCGAAGATAGCGACAAGCGATTGTGGCTCAGTACCAACAGAGGTCTGTCGGCATTTAACCGTAGCAATGGCAGTTTCAACAATTACGATCCCAGTGACGGCTTGCAAAGTAATGAGTTTAACCATAATGCCTGTACTGTCGGCCCTACAGGCGAGATGTTTTTTGGTGGCGTCAATGGCTTTAACCGTTTTTATCCAGAAAAATTGACCCCTAACAATCATCCGCCTCATGTGGTACTGACGGATTTCTTGCTGGCCAACCAAAGCGTGCCGATTGGCACGAATGATCATCAGGGATTCGCCCTTGAAAAGGCCGTCAACCGTTTAGACACGGTTTATTTGGGCTATCGCCAAAACCTGTTTTCATTTGAGTTTGCCGCGCTGGATCATCAAAACCCTTTGAAAAATCGCTACCGCTACATGCTTGAAGGCTACGATCAGGATTGGCTTAATGCCGATGCCAAAATTCGGTTGGCGACCTATACCAATTTACCCGCCGGCCAATATAGGTTGAAGGTACAAGGCAGCAATGCCAATGGTATCTGGAACACCGAAGGGGCGGCAGTGAATATTGTGGTGTCGCCGCCACCTTGGTTGAGCTGGTGGGCCATTACCTTGTATGTGGTCAGTTTGCTGTTTACGGTTTGGTCTATCGCCTTCTTTTTCGGCCAGCGTAAGAACGAGCGTAAGGTCATTGCCCAACTGCAAGAGCTGGATAAACTCAAAGACGACTTTTTAGCGAAGATGAGCCATGAGATCCGCACACCGATGAACGCCGTTGTCGGCTTAAGCCGGTTGGCACTCAACGCCAAAACCGAGCAGGAAAGGCGTGAGCACATCAGTACTGTGCTGGAATCTGGTGACGCGTTACTCGAACTTATCAATGATATCCTTGATTTCTCTAAACTTAGCGCAGGACAGATGACCATTGAGCGCACCCAGTTGGACTTATGTGAGGTGCTGACTCAAACCTTTAACCAATGTGCCCTCAGAGCCCATGAACAAGGCTTGTCTTTGGCGGTGGCAACAGAAACGGCGATACCCAAAGGATTGTTGGGCGACCCGCTTAGGATCCGTCAAGTATTGGTGAATCTGGTCAACAACGCGGTGAAATTTACCGACAGCGGTGGGGTATGGATCAACATTCGCTTTAGTCGCAATGAAGATGGTCGGTTGATGCTGGTGTGTACCGTCAACGATACCGGCTGCGGGATGAGTAAGGCGCAACAAAACAAGTTGTTTAAGTCCTACGTGCAGGCCGACGCTTCGGTCAGTCGCACCCATGGGGGGACGGGGTTGGGCCTTGCCATTGCCAAACAGCTGTGTGAGCTGATGGGCGGACGTATTTGGGTTGAAAGTGAGCAGGGCAAAGGTTCAAGTTTTCATTTTACCGTTGCGCTTGAGCGTGATAGCAAAGTGCTCAATAGCGAAGTGCCCTTTAGCGGTTTTAGAATTTTGCTGATAGAGAGCGTCGATTTTGCCCGTCAGGCGATTTTGACCCAGCTTAAGGCCTATGACGCGGTAGTCGATGACGTGACCTGTGTAGAGCAGGCGCAGCTCAAGATGGCCCAAGCCAATGAACAACAGATGCCATATAACCTGATTTTGGCCGATTGGACCCTCAGCGAACTCGAAGGCTTGCTCAGACAGATCAAGCGAGAGCAAAGCGAGACCTTATTGATGTTTATGGTTGGGCGTTACGACAAAGAGCGTTTTCGCCGTAAGTTCTTCGATGCTGCCGATTTAAATGTTATCGACAAACCGGTTCTGCCACATTTGCTTTATCGCGCCATTCGTCAGTTGCAGGCCGGTGAAGCGTTGGCCGATTCGAGGCTTGGCCCAAGTGCGTTGCGGGTGCCGGATCTGTCGGCCTATCGTATCTTGATGGTGGAAGACAATGCCATCAACCGTCAAGTGGCGGCGGGCTTTTTAGATTATACCGGGGTGGATATCGAGTCTGCTGAAAACGGCTTAGTCGCCATTGAAAAACTCAAAGAACAGCGTTTTGACTTAGTGTTGATGGATATCGACATGCCTAAGCTCGACGGGCTAAGTGCCACTAAGTTGATTAAGCAAGAGCTGGGTCTTGAGGCGTTGCCGATAGTGGCCATGACGGGTTACGCCAGTCAAGGTGATTTTAAACGCTTTGACGCCGCAGGCATGCAAGGGCATATTACCAAGCCATTTGAGCAGCAGTCGCTGTATCGGGTGGTTGGTGATTTATTACCTCACGAAGAAAAAACGGTCATGATGGGACCGGTGGAGGCCCTCAAAGCCGACAAGCTGCCTGAGGTGCCGAATTTGGCCGAGAAACTGTCTCAGATCAGCGGGCTGGATGTGCGCCGAGCCGTGGCGAGACTCAGTGGCCATGAAGAATTGTATTATGAGCTGATCAAGCGCTTCCACCGTCATGAGGGGGCATTACTTAAACGCCTTGAAAAAGCCTACGACAGCAAAGACTGGCAAGCGCTCAATCACTGTGCCCATTCACTTAAATCGATGGCTGCCTTTATTGGCGCCGAAGAATTGTCTGACTTAGCCAAAACGCTTGAAGATAAGCTCTCGCAAGGAGAGCAGGACGAGAGGTTGTATTGGCAGGTAAGAGATCACCTTCAAGTATTACTCGATTCTGTCAATCAGGTGTTGGCACATGAGATGCCGAGCGAAGAACAAGCGTTTGATGGTGAGAAGTTTATCACCCAGTTGCGAACCTTGATCACGCTGTTGCAAGCGACGGATTTCGACGCAGAAATGTTGCTTGAACAAATGCGTTTGCATTGCCATGACAGTGAGTTTAATGACGATGTTGAAACCATGATAGCGTTGGTCGATGACGTTGAATTTGAGCAGGCGCTGGCACATGCGACCGGCCTACTGCAACGATGTGAAGCCGGGGCGCTAAAATCGGCAGATGCTCGGGATATGGACACGGTTGATCATTGATGATCGTGCGCCACACCATTGTGGCGCATTGGGTTTGGTTTGAAGTTTGTAACAAAGGTAACATGACGTTGGCTACACTTTACCAACAGTTTGAAGATCAGGCGAATACGACGCCTAGCAAGGTTGCGATATGGTCACATGGACGACAATACAGTTATCAAGATCTCCAAGGGCAAGTCAATCGGCTGGCCGCTAGATTGCTTGAACGTTGGCTCAAGCGCCATAACTCGCTGCCCGCGCCCGATACCCCCATTGCCCTTTATATAGAGCGCCATCCCGACGCCATCGTTGCGATTTTAGCTGCGTTAAAAGCGGGCTTCGCCTATGTACCAATCGCCACGATGGAACCGCGTGCGCGAGTGGCATTTCTGCTTAACGATTGCGGCGCAACGATGGTGATGTGCCAATCTCATTTGCTCGATGACTTAGCTGGATTTGACCAAGATAAGGTGTCGGTGGATGCCGCGTCAACCGAGTTTGACACTTCGGCATTAGTCTGTGAGCCGCCGAGCTGGCCAAGCCGCAGCGAGCGTGATTTGGCGTACATTATTTATACCTCCGGCACCAGTGGTAAACCCAAAGGGGTAATGATAGAGCAGCGCAGTGTGAGCGAGCTTATCGCCAGTCAAACGCAGATCTTCGATTTTAGTGGCGATGAGGTGGTCTTATGGCTTGCCTCTTATAGCTTTGATGCGTCGGTCGAGCAGTTGTTTTTGCCATTGTTGAACGGCGCGACCATATGCGTTATCGATGACGAAAAATTGAAATCTGCCGATGAAATCAAACGTCTTATTGCCGAGCAGGGGGTGACTCATCTTCATGCCACGCCAACATTGCTGGTTGCGCTGGGGGAATTTGATTTTCCGCACCGGTTAAAGCGGGTGATCAGTGGTGGCGATACCTTGGCGGTGGCGCTTAAAGCGCGTTTTGGCCCGTTGTTGATCAACGAATATGGTCCGACAGAAACCTGCGTGACTTCGTTGGAGTGCCTCACTGTCGCAGACAATGCGCACAACAATTGTATCGGATTGCCAGTCGGCAATACGGTTGCCTACGTGCTGGATGAGTCGTTGCAGCCGGTCGAACCGGGTGTGGCCGGTGAGCTGTTCATCGGCGGTTTGGGGGTGGCCAGAGGCTATTTGAATCGCCCCGAGTTAAGCGCGAAGCATTTTGTCAAAGATCCCTTCAGTCTTGGTGGGCGCTTGTACAAAACCGGCGATAAAGTGGTTAAGCGCAGCGATGGCCAATTTTACTTCCTAGGTCGCTTAGACGGGCAGGTGAAAATTCGCGGTTATCGCATAGAGCCTGCCGAAGTGCAGCATTGTCTGAGCGAATTGGCCGGGGTGGCGCAATCGGTAGTGATTGATTTTGAACAAGGCGATAGTCGCTATCTGGCGGCCTATTACGTCGCCAGCGGTGAGCCCCTTGACGCCGATGCCCTAAAACACCAGCTTAGCGAGACATTGCCCGACTATATGGTGCCCAGTTGTTTTATTGCCCTTAAGCGGATTCCTTTGACAATCAACGGCAAACTGGCGCTGGATAAGCTGCCTAAACCTGTTATTGCCAGCCAAACTGCCTATGTTGCGCCTAAGCAGCGCTTAGAACAGCAGCTTTGTGGCATTTGGCAACAAGTGCTTGGTGTTGACAAGGTGGGCATAGACGATAACTTTTTTGCTATCGGCGGTCATTCTATCAATGCCATTGTTTTGGTAGGGCTGATGACCGAGCAATTGAAGCGCGCAGTCAGTCTAGAGGCGCTATTGACTCACCCAACTATCGCCGATTTAAGTGGTTACCTTGAGCAACAGGCGCAAGATAGCGCGCAAAGCGCCATCAAAGCTGCCGGGCTAAGTGAATATCCCTTGTCTTTTGCCCAACAGCGCTTGATGTTTGTCGAAACCATGGCACAAAGCCATGGCAGTTATCATATTCCATTTGTGTTCAATTATGGACGTAGCGACATAGGCCGTGTTCACCGTGCAATTGAAAGCGTTGTGGCGCAGCACTGGGCGCTATGTGCCCGCTACCGGCAACACCCAAGTGGCGAGTATTTTGCCGCGATCTACAGATCCGCTGAGTCGCAAGGCGCCAAAGTGCAAACCGAGGTGCTGCAACCTCAGCAGTCTTTGGTTGAACGATTATGCGCGCTGAGTGAAGCGCCGTTTGATTTGGCTGAGCAAGGGCCGGTTAAGCTTTACCATATTGTCGGCGACGATACACCGGTGCTGCTATGCGTGTTTCATCATATTGCGTTTGATCTGTGGTCTTCAACGCTGTTTTTTTCGCAAGTTTCCGAGGCTTATGACGCCTGTGGTGAAGGCGCTGCCGGCGTTGATGTGAGCGTCTTAGGCCATGCCCATTATGGCGATTATGTGTTGTGGCAAAAAGCACGGTTGTCAGGCGCCCATTTAGACAAGCTGTTGTCTTATTGGAGCGCTCACTTAAATGGCTTCGAACAGTTGGAATTGGCGCCGGGCAATCCGCCGGTTGATGCGCCACCGTTTGCCGGTCAAAACCTGCCATTTGTCCTGGATGATTATCTCAGTACCCGGCTCGATCGTTTGGCCAGAACCGAGCAAACCAGCTTAAACAACCTGCTGCTCAGCGGTTTTTATTTGAGCCTTTGGTACATCAGCGGTCAAAGTGATTTGGTGGTGGGTATGCCGGCAGACAATCGCCAGCACCCCGATAGTCATGGCATCGTTGGACTATTTGTCAATACCTTGGCCCTTAGGGCTAAAATCGATGGCGAGATCAGCTTAAGCGAATTTATTCATCAGGTTCACGAGGTGGTCATCGGCGCCTTGGTGCACCAAGAGCTGCCGTTTGACAAACTGGTTGATGCCCTAGACATTGAACGTGTCGCCGGACGCCATCCATTGTTTCAAGTGATGTTTGTGTTTTCAAAGGCCCTTGATGAAAGGGCTGAGCCTGTGGTGTTATCAGCGGTGGACAGTGGGCTAAGCGATGGCCTTTACCACAAGGCCAAATTTGATCTGACGCTGTTTGTTGAACAGGCTCAGCAGCAGATCAAAGGCTATTTGAACTTTGCCTGTGGCGTGTTTGAACCGGCCCAAGCCCTGCGTATTGTGGATACCTTTGTTCAAGTACTTGAAGCGATGGCGGTCAGCAGCGCGGCGCAATTGCCTTTGTCTCAGCTGTTTTTGAATACCGAAAAGCCACGCCAGCAAGGGCCAGATTGGAACGCCAACGACGAAACCATATCGCTGTGCTGCATTCACCGGATGTTTGAGCAGATTGCAAAAAGCCAACCCCAGCACATCGCGCTGCAATTTGGTGCACAGCAGCTAAGTTATGCTGAGCTTAATCAAAAAGCCAATCAGTTGGCGCGGCAGATCCGCCATAGTTATCGTTCATCGGTCGGTGACGAAATGCCGCCCGATACGCTCATTGCCTTATATTTTGACCGCAGCAGTGCGCTTATTATTGCGATGTTGGCGACCCTCAAAGCCGGAGGTGCCTATGTGCCGATATCGCCGTCCTATCCCGCCAGCCGTGTCAGTTATCTGTTGAGCGATACCCAAGCGCCGCTGGTGTTAAGCCAAAGTCGCTTGGTCGAAAGCTTAGCGCCTTATGACATAATCACCATCGCAGTCGATGACCAATCTGTGTGGCAACACCATTGCGACGATAACCTGACGGATATTGCCGGGGTCAATGATCTTGCCTATATCATCTATACCTCGGGTACGACAGGTCGGCCCAAAGGGGTGATGATAGAGCATCAAAGCGTGATGAATTACCTCCACGGTGTGCGCCCCTATTTTAACCCTCAGTGCCAGCACATTGATTTTTCCACCAATTATTGCTTTGATTTGACGGTGACGACGACCCTTTGTCCGTTACTGTTAGGCCGCACGGTCTGCATTTATGAAGGTGAACTAACTGACGCTCAAAGCTACCAACAGCACCTTAGCCGCCATGAAATCGACTTCATCAAAACCACGCCGACACTGGCAGAAGCTTTGCTTGGCGACAGCCATGTTGCGGTCAACACCTTATTTTTAGGCGGTGAAGCGCTCAGTGAGCATGTGGTCAATCGCTTAAGTGCAAAGGTGGCGCATATTTTTGACGAATATGGGCCTACCGAAGCGACTGTCGGCACCACCATTGTGCAGGTGCATCCGCAAAACAGCGGTCATGGCTTTAAGGTTTATCCCAATTACAAACTCTACGTGTTGTCTGCCCAACGTCAGTGTGTGCCGGTAGGTGCCGTTGGCGAGCTGTATATCGGCGGTGCCGGGTTGGCCAGAGGTTATTTCAACCAGCCGCAGTTGAGTGCCGAGCGCTTTGTGGCGGATCCTTTTATTACCGAGAGCAGCCTGTATGGTCGCGGTTTGATGTATCAGACGGGGGATTTGGTGCGCGTTCACGCCGATGGTCAAATGAGTTATCTTGGCCGCAGCGATGCACAGGTTAAAATTCGAGGTTATCGTATTGAGCTGGGTGAGATTCAAGGGGTTATTGGTGCCCAAGCGTCGGTGAAGCAGGCTGCGGTTATCGATGTCCGTCAAGCAGGAAAGACCCAAATTGCAGCCTATGTGGTGTTTGAGGCAAATGTAGCTGATAACGAGGACGGCGATTTAATCGCCGCGCTGAAATCTCAGTTGATAGCCGAGCTGCCGGATTATATGATGCCCGATCACTTTATTGCCATCGACAGCATTCCGACGACAGTCAACGGCAAGCTTGATCGGGGAGCGTTACCGAGTGTTGCTTTGGCGCAAAAACGCCAGTATGTGGCGCCGACCACCGAGTTGCAACGTCAGTTGTGTCAATGCTGGCAAGGGGTGCTGAATATTGAGAAAGTGGGTATTGAAGATAACTTTTTCCGTATTGGCGGCGACTCTATCGTCAGCATTAAGCTGGTATCTATGCTCCGAACACAAGGGTTTGTGTTGCAGGTCAAAGATATTTTTGCCGCGCCGACTATCGAAAGACTGGCGGCATTTTTAAGCTCGGGTAAGGCGAAGCTCAAACGTCTCAATGCCGAGGGCGGGGCGCTTTGCGGGCGATTCGATTTGTTGCCGGTGCAAAAGTGGTTTTTCGGCGAAAAGCTGCGCACAGCGGCGCACTACAACCAAGCATTTAGGCTGACGCTGCCGAAGGACATCAGCCATCAAGAGATCGTGCAGGCACTTGAGGCTTTGGCCATTCGCCACGATATGCTCAGGTGTGTTTTTGGCGAAGAAGGTGGCAGCTATTATCAGCAGTACCAGTCTAGCTGTACCGGCCATTGGCTTGATGTGATCAATACCGACAACCTTACGGTTGATGATTTGATGGCGCGATTGACGCAAGCGCAAAGCGACTTTGATATCACTCAAGGTCCGTTGTGGCGTGTCGTTTTACTTAAAGGTGCTCTGCAGCAATCGTTGTTTTTTGCCTTTCATCATCTGATCATCGATGCGGTATCTTGGCGCATTATCGCCCAAGATATGCAAGCGCTGCTGTGCGGCCAAAACATCTCAGATAAAACCAGCTCCTACCGCCAATGGGTTGATACGGTCGCGCGATACGCCCATCAGCACAGTGATGAGGTGGAGTATTGGCAAGAGATAACCAAAGATATGACGGACATTGAGTGTAATGATGCCGGTAAGTTCACCCAGTTGACACTCAATGAAACACTGACGGCGGGTTTGTTGCGTCACGCCAATCAAGGTTACAACACTGAGATCAACGATCTTTTATTGGCGGCTTTAGCGATAGCATTGACCCAAACGTTTGCGCGCAAACGGCATTGGATCACCTTAGAAGGGCATGGCCGTGAGGCACTCGATGTCGGCGAGCGTGATGATAGCTATATCGATATCAGTCATACGCTCGGATGGTTTACCACCATGTTCCCCGTGAGGCTTGAGAGTTTTGTCGGGGCAAGCGGCATTGAGCAGACCATCATTAGCTGTAAAGAACGTCGCAAAGCCGTGCCGGTCAAAGGCTTGGGATTTGGCGCGCTGGCCATAAATGGTCGGCTTGATGGCCGTTTGCCCAATATCTGTTTTAACTATTTGGGCCAGCTAGATAATCATCAAGACCATGAGGCAAAAGCGTGGCAACTGCAAACCGATGATTGCGGTATTCAGGTCGCTGAAGATAACGACCATGGTTATGCTCTGAATATTATCGGCGCCGTTATCGACGGGCGTTTGCGCTTTAATGTCGCCTCGGCGGTCAGTCAAAGCGATGTGTTTGTCGTGGCGTTTGAACAGGCGCTGAGCAAGGTTATCGAACAGGCCAAGCAAAAAGCACTGCTCGGTGGCGTAAAAACACCTGCCGATTATGTGGTTGATGTCGATATGGCCACTTTAGCGCGGCTGAAAAAAACGCTGCCTAAAGGGGCTGACATCGCGGCGCTGTATCCTGCCTCTAGTCTTCAACAAGGCTTTATCTATCATTATTTGTCGCATCCCAATGATGATGCCTACCGGGTTCAGGTGTTGTGGAATTATCATTTGGCGCTTGATTTCGACGCCTATTATCAGGCGTGGCAATTGGCTTCCAAGCGCTTTGCGGCGCTGCGTATGGGGTTTGATTGGCAAGGGCAACTTCTACAGGTGATCAGCGACGTCTGTTGCATCGGTGCGGCTAACTTCAGTCAGATGGACATCAGTCATCTGCCGCCTATAGAGCATGAAAAGGCCATCACTGGCATTACCCGCTCGATGCGTGACAAACCGTTTGATTTGACCAAACCGGGCCTATTGCGTTTTTGTATAGTCAAACTGGCGGACGACAGATACACGGTAATACGCACCGAACACCATGCCATCAGCGATGGTTGGAGCAGCTCGGTATTGATGCATTGGGTGCATCATTACTATGACTTATGTGTCAACAACCAAGTGCCTGAGGTGAGTGAGGATGAAGCCTATCATCTGGCGCAGCAATACAACATCAAGCACCAAGGGGCATGTGAGCGCTATTGGCAAGGACAAATCGCGCGCTTTGTCGATGCCAACGACATCAATTTGATGTTGGATAAGCCCCTCGACCTTGAACAGTCGATGCAGGTTTTGCAGCCAGATGGCGCTTTGGCATTGATCCAAGGGCAAAGTTACCGTCAGCTTAAGCATATGTGCAGTGAGCACGGCTTAACGCTCAATGCGGTGTTGCAATTTGCTTGGCATAAACTGCTCAGTGTATACAGTGGTGACGAACAAACGATTGTCGGCACTGTCGTTTCCGGTCGAGATATTGCGGTTGAGTCGATTGACCAAAGCGTAGGGCTTTACATCAATACCTTGCCACTACAGGTCGATTGGTCGGCCCACCATGACAGCCTATCGATTATGCTGGCGCTCCAGCAGGATATTGCCGAATTAAACAGTCATAGCAATATTTCATTGGCCCAGTTGCAGCAAGGTCGGGGCAAGTTGTTCCATACCTTGTTGGTGTTTGAGAACTATCCTAAAGCCGACGGTACAAACCAGCCCGGTTCTATCAGCGAAAAAGCGCGTTTTCGTCAGGCGGTGGAAAAGGTCGATTATCCACTGTGTCTATCGGCGCATGAGCGAGATGATACTTTGGAGATCCAATTGGCATTTTGCTTAAGGTTGTTGAGCAAAACCAAGGCCAAGCGGCTATTGAGTCAGCTCAAAAAACTGATCGATACCTTGGCTCAATCACCCAAGCAAGCGCACCAACGCCTGTCGCTACTGGGCAGTGGTGAACGTCAGTTGTTACTGAATGATTTTAATGCCCACCGCTCAGTGTATCCAAAAGGCACGCTGCATCAGTTGTTTGCCGAGCAAGCGAGTAGGCAGCCTCACCATAAAGCGCTTATCGCAGCAGATCGTGCCCTCAGTTACCGCGAGCTTGACCAACAGTCTAACCGTTTGGCGCGCTACATCAGAGGTTGTTATCGCGACTATGTTGGTACGCCATTGGTGGCCGACCAAATCATTGGTTTGTGCTTCGAACGCAATAGCGATATGGTCGTGGCCATTTTGGCCGTGCTTAAAGCCGGTGGCGCCTATTTGCCTTTGTTGCCGCAAACGCCGACCAAGCGTTTGAGCTATATGCTCTCAGACGCCAAATGTGCGCTGGTGCTTTGTGACGACGCGTATGTTGGTCAATTACACGAGGCCATCGCCGAGCATGATGATAAGCCGGTGATCAGCACTATTTGCCCTCAACAGAGTTTAAGTGGCTATGCCAAAGGGGCGCTTGAGGTTGTAGCGACAGCAGATGATCTGGCCTATCTCATTTATACCTCAGGCACCACAGGAGAACCAAAAGGTGTCATGGTTGAGCATCAGGCGGCTGTGAGCTTTTGCTGCAACAATCGCTACGTGCAAACTGAACAGGTCGAGCGGGTTGCGAGTCTATCGTCATATGGCTTTGACGGCTTTGTGTTTGACTTGTTTTATACTCTGCTTAACGGCAAAACCCTTTACTTATATCAAAATACGCTTATTCACGACCCCAGTAGATTGTGCGGACGCTTCAAACAAGACAGCATCGACACCTTTTTTATCACCACAGCGCTGTTCAACCAGCTCATTGTAAGTGAATTGCTTGAGGGCACAGAAGTCAAAAACGTGTTGTTTGGTGGCGAAGCGGCAGATACCCATTTGCTGGCTCAAGTGCAACAGCAGTTACCTAGACTTAATCTGATCCATTGCTATGGGCCGACTGAAACCGTGGTGTATGCCTCTGCCTACTTCTTTGATAAAAATCACTTTAATTCGGCTGACGCTTTGGCGCCTATCGGCAGCGCACTGAACAACAAAACGCTACTGGTATTGAATGACGCCTTAGAGTTGGTGCCTGTTGGTGTGCCCGGCGAGTTGTATATTGCCGGTGAGGGTCTTGCCAGAGGATATTTGGGCGCCGATGAGCTGACCAAATCGCGCTTTATCGTCAATCCTTATGCGACTGAGGCCGCACATCAAAAAGAACAGAAATTGATGTATAAGACTGGCGATATCGTGCGTTGGCTACCCGACGGTAACTTGCTGTACATGAGCCGGGTTGATTCTTTGGTGAAGGTGCGCGGGTTTAGGGTGGAACTTGAAGAAGTGCAAGGTGCGCTGACCCAACTGGCGCAGATCAAACAGGCCATCGTGTTAAGTCGTAAAAAAGCGGGTATTGGTTATTTGCAGGCCTATGTTGTGCCGAGTGAGACGGATGTGGACGTCGCCGAAGTCAAAACGCAACTGGCGAAATCCTTGCCCGATTATATGGTGCCCGGACATATTATGGTACTTGATGCTTTGCCGCTTAACAGTAACGGCAAGGTTGAACAGCGGCTGTTGCCGCAATGGCAGGCGGACTATGAGTCGTTTGCCGCGCCGAGAAACGAACTGGAAAGTCAACTGTGTGACATGTGGCAACAGGTGTTGGCGGTGCCACGAGTTGGGATTGACCAAGGCTTTTTCCATATTGGCGGTAATTCATTGGCCGCTATCCGGCTGGTCGCTTTGGTTCGTGAGCAGTTGGATGTCGATTTGCCGTTGGCGATGTTGTTTGAACACCAAACCATTGCAAGGCTTGCCGCCAATATGTCGGGGCTTGATAAACGGGCGATTGAACATCAGCCAAGTGAATACTATCCGTTGTCGTTTGCGCAAAAACGACTGTTGTTTATCGATGCGCTGGAGCAGGGCAGTGCCGCCTATCATGTGCCTTATCTGTTCGAATTTACCGAGCCTGCCAATATTGAGCTACTTGAGCGGGCATTTGCTGCGCTTCTCAAGCGTCATCGGGTACTTGGCGCGCTATATCGAGAGGATATTGCCCCAGAGGTTTGCCAGGTCTTTGACAAAGTAAAACTGACCATTGACACCATTGTACTGGAGCAGAACGCTGTTGTTGCAAAGGCCATGGCCCTAATTGCCCGGCCATTTGACTTAGCTGTCGATGGTGCCATAAGAGTGCAGCGATTACGTGCACCAGAGCGCGAGTATCTGCTGGTGGAATTTCACCATATTGCTTTTGACGGTTGGTCGTGGCCGTTGTTTGTGCGCGACTTTTCCGCCATTTATCAAGCGTTGGTTGAGGGCAATGAGAAGCCACCGATGTCGCTGCCGACGCTCGATATCGACTACGGTGATTTTGCCCGGTGGCAAGCGACGTTGTTGCAAGATGAGCGGTTGGCACAATTGCTTGAGTATTGGCAAACCCAGCTGGCCGGTGCCGAGACGTTGGCGATGCCGCTTGATCATACGCGGCCGCAGGTCAGCGACTATCGCGGTAGTGGGGTAGATTTTAGTTTTCCTGCGGCCTTAAGTGGGCAGTTAAGAGCGCTTGCCAAGGCGCAGCAAACGACCCTTTATACTGTTATGCTCAGCGGCTTTTATCTGTGTTTATCGAGCTTTAGCGGTCAGTCGGATATCGTGGTGGGGACACCCTCAGATAATCGTCATCATCCTCAGGTGCAAAACCTCATCGGCTTTTTTGTCAACTCACTGGCGCTGCGGGTAAAGCTCGACCCCAGTCAATCGGTGAGTGCATTGATTGATGAGGTTCACCGCGTGGTTAGCGGCGCTAAGGTTCATCAAGAATTGCCTTTTGAAATGTTGGTTGAAGCCCTGAACGTGCCCCGTGATATTGCGCGCCACCCTATCTATCAGGTGATGTTTAGCCTTAATGACAACGCCAACCGGCTCGATGACGCCAGCCCGTTGCCGTTCAAGTTGGCCGATATTGCCACGCAACAGGACGATTGGTATCAACCGGCCAAGTTTGACCTGACTTTGTTTATCGACGATGACGGTGAACAGCTTTCAGGCTGCGTCAACTACGCCACGGCGTTGTTTACACCATCTACGATGTCGCGCTTTGCCGAGTGCTTTATTCAAACGCTAAAGCAGATGGTGGCTCACAACCAGAGTGCCTTGAGTCAGCTGACTTTGTTGCCACCAACCATGGTTCGGCAGTTGCTCGAAGAAGTCAATGACAATCACTGCCAGTTTGACATCGATACGCTCCATGGTTTGTTTGAAGCCCAAGTCGCCAAATCACCCAACGAGCGTGCCTTAATTTTCGATGGTCAGGCCATCAGTTATCAAGCCCTTAATCAAAGAGCCAATCGCTTGGCTCGGAGCATAAGGCAGCGATATCTCCAATGCAATGGCGAGCAGATGCCGCCTGAGACGCTGATCGCCCTTTATCTTGAGCGCAATATCGATATGGTGGTAGCTATTTTGGCTGTGCTTAAGGCCGGGGCTGCCTATGTGCCGATATCGCTCGATTTTCCTGCTGCTCGGGCCCGCTTTATTTTGGCCGATACCCAGGCGCCTGTGGTGTTGTGTAGCCGTAAAAACAGAGCCTACGTCGAAGGGTTGTGTGAGCAAGGGTCGGCAACACTGGTATTGATTGATGACAATAGTACGATTAACGCACAAAACAGCGAAAACTTAACGCCGCTGGCCACAGCGAATGATTTGGCTTATGTGCTGTATACCTCGGGCACTACCGGTCAGCCAAAAGGGGTGATGCTACCTCATAAAAGTGCCTTAAACACCATTTTTGCCATGGCGCAGATCTATGACATCGGCACTGGTCATCGACACTGTAGTTGGTTTTGTGATTACGTGTTTGATATCAGCGTATCAGAATTGTTCAACACCATTGGTTTTGGTGGCGTATTGCATATTTTGGCCGATGAGGTGCGTAAAGATCCCGAACGTCTGGCCCAGTATATCGCCAGCAATGCCCTTGAGCTGGTGTTTTTGCCTCCGGCGGTGTTGGCTGAGCTGCCGCAACGACAGTATCCTCGCCTTAAAACCCTGATCTTTTGCGGCGAGCGCTGCTGTCCTAACCGTTGCCAATATTGGGCTGATCATTATCGCCTGTATAATTTTTACGGTCCCACCGAGGCGGCGATTTACGCCAGCGGTAAACAGGTTGGTGCACAGGGCATAAACGAAATAGGTAAAGCAATTGCCAATGTGCAGTTGTATGTGCTGAACGGTCAAAAACAGCTGGCCCCTTTTGGCGCGATTGGGGAGTTGTATATCGGCGGCGCCGGGCTTGCTAGGGGGTATTTAAATCGTCCTGAGTTGACTGCCGAGGTTTTTGCGCAAAGTCAATTTAAGATCAATGGCGAGTATGTCAGGCTATATAAAACCGGCGATCTGGTTCGTTGGCGCAACCCTGATACCCTTGAGTATATTGGCCGTAACGATCATCAGATAAAACTGCGCGGCTATCGTGTCGAATTAAATGAAATTGAACAGCGCTTAAGTGAGCACCCGTCGGTGAATACCGCCTTGGTCGTGGTTGACGACAGCAGGCAGGACAAGCGTCTGATAGGGTACCTAACGGCGAAAGTGCCTGTTGAGGTTGTCACCATCAGGCGCTACCTGCAACAGTATTTGCCTGATCATATGGTGCCGAGTGAACTGGTGGTGCTCGATAGCTTTGTGCTCAACGTCAACGGCAAAATCGACCGTAAGGCGTTGCCGCTACCTAACGACGGCAAGCCTAAGCCTGAGGTTACGGCCGCGACGCCGCTGGAAATGAAACTGCTGGCGCAGTGGCAGCAGGTGCTGGGCAGATCGGATATTGCGCTCGACCAGACCTTTTTCGATTTGGGCGGTCATTCAATGTTGTTGCTTAGACTTAAAGCTAAGCTTGATGAGTGGCTTGAACGGCCTGTCAGTTTGGTTGAATTGTTTCAATACCCCACCATCAAAGCGCTTGGCGCGTACTTACAGGCAGAGCAAGATGAGCGCTTGTCGGTCAGCTGTCCGCAACCTGGAATCGACAACCGTGATATCGCGGTGATAGGTATGGCAGGACGTTTCCCCGGCGCTGAGAATATTGAGACTTTTTGGCGTAACTTGACTGACGGTCATTGCGCCGTCCGTGCACTAACTGAGGCTGAACAGATAATTGCTGGTGTAGACAAAACCATGGCCGCACAAGCCAATTACGTCAATGCCTGCGGTTGGCTCGATGGCGCCGATACTTTTGATGCCGAGTTCTTTGCCTGCTCCCCCAATGAAGCCAAGCTGTTGGATCCACAGCAACGCTTATTGCTGAGCTTATGTTGGCAGGGGCTTGAGCACGCGGCACTTGCCGGTGAGTGCGACACCCGTACCATCGGCGTTTATGCCGGTGTCGGTAATAACGACTATTTACACAAGCACTTGCTTAATAACTCTGAGGTCGAGCAAATGCAAGGTGGCTATCAATTGTTGATCAGCAATGACAAAGACTTTGCCGCCACCAGAGTTGCCTACAAATTGGGCCTCAAAGGTCCGGCGGTAAATGTGCAAAGTGCTTGTTCTACCTCGCTGGTCGCCGTGCACATGGCCTGTCAGAGCATTCACAATGGTGAGTGTGAAATGGCTATTGCCGGTGGTGCACGTATCGGCTTGCCGCAAGCCGGTTATTTGTACGAGCCGGGCATGATAGGCTCGCCAGATGGTCTTTGCCGTACTTTCGACGATGGTGCCCAAGGCGTTGTCGGTGGCAGTGGTGGCGCTGTTGTCGTTCTTGCGCCGCTGGCATTGGCTCAAGCGCAGGGCTTTAGCGTATACGCGCTGATAAAAGGTAGTGCGATTAATAATGATGGCACCGATAAGGTCGGTTATACCGCGCCGAGTGTCAACGGCCAGTCGGCGGTGATAGCAAAAGCGTTGTCTAATGCTCAGATCAGTGCCGATGACATTGATTTTGTCGAAGCTCATGGCACTGCGACGCCAATGGGCGATCCGGTTGAAATTGCGGCGTTGACACAAGCCTATCGACAGCACACCAGTCGCAGCGGCTATTGTGCCATCGGCTCGGTCAAAACCAACATCGGTCACCTGGATGCCGCCGCCGGCATTGCCGGTTTGATCAAAGCGGTGCTAAGCCTTTATCACCGTACCTTGCCGCCAAGTCTGCACTTTGTTAAGGCCAACACGGCAATTGATTTTGCCAGTACGCCGTTTGTCGTTAACGCCGAGGCGAAGACGCTGGCCCATGATAAAGTGCTTCGCGCCGGTGTCAGTGCCTTTGGTATTGGTGGAACCAATGCCCATGTGGTATTGGAACAACCGCCATTGATACAAAGCATTAGCCGTCAAACCGAGCACCATCAAACCCAGTTACTGTGTCTTAGCGCCAAATCCGATAACGCGCTTCAGAGCGCTTGGCAACAGCTTAATGCCTTTATCGGTGCTCATCCGCATATCAGTGCGGTGGACATTGCCTACACCTTGCAGTTGGGCCGTAAAGCCTTCGAACATCGCCAATTCGGTTTGTATCGACAAGGCGCAAGTGGCGAGGTGAATGCCATAGCGCGCAACTGTGTGAGCAATCATCAGGCAACTGCGGCATTGGTTTGGATGTTTGCCGGACAAGGAGCGCAATTGGCCGGCATGGGGCGTGAACTTTACCATGCCAACAGCGACTTCAAAGCCATCGTCGATAACTGCGCTGGGATCTTAGAGCCTGAGCTTAACTGCGATATTCGCGAACTAATGTTGGTTCGTAGTGAGCAAGCCGATGCGCGGATTAAACAAACCCAATATGCGCAATGTGCTCTGTTTGTGTTTGAGTATGCACTTGCCAAAGTGCTGCTTGATTTGGGGGTTAAGCCCAAAGCCTTAATCGGTCATAGTATCGGCGAGTATGTCGGTGCCTGTCTTGCCGGTGTATTTAGCCTTGTTGATGGGCTGAAAGTGGTCGCCGCAAGAGGTCGTCTGATGCAGGCAATGCCGCAAGGCTCGATGGTGGCTGTGGCGTTGTCTGAGGCCCAGTTACAGCCGCTTTTGGGTAATAAGCTCGCCATTGCGGCGATAAACGCCCCCCAGCAGTGTGTTGTGTCAGGTGAAAATCGCGCAATCGATGCATTTATTGCGCAGTTATATGCGATGGATGAGGTGGCCTACAAAAGGCTTGATACCTCTCATGCCTATCACAGTCCCATGATGGCTGAAGCTGCTGCGGCATTTGTCGGCGTGCTCAGTCAAGTCCGGTTGAATGCACCGAGTCTGCCATTGCTGTCGAATGTTACAGGTCAGTTAATGACGGCGCATGAAGCGACGTCGGTACACTATTGGCAGCGTCAGATGGTGGCATGTGTGCGCTTTGATGACAACATCAATGCCGTGCGCGCGCAATATGGTCGCGTGTTGCTGCTTGAGGTGTCACCTGTCAGCGTGCTTTGCAGCGCCGTAAAACCCAGTGCCGAGCTGAGTAGATTTTGCTGCTGTGGCAAAAAGGATAATGGTGTTGAAGACAAAGCGCCGTTGTTAGCTTTGCTTGGGCGCTTGTGGCTCAATGGTGTTGAGGTTGATTGGCAAAAGTTTTATCGCGGCAGTGGCGCGAAGCGCATTGCATTGCCCGGACATCCGCTGCATCCGAGCCGTTACTGGATAGCGCCTGAGCCGAGACTAGGGGCGTTAGAAAGGCAGATCAGCGAGGTCGTCAAGGCGAACCTTCAAACCCTGAGGGGTTCGGGCCTTGGCGCTGAGGATATCGGCAATGCTCTTGAGGCGAGTTGTTTTGCCACTGTCGGTGAAATGGCATTGCAGGCGATGCGCAGAGCAATCAAAACGCTCAACTCAAACGATAATGAGCAACATCACAATGAGCGTCAAGCGCCGTCCTTAAGTCATAAGCAACAGCAATTTGGCCACAGCAACGAACGTCAGGTTGCCGAATTGTTTAAAGCCATACTCGGGGTCGAACAGGTTGATGCCAACGACAGCTTTCTCAGTTTGGGTGGCAGCTCTTTATTGGCGCTCAAGCTGGTGGCGGGACTTAAAAAAATGGGCTTAGAATTGGACTTGAGCCGCGCCGCATCACTGCCTATGGCGACCTTAGCTGCGGGTGTCGATGGCGGTTCGCAAGAGCAGATGATAGTGCCCCTTAAGATCGACAGCGGCAATCGCGATAATGTGTTTTTTATTCATCCTGTAGGCGGCTCGGTATTGTTGTATGCACCGCTGACACAAAGGCTTGACGATGGCTTTAACTATTACGGCATACAAAACATCAATATCTATCACAAGCAGTTGGTCATGGCCGATTCGCTCGAAGGGCTTGCCGGAGCTTATGTCGAGGCGCTGCTGCGCATCCAAGATGACGGCGAGTTTCATTTGGCGGGCTCGTCTATGGGCGGTGCCATCGCCTATGAAATGGCTTATCAGTTAACCAAACGGGGCAAAACGGTGGCGTCATTATCAATGTTTGACAGCTGGGCGACCTACAGCGCGGCATTTCGCGACAAAGCCACGTTTAAACAACAAATCTGGCATGCCCATCAGGACTATCAAGACAGCTTATCAGTCCTTGAGCAGCCACTGCGGGCACCACTGATTGAGGCCAGTTGGGCGTTGATGTGTTTGCTTACCGACTATGTGCCACGTCAATCGGATCTGGTGATAGATTTGTACAAGGCCAAAGCCCTCGACACGCTACACGCCAGCAATGACAGTTTGGCGGACAACGGCTGGCAACAATATACCAGCGAGCCGGTGAAGGTTTATGCCATAGATGGCGACCATGCCACGATGCATGAAGGCGCCGGGCTTGAACAGATCGTCAAGCAGCTCAACTACCGTTTGATCTCGATTAAAAAGCAAGGAAACTCATCAGATACCATCAACTGACAGCAACTCAGCCCGGCGTCGGCGATAAGCTCGCGCCAGCGCTCAATCGTTCGTAAACCGCCGCCCCAATTGACCAATTGATTGAGGTCGTTGACTACCATGGTGAGATAGTTGGGGTGGTCGCTTGGCGGCAAATAAAAATCGAAGATCAGCAAAGTGCTGTGGTCGTTCATGGCATTGGCGCATTGACGCAAAATGGCCAGCACTTGGTCTTCATCCCAATTGAGTAAGACCCTTGAGAGCAGATAGCCGTCAAAACCTGCTGGGATGTGATCAAAAAAACTGCCGGGCAGGGTGTCAAGGCGTGTCGCGATAGTCTCGGGAAGCGCATTTTTTATTGTCGTCCAGTCGCTACTGTCTATGACTTCTTTGCGGTCGAATACCGTGCCGTGCAAGTGTGGGTAACGGGTCAGCAACTTGATGAGCAGGCTGCCTTGACCACCGCCCAAATCGACTAAGTTGGTCAAGGGGGTAAAGTCATATTGGTCAATCAACAAGTCGATAAAGCCAGCCGATTGGCTGTTCCACGCATCGAACGCACGACTTTTTTGTTTATCGGCGGCTAAGGTTTGATAAAAAGATTGACCAAAGACCAGAGGCCATGCCGGCTCGCCCGTTTTGACGCTATGGCGCATTTCGCCCCACGCGGCATAAGCGCACGGATCAAATCCCGGGGCCAATATTTCATTTACCATTGCCAGCAGTGGGGCGCCTTGATAGCGCTCGTCTTCAATACACTCGATGAGCTCTAAGGCGCATAGCGCGCGCATGAAACGTTTTAAGCTGTTGGGGTTGCATCCGTTATGCTCAGCAATGCTGTGCAATGTTTGCGGTCCTTGAGCCAACAGCGTTGGTAGCTGTAAATGTGAACAAAGCCAGAGCAGTTGCGTATGAATATAGCCATGAACCAAGCGGTTGTAGGCAGCGGTCAATGCATTTGATTGTGTCATCTGTAGTGATAAACCCAAATTGGATAAGTTAAATTTGTCAGTCACTTTAAACCGAGTTAAGCCGATAGGAAAGAAAAAGGCTATACTAAGGCCTAAGTGAATATAACGATAGAAACCATTGAATGAAAAAAAGTCACATTGCTTTGTGTATCGCCGCTACCCTCAACTTTGGTTGTAGCGCATCGGCACAAACCCCACCGAGTCATGCCAATCCCGACATCAGTTTTAAACAACAGGTTGAAGCCATATTAAAGGCCACCGGTGTGCCCGGTGCCAGCGTCGCGGTGATCAAAGATTTTGCGGTGGTCGATGCCTTTGGTGTCGGGGTAAGAGCGGTAGATGTCGAGGATCCGCAAGTCACCGTCGATACGCCGTTTCAAGCGGCCTCTATTTCGAAGGTTTTGGCGGCAACGGCGACTATGCAGTTGATTGAACTCGAAGACCTGTCACTGGATACCAAAGTCAATCAACGGCTTAAATATTGGCATATTCCACCGCACCCTTGGTTTAATGAAAGCCCGGTAACGGTAGAAGAACTGCTCAGCCATACGGCGGGGATCACCGTCAGTGGGTTTAGCGGTTATCAGGCAGGAGATACTTTGCCCACGGTCGATACCATTTTAGACGGCATACCGCCTGCCAATTCCAACGCGGTGGTGGTTTATCGCAAACCCGGCAACCGTTTTCGCTATTCAGGGGGCGGTTATACCGTGCTACAGCGTTTGTTGATGGATGTGCGGGGCGCCAATTTCAGCAATTTGATGCTCAACACCTTGTTTGATCCACTGAAGATGGAGCGCAGCACCTTTAGAATGTGTTTGGCTGAACACTGCACCCACCAAGTGGCTTGGGGTCATCAAGTGAGTAACGGCAAGGCGACCTTGGTTAGCGGTGAATTTTACGACTATCCGGAAAAGGCGGCCGCCGGATTGTGGTCTACCGGTAAAGATTTGGCGACGTTTGTGCTGGATATTCAAAAATCGCTGCGTGATGATAGCGGCACGATTTTGAATCAGGCCAGCGCACAGACCATGACCACCCGAACGGTCGAGACCGATCTGTTTAGCGGTGGCGCCGCATGGGAAGGGGTTGGGGTGTTTTTATGTAACACCGGCAAAGACGGCAGCGACGCCAGTAAGGACAACTACTTTTTTCATCCGGGTCAAAATACCGGCTATCTTTCGCAATTTTTTGCCCATAAAAGCGGTGGCTATGGTTTGGTGGTGTTGAGTAATGGCGATAGCGTTGAGTTTATCAACGAAGTGACGCGCGCCGCAGCTCAGCGCTACGGGTGGGAATCGGGTTATCAAAACTGCGAATTCAGCACCGAACACTACCATCGTTTGTTTAGAATTCCACGTAGGGATCCTTGGTAAATGGATACGACTTTTGATATTGCCAGCCTCAAACTGCAATTGCAGCAAAAGGGATTTAGTGCCATTAAGGGCTTTTTGTCAGCGGCACAATGCGCTGACATGCTGAATGCCTTTACGCAGCTGAGCAACGGCAGTTATGACACTCAGATATATCCCGATCAGTGGTTATGGCAAGGGACTAACGAGCAGGCCGCGATACTGTTTGTTTCAAACGCTTGGAAGGCAAATCGTCAAGTTGCCTCACTGGTGCTCTGCGAGCGTCTTGGCCGCCTAGTCGGTGAGCTTACCGGATGGGATGGCGTGCGTTTGGCCATGGACTCGATGTTGTGGAAACCGGCCGATGGACGCGCGGTGAACTTTCACCAAGACAGTGCCTATATGCGCTGTTTTGCGCCTGACGATTCGGTGACGGTGTGGATCCCGTTCGATGATACCCAAGAGGATATGGGCACTTTGGAATATTGTGTTGGCTCGCACTTATGGCAGGCCGAGCAAGATTTGACACAAGCCGATACGCCCAAGCATTATCGCGACACTGTGCTGGCCGCAGCCGAGTCTTGTGGTCAAACCGACCTTGAGTTTGCCGCTGTGGCCGTTGGTGCCGGTACGGCTATGATCCATAACGGCACCGTGTGGCATGGCTCAGGGGTCAACCGACAAGACAGACCTCGGCGCTCTATTGCGATACATTTTATCAAAGAGGACACGGTGTTTAACGATTCACCCTACGGCTTTATCTTTAGGCGTTATCAATTGCTTGATAGCAACGCGCTCAATGAGGCATTTTTTCCGGTGGTCTACAGTAAAAGGGGCTATCGCTCAAGCAATACCAGATAAGGCGGGATAACGGTGGGATAGGTGCCAGACAACATTGCCCGGCACCGTTTTTGTTTGTTTAGAACTTATGTTCAATGCCGGCTGCGACGTAATCGCCGTCATTGCCGGCGACTTGGTCGTATGACGCATACCAAGCGAATAGTTTGGTTTTACTACCGAGTTTGTAATCGACACCGAGGTTGATGATGTCGTTATCTTCTAAGGTTTGATACTGCACTTTAAAAGTGGTTTTATCCAACCCGTAGGCTGCGTTTAGCAAATAACCGTCGGCATCTTCGCCAGTGGCAGCTTTTTCCTGGTTATGTAGGCCAACACCAATTTTAAAACCGGCGAGTTTAAAGTGGCCGATAATACGGGCAGCGTTATATCCTTTGACATCTTTGTCTGCTGCGATAGAGCCATAGAAGTCGCCTTTTTTCAAGCTGCTGTCACCATAGGTCAATGCTACCGAATAGCCATCTTGGCCGGTTGGACTGTCTTCAACGATGTAAGAAGCGCCGAACTGAAACTGGCCAAACATTGGGGTTTTATAGGTTAAAGAATCGCTCATGCGATTTTCACCTTTCCAAACGCGCTTGAGATCACCTTCGTAATCGTTGAACAGGTCGATTTTGCCTTGGGCCTGCTTCAAAACCGTGTCGTTGCGGCCGAGTAAGATCTCACCAAAGTTGCCCTTTAAGCCGACATATTGGTTACGAGATTTGAGGTTATCTTCGTTGGCTTCATCTGTTAGGTCAATTTGTACTTCATATTTGTAAACAACGGTCAAATCGTTTTCGAGTTTTAAGTCGCCTTTAATACCGAAGCGCGAAGCATTGCTTTTTAGTTCGGTAAAACTACCGGCGCCTTCATCAGATGATTGAAACGATACATTGGCTTTACCATACACGGTAACGTCAGCGGCAGATGCTGCAAAAGAAGTCGCCAAAAATGTCGCAATCGCTGTTTTTACAAGTTTCATCGAATGTCCTAACGGTTAAATTTACAAATATGAAGTTAAAATGACAAAAAACGATTAAGGTCAATGTTTTGGTCATTAAAACAGCTAAATTATGATACTGTTTCGCACTTTTTGCCTGGTTTACACACAAATGGTGAAAAAACGATGTCAAATCAACTCAAAGTTAGGACCTAAAACAGTCCCATCTTTAATTTGTGACAATTCTATGAATTTTATATGACAGTTTGATGACATGCGCAAGAAACAGTTTGTTGGACATGATTGTTTTGGCATGTAATGATATTTATCTCAAACGGCGGGTTAATGATGGTCAATGACTGAACCCGGCTGTGACCAGATAAAAAAACCGGGCATTGCCCAGGTGAGTATACCAACAAGGAAACAGATGAAGCCCCATTTGCAGCAATTTGTCAGCGCACTTAGCAGTGGAAATATCGAGCAGATCATGGCGCAATATGTTGAGGCCGATGAAGCGCAGAAGCTCGGACAGTTGGCATTTTTGTATACTCAAGGCCAAAAGAGCCCTGAGGCGTTTGAACCGTATCAACAACTGGCGACCAAACTGTTGGCGGCAAGTCCGATGCCGAAGTCGTTGATCGGCAAAATCAATAATGCCGCGCTTTTGACGTTCTTTACCCCGGCACTACAGTGCAACTGGCATTTCAATGTCGTCGATAGCCATCAACGCAACGTATTACATTACTTGATGCTTGGCGCTGATGGTCAAGGGACCCCACCGTTTAACTATTTGCGTTCATTGATGCTGTTCGAAAGTAATGAGATGTTACAGCAGGCATTGGTGCAAAAGGACGAAGATGGCTTTACGCCACTGGAACTTTATTTTTATTCCAACGAGAATTTAGCGCCTTTACCCAACCACGAGTTTACCGCCGTATTGGCGCTGATAGAGTTTCAAAGTAACAACGAGGGTATCGATACCCGTCATTATCATCATATTCTTAGCGCATTGACCGAATTGTGTCTAAACAAACGGATCGCCATGAAAAACGATCTACAACGGTTGCAGTTTGTTGCTTATTTTTATGGTGAGAATGTCGATGTGCTGATCGATAAAGCCCGAGCGCTTTAACCTACCAACTTAATCTCTATAAGTTCACCGCCTTATTTTCGTCACTCAAGCTCCTGAGTTTGGGCTTAAGTGGCGTTCGTGCTTTCGCCTGCTTGGCATTATAAAAATTACGCCGAGACCAGAGGGCAAACCCCCATAGAGCTGCATACAGCCAAGTAAATGCGCCTATTGGCATCGGATAAGATCGTATTTTGGTAAATATCTTTATGTAAAGAATCTTGACATGCTGATTTATCAGTGTATCTTTATAGGAAGTATCTTGATGTGAAGATATAATTCAAACCAACCAATAAGGTCAAAAAGAAAATGATGGATAATCTGATTCAAGTTGCCGGTATCATCGATGCCGATGAAGCTCAAATGATTGCCAATGAAGGTGTCGAGTGGCTGGGCTTTCCGTTGCGTTTGCCCTCGGGTAAAGACGACATCAGCGAAACCGCTGCCACCGACATTATCGCCAAGCTCTCTCAACCCCATGCCGGTGTTTTGATTAGCTATCTTACCGATGCCGATGAGATCAGTGCTTTTTGTACAGAGCTGGGTGTAAAGGCTGTGCAACTGCACGGTGACGTCGAGATTGAACAGCTGCGTAAACTCAAACAGATCCGCCCAGACCTCTATGTTTTGAAATCTTTGGTGGTCAAACAAGACAATGCCGATGAGCTATTGCAATTGGTCGATGAAAGCGCCGAGTACGTCGATATGTTTATCACCGATACGTTTGATCCAAAAACCGGCGCCAAAGGGGCCACTGGTTTGACTCACGACTGGTCGGTCAGCGCCGAGTTGGTTCGACGTTCGCCGAAGCCGTTGATGATGGCTGGTGGTTTGACACCTGAAAACGTGGCAGATGCCATTCGCACCGTTAAACCGGCAGCGGTAGATGCCCACAGTGGCCTTGAAGGGCCGGATGGTCGTAAAGACATGCACAAGGTGCGTCGTTTTGTCAGTGAAGCGCGCAAAGCCTTTGCAGAATTTGACGCAGCCTAACTCGGCATGAGTGCAGGGACCGTCAGGTCTCTGCATCGACAACTCATTTGGGAATTAATAATGACAACAGAGAACACATTTCAAGCGGCCAACGTTCATGTGCTGGAGCAAACCAATTCGCTATTGGCGTTGCACGCAAAAATTAGAGACAAATACTGTGCTCATCAAGACTTTGTTTTTTATGCCGATCAGGTGATCAGGCTACTGCTGGATAAAGCGCGAACCCTGCTGCCGTTTAAACCCCACAATGTAACAACGCCTTTGGGTGAACAGTTCCACGGCATGGCGGTCGCCACCAAAGTTTGCGCGGTGTCTGTCATTCGGGCGGGGGAGAGTATGGAAAGTGAACTACGTTCGATTGAACTTGGCCTGCCGATGGGCAAAATTTTGATCCAGCGCAACAAGCAAACCAAACAGCCGAAACTCTACTACGCCAACCTACCTGATGACATCGCCGAGCGTCATGTGTTTTTGCTCGAGCCGATGTTGGCCACCGGTGGTTCGGCTCTAGAGGCGGTATCTGTACTCAAACAGGCCAACGTAAAAGAAGAAAATATCCTCTTTATCAACTTGCTGGCTTCGCCTCAAGGACTCGACAGGTTGATCACCGCGCATCCGAAGATCCAACTGGTGACCTCATCGATAGAAAAATGTCTGAATGAACATGCCTTTATGGTTCCGGGCATCGGCGACTTTGGCGACAGATATTTCGGCACAACCGATTCGGGGGCAAAATGAAAGCCTCCAATAGCTTAAGTGACAGTCTGGTTACAGCCATTGCGCCTATCATTTGGGGTAGCACCTATTTGGTCACAACCCAAATGTTGCCTGCCGACAGCCCGTTGCTGGCGTCGGCTATTCGCGCCTTGCCTGCCGGTCTACTGTTGCTGGTTTTTTGTCGCCAGTTACCGCAGGGAGTGTGGTGGCTCAGAGCAATGGTGTTGGGTGCGCTCAATATTGGCGCCTTCTTTTATTTCTTATTTGTTGCCGCCTATCACTTGCCCGGTGGTGTTGCCGCCTTGGTGATGTCCTCGCAGCCCCTGATTGTGCTGCTTATCGGCGCGTTGTTTCAAAATCAAAAGGTGTTGAAGGTCCAACTGTTGGCCTGTGCAACCGGTGCCATTGGCATGGCGCTGCTAGTGCTCAAACCCAGCGCCAGTTTAGATCCTATCGGTGTAATGGCCGGTATCGCCGGGGCGACCAGCATGGCAACCGGGATCGTATTGACAAAAAAATGGGGGCGTCCGCAAGGGGTTGGTGTGATGACGTTCACCGGGTGGCAATTGACCGCAGGGGGTCTGTTGTTGACACCACTGGCGTTGCTCAATGAGAGCCTGCCACAAAGTTTAACCGCATTGAACTGGTTGGGATTTGCCTATTTAAGCCTGATCGGCGCTTTGGTGGCTTATATGATTTGGTTTCGCGGCATTGAGCGTTTACCGGCCATCACCATGTCGTTTATTTCATTTGCCAGCCCGTTGGCGGCAACCCTTATCGGCTATTTGGCATTGGGCGAGCGGCTCAACAGTTTTCAAGCCATTGGCGCCTTGGCCATTCTTGGTGCCATTTACCTCGCACAGCCACGAGCGAACAAACCCAGCACTAGCCACACTGAACCTAAATTATCCATTGAGAAGGGGTAGAACATGAATCCATTATTCACACCAGTTGCACTTGGTAACCTTAACTTGAAAAATCGTCTTGTTATGGCGCCGATGAGCCGCAACCGCGCTACGGCAGAGGGCTTGGCAACGCCATTGATGGCGCAGTATTATGCCCAGCGCGCCAGTGCCGGCCTCATCATCAGTGAAGGCATACAACCTTGTGTCGTCGGCCAAGGTTATATGAATTCGCCGGGTTTGCACAGCGCGGCACAAGTCGCCTCATGGCAGCAAGTGACCCAAGCGGTGCACCAAAAAGGTGGCCTAATCGTCGCCCAGTTGATGCATGCCGGACGCATCGGTCATCCGGCGCTTTATCAAAGTGCCCACCAGTCGATAGCGCCTTCAGCGGTTGCCGCAAAGGGCCAGACGTTTACCCCAGATGGTATGAAAGACTTTCCAGCGCCAAGAGCGATGAGTATTGCCGAGATCAAGCAATCGATCAGCGACTTTGCCGTTGCGGCCAAAAATGCCATCGATGCCGGATTTGACGGGGTTGAGATCCACGCCGGCAACGGCTTTTTACCGCACCAGTTTTTGGCCGACAACACCAACTTACGTACAGACGAATACGGCGGCACCATTGAAGGCAAAATTCGCTATGTCCTTGAATTAACCGAAGCGGTGGTCAATGCCGTAGGGGCCGGGCGAGTGGGCTTGCGCATTTCTCCTGAAAACCCATTTAACGATATGGTGGAAAATAACGCTTTGGTGACTTATCAGGCATTGTTGGCTGAATTACCACCGCTGGCGTATTTGCATATTATGGAAGCCAATAATCGTCATACGACCAAGTTAATGCGTGAGGCTTGGTCCGGCACTTTGATGCTCAACCCTCATCAAAGGGCTGAAGATGGCCCGGTAAACGCAGACATCGCCAAACCGATAATTGAAGAAGGGTTTGCCGAGGCCGTGGCCTTTGGGGCATTGTTTTTATCAAACCCTGATCTGGTTGCACGCATCAAACAAGGCGGTCCATACAACGACCTTGATGACACCACCTTATACGGTGGCGATGCCAAAGGTTATACTGACTACCCAACGTTAGAAGCATTGGCGGAGCCTGCATAGCCAATAGACTAGCGAACAAAAAATCACTTTAAGTTGTTCCCTTCCTGGCTGCCAATGGCAGCCTTTTTTCTTATACCCCTATAAGGAGTAGACGGCGCCTGCGATGCCTAGGCTCGAACACCAAGGTGTCTCTACGGTTTTTCTGCTTCTTCAAGCTTGTTTTGCAACTTTGATTAACTTGTGCTTCGCGTAAGGCGGGTCAATGTCCTTGAACTCATCGCTTGATATTACTCAGTGCGGTGCCAAGAGCATGGCCCTGTTCTGTATCGAGGCGGTACCAATGTGTCGCTATTTTAGCTGTTATTGTTTGTGGCGGGGTAAAAGGTGGCTAAGGTCATTGTCGAAGCAGGCGGTTTGGATTTAGCGCATTGCTTCGACGATGTGACAAGTCTGGGCCGTTGGTTAATCCAACGGCTGTACGGTTTCATGTTCGAGTAGGAGTTTTTTGAGAAGCTCAGCCAGTTGCGTCTGCTCTTGTTGATTGAGGGCTCCTAAGGTGGCTTTGCCGCGGTTAACGTGGGCCAGTACGGCGTCGCTTATTAAACTATGACCTTTATCGGTAAGCTTAACCAACACGCCGCGTCTGTCGTTTGGGTCGGCCAAGCGCTCCACCAGACCTTTGGATTCGAGTTTATCGACTCGGTTGGTCATGGCGCCGGAGGAGAGCATAAGCGCTTGTAATAGCCGGTTCGGTGTCAGTTGATAGGGGCTACCCGAGCGCAGCAGCGTTGCCAACACGTCGAATTCGCCGCTATTGAGGCCAAACTGTGAAAACACGCTTTGCAACTGGGTGCTGATGATGCCATTGGTGCGAACCAAGCGGCCTAAGATGGCCATTGGCGATGCGTCCATTTCGGGCTTTTCCCTAGCCCATTGTTGAAGTACCAAATCTACGTGGTCGTTTTTGTGCATAAATAATCTTGCCTTGGTTATGCTTGATGCTGACCGCTTGTCGCAAGCTCATTGCCTTGATTTTCAATTTGTTACATTTAAATCCAGTGATTTCAACGTGACAAATCGTGTGTATATGGCGTTTTGAGCTGCGGCAATGAGGTTTGCTATCAAGGTCGGTTGAACGTGCTTCGATCAGCCCTAAGCCTTTTCATCGCGCGATAACTGCTGATCTCGTATTCCCTTACTTCAAAGGATCAAAGTGTCTGTCGGTTCTTGTGTTTACACTGTTTTGGCATGGATTGTTGCCGATTTAGCTGTATTTATTTAGAACCATTTTGCCGTTTCGGTGACAAAGCCATGACAGCTTTTTACCTTTGTCTGTACGGCTGTTCGCCACGGTTACATGACTAGTGCCGACACCAATTGTGACAAATCCTATCACTTTTCTTTATGTAAAGATAGTTGACTATATTTTTATACCGTGTATCTTAGTACAAAGTATCTTAAGGTAAAGATATGTTCGATATAGGGTCAGGAAGTTGAGATTGTCCGATGCAAACGCGCTTTGCCGATTGTCTTGGATAGTAAACACAGGATGCCTGCAGGTGCGGTTTGTCATTAAGCTTTAATGGATAAAAAGCGTCTGTGAAAGGTTGTCGTCAAAACACTTAGTGCCACGGTGCTAGGTGTTTTTTGTAACCGGGTAGCGGTGGGCCGACATCAATGTCTGAGTCTTCGCTATCCCTTAAATGCATCAACTGTCTCCTGTTTAAGGAGAACCATCAGGTATGGAATTTAAAATGAACGCGAAAACGGAAATACTAAAAACAACGGCTTCACCATTAAAAACCTGGGATTTAAGGTCAATTCATCAAATGTGTCTGCCAGACCTACTGCGTCATCAGGCACAAAACAAACCCGATGCGACGGCGGTGGTCGGCGAAAATGGCAGTTTGAGCTATAAATCGCTGGTTTGTCAAAGTCAGCACGTTGGACACCACTTGAGAGCTCTCGGTGCCTTGCCCGACGACTGCGTAGGGGTTTTTGCCGATCCGTCACTAGAGTTGATGGTCGGGATCTGGGGGATATTGTTCTCACGTTCGGCCTATCTGCCATTATCTCCCGAGTATCCAGAGGAACGTTTGCGCTACATGATAGAAGATTCGCGCATTAAGATAATTTTCTGTCAGCGTGAACTCAAAGATAAGCTCACCGCATTGGTCGGCGATAGTGCCCAGATAGTCACGCTTGAGGATATTGACTTAAGTGGCGAGCCCAAGCCATATGACCCGACCAAACTCAGCCCGCGCAATTTGGCTTATATCATTTATACCTCCGGCAGTACCGGTAGACCGAAAGGGGTGATGATTGAGCATCGCGCCATCGTCAACCAACTGAACTGGCTTGAACAGCAATATCGTTTTGATGGTCAGACGGTTATTTTGCAAAAGACACCGATGAGTTTCGATGCCGCCCAGTGGGAGATCCTCGCGCCGGTATTTGGGGCTAAGGTTGTGATGGGACAGCCGGGCATTTATCGTGATCCTGAGGCCATTATCGATACTATTACGCGCTACGGCGTGACCACCTTTCAATGCGTGCCGACACTATTGCAGGCCATGTTGGATTTACCGGCCTGTCAGGATTGTAAAACCCTCAAGCAGATATACAGCGGAGGTGAGATTTTAACCAGTCAGCTGTCGAAAGAATGCTTTGATGTCTTACCCTGGGTCAGCTTGGTCAATCTGTATGGCCCGACGGAGTGCACCATCAACGCATCGGCTCATGTCGTCGAGCGCGCAGCCGTGCAAAAGGGCTCGGCTGCCATTGCGATTGGCAAGCCGGTGGGCAACACTCGCTTTTACATTCTTGATGAGGCGTTGCAGCCGGTGAATTTCGGCAAGATGGGCGAGTTGTATGTTGGCGGCGCGCAACTGGCTAGGGGTTACTTGCACCGCGCCGAAATGACCTTTGAACGTTTTGTCGTGCCGCGCTTTGACGGTTGTGAAGACCAAAGGCTTTATAAAACCGGCGACCTGGCGTATCAGGACAGTGACGGTAACTACCATTTTTCCGGCAGGGTCGATAATCAGGTTAAGCTGCGGGGCTTTCGTGTTGAACTGGATGAAATTCGTCTGGCCATTGAAGATCACAGCTGGGTAAAAAGTGCCGCAGTGATCATCAAAAACGATGCCCGCAACAACTTCCAAAACCTGATCGGCTGTATTGAGCTTAATCCCAAAGAAGCGGCACTGATGGACCAAGGCAATCACGGTTCGCACCATCAGAGCAAGCGCAGCAAGTTACAGGTTAAGGCGCAATTGGCCAATCCTGGGATCAGAGCCGATGAGCAGTTACAGGGGCGTAAAATCATTGCGCTTGATTGCAAGGAGCCAACTGCCGAGCAAAGCGCTTTGGTTTTTGCCCGCAAGTCCTACCGCTTTTTCGAAGGTGGTGATATCGCCAAAGCCGACATCGTTGAGTTGCTCGACCATCAATTCGATTATACCGACAGTATCGCCATTGCCGATTTGACCATGCCTGAGTTGGGCGAAATGCTGCGCTACTTCGGTCGTTTCGTCAGTGAAGAACGTTTGTTGGCAAAATATGGATATGCCTCTCCGGGGGCCTTGTACGCAACCCAAATGTATTTCGAACTACATGGGATCTGTGAGCTGGCTGCTGGGATTTATTACTATCATCCGGTGGAGCATCAGCTGGTATTGATTACGCCGCTGCTGCCAAAAGACAGCGCCATGATGAAGATCCACTTTCTCGGCAAAAGACGGGCCATTGAGCCGGTTTACAAAAACAATATCCTAGAGGTGCTGGAAATAGAAACCGGTCATATGCTAGGGCTGTTCGACTATGTGTTGCCGCAATTCGGTCTTGGTATCGGCCAAGGACAGTTTACCCCGGATATCAAAGACAGCCTTGAGGGATACGAAGAAGACTTCTACCTCGGCAGTTTTGCAGTGGTCAGCGCCGAGCAGGCGAATTGGCAGCAAAATCTTGATGTTTATGTGCAAACCCACGCTGGCAAAGTGGTGGGGTTGCCGATGGCGAAATATCGCTATCAAGATGGCGAGTTCAGTCGAATTTCCGGGCAATTGATCCAGAAAAAACACGTTATTGCCATCAATCAGAAGGTCTATGAGCGCTCCAGTTTTGGGATCTCCATCGTTAGCCGCGATAGCCGTCCTTGGGTGCAGTATATCGACTTGGGGCGCAAGCTTCAGCACTTGCAAATGAACGATGTCAATATCGGTTTAATGTCTTCGGGTTACAGCTCCAAGACGGGGAATGACCTACCTTCGGCAGTTCATATGGGCAACATCTTAAAGCAGGTCGGCAGCCAGATGAGTGCCTTTTATTTCTGCATTGGTGGCCGGGTGAGTGATGAGCAATTGGGTCACCGGGGTATGAAAGAGGACACCATCCATATGAAAGGTCCGACCGAAATGCTCAAAGACGACCTCGCCGAGCAGTTACCCAACTACATGGTGCCAAACAAAATCATCGTGTTGGATAAACTGCCGCAAACCGCCAATGGCAAGGTGGACTACAAAGCGCTGGCCCATCTACCGGAGTTAAATGATCTATCGCTTAATCGACCGCTTATTGCGCCGCGCAACGCTGTCGAAATGGCGTTGACGGAGATCTTCAAAGCCACCATGAAACTTGAGGCGGTCAGTGTTCAGGATGACTTTTTCGAGTGTGGAGGCAACTCTTTGATGGCGGTGGCCATGGTCAACAAAATCAATCGTGAGTTTGAGTCAAAACTGCCGTTGCAGGTGTTGTTTGAAGCGCCGACGGTAGAAAAATTGGCGCGCTGTTTAGATGAGGATGGCAATCGACCAATCTCACGCATGGTGCCGCTCAATGAAGTCGGCGAGAACGCGCCGGTGTTCTGCTGGCCGGGTTTGGGGGGCTACCCGATGAATCTGCGGCTTTTGGGGATGAGAACCTGTCTCGACAGGCCGTTTTACGGGGTGCAGGCATTTGGCATCAACCAAGATGAGCGACCCTTTGCCACTATCTCGGAAATGGCTAAGGCCGATATTGAACAGATTAAACGGGTTCAGCCGACAGGCCCTTATCATCTGTGGGGCTATTCATTTGGTGCTCGGGTGGCATTTGAAACCGCGTGGCAGCTCGAAAGTGCCGGAGATAAAGTCGAACAGTTGTGTTTGATTGCGCCGGGCTCGCCTGAGTTACATCAGCAAATCGAAGCACGTCATGGCGATAGCCCAACCTTTGATAATCCTGGGTTTGTAACCATTTTGTATTCGGTTTTTGGTCGTAAGATTGAGGGCGCTGGTCTCGAAGAATGTTTGGCTGTGAGCAAAGACCAGCACAGTTTTAGCCAGTTTATCTGCAATCGCTATAAGCATCTCGATAACGCGTTGGTTAATCGCATCATTGATATCGTCAGGCTGACCTATGAATTTGAGTACAGCTTCAAAGAGCTTGAAGCGCGCTGTATCAAAGCGCCGCTGAGTATCTTTAAAGCGCAAGGCGATGACTATTCATTTTTGGAAAATGTCAGCGGATATTCACGTACCACACCGAAGGTCTTCGAGTTAAAAACCGATCATTACACCTTGTTGAAAGAAAAAGGTATCGATGAATTGGTGACGCATCTTCATGGCGTATATCACCAAGAGGTTACGACAACAACCAATGCCATCAAAGAGAAACTATAAGGAGGAGCAGTATGCCTCATGTGAACGTCAAGTTCTTTACCACAGAGGTGGACGCCGCTAAGCAGGCGTTGTTGAGCAGTGAAGTGACCAAGGTCATTCAACAGGTATTTGGTTGCCCGTCAGATTGTGTGTCGATTGCCCTTGAACCGGTGGCGCCGGAGCATTGGCAGGCCAAGGTATATCAGCCGGAGATCGTCGGCCGTGCTCAGTTGCTGTGCAAAGCTCCAAATTATTAGGCTCTCGTTGGGCATGAAATTATAAGTGACGAGCACCTTTTCGTTTTTGTGCGTAAAAACAAAGAGGTGCTCTAGAAGGACAATGAAATGAAAATCAATAGAAATGGCATTGAACTTATCTTAAGCGAAGAAGTTGCCGATGCCCTTAACCAAGGTGCGCCGCTGGTGGCGCTGGAATCAAACGTGATCTCTCATGGTCTCGATTACCCGCAAAACATCGAAACTGCCAAAAATGTCGAAGCGGCGGTGAGAAAGGGTGGTGCCATCCCTGCGACCATTGCCATTGACCAAGGTCGCTTCTATGTCGGTATCGACGATCAGTTGATTGAGCGTTTGGCGTTGGAAAAAGGCATTCCTAAGGTCAGTAGTCGCGATCTGCCGGTGGTATTGGCCAGTGGTCAACTGGGTGCGACGACCGTAGCGTCGTCTGTGGTGGCGAGCGAATTGGCAGGCATTGCCTTTTTCTCATCTGCCGGTATCGGTGGTGTGCACCGTGGTGCCCAGCAAACCATGGATATCTCGTCGGATCTAATCCAGTTTACGCGCGCCAAAGTGGCTGTGGTGTGTGCTGGCGCCAAGAACATATTGGATCTGGGTTTAACCTTAGAGTTTTTAGAAACCCAATGCGTGCCGGTACTTAGCTATCGCTTTGATGATTTTCCGGCGTTTTATTGTCGCTCTAGCGGATTTAAGGCGCCCCATCGCATCGATGAGGCGGCGCAGGTGGCGCGGATCATCCAAACCCACTGGGCGCTGGGCAATCATTCGAGCGTGCTGGTCGCGACGCCGACCAAACCTGAGGATGCCATTGACTCAGATGAGGTCAACGGCGAGATCGAAAAGGCGGTAGCACAAGCGCACGCACAGGGGATCAGTGGCAATGGATTGACCAAGTTCATTATGAAGTCGATTGAGCGCGTGACTCAGGGTCGTACGGCAACAGCCAACTCGGCGGTTTTGGTCAATACCGCAGAGGTGGCCGGTACGCTTGCCAAAGCGCACAGTGAACTGAATCATCTTGATAAAACGGTGAAACCCGCAGCTTAGGCTGCGTTCAACCGATGAGTGCAATTCCTGGAGAAGAACAATGAGTATTATACGATGGTTGGTCAGTGGCGTCTTTGTTGGCGCCGTGGTGTTAAGTTTGTTTGGCTATAAAGACGTATTGAATCAAGCGAATGCCCAGCAGTCGGGGGCGGAGCCTGCCGCCAGTGTACAATTGGCCAAAGCGGTCATGACCGCGCATCAACAAACCACTACGGTCAATGGCCAACTACAGGCGATTTCAGTGATAGCCCTGTCCAATGAATTGGCCGGTAAAATTGCGACATTGAATTTTGCCTCGGGCGATTTGGTGCAACAAGGTCAGCTATTATTGGCGCTGGATCACAGTGAAGAACAGGCTCGTCTGATTGCCGCCAAAAGTAACGTTACCCTCTACAACAAAACGTTGGCGCGCTATCAAAAGCTGCGTGAGCAAAACAAGATCAGCGAAGAAGCGGTCGATCAGGCATTGGCGAATCTTCATAGCGCGCAATCTCAAGTGGCGTTGTTTCAATCGTACATCGATAAGAAAACCCTGATCGCGCCTTTTACTGCCAGAGTTGGGATACATGATCTGCAAGTGGGTCAATACCTAGAGCAAAACACGCAATTGACCTACCTCATTGGCGAAGACCATCGGATCTGGGTCGATTTTAGCGTACCACAGGTATACAGCCAGTTGAGTATTGGTCAACAGGTGATGATTGGCAGCGAACAGCAGCAGTTAAGCGCCGAGGTCGTGTCGATTGAGCCGATGCTCTCAAGCGAGTCGCGTCATCTGAGGTATCGTGCGGTGGTTGAAAATCAAGGCGGTCTGCTCAAACACAATCAGTTGGTCAAGGTGACCTTACCTACCTCAGCTAAGCAATATCAGGTGGCAGTGCCGGAAATTGCAGTGAACCGTTCACAGCTGGGCAGTTTTGTCTATTTGCTTAAAGCCGATGAAAAAGGTGATTATCGCGCCCATAAACAAAATGTGGTTCTGGGCGATAGGGTTGATGACTTGGTGATCATCGACCAAGGGTTAAATGAAGGCAGCCTGATCGCCGGTAAAGGCTCTTTCAAATTACGCCCAGGGCTAAAGGTGTTTTTTGCACAGCAAGATGAAAAGGGTAGGAGCAAGCTATGAGTGACAATAGCCAAAAGTCTTACCTGATGGATATTTTTGTGCGGAAACCGGTGCTGGCGGTTATTTTGTCGGTGGTGATCTGCATCGCTGGACTTTGGTCGGCCAAAAGTATTCCTGTCTTGCAGTTTCCAAAGATAGAAAACTCATCCTTGGTGATACAAACCACTTACATTGGCGCTTCGGCCAATGTGGTCAAAGGGTTTATCAGTGAGCCGATTGAGCGGGTGGCGGCAACAGTGCCCGGTGTCGAGTACGTCGATTCCATTACCAAAGCCGGACAAAGTACCGTAACCGCTTGGCTTAAGCTCAATGAAGACAGTACCAGAGCGCTGGCTGAGTTGAATACCAAATTGTCGCAAGTGGCTTATGAGTTGCCGCCCGGAGCCGAAGATCCTGTGGTGACCGTCAGCAGAACCGACAGACCCCATGCGCTGTTTTACTTAAATGTCGAAGCGCCGGGTGTCGAGTTGTCTCATTTGACCGATTACCTGACCCGTCAGGTAACGCCTATCATTAATACCATCGATGGCGTGCGATTGGCCGATATTGAAGGGCGCAGAACCCCGGCGATGCGGGTGTGGCTGGATGTAGAGCGCATGGCTGTGCTTAATATCAGCGCTGATGAAGTGTACGGCGCACTGGCCGACAATAACGTGATATCGACCTTGGGCTATACCGAAACCAATCAACAACGCATCGATTTGGTGGCCAATACCCAGTTCAGCGGCAAGCCGGACTTTGACCATTTGGTGGTCAAAAGGTTGGGTGATGACACGATTTATCTCAAAGATGTGGCACGGGTTGAACTGCAAAATGAAGCGCCGGCGGTATCCGCCCGCTTAAACCAGCAAGATACCGTGTATATTGCGGTATGGCCGCTTCCCGGAGCCAATGAAATCGATGTCGGTGATGCCCTTTACCGGGTTATCGATGAGATAAACCCGGTATTGCCGCAAGGGATGCGCATTAACTTTGCCTATGACGGCACTTTGTATATGCGCGACGCGCTCAAAGAGATCTTTACCACCTTATTTGAAACCGTCATATTGGTCGGCATTGTGGTGCTGTTTATGATGGGGTCGTTTAGAACGGCTTTGGTGCCTTTGGTGACCATTCCGATATCCATTTTAGGTGCAGTGGCCGCGATGTCGCTGGTGGGCTTTTCACTCAACTTGTTGACGGTGTTGGCGGTCGTGCTGTCTGTTGGTCTGGTGGTTGATGATGCCATTGTGGTTGTCGAGAATGTATCGCGCCATATGCGTAACGGCATGAGTCGAACGCAGGCAGCCCTGACCAGCTCAAGGGAGTTGCTGTTACCGATCATTTCGATGACACTGACACTGGCTTTTGTCTATGCCCCCATCGGCTTTTTATCGGGGCTTACCGGTGTACTGTTTAAAGAGTTTGCCTTTAGCTTGGCTATCGCGGTAACCATCTCTGGTATCGTCGCCATCACACTATCGCCTATTATGAGCGCTAGAGTCTCTCCTGAGGGGGGCCAAGAGGGATGGTTGACCGTTAAAATCAACCAAGGTTTTGAGCGTATGGCTAACGGCTATGGGGTATGGCTCAGAGCGGTTTTAAAATGGCGCTGGCAGATTGTTGTTGGTGCTATTGTGTTGAGCGCAATGGTGGTGCCTTTTTATCAGCAATCGGCCAAGGAGTTGGCGCCGACAGAAGATCAGTCGCAAATTTTTGTGCTGGTGCAGTCGCCGCCGGATTCGTCATTGGCATATAACGAAACCCATTTACGGCCTGTTGTAGATAAATTGCTGAGCATCGATGGCGCGCACCAGATGTGGCAGAACATTTTTGTCAATGGCGGCTTTGGCGGTGTTGAGTTTGTGCCTGCCGACGAACGCGACTTTACCACAGCACAAAAAGTGGGTCAGGTTTATGGCATCTTGGCACAAAGTGAAGGGCTAGATCCGCTGCCAATCATGCCGCCGCCACTGCCGACTGCCGGGCAATTCGACATTGAGTTTGTGGTCAAATCGACCGACAACTACGACCAAATGAAGCAGTACGCCGATAAATTGGTGGGCGCGGCCTTTGCCAGTGGCGAGTTTTTGTATGCCGATACCGATTTGAAAATCGATTTGCCACAGATAGAGGTCAAGTTTGACCGCCAGAAAATTGCCGATCTCGGTATGACGGTGGCGGATGTGAGCCGTCAGCTGGGGATCTATTTGTCCAATAACTACGTTAACCGTTTTGATGCCAATGGCAAAGCCTATCAGGTGATCCCGATTGCCAATGCACAGGTTAGTAGCGATCCTGAACAGTTGCTGTCACTCAACATCAAAACCCCAAGCGGTGCAATGATCAGTGCCGCCGCGTTCACTGAACTTAATTGGATCACCGTACCGCGTCAACTGGGTACCTTTGGTCAGCAAAATGCGTTTAGAGTGTACGGTGGCGTACTGCCGGGCAGAACCAAAGAAAGCGCGCTAAGGGCGCTGGAAAAGGCGGCGCAGGAGATTTTACCGCCGACATATAGTGTTGATTATGCAGGAGAGTCGAGACAATTGCGCAAAGAAGGGAACTCATTGCTGAGTGTCATGGCGGTATCTATGCTGATCGTCTACCTGGTGTTGGTGGTGCAATTTAACAGCTATCGCGACCCACTGGTCATCTTGCTCGGCTGTGTGCCGTTGGCACTGGCAGGGGCGTTGATGTTGCCGTTTATCGAGTTGACCACCATCAATATCTATTCGCAAATAGGCTTGGTAACGCTGGTAGGACTCATTGCCAAAAACGGCATTTTGATTGTGGAGTTCGCCAACCATTTACAACAACAGGGGCAAAACAAACTCGACTCGGTCATTGGCGCGGCGACCACTCGGCTAAGACCAATACTGATGACGACGGCTGCTACCGTTCTTGGCCATTTCCCCTTGGTTTTGGTCAGTGGTGCCGGGGCGCAATCCCGTAACAGTATCGGCATTATCTTAGTGGCGGGGATGGCGATCGGCACCGTGTTTACCTTGTTTGTACTACCGACCTTTTACCTGTTGATCGCTAAAACCAGAGCGCCGCAAACCGTTGTTGAAGTTGCTCCTTCGACGGCTCTGCCTCTGGCAAAAGCGCACTGAGCATCCTTCTCCGGGAAGCCAAAGGTGCCTTGAAAGCTTGATTTCAAGGCACCTTTTTTATATCGGACTACTGTGGTTTTAGGCCGAGGTGCTGTTGTAGAAAGGTCAAGGTTTTCAGCAGCACAAGTTCACGGTTTTGCGGTTTATAAAAGCCATGTCCTTCTTTGTCTATCACCAGCCATTGATAGGGCAGGCCACGCTTATCGAGACCTTCTTTTAGCGCTTCGGCGTGTTCGAGGGGCACCCGTTTGTCTTTGCCGCCGTGAATGAGCATCACTGCCGATTTGAGTTTATCAAGGTGGTAGACAGGTGACGCCGCGCGTAGTGCTTTTTCATCATTTCCTATGACGTCATCGAGGTAGGTTCGACCGATGCTACGCTTTTGGATGTTGCCAACTTCATGCATTAACGCCAAATCATATACGCCGACAATCCCGATACTACATTGAAACAGATCAGGGGCCAAAATCGCACTTTGTAGGGCCGAATAACCACCAAAACTATAGCCTAGTATGCACAGTCTATTCTTATCGGCAACGCCTTTGGTGACAAGCGCATTGATGCCATCGATAATGTCGTATTGTACCTTGTCGCCCCAGTGCCGGTATCCTGCAGCCTCAAATTGCCAACCAAACCCGCCGGAACCTCGATAGTTGACTTGCAGTACCGCGATACCATGGCTGGCATACAATTGATTCTCACTGTCATAACCCATGTAGTCTCTAACGCCGTGAGGGCCACCGTGAACATTGACGACAAATGGGAGGTTTTTGGCCTGCTCGATACTGTCGATACCGGGAGGAAGAGTGAGGTATCCAAGAAGCGGTTGATCTTCGCGATTGTTAAACCAAAAAGGCACCATATTGGCTGCGGTTTGTGGATCGACCCAAGGCCGCGTTTGAAATAAACGTACCAGCTTGTTTTGGCCGACGTTGTATAAGAAGTAGTCGCCGGGATAAAACTGATTGTACACTTTTAAAATGCGTCGATTGCCATCAAGGGTTTGGCTGATGATGTCCACATTGAAACCAGCAAATTGGGTGTTTAGTTTGTGCTGTAATTTGGCTTCGGGGTTGTGTTTATCGACAATGACCACTGTTGGATAGCCGTCATCTAAAGCAACCGCATAGACATTGCCTTGATGGTCAAGCATGACCTCTGCAATCGACACCTTATCGTGTTGATAGATTTTGGTCTTTTTGCCATTATTTAGATCAAAAAGATACAGACCGGCCGGACCTCCAGCTTCACTAAAGGTTGCGTAAACTTGACTGCTATTGGCTTTTATCGCAATGGGATTGAAACTTTCATTTTGGATATTCAGATCGGCGGTGCTAAGCCATTCCCCTTGTCTGTACAGCATTGACACATAGTTGTCGTCGTCGTCATATCCGCTGGCAAACTGAACATTTTGGTGGCTATCGGTCAGCACTTGCGCGTTTCTTAGTGGGATAGTCATCAGCTTTGATAAATATGCCGTTCTTATATTGACCTTGTACAATTCAGGGCGATAATCCAATACGTTACTCATTTTGGTGCCGAGGATCAGGGCGTATTTATTGTCTGCGGGCATTGGGTCTACCATTTTTCCCCACATCGACTTATGAGTACGTCCGGTACCGTTCAAATCGGCGCCGAAGATATAGCGATCCCGACTACCATCGGCGTTCACCGCAAAATATTCGCCATAGGAGATAGGATGGTCTTTGTAATTGGTGAGATATTCTTTTTCGACAATAATGCGCTCGTCGCTACCCCAGAAATGTTCACCACTTTGACCTCGTGTGCCAAAGTTAAGCCAATGAATGGGTTTGTAGGTTTTGGCATCGAATAAAACCAGTGCTCGCTTACCAGAAGCGGTGTTGATGGCACTGAGATACTTGCCGCTGGGAGAGATCTTGACCTCGGACCAGACATTAAATTTGGCAAAATTTTCGATGGATTGGGGGGTTTTAGCGTTTTGGGCAACACTGCTAAGTGAAATAAACCAACAAAAAATGAATAAACACAACCGCATTTTACAATTTCCTTGAGTACGACAATCGACACATCCGCAATATAGCAAATCTTGTGCGCAATTTATATCGCCATGTTATCTCGCTTTGGCAATGTCACTAGGGCAAAGGGCGAGACAGTGACGTTTAAAGTGGAGAATTTACCGGCAGATCGCCGATTTTGACTGGCTAAAGCCGACGTTTAACACCATAAAGTGAGTGATATGAAAGTATCAATATGTATCCTCTGTATTAAAAGTGTATCTCATAAGGCTTGAATTTAACCAAAACGGTGTTATATTGAGCGTCGGTACCAAAGGAAAATCTGCTGGCAATGGTGTGCTTGCAGATTATTGAATGACGCAATCAGTAACTACGGAAATCAGTTGTTATGAAAAATCTGTCTAAGGCTTTTGCCTACTCTACGCTGTTCACCGCCATGTTCTTAGGTGGCACCGCACAAGCTCAAATCGTTGAATTAAGCGCCTCACAAGATGCTGCAATATCAGCCAAAGGCACCAATGTTTATGCCAACTTCGGCGCGCTAAACGCAATGTCCCTTGAGCAAGACCCAAACACCCAACGTATTCTCACCAAATTTGATTTATCGACACTCATCACAAACGGCCTGAACAGCACCAATGTTCAATCGGCCTATATCACCTTTAAAGTCAATTTCAACGATGCCAAGTGGGGCAACGGTAAGGCGGCTCTGGTTGATATTCATCCGCTGTTAGATGGCTGGGATGAAAAGAATGTGACATGGAATTGTACATCTGATTCGGATTTAACCAACAATACCGACGACTGCACGGTCACTTGGACCGGAGGTAACCTAGGTCCTGTCACTGCCTCGGTTGATGTCAGCAATATTATTTCCGGCGTGATCCAGTTTGATGTGACCCAAGATGTCAAAGACATTGTTGATGGTGTCATTGCCAATAACGGTTGGTTGATTAAAAAGCAAAATGAAGCGCGCTCGGGCTTTTTGACCCTAGCTAGCAGAGAAAGCGCCGATGCGCCGCAGCTTATCCTCAACGTCGATAGTGCAGGAAATTCCACCGACGTGTTGCCACCAGAGGTGACCATTGCCACGCCGGCCAGTGATTTTTACCTCGGCGAAGGCCCGAGTGAAATCACCGCATACTACTCGGATGAATCCGGGATCGGGAAAGTGGAAGTGAAATATGACGGCACTATTATTGCCGAAGCCAACTGTATCAAGACCGATAGCTCGATTTCTTGTCCAATTCCTGCGCTAACCGACGGTACACACACCGTTGAGGTATCTGTAGAGGAATTTACCGCTGGTGCAAATGGCAAAACGACAACCGTCACTAAGAACTTTATTTATTACACCCCAACAACCGGTAGTGGGGCTACCTCAAGATGGTTTACCGGTAATGGTGTGCCCAATGACGCCGATGGTTTAGAAGGCGATATGTATCTTGATGTTGCCAGTGCCGACGTTTATCAAAAGACTGCGGCGGGCTGGAATTTCTCAACCAATATTAAAGGTCAAACCGGTGATCCGGGCACATCGTCATGGACTGATGGTGCAGGACAGGTGACCACTGCCGTCAATGTAGGTATTGGTAACCCTGCGCCGATGGCCGCGCTGGATGTCGCCGGCAATGTTATTGCCGCAGAACCGATAGTGGCCAATCACCTGACCACCAAAAACTACGTTGATAACCTAACCGCCAATGCCACAAGCGATATGGCGACACTGACAGCGATGAACAACGCCATTTCGACGGCCACGACTGATATGGCCACCGTTACCGCTACCAACACCGCAATCAGCACCGCCACCACAGATATGGCGACGGTAACGGCAATGAATAATGCCATTGCAACAGCTACGACCGATATGGCAACGGTTACCGGCACCAATGCCGCCATTCAAACCGCCACCACGGATATGGCGACACTAACGGCGATGAATAACGCCATTGCAACAGCTACGACCGATATGGCAACGGTTACCGGCACCAATGCCGCCATTCAAACCGCCACCACAGATATGGCGACACTAACGGCGATGAATAACGCCATTGCAACAGCTACGACCGATATGGCAACGGTAACTGGCACCAACGCGGCAATTACTACTGCCACAACGGATATGGCAACGCTAACGGCAATGAACAATGCCATTGCAACAGCCACGACCGATATGGCTACGGTTACTGGCACTACAACGGCAATTCAAGATGCCACAGCAGATATGGCGACCTTAACGGTGATGAATGATGCCATAGCCACGGCTACTACCGATATGGCAACGGTAACCGGCACCACCACAGCGATTCAAACTGCAACGACTGATATGGCCACTTTAACAGCCATGAATAATGCGATTGCTACTGCTACTACAGATATGGCGACGGTGACCGGTACAACAGCGGCGATTCAGACCGCCACTGCCGATATGGCAACCGTAACCGGCACCAATGCGGCAATTACCACTGCCACGCAGAATTTGGCGTCTACCAGTTATGTTGATAACTCCGTTAGCACCGCAACTCAAGGTATGGCGACGACAAGCTACGTTGATACTAAAACCAGTGGTCTGGCTTCAACTGGCTACGTTGATACTAAAACCAGTGGTCTGGCTTCAACTGGCTATGTTGACAACTCAGTGAGCACAGCAACTCAAGGTATGGCGACGACCGGTTATGTCGATACCAAAACCAGTGGCCTTGCAACCACTGGCTATGTTGACAACTCAGTGAGTACGGCAACTCAAGGTATGGCGACGACTGGTTATGTCGATACCAAAACCAATGGTCTGGCTTCAACCAGCTATGTGGATACCAAAACCAGTGGCCTTGCAACCACTGGCTATGTAGATACCAAAACCAGTGGCCTTGCAACCACTGGCTATGTCGATACCAAAACCAGTGGCCTTGCAACAACTGGCTATGTGGATACCAAAACCAGCGGTCTTGCAACCACTGGCTATGTCGATACCAAAACCAGCGGTCTTGCAACCACTGGCTATGTTGACAACTCAGTGAGTACGGCAACTCAAGGTATGGCGACGACCGGTTATGTCGATACCAAAACCAGTGGTCTTGCAACCACTGGCTATGTCGATACCAAAACCAGTGGTCTGGCTTCAACCAGTTATGTTGATACCAAAACCAGTGGTCTGGCTTCAACCAGTTATGTTGATACTAAAACCACGGGCTTGGCTTCAACCAATTATGTTGATACTAAAACCACAGGCTTGGCTTCGACCAGTTATGTTGATGGTAAAACCAATGGCTTGGCTTCAACCAGTTATGTTGATACTAAAACCAATGGCTTGGCTTCGACCAGCTATGTTGATAGCAAAACCAATGGCCTAGTTTCTTCCACGTCGATGAATAGCGCGATCGCAACTGCGACTTACGATATGGCAACAGTAACCAGCACCAATACTGCCATTAGCAATGCAACAGCGCCTTTGGCATCGATAGACTATGTGGATGCTCAAGTTAACGCGATAGCACAGAGCGGTCGGTTGACAGTATATAAGGCTGACGGCGTAACCAAAGTAGGTTATTTCCTCAATGCGCTGTCAGCTAACTGCCAAGGATTGATCTACTCGGATATCGATACTGGCCAAGTGCAGGGATTAAGTGAGCTTGATTGTGGCAAGTATTCTCCTAGCTCGGTTTACTACCAAAGCAGCGATTGTTCAGGGCCTGGCTTTGTTAGCGACTATGGCAGAAAAACCTACACCAACAGAGCGGGCACTACCTTCTACTTTGTCAACCACTCCGACTACAACGGCGGTCTACCAACGCAGGTTGAAGAAACTGGTGGTCAAAGAACTTTCTGGTCTGCTAAAAGTTCAGGAGGCCAATGTGGCAGCGCCAGCATCAGCATGAGAAGTTACAGTGTATTAGGGACATTGGTCAATGAACCACAGTTTTGTGATCCATCTGTTACCCTTGGTGTGGCTGGTAAAGCCTGTATCGTAAAATAGTAGGCAGAGGGTGAAAAAGGCGCAAAGAGTAGGGGAGTCAAAGCGATTGGCTCCCCACTTTGATACGCTGTTAGCTGTGTTTAATGGCCGCTTCATAGGGGCCTTTGAACATCGCAACTTCGCCGGTATCAGTGGTTTCAAGCACTTCGCTGGTGACCCATTTACCTTCGGGGTCTTTACCGACGGCGACCACTGGCTGGCCAAGGCGCAGCGGATTGACGCGGGTGCCGTGGTCAACTTGAAGATAGTATCCGACACTGGTGCCGAAAATACTGGCGGTGTAGGTGCCGGTCGCATTTTCAATCAGTGGTTCTTCAAGGGGCTGCGTCGGTGGAAACCAAGCTTTTACTGTTAGGTCAGTCAATTTTACTGTGAAGTTTGCCATAGTCTTTTTCCTTATCGTCTATTGTTTTTACCTAAAATTAACATCACTTCAAACTGCCCGCTAAAGCATTTAAGGTGTTGTAGCGTTGAAGCTTGAGATCATGCTAGCGGGCACAAAGGGTAAAAGACATTACAAGGGATTACATGGCGAGTTGAGATTGAACCTGTGTTAGCGCAGGCTGATGCACTTTAGCTGCTTCACATCGTCTTTCTCGTCGAGTGGTGACAGCTCTATGTCGCTTAATTTTTACCACTTGCAATGTCACTGCCAAAACAGGTATCTTAAATAAGTTGTTAACCAAATGGTCTTATGAGTATGAAAATGAAGTTTTTTGACAATGAAGTCAAATTGCCTTTGGTCTATGAAAGTCAGGCACAAAATGAATCGCTACCTCAGTGGTTTGAACAAAATCAAAGTGATGTGCGCCAACAGTTACTCGCCCATGGCGCCGTATTGTTTCGCAATTTCGCGATAAACGATTTACGCTCGTTTGATGGTTTTGTCAGCGTTGCCCTTGGGCAGGTAGCAGCCTATGTTGGTGGGGCCACACCACGTAAGCAGTTAAGTAAAAAAATTGCCACCTCCACCGAATTTCCGCCTGATCAGGAAATCAAGCTCCACAACGAATTGTCCTACGAAATCAATATGCCAGATGTGGTGATATTTTGTTGCCTACAGCCGCCGCAAACTGGCGGACAAACCCAGATTGTCGATGTGCAAAAGGTGCTAAGCCATATTGATCCTGAAATTGTGGCTGAGTTTAAGGCCAAAAATGGTTGGAAACTGATCCGTAACTTCGGTGGCGGTTTTGGCCCCACCATTAAAGCCGGATTTGGTACAGAAGATCTCGAGGCAATTAAGCTCGACTGTCAAAACCGTCAGATTGACTTTGAGCTGGTAAAGCCTAAGCATGTGAGAACCACTCAGGTTCGCAAAGCCATTCACAATCACCCGCTAAGTGGTGATGAATTGTGGTTGAATCATGTGGCGTTTTGGCATACCTCAAGCCTGCCTCAAGCCTATTTTGATTATATGTCTGCAACGTTCTCGCTCAATGAATTCCCCTATTTGACGCTGTTTGGCGACGGTTCGACAATTCCCGATGCCTATATAGACAATATCCGCCAAGCCTACGAGCAATGCGAGGTATGTTTTGACTGGCAAATGGGTGATGTGCTGTTGGTAGACAACTACCGCGTAGCACACGGTCGCAAGCCTTTTACCGGTGAGAGAAAGGTCGTCGTTACCATGGGCGATATGCCCGAGCATGCGTAATTGGCGCTAACCGCTAAATGTTAACAAATATTAACCGAGTGTAATTGGTTGCGAGTGTGGCATGTACCTGAACGATGTGCCACCGAGTGACCATTTATGTCTGTGAATCAATCAGATGGCAGTTTTTATAATTGCTAATTAATTGAAATATAATTAGTTACCTTTTTATTTGGTTAAATAATGTACCTGAACATTGACTTTGGCGGTTAGTCTAAAATATACTGCGTCACTATAAACTGCGCGACAATCGAAGTTAAGTCATGTTAAATGATTGTTGCAACTCGTTCATTTAGCGGGGGCGTCAGAGTGTCACTGCACACTAGGATGTCAGGGCCTTGGCTGAATTGAAGTTGAATTGGAAATTTTTATAAAGGGTTATCATTGTGAGATCATCGGTCTATTCACACGTTCATACTTGCGTCGAGGCGCAAGCTGCTGCAACTCCCAACCACATTGCCATCAAAAGTGCGACATTCGAGCTGACTTATCAGCAATTAAACCATCAAGCCAATCAACTTGCTCACTATTTGGTCGAGCATCATCAGGTGACACCTGAAGCAACGGTTGCGGTGCACATGACTCGCTCGGTCGATACCGTGATAGTGATGTTGGCGATATTGAAAACCGGCGCGCAATATTTGCCTTTAGATCCCATGAACCCTGCACCTCGATTGGCGATGATGGTTGCCGACAGCAAAGCGCAGCTGATCCTCTCAAGTGCGGCACAAACCATAGCGTTTGAACATACCACCATTGTCGATTTCAATGCACCTGAGCTAAAAACCGCGTTGTCACAGCAATCCGCTGAGAACCCAGCGGTTGAGTTGTCTCCGCCCGAGCAACACCGCGCCTATATCATGTATACCTCAGGCACCAGTGGGGTGCCAAAAGGGGTGGTGATTGGTCATCATGCCATTGTGAATTTGGCCAAAGATCAGCCCTATACCAAAATTGCGCAAAGCAATATCGTCGCTCATACCTCTAGTGTGTCGTTTGATGTCGCCACCTTCGAGATTTGGGGCACCTTAATCAATGGTGCGACCTTGGTGGTTATCGATACCGAAACTCTGCTTACGCCTGCGGCTTTGCAAGATTGTCTGGTACAGTCAAAAATCGACACCCTATTTGTCACCACCGCCTTGTTCAATCGCATCGCCCATGAGTGTCCGGACTGCTTTGCCTCTGTCGATTTGGTGTTGTTTGCCGGCGAAAAAGCATCGTTGGCCGCAGTGACATTGGTGCTTAACGGACAACGACCAAAGCGCCTTATCAACGCCTATGGCCCGACTGAAAACACCGCCTTTAGCACCTATGGTGAAATCGATTTGAATGATGTCAAAAACACCGGACAAGTGCCGATTGGTGAACCTTTGCGCGGCGTTGAAGACTATGTGCTCGATGGCGACGGACATATAATCGAAGATGGCCAAACCGGTGAGTTGTACTTAGGTGGCGAACAGCTGTCATTGGGTTATTGGCAAAACGACGAACTCAATCACAAAACCTTTATCGACTTGACCACTAAAGATGGCACCACACGCCGAGTCTATAAGACCGGTGACTTGGTTTACCGCCGTGACGACGGACAATTGGTGTTTGTTAAGCGTGTCGATAAGCAGGTAAAAATTCGTGGCTTTAGAATTGAACTGTCGGAAATTCAGACTTGTCTTCGCAACCATTCGGCCATTGCCGACGCTTGGGTGTTTAAACGTGAACATGACGGTGACAACAGCTTGGTTGCCTATGTTGCGGCGTTGTCTAAAGACGATGTAAAGACTGGGAATGCGGATAAGGGTGAGCTACTCGAATCTTTATATTGCCATCTTGAGGGCAGACTACCGGGTTACATGATCCCCTCTGCCATTGTTGTGTTAAACGAACTGCCACTGAATACCAATGGTAAGGTAGACCCAACTAAATTCCCCAAACCTACCGCCGCCGACAGTCGCCAAGGTGATTATCAGGCGCCTCAGACAAACACTGAAAGCCAGTTGGCCGCGCTTTGGCAGCAGTTGCTGGATATTGAGCAGATCAGTGTGAGCGCCGATTTTCTCGCCCTTGGCGGTCATTCATTGCTGGCTGCAAAACTCATTGGTCTTATCGCCAGCACCTTTGCGGTGAGCCTGACCATTGGCGATATTCTCGAACTCAAAACCATCCGTGCCATGGCGCAACGCATCGACAATAGTGCCAAAACAGCGAGTTTGCCGGCGATTGTAAGCCATGATGAACAGCAACTTGCGCCATTGTCGGCGACCCAGCAACGGTTTTGGTTTAACCAACAACTTAATCAACAGGATGTCGGCTACAACATAGTCTATGGCTATTTGCTCAGTGGGGCTGTCGATGTTGAGCGTTTGAATACGGCATTTAAACGCTTGGTTGAGCGCCATCAAATTTTGCGTACAACTTATAGTGATGCAACCGGGGTTGTCACTCAGCGGGTGCAAGCCTCAGACGCATTTGCACTCAATCATCAAGTGGCGGCGACGACAACCGCTGCCCACGACGAAATGGTTCAGTCGCTGCTCAAACAAGAGAAAAATCAGGTATTTGATTTAGAGCACGACTATATGCTGCGCGCCAGTTTATATCAGTTTTCTAAGCGGTCATCGTTGTTGCTGATCAATGTTCATCATATCGCTGCCGACGGCTGGGCGGTGGCCTTGCTGATCAACGAGTTGACCGCACTTTACAACGGTCAAAACGACCACAATGTACTTGAGCCAATGTCGATTCAGTATCGCGACTATTGTTTGTGGCAGCAGCAAGAAGAAGTTGTCAAAGCCGACGAGGCACTAATGGCCAAACACTCGGCATATTGGCGTGAGCAATTGGCCGATATACCTGATGTGCACAATCTACCGCTGGACAGTAAGCGGCCTTCTCAGCCTTCTCTAAGGGGCAATAGCTATTATGGTGAGCTTGATGCGCGTTTGGTCAATGATTTGACCTCCTTGGGTTTGACCTTCAACGCCACGTTGTTCATGACCTTGCAAAGCTGTTTTGCCGTCTTGCTGGCCCGCTTTAGTGGTGATAGCGATATCGTGATGGGATCGCCGGTTGCCAATAGACCGTTATCACAGCTTAACGATTTGGTCGGGTGTTTCGTCAATACCGTTGTTTTACGCACCAATGTATCTGACAACCCGGCGTTTAGCGATTTATTGTTGCGTAACAGAACCACCATTTTAGAGGCGTTTGAGCATTCAGGGCTGCCTTTTGAACGCTTGGTTGAAACCCTAAACCCTGAAAGAAACAGTGCCTATTCGGCTCTCATTCAAGTGATGTTTGTGTTGCAAAACAACCAGGATTTTGCCCTCAACTTAGGCGGTGTAGACGCCCAAGCCGTACTTGCACCTGCTGATAGTTCGCGTTTTGATATCACCTTGAACGCAGTACCAAAAGCCGACGGCATTCGTTTGGAGTGGGAATACAACAGCGATATCTTTACCCAAGCCACTATTGAACGGCTTAATCGCTGCTTTGTGACGTTACTTGGCAACATCGTTTGCGCTCCACAATCGGGCATTATGTCATTGCCAATGATGAGTGCTGAAGATGAGCAGGGATTAAGTGCATTATTGCCTTATCAAGAAGTTGAGAAGCGTGAGTGCATTCATCATTTGTTTACCCAGCGTGCAGCGGCTGCTGGCGACAAGGTCGCGCTCATTGGTAAGTGCCAATCTCAAGAAAGCTGCTTGAGCTATGCGCAGCTTGATAAGCAGTCAGATCAACTGGCGCAGCATCTGATTGAACAAGGCGTTAAACCCGGGGAGCGACTGGGGTTGTGCTTTGATCGGAGTCCACAGATGGTTGTGGCCATGTTGGCGATATTTAAGTCAGGCGCGGCGTATGTGCCACTCGACCCTGCGCAGCCAAACGAGCGACTGAGCTATATGCTCAATGACGCTGGGGTCAGCGTGGTATTAACTGAGTCATGTTTGACTGAGCGTCTGGCGCCATTAAATATTGCATTGGTTTGCCTCGATAGCGCTGAGCTAAGGGCAAAACTGAGCAGCGCAGCGCCGTTGCAGCTGACATTGCCGCAAGTTTCACCTGAGGATATTGCCTATGTCATCTATACCTCAGGCTCTACCGGTCAACCAAAAGGGGTGTTGGTCGCCCATCAGGGGATGACCCGATTGCTTCACAACCCCTCAGATATGGGGTATGACGGCGATACTGTGATGTTGCAAAGCATTAATGTCGCCTTTGACGCGGCGGTGCTTGAAATTTTTGGCCCATTGCTGCATGGCGGTCGCTTGGTGATTTATCCCGAGCATAAGCCAGATTTCACTTTAATTGCGCAAATGATCGCGCAATATCAAATCAATACTTTAACCTTAACCGCGTCCTTGTTTGAAGCCTGGGTGCAGACCTTATCAGGTAAAAGCGGACTACGCATGATAGTGGTCGGCGGTGAAAAGCTCCCCGGCAATGCGATTAGGCAGCTTTACGATGTGGACAGTGATGTGGTGGTTTGTAATCACTACGGACCTACTGAAAATACCATCTTGACCAGTTACTACGCCGTACCAAGAGATTTTGATGTCAACCGTGCTATTCCTATCGGTTTGCCGGTAAGCGCCACTGAATTTGCCATCGTCAATCAGGCTATGCAGCGCCAACCTTTGGGCGTTGCCGGTGAGCTGCTGGTATCGGGGCAGGGCGTTGCTCTGGGCTATCTAAACCTTGAACAAGCAACGGCGGAAAAATTTATTACCTTGCCCGGCAGTGAAGGTAAAACCGAGCAGCGTTGGTATCGAACTGGCGACTTGGTGAGGTTGACCCAAGATAGCGGCCAAAACCCTGTGGTCGATTTTGTCGCCCGGGTAGATGAGCAGGTCAAAATTCGTGGCTTTAGGATTGAAACCGATGAAATTGCGGCCAAAATCGCGGAATTTTCCGGCATTGTTGAAGCCAAAGTGCTGTTATGTGAACAGCAAGGCAGCAAATATTTGTTGGGCTATTATGTTGCCTCGCATGATATCGACGATAAACGCCTACGGGCATTTTTGAGCCAGAAGTTACCATCATACATGGTGCCTGCGGCGTTCATCGCCATGGATAAACTGCCTTTGACTGCCAATGGTAAGCTAGACACCAAGGCGCTTTATCAGCCGGGTCTTGATGAGATCCATCAGGCGGCGTATGTGGCGCCGACAGGCGACATTCAGCTGGCATTGGCCGAGCTGTGGCGACAATTGCTTAAGCACGAGAGGCTAAGTGCCGACCAGGGCTTTTTCGAATCCGGTGGGCACTCGCTATTGGTCGCTCAGCTCAATCGCTTGATCAAAGACCGTTTTGCCGTCAACTTAAGCGTCAGACAGCTGTTTGACGCCAATACCATTGCCAGCCAAGCGCATTTGATTGAATCCTTGCGCCTCAACAATGATGGCGTCGCTGCCGAGGTGACTGTGATTGACGTTGCCTCGCGGGCACAGCCTTTACCTTTGTCATTCAGCCAAAAAGGCTTGTGGCTGGTCGATAAGCTAAACGGCCGCTCGGCGACTTACAACATTCCTTACCATGTCGCGCTCACAGGCGAACTTAACGTCGCGGCATTACAACATGCCTATAAGGCGTTACTGGCTCGTCATGAAGTGTTGCGTACGCGTTTTGTCGAGATTGACGGCGAACCGATGCAAACCACCCATCCCATTGAGGCGTTTGAATTGGCCTTGGTGGATTTTGCTCAGGCCAGTGACGCTCAATTGGCAGAGCATTTACGCCGGGACGGTCAATATTTGTTTGATTTAAGCGCCGACCAACTGATCCGCGCCAGCCTAATTCAAACCGGTGAGCAGCAATATGTATTGGCCATCACTCAACATCACATTATCAGTGACGGTTGGTCGATGGAGATCTTCATCAATGAATTGTCAACGCTGTATGACCTAGCACTCAATGGACAGCCCCCTGAACTGGCGCCGGTTAAACTGCAATTTGCCGATTATGCCGCATGGCAACGTCAATGGTTAAGCGGCGAAACATTAGAGACTGCTTTGGCCTATTGGCGCGGTCAGTTGGCCGGTATTCCACAGTTGCATAGCCTGCCTTTGGACCATCCAAGAAGTGCAGTGCAAAACAACCAAGGCCGCTGTTATCGCCAACACATTGATGGGCAATTGAGAAACAAGCTTTTGTTGCTGGGACAAGAACATCAGGCGACACTGTTTATGGTGCTTGAGAGTTTGTATGCGCTATTGTTGTCTCGCTACTCTGGTGAAACCGATATCGTTGTCGGCTCGCCTGTCGCCAATCGCGAAGTTGATGGTTTGGCACAGGTCATGGGCTTTTTCGTCAATACGTTGGTGTTACGAAGCGATCTGTCCGGTGAGATAGATTTTGCCGAATTGCTCAAGCGCAACAAGCAACGTTTGCTGGCGGCTTTAGAACATCAACACTTGCCGTTCGACGCCATTATCGAAGACTTAAAGCCTGCGCGAGATTTGAGTTTCAACCCGATTTATCAGTTGTGGTTTGTGCTGCAAGACCAAACTGCGCCAGAGTTTGATTTTGCCGGGATCAAGGTCAGCGAATTGCCGCAAAAAGAGCGCCTTGCCAAGTTTGATTTAACCTTGAGCGGACTTAACCACGAGCAGGGATTGACCCTTGAGTGGGAATACAATAGCAGTCTGTTTGATGAAAATACGATCCGCTCTATGGCGGAAAGTCTGCATTATCTTATGGTGATGCTGACCGAGCGGCGCTTTGATTCGGTCAATGACATTCCGCTGCTTAGCGAAGCTAAGGCCGAGCAGATCAAAGCCTACGCCAAACCGGACTTAGTGCCTTATTACGCCGGGACGCTACACAGTAAGTTCGAAAAACAAGTGCTGGCGACACCTGAGCAGGTAGCGCTGCGATTTGAAGGTCGCTCGATGAGCTATCGCGAGCTCAATCACAAAGCCGATCAGTTGGCTGGCGTGATAGTGCAACATTATGTGCAAACCACAGGACAAGGCGTTCAGCCCGATAGCTTTATCGGATTGTATTTTGAACGTGGCTTTGACATGGTGGTGGCGATTTTAGCGGTCTTGAAAGCCGGTGGCTGCTATGTGTCGATGGCGACCGATTATCCTAAACTCAGAACCCAATATATTGTTAAAGACAGTGCCATTTCACTGATATTGACTGAAACGCAACATTTGACGACATTGGAACAATGGCAATTGGAAGACAGCGAAAGCGCCAATACCACTTGTCATATCAGTGTAGAACAGGCCCTTGCAACAGCGCCTGAGTATATCAATGTTCGTGCCGCTAGGGGCAGTGCCAATGATTTGGCATATGTCATCTATACCTCAGGCACCAGTGGCGAGCCTAAAGGGGTCATGGTTGAGCACCATAGCGTGCTCAACTATATCGACAATCAGGCCAAAGCGCTGTCGTTGTCTGACGACGAAAAGGTGTTGTGGTTGGCTTCGTACGTGTTTGACGCATCACAAGAGCAATTGTTTAACGCGTTACTCAATGGCGGCACTTTGGTCATTCCATCGATGGATGACATCAAACAACCGAACCGTTTGAGCGCCCTGATTGAAGCCGAAAAAGTCACCCATTTACATGGCACGCCAAGTTATCTGACGGCCCTAGGCAATGACTTTGACAGTCAGACTATTCGCCGCGTAGTAAGCGGTGGCGAGCCGCTCAGTGCCGACTTGTTGGCATTGTGGGGCGAACGGCTGATCAATAAATATGGGCCGACGGAAACGACTATCTCATCGGTGCAATGTATCGACTACGCCAAAACCGGTGTCGCCAACTGTATCGGTCGCGCAATTCAAAATACTCAGTTATACGTGCTCAATGAGCACAACATGATAGCACCTGTGGGGATGCCCGGTGAGTTATGTATCGGTGGTGCCGGTTTGGCTCGCGGCTACTTAAACAAGCCAGAGTTGACCGCTAAGCATTTTATCGACAACCCATTTGCTAAAGCGCAAGACGATTGTCAGAAATTGTATCGCACCGGTGATATCGTGCGGGTAATGGCTGATGGCAACGTCATCTACCTTGGCCGTAAAGACTCACAAGTGAAAATTCGCGGTATGCGGATTGAACTCGATGAGATCAAAAATACCTTGTTGCTCGATGATACGGTGGATCAGGCAGCGGTGCTGGTCAATGAAGCCGGTGAGAATCAAAAGATAGTCGCCTATGTGGTATTTTCGCCAAATCAGGTGGAGCAACAGCCGGGCCTGTTTGACCGAATCGCGCAAACCTTGCCACAGCATATGGTGCCCGCTCAGATCATCCCGGTAGACACTATTGCGGTTAACACCAACGGCAAACTTGATGTCGCTGCGCTTTTGGCGATGCAAAGCAGTGCCGAGCAAAACACGCAAATCAAGTTGCCCGAAAGTGAAACCGAGAAAGCGTTACATGCTGTCTGGCAAGAGCTAATGGGCGAGCAAGACATCAGTATTGATGATGACTTCTTCATGATCGGTGGCCAATCCTTGCTGGTACTTAAACTGTTGATGCAAATTCAAGCGTCGTTTGGTGTCAGACTCGAAATTTTCGACATCTTTGCCCAACCGACCATCGCTCAGCTGGCGGCGCTCATCGACGGGGTTTTGAACGATGATGGCGCAAGTGAGGAAGCATCGTCAGACGAAGACGTCGATATGTTTGAGTTTTAATGTATTTACGACACCTGAACTTGAGTGGATGTGTTGCTTGGGTTTGGGTGATTTAGGATGTTCAATTGTAACCACTGCTAGGGTGGTCATAAATAGGTAATAAGGGTAATTATGAACAGAAGTAATAATGGACGGTGTGTTAATCAACTGACACCTCTTGAAGTTGACATGGGAAGTCAAAGTCAATCCAATGAGCAGCATTTGGATACCATCGAGGGTTATCTAAAACAATTTTTATGTAAGCCACATCAAGACCTTGGCCGTCGTGGTGTGATCTGCCCTATGGTGCCGGTGGCGATTAAAAAAGACACTTTGTATATTTCGTTCTACCAATGTAATGGCGATATAGAGCGAATAAAATCCATCGTGATGGCTGAGAAAGCCCGTTTTGAACAGCTCTCGCCGACCACTGGCAGCGATACCAAATACAAGTCGTTGATGATCTGCTTTACCGACTTGGCAGCAGATGGTTCATTTGAGGTAATCGACAAGGCTCAGCAGCAACTGCAAAATGCCTTTGTGGTTGACGGTTTGATGATAGGCGAATTTCACAGTGCACCACCTAACAAAGGTGGCTTGTGGAATGAAGACTTTAGACCGCTTCATTGTCCTTTGCCGATGCTGGTGATCCGCGAAATGATGAACATGGATATTCTTTTCTTAAAAGACAACCCATTTACCCTAGAGCATTATCTGTCGCGCTTTAGCGAGTCGATTCCCGATCGCTTCAAACCGGCGGCCATTGCCAATGCCAAAAAATTTGGCATTCCCTTGGATCTGCATATTGCCTGTCCGCAGGTGTTGAGTGCGCTGGACGAGCATCAGGCCGATTATCAAATTCATCGTCATCTAAAGCGTCGCGACTATCAAAACTTTGTCGATGGCCTGACACAACAGCAGCGTTTGACGCAAACCTTGTTGGTCAAAAGCGTCGATTGCGATACCCACGCGTTTGTGGTTGCCGATGCCGACAATTCTGTTGATCTTGCGGCCATTGCGGCAAAACTGTCGGTGCGCGAACTGATCGTCCTACCGGCCCAAGAAGTTGAGCACAAGACCGGCTATCCCAACGACGCGGTAACGCCGATTGGTCAGCGTAATTACCATACCTTCGTCGATGAAAGCCTGTTGTCGTTTTCGTCTTTGACAACCGGAGGCGGCATTAATATGGTGAGTATCGAATTGGCGCCAAAAGACCTTTTGGCGGTGTGCGACGCCACTGTCGTTCAATTGCATAGTCACTAAAGCTGATCTTAATTTAGCGCACCGCACGGCAGTGTAGATTAGCTCTGAAACACGCCCAACAGGCTCAACTGTTGGGCTTAGCGGCAATTTTCTCGGGTAAATTCTGCGCTGGCGAGTGCGACAGTCGGTATCAAAACATTGCAGGGAGTCAGTGCGCAGCACTATCTCGACTCCCGCCCGATAGGGAGCAGGTTGCAACCTGATAACAATCATGAATATAACTGAAATCAAGGCGTTTTTGGCGCAGTTAAAACAACGCGGTATCACGCTGTCTCTCGGCGAAGACAAGCTGTTGTGTAAGGCTGAAAAAGGCGCCATGGACAAACAAACCGCTGCGCAAATTGCGCAAAACAAAGCGGTCATCATGGCGCATCTCGAACAACAGGCGCGTTTGCGCCAGCAGCAAAAACACAACGCACAAACGCCGGTCATCAGCCCAAGTGAAGGCCCGGCAATGTTGTCGGTATCGCAGCAGGGATTGTGGTTTATCGACCAAATCAACGGCGATAACGCCAACTACAATATGCCGAGCGCCAATGAACTGCATGGCGAGTTGAATGTCGCCGCGCTCGATAAAGCGTTGGTTAGCGTAATCGAACGTCATCAAGTGTTGCGCACCACCATTTGTGCGCAGCGAGCAGCAGATGATGTCAATGAGTCTTTAACGGACACCCAGTCGGATGTACAGGCGACGTTGAGCGTGCTACCTGTGCCGCAATCTGTTTTGACGTTTCATGATAAAAGCGCGCTGAGACAAGAGCAAATCGATGCGTTTGTTGCTGAGTTGATCACCGATAGCACGGTTAAACCCTTCGCATTAGATAGTGACTATTTGTTGCGGGCAACCTTGGTAAAAACCGCGCCACAGCGCCATGCGTTGATCATGACCTTGCATCACATTGCTGCCGACGGCTGGTCTTTAGGGATATTGTTCAAAGAGATCGCTGCGCTGTATCAAGCTTATGCGCAAGGTCAGTCAAATCCACTGGCACCTCTTGAACTGCAATATCGTGATTACGCCAAATGGCAGGTCGAGCAATCCGCCGATTTGAGTCAACCTATTGCTTTTTGGCGAGAGTATTTGGCCGGCGCCGAACCTGTGCATGGCCTATTGCTCGATAAGCCCAGACCGTCAATGCCGCGATTTCAAGGTCGTATGTACCGCCAGCAATTGCCTCACGAGCTTTTGCGAGGGCTTAAACAGGTAGCGCAACATACCCAGTGCACCTTGTTTATGGTAATGCAAAGTGCGTTTGCCTTATTGATTGCCCGCTACTCAAACACCGATGATGTGGTGTTGGGCACTCCGGTTGCCAACAGGCTCAATCAGCAGACCGCAGACTTGATGGGCTTTTTTGTCAACACAGCGGTGTTGCGCTCGAACTTTGCCGGAAACCCGGGCTTTGCTGAGTTCTTAAAGCAGAACAAAGCCAAAACCTTAAGTGCCCTGAGTCATCAATCGTTCACTTTTGACCAACTGGTCGATGCCCTTGAGATTGAACACAGTATCAATCATAACCCGGTATTTCAGATCATGTTCTTGCTGAGCAACAGCTTTGGTGAGGGCTTAAAGTTATCGGGATTAGATACCACGCCTTTAGAGATCACCGCCCACACCTCAAAGTTTGATTTGTTTGTCGATGCCCGAGAAACCCATGACGGCATCGAGGTAGAGTGGGAGTATGATACCGACCTGTTCGAACACCAAAGCATTGAGCGCATGAGTGAAGCGTTTGAGTGTTTGTTGTACTCAATCGTCGATAATGCCGAACAGCAGGTGATGTCATTACCCATGCTGCCGTCAAATCAGTCTGAACAGCTGCTATATCAATGGCAGGCACCACAAAACGATATATCATCTCAGCCGACTGTGCTTGAGAGGTTTGAGTGTCAAGTGCAACAAGCGCCAGATAGCGTCGCTTTGGTTTTTGAGCAACAGCCCCTGACTTACCGCGCGCTCAATGCGCAGGCCAATCATCTTGCACGGCAGTTATGTCAAAGTTTAGGCGGCGAGCGCGGCTTGTTACCCCGTGATACCTTAGTTGCGCTGCATTTTGACCGCGGCTTTGAAATGATAGTTGCCATATTGGCTGTCTATAAGGCTGGTGGCGCCTATCTGCCTATCGCGCCGCAAAACCCCTTTGAGCGCACCGCATTTATTGTTGAAGACGCCAAAGTAAACTTGGTACTGACTCAAGCGCACTATGTTGATTATTTAAGCCAACTTAAGGACACCAAAGTGCACTGCGTGCCATCTGCGCTGAATAACGAAGCTGAGTTGGATGGACAAAGCGCAATAGCCAACAGTGCAGGTGCAGATGTGCCGCTTTGCGCATTGGCTTATGTTATATACACCTCTGGCACAACCGGCACGCCTAAAGGTGTGATGGTTGAACATCAAGTGTTGTCAAACCTGATAGCCAATCAAATAAAGAGCTATGGTATGCAAGCAGATGACAGCGTATTGTTGCTGTCGCCTTACTACTTTGATGTTTCGGTAGAGCAGATCTTTTGTGCTCTGTGTGTTGGTGCCAAATTGGTATTGCCAAAACTCTGCGATATCCAGCAGCTGGATAAAATCGAAAGAATAATCATCGACAATCAGGTGACTCAGCTCGGTTGTACCACCAGCTATTTGATGAACCTCAACAATGATGACGCTTTGGCGTCGGTTAAAAGAGTGCTCAGTGCAGGAGAGCCTGCCACACAGGCCCTTAAAAAGCGTTTCGGCAACAGGCTCATTAACTGCTATGGGCCGACTGAAACCCATATCGCAACGCAATCACTCGATTATGCCGAACAGCCTTTCGTTAACTGCATCGGCCGTGGTATCGACAACGCCTTGTTATATGTGCTTGATAAAAACAAACAGCCGGTGCCAGTCAATTGTCCGGGCGAGCTGTACATTGGTGGCGCCGTGGTTGGTCGCGGTTATCTCAACCGTGAGGAGCTGACAGCGCAGTGCTTTATTAACGACCCTTTCGTTGGGGATGCATTGCGCCAACCGCTTGGCGGTAGAATGTATAAAACCGGCGACTTGGTGCGCTGGCTTAACGATGGTCAATTGGAATACCTAGGCCGCAACGACACTCAGGTGAAAATTCGTGGCTTTCGCATTGAACTGGGCGAAGTGGAAACGGCTTTGAGCGAATTGCCCGAGGTGAAACAGGCCGCTGTGGTCGATAGAGAGCACGAGGGAAGTAAATTCTTAGCCGCTTTTGTGGTTGCCAATGATGGTGTTGAGTTAGTGGTCGATGAGCTAGTCAAAGGGCTTTCGCGTCGCTTGGCCGATTACATGGTTCCGGCCAGCTTTACCTTTATCGATGCTATTCCACTGACCAACAATGGTAAATTGGATAAACGGGCGTTGCCACAGCAGGTTGAATGGGTGCAAAAAGACTATGTTGCGCCAGTGACGCCAGAGCAAAAAGCCCTATGTCAGATTTGGCAGGATGTGCTTAAGATTGAGCGGGTCGGTATTTATGACGACTTTTTCTGTTTAGGCGGCAACTCAATCATGGCGATGAAGCTCACCAACGCGAGTCGTAAAGCTTTGGGTGTTGATATCACCTTACAAATGTTGTTTGAGCAAAAGACGGTGGCGGGGCTTGCGGATGTCCTCGATAGCGCTTCGGCAACAACCATCGCTGCTCGGCATCTCGACGCTTATCCGCTGTCCTATGCGCAGCAAAGACTGCTGTTTGTTCAGTCGTATATTAAAGACAGCAATATTTATCACATGCCATTCATTGCCAAACTTGATAAAAGTGAGCAAAGCGATGCGGCGTTTGTTGTGATGCAACAGGCGATTGAAGCGACCATTGCACGCCATCAAGTGCTTAACAGTGTTTTTGTCCGTGACAAAGACAGCGGGCAGATCTTATCACGTCGATTGACGCAGCCGTTGCAATGGATCACGAGAACCGTGTCCGGTTCGTTACAGCAATGCATAAAGCAGGATATCGACCAACCATTTGACTTGTTCAGCCAAGTGCCGTTAAGGCTTTATCGTTACCATGCGGATGATGGCCAATATATTATGATGTTATGGCATCATATTGCTTTTGATGGCTGGTCTATCAATGTCTTTTTCAGCGAGCTAAAAGCCATCTGGCAGTCACTGACCAAAAACACTGGTGCAAGCCTTGCGGCAGTGGATATCCAATATGGTGATTATGCGCTGTGGCAGCGTGACTACCTAAGCGGTGATACTTTAAGTCAATTAGAGCACTATTGGCAGGAACAATTGGCCGATGTGCAAACGCTACAGTTACCCACCGACTATCCAAGACCAAGTGAAATCGACTATCGCGGTGCCAACTTTGGTTTTACTGTCGCACCTGAATTGGCCGATAAGTTACGTGCTGTGGCCAAATCTCAGCAGACCAGCTTATACAATGTGTTGCTCAGCGGCTATTTCATCAGCCTGGCATCGATAAGTGGTCAAACCGATATTGTCATTGGCACGCCATCGGACAATCGCCAGCAGACTCAAGCGCAATCATTGGTCGGCTTTTTTGTTAATACGCTGGTGTTACGCGCTGAAGTTGACAAGCGTTTGTCTGGCGATGAGTTTATACGTCAAGTACAACAAGTTGGCAATCAGGCCAAGGTACACCAAGAGTTGCCGTTTGAACAATTGGTCGAATTGCTTGACGTACCTCGTGATACCAGTCGCCATCCACTGTTTCAAGTGATGTTTACCCTCAATGAACTCAGTGGTGAGGGGCATTTCTGTGATGGATTGCCCTTTGATGAGGTGGATTTTGGCGTAGAGCAGCAGCTGTTTACACCTGCTAAAAACGACTTGAGTTTGACCTTAAGCGCTCAAGGCTCAAGCCTAAAAGGGGTGTTTAATTATGCTACCAGCTTGTTTAAACGCGATACGATAGCGCGCTTTAGCGACAAGTTTATTCTGTGTTTAGAGCAACTGGTGAGTTTGGCCGACAGACCGCTAAGTGAGCTGGAGCTGGTTAGCGCAGCAGAAAAAGCCCAACTGGCACAATACAATAAAACTTACTGCGAGCCATTGCAGCGCACTTACAGTGAAACGACCCTGGTACAGTTGTTTGAACAACAGGTTAGCCGCACTCCTGAGGCGCTTGCGCTGAGTTGTGAAGGCAAGAGCCTGAGCTATTTTGCGCTTAATCAAGCGGCCAACCGAGTCGCTCATGATCTGCGAGCGCAATATGCGAAAAGCCAAGGGCAGGAAATGCCAGTGGGCACGGTGGTCGGGCTATATGTTGAGCGCGGCTTGGACATGATTATTGCCATACTGGCGGTGCTTAAAGCCGGTGGCGCCTATTTGCCGATGGCTTTGAACAGTCCAAAACAAAGACTTAACTTTTTAATTGAAAACGCCTCGGTCGATTGGCTGATGACCACTTCAGACCAAGTCGATGAGCTGAAGGTGATGACACAGGGTAATGCGCGCACGCTTAGCTGCATTGCGGTGGATGAATCACTTGAAAGCGATCACTGCCAAAGCAACCCCGATATCAAGGCAAGCTGTGATGATTTGGCCTATGTGATCTATACCTCTGGTACGACCGGCACGCCAAAAGGGGTAATGCTCTCTCACCAAAACGCAGTAAATGGTGTCAGTGCCATTACGCAAAAATTTGCCTTGTCTAATTACAAAACCACCTTGTTTTACAATGCTTATGTGTTTGACCCGAGTGTCATGGAGATCTTTTGCCCACTACTTTGTGGCAGTCATATTCACATTGCCAGCGAAGCGATGAGAAAAGACATCGCGGCGCTGCATCAATATTTAGGCGAACACCCGATTGAGTGGACGGCATTGCCACCGGCTTTGGTGAGTCTGCTGGACGAGAACAAACTGGGCAAGCTCAAAGCCATTACCTTAGGTGGCGAAATGACCAAGCTTAGCGACTTTGAGCGCCTCAGTCGCAAGCTCAAAGTGTTTAACGCCTACGGCCCAACCGAAGCGAGTATTATCTCCAGCGCCAACTTATTCTCAGCAGGCACTCGGGTAGGTGATATCGGCGCGCCATTGAGCAATGTGCAATATTATGTGCTCGATGATATGGCGCAATTGGTGTCGCCGGGCTGTGTCGGCGAACTGTATATTGGCGGCGCAGGGGTTGCTAAAGGTTACATCAACCGTGATGACTTGACTCAAGCGCAGTTTATCGACAACCCATTTGCCACGAGCAAGGATAAAGCGCTTGGCTATGAGCGGTTGTATAAAACCGGCGATATCGTGCGCTGGTTAGGCAATGGTCATATTGAATATTTGGGTCGTCGCGACGCCCAGGTCAAAATACGTGGCTTTAGAATCGAGCTGGCAGAGATAGAAAACGCGCTGATGGCATTGCACGGCATTAAGCAAGCGGTTGTTATCGATGTTAAAACTAATGACTTAACGCGTTTGGCGGCTTATGTGGTTATGGATGAGGGCTTTAGTTTTGACCCGCAAACTATCCTCAACCCGCTATCAGAGCAGTTACCGGACTATATGTTGCCTACCGCACTAATGGCGATTGATGCGGTGCCTTTGACAGTGAATGGCAAGTGTGATGTGCGTGCTTTGCCGAAACCTGAGTTTGTGTCGCAACAAAATTACGTCGCACCTCGTAATGAAGTTGAACAGATCCTGTGTGATATCTGGCAGAGCGTACTTGGGCTTGAGCAGGTTGGTGTGTTTGATGATTACTTCGCCATCGGTGGCAATTCAATCAATGCCATGCGCCTTGCCGGCAGGGTTGCCGCTGAGCTTGAATGCCAATTGCCTTTGTCGTTGTTGTTTGAACAGAAAAACATCGCAGCTATTGCCGCGTCTTTGTCAAACGGCAAAGCGGCAGGTGCCAAACTCAGCAAAATAACGGCGCAGTCTCAAACCCGCTATCCATTGTCATTCGCTCAGCAGCGCATGTTGTTTTTAGATAGGTTCGACCAAGGCAACACGGCCTACAACGTGCCTTACTTAGTCGCGCTAAAAGGCGGAGCCGATGTTGATGGGAACTATGCGCTTATCGTACAAACCGTCAATGTAATCGCCGAGCGCCATCAGGTGCTTCGCAGCATTTACGTTAGCGATGCGCAGGGCGATGATTATCAGCAATTGCTTGAGTGTCATATAGACATTGATAGAGTCGCGGTGCGTGATGACGCCGAGCTACGGGAAAAGATAAAAGCGGCAGCTGAACATTCATTTGTTCTTGCAGAAGAAGCGCCGTTTAAAGTGGTGTGGCTTGACGCGCCAGATAAGCAATACCTGCTGTTTAACTGGCATCATATTGCCTTTGACGGTTGGTCTATCGATGTGTTCTTGCAGGAGTTTTCCAGCGTTTACACGGCATTAAGCCAGCAGCGCAGTGTTGATATCGCGCCCCTTGAGGTTCAATACGGCGATTATGCGCTGTGGCAAAAAGCGCAGCTTAGCGGCGCAAACACGCAGTCGCTAAAAGACTATTGGCAGCAGAAGCTCTCTGGCTTTAGTACCTTGGAACTGCCAACCACTTACGCCAGACCTAATCAGTTTGACTATCGCGGCGCCAATTACAATTTTACCCTTGATGTTGAACTATCAAACCAGTTGCGAGAACTGGCCAAGCAACAAAATACCTCGTTGTATGTTGTTATGTTGTCGGCCTATTATTTGATGTTGGCGAAGGTGAGTGGGCAGGACGATATTGTTGTCGGTACTGTGACGGCCAACCGCGAACAGGCGCAGACCCAATCTCTAATAGGCTTTTTCATCAATTCATTGGCCTTACGTACGCAAATTGACGAAAAGGCGGCGCTAAATGGCTTTGTGCAGCAAGTCAATCAAATGTTCAGTGAGGCGCAACAGCACCAACAATTGCCGTTTGAACAATTGGTGGAGTTGTTGGCGCTGGAGCAAGATGCTTCACGTCATCCGATTTTCCAAACCACCTTTAGCTTGCAGCGCTTTGGCTGTACAGAAGGTGGTCAGTTGTTGCCATTCGCGCCGGTTGGACTTGAGCTTAAACAGGCCATCGGCGATGCCGCTAAGTTTGATTTGAGCTTGAATATTGTCGATTCACAACAAGGGTTGGCCGCAGGTTTCAACTATGCGCAGGCACTATTTGACGAGGCGACCGTTGCGCAGTTTAGTCGTCACTATACTCAGGTATTGAGCGCCTTGGTTGGTGATATTGACCAGCAAGTTGGCCAAATCAATATGGTGACTGAGCAAGACCGTCAGTGGTTAATGGCACAGGCCAATGTTGGCGCTGATGATGCGTATTGGTCAACGGTGCCCGTGACAACTGCGTTTGCACAACAAGTATCGCTCACACCTGGTGCCATTGCGGTTGAGCAGGGCGAGAACTCGCTTACCTACGAGCAACTTGACGCGCAATCGACCGCTTTAGCACAGGGCATTTTGGCAACGCAAAAGGGCGGGCAAGTCGCGCCTGATAGCCTCATTGCGCTACATATGGATTGCGATATCGAGATGATAGTCGCGATGCTTGCGGTACTCAAAGCCGGTGCGGCCTATGTGCCGGTTTCAACCGAGTTTCCACAGCAAAGGGCGTTGTACTTGCTCAGTGACAGTGCGCCGGTATTGGTGATCTGTAGTGACCAGTACAAGCCAAGGCTAACGCAGTGGCTTGATGACGCCGGTCAGGATTTACAAGTGATCACCCCTGCGGCTTGCACGGCCGAGCAAGTGACACTACCACAGGTTTCGGCAGATAATCTCGCCTATGTGATATATACCTCGGGCACAACAGGTCAACCCAAAGGGGTGGCGGTTGAACATCGTGCGGCGGTCAGTTTGGTCAAGGACCAAGCGTATATCGATATAGGGGTAAACGACTGCGTGTTGCAGCAAACCACGCCGAACTTCGATATTTCTGTGTTTGAGATCTACGGCGCGCTACTCAATGGTGCCAAACTGGTGATCCCACCGGACAGAACCCTTGAGATAAGCACCTTTGGCCGTTTGCTCAAAACGTCGAATATTACCGTTATGATCATGTCAGGCTCGCTGTTTGATAGTTTGTATGTGCAAGACAATAATGTGTTTAACAACGTTAAATACCTGTTGTTGGGCGGTGATGTGCTGACGACAGACTTGATAGCCAAGTTGGTTGCACAAAAGCAGCGTCCCGAGCATGTATTGAACTGTTATGGACCGACAGAAGCAGGCGTTTTGACCAGTTTTTATGAGTGTACTGAGTGGGGCCGTAGTGTGCCGATTGGCCAAGCGGTGAAAGGCCGACAAATGTATGTTATGGCCAATGATAGCGAACTTGCGCCTATCGGTTGTGCCGGTGAGCTATATATTGGCGGTGCCGGTCTTGCAAGAGAGTATTTAAACAAGCCGGAATTAAGTGCGGCGAGTTTTATTCCTAGTGTGTTCGACCCTGCCAAGCGATTGTATAAGTCGGGCGATAAGGTGCGCTGGTTGCCCGATGGTCAGTTAGAATACTTGGGCCGAGGTGACTCACAGGTGAAGATCCGCGGCCATCGTATTGAGCTGAAGGAAATCGAGCGTGTCATGTGTACCATTGAGCTGGTATCACAGGCCGCCGTTGTGAGCCGTGTGCACCAAGGGGAGAAGTACCTTGCGGCATTTGTCACAATCAACGAAGGGCAAACATGCGATAGCGATAGTTTGAAACAAAGCTTAGCTGAGCGACTGCCCAAATACATGGTGCCGAGCATTATCGTGGCACTTGATAAACTGCCGCTAAACGTCAATGGTAAGCTTGACGTGCGCGCTTTGCCTGAAACCGACCTTGCCGGTAATCAAAACAGTGACCTTTACATAGAGGCGAGTACCGCCCTTGAAAAAGCCCTGTCTTTGTTGTGGCAGCGAGTATTGAAGCTGGAAAAGATCAGTATCGATGCCGACTTTTTTAATGTCGGCGGCAACTCACTTAACGCCGCACGTTTGACAACCTTGATTCAAAAGGAGATTGCCCCGGAGGTTAAACTGGCCGATGTGTTTAATCATAAGAGCATTGCTCAGTTGGCTGCGTATATTGCACAGGCCGATTTTGCCGTCAATGATGACTGTCAGGTGACATTGCGCTCTGATGGTGACAAAGCGCCGCTGTTTTTATTCCAGCCGGTGGGGGGGCACGCGTTTTGTTATCAGATCTTCGCCCACAAACTCGATATTAACCGTCCGGTTTATGGTTTCCAGCGCCCTGAAATCGCCAATCAATTGGTGCCAGCCTTTTTGTCTATCGAACAGTTGGCAGCCCTTTATATTGAAAGGTTACAACAAACACAGCCCCAAGGGCCGTATTATTTGGGGGGGTGGTCCAGTGGCGGCGTATTGGCGATGGAAGCTGCTGCACAATTGGAAGCACAAGGGAAAGAAGTGGCGTGTTTGGTGATTTTCGATGCCATGTTGTCTAATGGCAAAGGGATTAAGCCCGAGCACCATGAGACCGGGCTAGCTAACCTGAATAAGCTGTCTCATCACCAAAAGTGCCAGCTAATGCGCGAGCAGTACGAAGAATTGCCAGCGTTTGAAATCGAAGGCGATAAACTAAAGGTCAGCGCCGATGATTATTATGAATATATCATTTCGGCCAACCAAATTGGGCTTAACTTCCATAAGCCGAGATTCGTGTTACAAGCGCCGACCCATTACGTGGTGGCGACCCATCAGCAAACTGAGTCGTTTATGAATGAGCGAATTGAAGGCATAGCGTCGCTGATGGCTAAGCCTTTAGACATTGATGCGGTAGATTCGACCCATTTTGGCATGATGGAAGAGCCCCATGTTGAAGAGGTCGCAGCCATAGCAACAAGGGTGCTTAATCGTTATTAGCGTGTAAAGTTAAGCATAAATAAAAGCGCCATGGGTCGTATGACCCATGGCGCTTTTTAATGCATTAGAGCAAAATTAGTTCAAAACCAAATGCGCATTTTTGGCTTCTTTGGCGGCAAACCCGCGAACATCGGGGATAGACATACCCAAAAGACCAATGGCCATAATGGCAATACCAGCGCCGTATATCACGTAGGTTAACGAATACAAGTCAATCAAAAAACCGGTAGTCGCCATTGAAATCGGCGTTAATCCCATCACTGCAAACATCATCAAACTCATGGCTCGGCCCATCATCTGTGGTGCGATACGCTGTTGTATCCAACTAAAGGCAACAACCATCGAAATACTGTTACAGATACCAATAATCGCAAGGCATGGGCCTGCGCTAAGCATGCTGTTTGCGCCGCCAAACAAAAATACCGCCGCGCCTGCCACCAAATCGACGCCAAAGACCAGCAGCCCCAGTTGTGCCGGTTTAGGCTGTTTGATCTTGGGTCCTATGATGTATCCAAATAGCGCACCGATACCGTTGATAGTAAACAAAAGACCAAAATCCAATGCGCCGTTTTGCAATCTTTCTTCGGCAAATAGTGGAATGGTGATCGTCAAAGGCCCAACGGCAAAGAATGTCAGACAGCACATATACAATATAATGGTGACCAGGCCCATGTCGGCAAACAGATAACGGAATCCACTGCTGACTGACGAGAAGATAGACGCGGTGTGTGGTGGCTTTTCTACCTGACGAGGCTTAACAAACCACAGCGCGATCAGCGCCAATGCAAAGGTGAGGGCATTGACGGCAAAAGCAGTGGCAAGGCCGCTGCGGTCTGGTTCGCTGTCGCTGATAGCCGGATCTGCAACGCCCCAAATGACCAATCCGGCCAATACCGGTGCGATGATCTTGCTGATCTGACGGGTACCCATTAAACCGGCGTTACCGGCGGGCAATTGCGCCTTTTCAACTAACTGGGGCAAAATGGATTCGCTGGCCGGCATAGAAAAGGCACTGATAAGACCAAGGCTCAAAGCAAAGCCGTAAATCATCCACAAAGACAAGCCGTTGCTCAGTAGCAGCGCTGATAGCGTCAGCAAAGTCGTCATAAATAAAATGTAGCTGACAAACAACGTGGTTTTTGCCGAAATACGGTCGGTAATGGCGCCGCCAAGCAAAATAAACACCGCTCGCGGTACGGCCTGAAGTGCAAGCACCACACCTAAGACTGATTTATCGCTGGTATATGACAGTACCAGCCACGGCATCGCAATCAGGGTAAAGAAATCGCCTAGACCCGACACAGAAGTGCCTAGCCAATGAGCAAAGTAGGATTTATTTTTAAAAGGAGACTCAGGCGCTGCGCCTTGGTCGGCAGCGGCGTTATTTGGCGGTGATACATCATTATCTTGTGCGCTGGTAGCATCAAGAGCACTCATACTATTGTCCTTTGGTAATACTTCATTACGGTTTAAAGATCACAGCGCTCTATTTTACTTAGCTCTGTCAGCATAGCAAGGGTAATGGTGACAAATTAGCCAATATCACTCATGTTTACATACAAATATTGAAATCATTTAAATCAGCGCCAAGGTGGGTAAGTGAAATACAATGTTGAGCCGTTAGAGGGCTCGACGTCTAGCAATTGAATATGCCTGTATATTGTACATAGTATCGGGTTTACGAAGCGTTAAACTTAGCCATCTTTACACCCATATATTGTATGCAATGTAGAGTATCTGTTTGTCATTATCCTAACATATAATCCGTATTCACGGCTTTCTCTGTGCCTCAAAAAGGCCTGTATGATTCGTTCAAAAATTGTCTAACATTTTGTTATTCTGAAATTTTTTCTAATCGCGAGCGGGTTTTAAGTTTACATGAAATAGGCTTCTTGTTAGTATTTCGGCGCCCGCGAATTGGGGCTCAGTGATCAGGACAATTTGCACAGGATTGAGGTTGTATCATGTCTATGGCTAGTAGTAAGTTTGCATTATCTCTGTCCCAAAAAGATATCTATCTTGACCAGCTCCACCGGGACGACTCTCCACTTTACAATATTGGCGGCTACATCATGTGCCGTGGTATCGACATTGACAGGATGACTCGGGCGCACCGCCGTTTGGTGTTGAGCCATGATGTGTTCGGTATTCGTATCGGTGTCGAAGCAGGTGAGCCATATCAAACGATCAGTCGGCAGCGTGATAGTGCCTTGCCTATCATTGATTTCAGCCATCATGATTCACCCACTGACGCTGCCAAAGCCTGGTTTCGTGATGTTCTTGATACGCCGGTTGAATTCGAGCATCGCCAGTTATGCCACGCCCGATTATTGAAATTGGGTGACGACAGTTTCTGGTACGCCCACTATGCTCATCACTTGGTCATTGACGGTTGGGGTTATGTCAACTGGGCCAAGGCATTGGCCGACTACTATCAACAAGATGTATCCACTGAACCTGAAGACACCGATGGCGCCGAGTGGCAGGCGCGGGTCGCATCCGATATGCAATATGTTCAAAGTGCCCGCTTTCTGTCGGACAAAGACTATTGGCTGGATCACTTAGATAAGCGCCCAACGTTGCCTTTGCAGCCTTTACATGCCAGTCAATTTGCCGGCCAGCAACCTATTCCCAGCCGCAGACATGTGCAGCCACTCAAACGAGAACTATTTGACCGCCTGACCACATTTGCCGCTCAGCTTGGTTGTGGTGTGCCGCAGGTCTTCATGGCCATGTTGGCTGTATACTTCGGTAAGGTTTGCGGGCAAGATACCTTATGTATTGGCGTGCCCGCCCACAATCGCCGTAATCACCGAGAAAAGGCGATGATTGGTGTGTTTACCGGCATCAGTCCGCAGTTGGTGAAAATAGATGATGAGTGCCATTTTACCGACCTGATTGAGCAAATCCAGCGCACCCAAAAAGCCGCGTTTCGTCATCAACGTTATCCCCTTGGGCAATTGACCCGTGATCTTGCTCAAACCACGCAGCAGCCATTATTTGATTTGGTTTTCAACTACCTAAAGCTAGATTACTCAGGCGTCGCTTTTGCCGGCAACCCCACCGAAGTGATTTACGTCAGTAACAATTATCAGCCAACGCCGCTGGCTGTGAATATCTGGGATGGTGAGAGCGAAGCTATCGAATTGCAGCTGGACTACAATCAGGCTTATTTCAATGAGACGGAAATTCAGTGGCTGGCAGGGCGGTTCGAATATTTGCTGGAACAATTGTGCGCACAGCCGAATCTTCCACTGGCACAAGTCCGCCTGACGGCGCCAAAAGAAGCGCAATTCCTGCTCAATCGTATCAATGATACAAAGGTCGAATACGACCAATCCATCTGCATTCATCGACTGACTGAAGCCCAGGTGGCTGCCACACCAGATACCATTGCTTGTGTATTTGATGATGACGGGCAGCAAAAACAGTTGACGTTTGCCCAGCTCAATGGCCGCGCCAATCAACTGGCCGCTTATTTGATAGACCAAAGACAAGTCACAGCGGATACCATAGTCGGCCTGTGCCTTGAGCGTTCACTCGACATGGTGGTTGCCATATTGGCAGTGCTTAAGGCCGGTGGTGCCTATTTGCCGCTGGACCCAGACTTGCCACCAGAGCGCTTGGCTTACATGAGTAAAGATGCAAAATTGACCACGGTTCTCACTCATGAGACATTGCAGCCGAGCATCGCTGATTTGCCGGTGGTGTGTCTCGATTGTAAAGCTTTGGTGCAGCAACTTGAGCAATATTCCGCCGTCAACCATGTCCAAAACAGCCTTGTCGCTGACAATCTGGCCTATGTTATTTACACTTCTGGTTCAACCGGTAGGCCCAAGGGTGTCATGGTGTCTCATAAGGCGCTGCACAACCGCATTGACTGGATGCATAAACAATACGGCGCCACAGGTAGTGATGCCATACTGCAAAAGACCCCGTTCAGCTTCGACGTTTCAGTGTGGGAGTTTGTGTGGCCGTTGGTTACAGGTGCCAAATTGGTCTTGGCTCGTCCGGATGGTCATAAAGACCCACACTATTTGCAATCGGTCATTGAGCGACAACAGATCACCAAATGTCACTTTGTGCCTTCGATGCTCAGCGTGATGTTAAAAGCTGGTGGATTTGAGCGCTGCACCAGTCTGAAGCAGGTTTTTTGCAGCGGTGAAGCTTTGCCGCTGAGTCATGTGCAGGCGTTCAAACAACAGCTGTCCGCTACCCAACTGCATAATTTATATGGGCCGACCGAAGCGGCCATCGATGTCAGTTATCATGATTGCGCCAATGTTACGGTGGCCGGCGTGCCGATTGGTAAACCCATTCAAAATACCCGTTTGCTGATTTTGGATAGCCAGCAGCAGCTCGCGCCGCTAGGGACTGTGGGAGAGTTATACATCGGTGGTGATGGTCTGGCCCGTGGTTACTTGAATCGCCCCGAAATGACGGCGCAGAAGTTTATCGACGACCCGTTTGTAGCCTCGTCAACAGCGCAGCGCCAACGCTTGTACAGCACCGGCGACTTGGCTCGCTGGGCCTTCAATGAATCCAACGGGACTCCTGAGCTGATGTACTGTGGCCGGGTAGATCACCAAGTCAAAATTCGTGGCCAACGGATTGAGCTGGGCGAAATAGAGCAGGCCCTAAATGACGCGACAGGCGTCGAAGAATCGACGGTCATGGCCCGCAACAATGAGGCAGGTGAGCCGGTGCTTGTCGCCTATCTGGTGGCCAAAGGACTCAGCGACGAATCAGGGGTGGAACCACTAAAGCGTCAACTGTTTATTACCTTACTTAATGAGCATTTGAAGCAAAGTCTGGCAGACTACATGATCCCCGCAGCCTATGTTTTGATGGCAGCATTGCCGGTGACGGGTAATGGCAAAGTGGACCGGAAAAATCTACCTGCACCAGATATGTCATTGATGCAAAAAACCTATGTTGCCCCGCGCAATGAGGTTGAGCAGTGGCTGGCAGAAGCTTGGCAGCAGGTACTGGGTTTGGACAGGGTGGGGGTCAACGACAATTTCTTTGCCCTCGGTGGTCATTCTTTGATGATAGCTCAACTGATCTCTCGACTGCAAAAACAGGGTATTAAGCTGACGGTTCGTCAATGCTTTGCCGCTGAATCATTGGCAGGGTTGGCAGAGGCCGTTCAGGCAGAGAATCACCTTGTCACAGCGGATTTTGACGTCGTTGAAAATTTGATCGAACAAGGATGTTCCAGTATCACTCCATCAATGTTGCCCCTGCTGAATATCGCGCAAAGGGACATCGACCAGATTGTTAGGCAAGTGCCGCAAGGCGTTGCAGCCATTGCCGATATCTATCCCCTAGGTCCGTTACAAGAAGGGATATTGTTTCATCATCTGGTCAATCAAGAGTCCGACCCTTACGTTCTTAACGCTGTGTTCTCCATGGATAAACAGGAAGTGGTTGACCAGTTTATTGGTGCGCTGAATTTGGTTGTTGCACGACACGATACTTTACGTACAGCCATTGTCTGGGAAGGCTTGTCACAGCCGGTACAAGTGGTCTATCGCCATGCCCATGTTGCCGTAACCCATGTTGAAATGTCCCCGGAACAAGATGGTCTGGCGTATCTTGAAAGCTTGTGTTCAGGTTGTGGCCAGCGAATGGATCTTACCCAGCCTGCACTGCTGAAAGTTCATGTGGTTGAGCGTGAAAATGGCGGCAAATACCTGCTGTTGCAGTTGCATCACATTATTTCAGACCATGTTGGCCTTGAGATCATATTGCAGGAGTTGTCGCTTTGCCTGTTAGGTCAGCAAGACAGCTTGACTCCTCCAAGACCCTATCGTGAATTCATTGCTCATGTTGGCTACATCGCAAAGCAGACTGACGCCGAAACCTTTTTCTCGGCCATGTTGGCCGACGTTGACCGTCCTACGGCACCGTTTGAGTTGTTTGACGTGCTTGGGGATGGCAGTCAGGCTGTTGAAGCCAGAGGCGATTTGCCGCAACCCTTGTGTGTTAAGCTCAGAGCAGTGGCTAAAACCCTGATGGTGAGTCCTGCCGCGATATTTCACGCCGCATACGCCATGGTTGTGGCCAGTTGTGCTGCCAATCAGGATGTGGTGTTTGGTACAGTGGTGTCCGGGCGTTTGCAAGGGGCCAAAGGTGCAGAGAACATGTTGGGGGTTTTCATCAACACGCTGCCGCTTCGAGTGAATTTGGCCGGTCAGAGCGTGCTGCAATTTTTGTCCCGGGTGCAGGAAGACTTGCATGCGCTGTTGCCCTTTGAACAGACGCCACTGGCGCTGGCCCAACAATGCAGTGGTTTATCAGGCGACAGCCCTTTGTTTACGGCGATGTTGAACTATCGCCATTCCCAACCCAAGGCGTTGTTTAGTGCTCATCCCGGCATAGATTTCGTTCAATCCCGGGAAAGAACCAACTATCCGTTTGCTTTGTCGGTGGATGATCTGGGTGATGCCTTTGCCTTGGAAGCTCAAACCGAAGCGACTGTGGATGCTCAAAGGCTGATTGATTACATGCTTCAGGCGCTCAGCGGCGTGGTAGAAGCCATTGCGAGCGGAGGCCAGCGACAGGTATCCGAGATTAGTGTGCTGCCACCGCATGAACAAAAGGAGTTACTCGACAATAGCACCCGCACATCGGCCTTTGCTGATGATGGTCGGGGTATCCACCAGTGGTTTGAACAACAGGTCGCGGCATATCCCGACAAAGTAGCCGTTCAATATGGCGCGGCCGCCGACGGGCAACAGTTGACCTATCAGGCACTGAACCAACGTGCCAATCAACTGGCGCATTATTTGGTGGTGCAGGGCGACGTTAAACCAGACTCCCTGGTTGGGCTGTGTTTTGAGCGTTCGCTGGACATGGCCGTGGCCATTTTGGCGGTATTGAAAGCCGGTGGTGGCTATGTGCCGCTGGATCCGGTTCTACCAGCCGCTCGTTTGCAATTTATGATTGAAGATGCCGGACTGCAAAGCATGGTCTCCACCAGTAAGCTGGCGCAAAGTGTGTTGACTGACCAACACAATGTCATCTGTCTCGATGCGCTGGCACTTGAGAGCCTGCCTGATGACAACATGGAGATTGACGGTTTGACCTCCAGCAATCTAGCTTATGTCATTTATACTTCCGGTTCCACCGGTAAGCCTAAAGGGGTGATGGTGGAACATCGTAATGTTACCCGCTTGTTCCAGACGACTGAAGCTCAATTTCGCTTTGATCACACCGACAGCTGGACCCTGTTTCATTCCTTTGCGTTCGACTTTTCGGTTTGGGAATTTTGGGGAGCTCTTGCCCATGGCGGCAAGTTGGTGATGGTGCCTTATTGGTTGTCTCGCGACCCGGGCAAGTTTATTGGATTTTTGTCTGAAGAACAGATCACGATACTCAATCAAACCCCTAGTGCTTTTTATCAATTGATATCGGCAGGTGCCTGCGATGAGTCGGTAGACTTAAGCTTGCGACAGGTGATTTTCGGTGGTGAAGCACTCAATCTTGAAGCGCTGCAACCCTGGGTTGAGCGTTTTGGTGACAGCAAACCGCAATTGGTCAATATGTATGGTATCACTGAGACAACTGTACATGTCACATACAAGCGGATTGTCGCTACAGATATTGCCGCCGGTGGCAGCCCCATCGGTGAGCGTTTGGCTGATCTTGATTTATTGCTGCTCGACCAGTCCCTACAGCTTGTGCCAAAAGGTGTCAGCGGGGAAATGTATGTTGGCGGCGCCGGTGTGGCCCGAGGATATTTGAACCGCCGCGAATTGACAGCCGAGAGGTTTATCGAGCTACCCGGGCTTGCAGGTCAGAGATTTTATCGCAGCGGTGATCTGGCTTGTATGCATGCCGACAAGGGACTGGTTTATCAAGGCAGGATTGATCAACAGGTCAAGGTGCGCGGCTTCAGAATTGAGCTGGGTGAAATTGAGCAAATCCTCTGTCAACATGACGCGGTCAAAGAAGCCATAGTGATGGCCCAAGCCGGACCGGGCGGGGAGCAACAACTGATTGGCTTTGTGGTTGCCGATGCGCCCCAACTGGCCAATGAATTGCGCCAATATCTAGGCCAAAGGCTGGCGGACTATATGGTGCCTTCACATATTGGCGTGTTGAAACAGCTGCCGCTGACCGGCAACGGCAAGATAGACAAAAGGGCGTTGGCGCAATTGCAGCCAGACCTGCCAGCCAATGATTATGTTGCGCCGCAAAACCGCACCCAGCAAGTGTTGTGTCAGTCGGTGCAAGCGGTGTTGGGGCTTGAACGTGTCGGTATCACCGACAACTTCTTTGCCCTTGGCGGACACTCTTTGTTGGCGACTCGGCTGGTTACGCAAATCAACCAAGCTCTGGGTGTGCAGTTGGCATTGCGAACCTTGTTTGAACACCCGCGCTTGACTGAACTGGCTGAGCATTTGGACCAGTTGCGATCAGATGCAGTTCACCAAACCATTATGCCTGTGCGTGGAAAAGCCCGTTTGCAACCTTCGTTTGCCCAGCAAAGAATGTGGTTGCTTGCCCAAATCGACAGCCACAACAGTCAATACAACGTCGTTGGCGGATTGAAGTTGGTGGGTGGACTTGACCGCCCTGCATTGCAGTCGGCTTTAGATGCCCTAGTGGCCAGACACGAAAGCCTGCGCACCGTCTTTATGCAAAATGAACAGGGCGAGCTTGAACAACAGATTGTGCCGCCATCGTCGATACCGTTACCGTCAAATGACTTGACTGAGCTGACTGAGTCAGCTCAAAAGACCAGTATTGACCACGCTGTTGATGAACATGAGCAAAAGGCGTTTGATTTGGCCTTTGATACCTTGCTTAGGGCATCATTGCACAAAATCGCTGGCGATGAACATCTGTTGATTGTCAGCATCCATCACATTGCCTGCGACGGTTGGTCGTTGGCGATATTGGTCAAAGAACTCGGCTGCCTGTATGGCCAGTTTGTTGAGGCCGGTGCACCGCAATTGTCGCCTTTGACCATTCAATATGCCGATTACGCCGCTTGGCAGCGTGGCTGGTTGAGTGCACAGGTGCTGGATGAACAGTTGGCCTATTGGCAGCAGCAATTGGCCGATTTGCCGGTGTTGCACAGTTTGCCTCTGGATAAGCCGCGCCCGGAAATCCAAAGCTATATTGGTGGGGCTTGCCGTCGTGAGATACAAAGTGCGGTTGCAAGACAGTTCAACCTTTTGTGCCAGCGTCAAGGCGCAACCTTGTTCATGGGTCTACATGCCGCTTTTGCCGTGCTGTTGTCCCGTCATAGCAATCAGGCCGATATTGTTATCGGCAGCCCCATTGCCAATCGTGAACAAAACGAAGTGGCAGAGCTGATTGGCCTGTTTGCCAATACTCTGGTGTTACGCAGTGACGTGTCTGGCCAGCCTGGCTTTAGCCAATTGTTGGCGCAAAGCAAAAACACCTTGCTCGATGCTTATGCCCACCAACAGGTGCCGTTCGAACAGTTGGTTGAGACCTTGCAGCCCCAGCGCAGTTTGAGTCATAGCCCCTTGTTTCAAGTGATGTTGGTGTTACAAAACAATGCCGAGGTGGTTGCAAAGTTCAGCGGACTGAATGTAGCAGTTGTCGATATTCAAAGGCAGCTGAGCAAATATGATTTGAATCTTGAGGTCATTGAAAGCGAAAGCGGTCTGAAGCTCAACTGGCAATACAACAGCGACCTGTTTAAAGCGGCAACTATCGAGCGTATGGCTGAGCAATTTGAGGTATTGCTTGGCGCCATTGTGGCGGAGCCAACCAGAAATGTGTTCGAATTGGCACTGCTGGGGACTTTTCAGCAAAACCGTCAGTTGTTGGCGTGGAACGATACCGCCCGGGCATTTGATGAGGCGAGCTGCATTCATCAACTATTTGAAACACATGCAGCAAACCAGCCACAAACCGTTGCCGTTATGGCGGGCGGTGCACAACTGAGCTTTGGCGAGTTAAACGCAAGGGCCAACCAATTGGCTCGTTACCTTCGCCAGTATCGTGACATCGGCCCGGACAAAGTGGTTGGCATATGCTTAGGCCGCGATGTGCAAATGGTGGTTGCCATGTTGGCGGTTGTTAAAGCTGGAGGCGCATTTGTGCCGCTGGACCCGGATTATCCAGCCGTCCGTTTGGCGTACATGTTGGATGATGCCAAAGTAGATACCGTGATCAGTATCGACGGTTTGGTTGCTGCAACCGGTATTGATGCCTCTTTGGCTGTTTGTTTGGACTCAGCGGAACTCATTACGCATCTGGATGCACTTGCGCAGGGCAACATTGGCCCGCAGGCGTCAGGTGCCAAAGCCGATAATCTGGCTTATGTCATTTACACCTCAGGATCTACCGGCAACCCCAAAGGAGTGATGGTAGAGCACCGTTCACTGGTTAACTATGCCACAGCCATCGCCCGCAAGTGTGAGCATGTGGAGCAAGGCTACGTCAACACCAACATTTGTTTCGATGGTACTGCCACCAGTTTTTGGGTGCCGCTGTTGATGGGCAAGGGCATTGAGCTTTCATCGTCTTCAACTGCCGACTCCCTAGGTGAGTTGATAGACAAGCTCAATCAAAGCGAGCAGCCGACTCTATTTAAGATCACGCCTGCGCACCTTGATGCGTTGATTCAGGGGAATTGTAAACCTAAGCCCGGTATCAGGCATGTTATGTTTGTCGGCGGCGAAACCTTGTTCACCCGCAAATTCCAGGCCCTTGGCCAAGCTTTTGATGATGTTGCCGTGTTCAACCACTATGGTCCTTCCGAGGCCACCGTCGGTTGTGCAACCTTTGCCATTAATTCGCAACAGTTGCCGCAAGGACTTTCCGTTCCGCTGGGTAAACCTATCGATAACACCACCTTGCTGGTGTTTAACGAGCACATGCAATTATGTCCACCCGGTGTTGCTGGTCAGCTGTATATTGGCGGAGCCGGGTTGGCTCGGGGATATCTGCATCGCGATGAATTGACCGCGCAGCAGTTTATTCGCAATCCCTATCATGGCGAAGGCAGCTGTGAACGGCTCTATCAAACCGGTGATATAGTGCGCTGGCTCGAAGACGGCAATCTTGAGTTTTTAGGGCGCGCCGACCATCAGGTGAAAATTCGTGGGTTTCGTATAGAGTTGGCCGAAATCGAACATCATGTTTGTTCATTTGGTCCGGTACAAGATGCTGTCGTCATTGTACACCCGCACAGCGAGCAATTGATTGCCTATCTAACTACCTCTGATGCCGATGACGCGCAGCGTAATGCCTTGTTGGTTAAACAATTGAGACAACACCTCGAACAATGTCTGCCGGGTTATATGGTTCCTGGGGCCTTTGCTGTGATGGCGGCTTTACCACTGACCGGTAATGGCAAGGTTGACCGCAAAGCCTTGCCTGAGCCTGATATCACTTTGGTGCAAAATGTTTTTGTGGCGCCGCACAGTCCGTTGGAGCATTTGCTTTGTGATATATGGCGCCAAGTGCTCGGGGTCGCGCAAGTGGGTTGTAATGACAACTTTTTCAGTCTCGGAGGTCATTCGTTGTTGGTGATGCAGGTGATCTCCGCCTTGCAAAAACAGGGTATTGGCATGAGCGCCAAAACACTGTTTGCCAATCCTACAGTGGCGCGGTTGGCCTTGGTCCTAGAGGATGAAGGGCAAACTGGGGACTTAGATCACCAAGTGCCGCACAACCACATTGAACCGGGCTGCACCAGAGTGACACCGGCCATGTTGCCGCTGGTGGATTTGGAGCAGCAACATATCGACCAAATCACTACCCTTGTGCCCGGTGGCGTCGGCAATATTCAAGATATTTATCCTCTCGGTCCGCTGCAAGAGGGCATATTGTTCCATCACATGATGAGCAACCATGGCGATCCGTACATTAGTCCGTTCATGTTTGCCGTGCATTCGGGTGATGCTCTTGAGCGATTTGTCGCGGCGCTGCAACAGATTGTTGACCGCCACGATGTACTGCGCAGTGCAGTCATGTGGCAAGGATTACCGGTGCCGGTTCAGGTGGTTTGTCGCAAGGTCAAGCTGGATGTGCAAAAAGTGGAACAGGCTCCGGGTCAATCGGCAGAGCAAAAGCTCGCACAATTGTGTCTGCCGGAAAACCAAACCATGGATCTGACGCAGGGCGGGTTATTGCGGGTGCGCATTGCCGAGCAGGGCAGTGATGAACACTTGGTCTTGCTGCAATTGCATCACATCATATCCGATCATGTCGGGCTTGAGATCATCGAACAGGAGCTAAATCTGCTGCTACAGAGCAAGGAGGCAGAATTGCCAGCGCCTGTGCCTTATCGCACGTTTATCGCCCATACTCTGCATCGTAAGACCCAAATTGACCCTGAGACGTTTTTCACAGAACAATTGGGTGACATTGATGAACCGACCGCACCTTTTGAGTTAATGGATGTAAAGGGAGATGGTAGTCTGGTGGTTGAAGCCAGAGCAACCGTGCCGCAAGATACGAGTCGCGTGCTGCGTCAATTGGCCAAAGATTTAGAAGTGAGTCCAGCGGCATTGTTCCACGCCGCATGGGCTATGGTAGTGGGCGCTTGTAGTGGCCGTGACGACGTTGTGTTTGGCACCGTGATGTCCGGTAGATTGCAGGGCGTGTCAGGTTCACAAAGTATTATGGGCGTATTTATTAATACTTTACCATTGCGGGTCAAATTGGCCGGTGTCAACGCCATTGAACTGGTGAGCCAAGTGCAGAATTCGCTGCATGAATTGTTGCCCTATGAACAGGCGCCGTTGTCTATCGCCCAAGGCTGTACTGAACTTGCCGGGGATTTGCCGCTGTTTAGCGCCATACTCAATTATCGTCATTCCCATGTGCCTAATGTCACCTGTGATGGTCAGCCGCCAAAAGAAGTCGAACTGTTGAGTGCACAAGAAAGAACCAACTACCCGTTTATTCTGTCGGTGGATGATTATAGCGATGATTTCGCGTTGGATGTTCAGGTAGATAACAGCGTAGATCCGCAAACAGTTGCCGGTTTTGTATTGCAAGCCATTGAGCAGCTGGTTGAAAATGTCGCTGCTATGAAAGCGACGCCGGTTACTGCCATGACAGTTTTGTCTGCGGCCAGCCGCAAACAATTGTTGGATTTGTCCAGTAGCAAGCTCGGCGGAGAAAACTCGAACAAAACCATCGTTGAGCTGTTTGAAAGCAAAGCAGCTCAAGTGCCCCATAACATTGCCGTGATTTGTGAAGGGCTGCAACATGACTATGCTGATTTGAATCGCAAGGCAAATCAGCTGGCGCACTATCTGCGCAATGATTGCGCTGTGTTGCCCGGCTCAACTGTTGGCTTGTGCCTAGAGCGTAACACCAACGCCATTATTGCCATGCTGGCGATTCTAAAAGCGGGTTGTGCCTACGTGCCGTTGGATGCTGCCTTCCCAGCCAAGCGATTGGCTGTGATGCTTGATGATACTCGACCTGCCTGTGTGGTCATGGGTTCAGATTTTCAGGCATTGTTAGTAGATACGGCAATCGCGGCCATCTGTCTTGATGCTGTCGATGTGCAACACGGCATCAACCGCCAATCGGCAGAAAATCTGCCATCATTGGCGGGGCCTGAGGATGTAGCCAACATCATCTATACCTCAGGCTCAAGCGGCAAGCCCAAAGGCGTGATGGTGCCTCATCGCGGCGTATCCTCTTTGGTAGCGGATAACCGGGTGGCGGCACTGTCGGGCGACACTGTAATGTTGCAAAACTCATCGATTTCTTTTGATGCGGCGACATTCGAAATCTGGGGCGCCTTGCTCAACGGCGGACGCTTGGTGATGCAGCCACAGGCGCTATTGGACATTCAAAGCCTGAATCGCTTTATCGGCGAGCATGGCATCAACACCGCTTGGATGACAGCAGGACTGTTTGACCAATTTGCCCCGGTTTATAACCCGCTCGTTGGCCGCCTACAACAATTGATTGTCGGTGGAGACATTGTGAAAACTCACTCGGTGGCGCAAATTCGAATTAGCGACCCGAACCTTGTGTTGGTCAATGGCTACGGCCCGACTGAAAGCACCACTTTCACCACTTGTTTTACCATCCCACAGGATATCGGCAGCTTTGAGCACATTCCCATTGGCAAGCCGCTGCACAACCGGACGGTTTTGGTGCTCAATGAGCATCAACAACTTGTTCCCAAAGGTGCTTGCGGCGAGTTGTGTATCACAGGTGCGGGATTGGCCAAAGGTTATTTGAATCAGACTGAGCTGAGCGATGAAAAATTTGTCGCCAATCCATTCTATCAAGATGGCCAGCCCGAGTGCTATAGGCGCCTGTATCGCAGTGGCGATTTGGTTCGTTGGGCAAAACACCATGATGACTATCAAATTGAATTCATGGGGCGCATCGACCAACAGGTCAAGATCCGTGGTTTTAGGATTGAGCCGGAAGATATCGAGAACAACCTCTACGCCCACTCAGATGTTATTGATGCCGTGGTTGTGGTCCGCAAGGATTACAGTGGTGACAAACATCTGGTGGCCTATGTCGTCAGTCATCCACACCTGTTGGCAGATCTTGTTGCAAGCCAAGTGTTTGTTGAACAACTTAAGTTGCAATTGAGTCAGGATCTGCCCGATTACATGGTGCCTCACGCTTTTGTCTTGCTTGAACAACTCCCTTTGACCGTCAATGGCAAGGTGGACTACAAAGCGTTGCCCGCACCACAACTTGAAGGTCAAAGTGGCCAATACATAGCACCGGTCAGTCCGGCAGAGCAGGCTCTTTGTCATTGCTGGCAGCAATTGTTTGGTTTGCAGCAAATCAGTATCGACGACAATTTCTTTGCTTTGGGCGGCAATTCACTGCTGGCGATGAAACTGCTGGTGTTGCTTAAAAGCGATCATGACATCGAGCTGCCCATCAACATGGTTTTCCAAATGCCCCAACTGCAAAGCTTGGCTGCCTATATCGAGGTTAGTCACCCAGCATTTCGCACCGACAACAATAATGAGCTCTCTGCCGATGCAGATGAAATGGAATCTTTTCAAATATGACACTTTCCCAGTTATTCCAGCTTTTGGCGCAAAAACGCATTCAGGTCAGCGTTGCTGCGGGCAAATTAAACATCAATGCCGCAAAGGGCGCGATGACGCCCGAGATAATGGCGGCGCTCAAAACCCACAAAGAAGCGCTGATTGAAGCCTTGTCGGTGGAGCAAAACAGTGCGCCGGTTTTGGCGGTTACCGATCGTAGTGTGCCTCTACCTTTGTCTTTCGCTCAGCAAAGCTTGTGGTTGCTGGACAAGATTGATAGCGGCAACGCCCATTACAACATCAACTCCACGTTGACTTTGAAAGGGGCATTGAATATTAGAGCCTTAAGTGCTGCATTGGGAATAATTGTCGAGCGTCATGAAAGCTTGCGCACGGTATTTGTCGCCAATCAAGACGGCGAACCGGCTCAGCTGGTGCAGGCATACCGGCTATTCGAAATTGCCATGATTGACTTGTCGGATATGGCAGGGGAAAGCCTCAAAGCCAAAGTGACCGCAGCTGTGCAAGAAGAAGCGGAACAGGGCTTTGATTTGAGCGCAGATTTGATGCTAAGAGCCAGGTTGCTTAAAACCGCACCGGACACTCATATACTTATTATCACCATGCATCATATCGCCTCCGACGGCTGGTCGATAAATGTGTTGGTCAAAGAGCTGAGCCAACTCTATCGAGCCTGTATCAAAGGCTTGCCCAATCCGCTGGCACCTTTGGCTATTCAATATGGCGATTATGCCCATTGGCAAAGACGTTGGTTGAGTGGCGAAGTGCTGGACAAACAACTGCAATACTGGCAGCGGCAATTGGCCAATCTACCGCAAACCCACAGCTTACCTTTGGACCGTCCGAGGCCCAAACAGCAAAGCTTTCGTGGTGACTCGGTTTACTCAAACATTGGCGCTCAAACCGGCCAAACTCTGAAACGATTGTGTCAAGCTCAAGATGCTTCATTATTCATGGGGTTACATGCGGCTTTCTCTGCGCTGCTCTGGCGTATCAGCGGCGAACAGGACATTGTGCTTGGTAGCCCCGTAGCCAACCGCCAACAGGAACAGCTTGCCCCTGTGATTGGCTATTTTGTCAATACTTTGGTGCTGCGAAGCAACCTAGGCGGCGAGCCTAACTTTGCCGAGCTGATTGGCCGTAGTAAAACCATGCTCAGCGAAGCCTATCGCCATCAACAGGTGCCGTTTGAACAGCTGGTAGAACGATTGAGCCCTGAGCGCAGCCTGTCTCACTCACCTTTGTTTCAAATTATGTTGGTGCTACAAAACGATGAGTCGGGTAGCTTAACCTTGCCGGGCTTGACGTTGGCAACCGCAGAACAGGCCGACAATGTCGCCAAGTTCGAATTGACCTTGAGTATCAGTGAAAAAAGCGATGGCTTAGCGTTGACGTGGCAATACAGCAGCGATTTGTTCAATCGGAGCACCATTGAACGCATGGCAGAGCATTTTTCTGCCTTGTTGAGCGCTTTGGTCACCAAGCCCAATGTGCCTGTGTCTGAGGCCAACCTGTTTACCCCCCAACTGCAACAACAATTGCTGGTGGATTGGAACGACAGCATCACCGACACGCCTTTGCATTTGTGTGTGCATCAACTGTTTGAGCAGCAGGTCGAAGCGACCCCAGAGCTTGTCGCGGTATCCGCAGACAACGGTTCGACACAGCAGATCACCTATGATGAGCTAAATCGCCAAGCCAACCAATTGGCCCATTATCTGATAGCGCAAAAGCAGGTCAAGCCAGACACGCTAGTCGGGGTTTGCCTTGAACGTTCAGTGGATATCATCATTGCCATTATGGCGGTGCTGAAATCCGGTGCCGCTTACGTGCCGTTGGACCCGGATTATCCTTCAGACCGTTTGGCCTATATGGTCAAAGATGCCGGGCTGAAAACCCTGATCACCCGGCGCAAGCTGCTCGATAAAACCGGCGCAACCGAAGCGCAGGCGGTATTCATGGACAAAGCGCCAGAGACTGTATTTGCCCACATGTCGCAAAGCAATGTTGCCGTTGCGGGATTAACCTCCAGCAATCTGGCGTATGTCATTTATACCTCAGGTTCTACCGGCAACCCCAAAGGGGTCATGGTCGAACATCGCTCGCTGGTTAATATCATCGCCTACGATTGTCGCTTGTTTGATATTCAGCCCGCTGATCGCTTCTTGCATTGTCTGTCTTTGGGCTTTGATGCGGGTAACGGCTATATGCTCGAAACCCTTTGCGGCGGTGCCTGCCTCGTGCTCGAACCCAACCTTGATAACCTGTTCGAGCTTATCAAGGCCAAGTCCATTACCCATGTCACCTTGCCACCGGCTTTGCTGAATCTACAGCAGATCAGCGACACCCATTCTCTGAAAGCCATCATCACCGGTGGCGACGTATTTGACCACAATGTCATTAATAAGTTGTCTGCCAATACTCAGCTATTCAACGCGTACGGGCCTACCGAAACCACCGTTTCGTCCACATGTTTACAGGTTGCTCGGGGGCGTCATAATGAAACCGGGGTGATTGGTGCGCCCATCGCCAATACCGAGTGTTTTGTACTCGATGAGCAAATGGGCTTGTTGCCTGCGGGCAGCTTTGGCGAGTTGTATATCGGTGGTGTCGGTGTGGCCAGAGGTTATCTCAACCGCCCTGATTTGACTGCCGAACGCTTTGTCCGTAATCCATTTTATGATCCCGCCAATCTTGCCAGCAGCCAATACCTGTATAAAACCGGTGATTTGGTGCGCTGGTTGCCAGATGCAGACGGCCGCAGCGCCAAACTGGTGTTTGCAGGACGCATGGATACCCAAGTCAAGCTACGGGGTTTTCGGATTGAGCTGGGGGAGATAGAAAATACCCTGACCACTGCCGAATCTGTTAAAGATGCCATTGTCGAGGTCAAGACCATCAACGATGACAAGCGTTTAGTGGCTTATGTGGTGGCCAAAGACCATGAGCTGGTAGATGATGCGGCTCAACAGCCTGAGCAATACTTACAAAGGCGCCAACAGGCGATTGCAGATATACGTGAGCACTTGGCAATGACGTTGCCGGAGCACATGATGCCTTCGCTGTTTGTGTTCATGGCGGCATTGCCTTTGACCCCCAATGGCAAGGTCGATCGAAAAGCTATGCCCATGCCCCGGGCAGATCTTGAACAGCGCCATTTTGTAGCGCCAATGACCGATACTCAGCAATTGTTGTGTCAGGTCTGGCAGGAGATCCTCGACGTTGAACAGGTCGGTATCAGCGACAACTTTTTTGAGTTGGGTGGTCATTCTTTGTTGGTGATCAAGGCGATCAACAAGTTGCAGCAATTTGACATCCGCATGAGTGCACCGCAGTTATTTGCAGCGCCAACCGTTGCTGGTCTGGCACAATTAATTGACAGCGACCCGGCTGATGAAATAGCCGTGTTTAAGGCGCCGGACAATCTAATTGAGGCGAACTGTGAAAAGATAACCCCTCAGATGTTGCCGTTGGTGGCGTTGAGCGAAGCCGAAATTGCCAATGTCTGCCAACAGGTTGCCGGTGGCGCCGCTAACATCGAAGACATTTACCCATTGGGCGCTTTACAGCAGGGTATTTTGTTCCATCACCGTCTGCATCCGCAAGCCGACCCTTATGTCAGCGCATTTACGCTGAAAATTGATAACCGGTCATCGCTAAATCGCCTGCTGGCGGGATTACAGCTTTTGGTGGACAGACACGATGTGTTGCGTACTGCTATTTTGTGGGAAGGCTTAAGCGAGCCGGTTCAGGTGGTGTGTCGTCATCTTGAACTGTCGGTCAGTTACATTGTGCCTGACAAGGGCCGGGATGAACTGGCAGAGCTTGAAGCACAGGCAGACCCGTCTGTGCATGGCATGGATTTGACCAAGCCGCCGCTGATCAAGGTCAAAGTGGTTGGCGAGCCTGATCGCGGCCAACACTACGTGCTGTTGCAACTGCACCATATTGTTTCCGACCATATCGGTTTGGAGATAATCCAAAATGAACTGGGTCAGATCATCAACGGCCAAGCCCATGAACTGAAAACGCCTGTTCCATACCGTGAGTTTATTGCCCACTGCGCCGAATTGGCCCGTCGGCATGACGCCGAAGCTTATTTCCGCTCTGCTCTGGGTGATCTTGACGAGCCATCGGCTCCCTATGATTTGCTAGACGTCAAAGGTGACGGCAGTAACATGAACACTGCCAAACTTGCCATTGATGATAAGCTGGCCAGCGATTTGGCCGTTGCAGCAAGAGCGTCAGGCGTTAGCCCTGCGGTGCTGTTTCATGCTGCGTGGGCGATGGTGGTATCACGCTGTAGTGACCGCGATGACATCGTATTCGGTTCGGTTATGTCAGGCCGTCTGCAAGGCATGAAAGATGCGCAATCCATGTTGGGCGTGTTCATCAACACTTTAGCGGTTCGAGTTAAGCTACAGCACGAAAATGCCGCGCAGTTGGTCAGCCAGATACAGCAACTGTTGCAACAGTTGCTGCCGTTTGAACAAACGCCACTGGCGCTCGCTCAGCGCTGTAGTGGCTTAGACAGTGACACCCCTTTATTTACCGCATTGCTCAATTACCGTCATTCCGGCGATCCGCAAAATGCCGCGCGGCTGATGCCAAAAGGCATTGAATTCTTGCAGGCCCGGGAGCGCACCAACTATCCGTTTAACCTCAATGTGGATGATCGGGGCGGCAGTTTTGACATTGGCGTGCAAACCGCAGCGCCGATCTGCGCTCACAAGGTCGCGGGCTATGTTCACCAAGCCTTGAGTGGTTTGATAGAGGCGTTGAATACGGCAAGTGAACAGCCGGTTCAGTTGATGGAGATGATTGGCGAAGATGAGGCCAACCGCTTGTTGGCCGCCAATCAAAACCGTAGGGCGTATCCGAACCATCAATCTATTGCCGAAGTCTTTGCTGTACAGTGTGACCAAACGCCGGATGCGGTGGCTGTCAGCTGTCATGATGGCAAACTGAGCTATCGGCAATTGGATGGCGAAGCCAACCGGCTTGCCCGCTATTTGGTTGCACATGTCAATCTGCAACCCGGCGAGCGGGTAGGGGTTTTGTTGCCCCGTTCAGTAGAAACCATTGTGGCCTTATTGGCGATAGTCAAAGCCGGAGGCACCTATGTGCCGCTCGATACCAATGGCCCGGATGCAAGACTGGCTGGCATGATAAGTCAGGCAGGATTGGCGACGCTGATCACTTGTGGGCAAGCATCTGCACTTCATCATGAGCAATCGATATGTCTAGACAGCGCCCGTGAGCAAATTGCGGCAATGGACTCATCGAACTTCAATCAAAGTGCCGGCGGCGACAGCGTTGCTTATATCATGTTTACATCTGGTTCCACCGGACAACCCAAAGGGGTCAAGGTCAGCCACAAGGCCGTGGTGTCATTGGTGGTCAATAATGATTATGTGCCTTTGGGGCAACAAACCATCATGATGCAAAATGCACCAGTGGCATTTGATGCGTCAACCTTCGAAATTTGGGGCGCATTGCTAAACGGTGGACAGCTCGTCATTCAACCGGAACCTGTGCCAGAAATCGCCGCGTTGGAAGCATTCATCAATCGTCACAACATCAACACCGCTTGGTTGACTGCGGCGCTGTTCGACCAATTGGCCACTACAGGACAGGCGACTGACAGCTGCTTGTCGTACTTGCTGGTAGGCGGCGATATCGTTAAAACCGCCTCGGTGGCAAGTTTTCAACAGCGCCATCGGGCTGTGACATTAATCAATGGTTACGGTCCTACAGAAAACACTACGTTCAGTTGCTGCCATACCATCGCTTCGGTAACAGGCTGTGGCCGTTTATCTATCCCTATCGGTAGACCATTGGCCAATCGTCAGGTGTATGTGTTGGATCACAATCGCATGTTGGTACCAGAAGGCGTTTGCGGCGAGCTTTATGTTGGCGGCGATGGCTTAGCCGAAGGCTATCTTGGCCAACCTGAACTGACCGCGCTGACATTTGTCGAAAACCCTTTCAAGGCTGGTGAAAAGCTTTACCGCACCGGCGATCGGGTTTGCTGGCAAAATGGTCTGCTGATGTTTATGGGCAGGATGGATCATCAGATCAAAATCCGTGGTTTTCGGGTCGAACCGGGTGAAGTCGAACAACTGCTGGTACAGCATTGTGATATTCGAGAAGCCGCTGTGGTGGCACGAAAAACGCTCAACGGCGAGGATCAATTGATTGCCTATTTCAGTGCTGATCTGGCACCAGCCACACAGGCATTGGAACAATATCTGGCTGAGCAGTTACCTACTTATATGCTCCCCAGCGCCTTTGTATTGCTGTCAGAATTGCCGTTGACCGCCAATGGCAAAGTGGACCGCAAAGCGCTGCCCGAGCCAGATCTTGCCCTGACCGGTGAAACCTATGAGGCGCCGAGCAACGAAGTTGAGCTGCAGTTATGCGCCATTTGGCAGGAGCTGCTGGGGATTGAACGAGTAGGGGTTAGCGATAACTTTTTCAGGCTCGGTGGACACTCGCTGTTGGCTACTCGGCTGGTGAGCCAAATCAATCAGACTTTTGCGGTAAACCTAGGGCTGCAACAAGTATTCAGTGAAGCCACAGTGCGGCGTCAGGCAAGGGCCATCGCCCAAGTCAGCGGCGCATCACTACCGCCTGCACTGACGAGTGCTAAGCAAGAGGGCTGTCTGCCTTTGTCCTTTACCCAGCAGCGCTTGTGGTTGATTGATGCCCTCGAAGGCAGCAGTCACTATAACATTCCCATGGCATTAGAATTGACCGGACGATTGGATATCGCTGCCCTTGAAACGGCCTTCGCGCTATTGATTGAGCGCCATGGTACCTTGCGCACGGTTTTTGCTACCAATAGCGAAGATAAGCCTGTGCAATTGCCGCAGCCGGTAGGCAGTTTCAACCTTGGGTTTGAAGACTTGTCCGCTATGTCTGATGAGGCAAGGCAGTCTCACTTGCAGCAGCAAATCGGATTGCAGAGCCGCTGTGGCTTTGATCTCGGCTGTGACCTGATGTTGCGCGCAGCGGTGCTGAAGCTGGCCACCGACCGTCATGTTTTGTTGATCACCATCCACCATATTGCCAGTGACGGCTGGTCGATGGGCATTTTGACCAAAGAGTTGGTGATTTTATACCGCGCTCTGGTCAAAGGAGAGCCTGCCGAGCTTGAGCCGTTGCCGCTGCAATATACCGACTTTGCGGTGTGGCAAAGAAACTGGCTGCAAGGCGAAGTGTTGCAAAGTCAATTGGGCTATTGGACGCAGCAATTGGCCGATTTGCCTGCCGTGCACGCTTTGCCGTTGGATAATGCAAGGCCTAAACAGCAACGGTTTGTCGGTCAAACCCATACCAGTCATATTGCCAAAGACTCTGTAGAGCGGTTATATGAGCTCTGTTTAGGTGAAGGTGCCACCTTGTTCATGGGACTCAATGCGTTGTTTGCTGTGCTGCTTTGCCGTTACAGTGGCGAAAGTGACATTGTGCTCGGCACGCCGGTGGCCAACCGAGAGCAGGCAGAAATTGCCAATCTGATTGGCTTTTTCGCCAATACTCTAGTGCTGCGCAATGATGTGTCTGGCGATCCAAGTTTTGTTACCGTGCTGCAACGTAGCAAGGCGATGTTGCTTGAGGCGTATGCCCATCAGCAAGTGCCGTTTGAGCTTGTGGTTGAAGCGCTGCAACCGGCAAGAAACCTCGGTTACAGCCCCTTGTTCCAAGTAATGTTGGTGTTACAGAACAACGACAGTGAACGCTTGCAACTGCCGGGGCTTGAAATCAATGCTCTGGCCCAGCAAAGTCACCTGGCCAAATTTGATTTAACCCTAAACGTGGTTGAATCAAAAGATGGACTGATGTTGACCTGGCAATATAATTGCGACCTGTTTGGCGGTCAAACCATTGCCCGTATGGCCGAACATTTTGAGCGTCTGTTAGCAGGTCTGGTCAAAGATCCCAATGCCAGTATCAATGCCATCGATATGCTTGGCGAAACCGAGCGTGAACAGCTGATTAGCTGGTCTGAGTCAATGCCGGCACCTATGACTGACAAGCGCAGTCTGGCCGGTGTGTTCGAAGCTCAGGTTGAGATAGATCCAAAGGCAATTGCTTTGGTCGCCCAAGGACAACACTTGAGTTACGGCGAACTCAACACCAAGGCCAATCAGCTGGCCCATTGGTTGCTGCAACATCATAATATCAAGCCGGACATACCGGTTGGGGTCTGTCTTGAGCCGTCAATCGAGATGGTTATTGCGCTTTTGGCCATCAGCAAAGCCGGGGGGGCGTTTGTGCCGCTGGATCCGCAATTCCCAAGCGCAAGATTGGCCATGATGATTGACGATGCCGGAATGACAATCGTGTTGACCCATCGCCACCTCGCCGATTCATTGGGCTTAGATGAAAGACTGCTGTGTTTTGCCGATGAATGCGTGCATCCGCTCAAGGACAATCCGTGCCGCGCCGATTTGAGGGCGAGCCATTTGGCCTACCTGTTATACACCTCAGGTACTACAGGTCGCCCCAAAGGTGTCATGATTGAACACCACAATGTGATCTCTCACCTGTTAAGCCAACAACACTGCCTTGGCATCGATAACGATGAGGTCTTCATTTTGCTGGCCAACTATGTGTTCGATGCCGCAGTGGAACAGATTTTCCTACCATTGTGCAGTGGTGCTAGGTTGGTGTTGCCAAACAAAGCGCAGCTGGAAAATCCTGAACAGATAAAAGCCTTGCTGGTAGCCCATCAGGTGACTCACCTTCATGGTTCTCCCGCCTATCTGGCGATGTTGGCAGGCTTGCCTGCCGGTCACCGTATCCGCCGGGTCATGAGTGGTGGCGATGTCATGGCTGCCAAAGTACGCGAACAATACGGTGAGCTGTTGATTAACCGTTATGGTCCGACCGAAACCACCATCACTTGTGTGCAAAACCTTGAGTTCGGCCCTGAACAGCCCCTCAATACCATAGGTAAGCCGATGCCCGGTAACCGTGTGGCTATTATGAATGAACAAATGCAATTGGTACCCATTGGGGTGGTTGGTGAGTTGTATGTTGGCGGTAGCGGGATTGCCAGAGGGTATCTGAATCTTAAGCAACAAACCGCTGAGCGATTCGTTGTCGAACCACAAACCCAAACTCGCTGGTACAAGACCGGCGATAGGGTCAAATGGCAACAAGGCGGGATGCTGGAATTTATCGGCAGAGAGGACGGCCAGGTCAAAATTCGCGGTTTGCGCATAGAGACCGGCGAGATTGAATACCACCTTGGACAATCCGAGCAAATTTCGGACGCACTGGTTTTAGCCAAAGGGGAGGGTGACGACAAACGCCTAGTGGCCTATCTGGTTACGCCCGAAGCCAAAGCACTTGAGCAGGCAGACTTACGCCGAGAATTTACCGAACGTCTGGTCTGTGAGCTAGGGCAATCGCTACCGCATTATATGGTGCCGGCCCAATTTGTATTGTTGGCACAATGGCCGCTCAACGCCGGCGGCAAAATCGACAAGACCCGATTGCTTCAGTTGGATGACGGTATACGAATGTCGGGTTATGTCGCACCACAAAATGAAATGCAGCGACAATTATGCGAGTTATGGCTGCAATTGTTGCCGGTGGAAAAGGTCGGCATTAGTGACAATTTCTTCGAACTGGGCGGGCATTCGCTGCTGGCCACCCGTTTGGTGTCTCGTATCAACAAGGCATTTGGTTCGGCCCTTGCGCTCAAAACCTTGTTCGAACGACCCACCATCGAACAAATCGCAACCTTGCTGAGTGACAAGCAGCCTGTGATTAACACGCCTATTGTCAAAGCTACCGAGCATCAAAGTTTGATCCCTTTGTCATTTGCCCAACACCGGTTGTGGCTGCTGTCGCAAATCGAAGGGGGCAACGCCCATTACAACATGCCGCTGGCGTTTACGCTCTCAGGCAATTTGCACCGTGAGGCTTTGGCTAGCGCCTTAAGCGAGATAATTCGCCGTCACCATAGCCTGCGAACCTGCTTTGTTACTGATAGCAGCGGCGAACCATCACAACGGCTCAACCCTGTGGAAGGTTTTACAGTCCAGTATCACGACCTTTGTTCACTCGAACAGGCCGACAGGCAAGCATTGATCGCGCAACATCAGCATGACGAGGCGACACAGCCATTCGATTTGTCGGTAGACTTGATGATACGCGCACGTCTGTTGGCGGTATCTGCGGATGAGCATGTGTTGTTGCTCACTGTTCATCACATTGCCTGCGACGGTTGGTCAATGACGGTGCTACTTAAAGAATTCAACACCTTATACAGCGCTATGTGTCAAGGCGAGCCTGCCCAATTGCAGCCGCTAGAAGTGCAATACACAGATTATGCCCTGTGGCAGCACAATGAACTCAAAGCACAGGGACTGGTAAAAGCTGAAGAATATTGGACCCAGCAACTGGCTGATCTGCCGCTGATGCACAGTTTGCCTTTGGATAGACCAAGACCGGCTCGTCAAAGCTTCAGTGGTCAAACCCATACCAGCCGCTTGCCTGAATCACTTTTGCACAAATTGACGTCGGTTTGTCAGGGGCAAGGGGCAACCTTGTTTATGGGCCTACATGGTGCGTTTTCTGCGTTACTGTCACGATTGAGCAACGAACACGATATCGTGATGGGTACCCCTATTGCCAATCGTGAACAGCAACAGGTGGAAAACCTGATTGGTCTATTCATGAATACTTTGGTATTGCGCGCCAATCTGGCGGACAACCCAGCATTTGCCGAGCTGGTGGGACAAAGCAAAACCATGTTGCTTGACGCCTATGCTCATCAACAATTGCCGTTCGAACAATTGGTCAGCCGGTTGCAGCCACAGCGCAGTTTGAGTCACAGCCCGCTATTTCAAGTGATGTTGGTGATGCACAACAACGAGTCCGGGCAACTGGCTTTGCCCGGTGTCAGTGTTGCGCCACTGGGAGCAGGAGATGAAGTGGCCAAGTATGACCTGACGTTGAATGTCAAACACGATGAAGATGGCTTGCTGCTCGGCTGGCAATTCAGCGACGCGTTGTTTAACTTGGCGAACATCGAACAAATGGCAGCTAATTTTGAAATTCTGCTCGAAGCTATGGTCAATCAGCCCCAAACCGGTGTGCTGAGCTTGGCGATGTTGGACAAACAGCAGTCAGATTGGTTGCTCAACCAATGCAACAGAACCGCAGCTGATTTTGCAACCCCGGGCTTTGTTCACCAACAATTCCAAATGCAGGTAGCAAACAGCCCTGAGGCCACCGCTTTAGTATGTGATAATCAGCGCCTCAGCTATCGTCAACTGGATGCCAAAGCCAATCAGCTGGCCCATTATCTAATTGAGCATAAACAGGTTGGCCCGGATAGGCTGGTGGGGGTCTGTTTGACCCGCTCGGTGGAAATGGTGGTGGCGATATTGGCGATCATGAAGGCAGGTGGCGCTTATGTGCCACTGGACCCGGGATACCCGAAAGCCAGATTACAGCATATGGTAGAGGATGCTGAACTAACCGTGGTGTTGTGTGAGCGTCGCTTTGTTGCTGCCAGCCCGATAAATCTACAGCTCTTGATTTGTGTCGATGACCCTGTAGTCGAATCGCAATTGGCCGGTCAGCCCGAACATAGCCCGCAGCTGCCGTTGTTGCAGCCTCATCATCTGGCCTATGTCATTTATACCTCCGGTTCGACTGGATTACCCAAAGGGGTCATGATTGAGCACCGACAGCTGGACAACTTCGTCAACAGTATGCAGGCCAAACTGGAGTGCACCGAACAAGATGTATTGTTGGCCGTTACCTCAATTTCGTTTGATATTCATACCTTGGAAATATTCCTGCCGTTGATTGGCGGTGCCACCGTGGTGGTTGCCAATGACAGGGCGCTGGCGGATGCCGATGCGCTGAAAAACTTGTTGGAACATCACCAAATTTCCATGATGCAGGCGACGCCATCAACCTGGCAAATGATGCTGGACGCCCAATGGCGCTCATCAAGGCCAATGACCTTGCTGTGTGGTGGCGAACCTCTATCAGCAGATTTGAAAGATGGCCTGTTGCACAACGACAATATCACCCTATGGAATATGTACGGACCAACCGAAACCTGCGTCTGGTCCACCATGGCTAAGATGCAGCGAGGCTTGCCCGTCACACTGGGCACACCGGTGGGCAATACTCATTGTTATGTGGTCAATGAACAATTGCAGTTGTGTCCTGCGGGTAGCTGCGGTGAATTGTTGATTGGTGGTGCAGGCGTTGCTAGAGGTTATCACAACAATCCGCAGCTGAGTGCCCAGCGTTTTATTGCCGACCCGTTCGCTGCGGGACGTGTGTATAAGACCGGCGATTTGGTCAAGCAAAGCACCGACGGTCAACTGGTGTATATCGGCAGGATGGATGAACAGGTCAAGCTGCGCGGATATCGCATTGAGCCGGGCGAAATCGAACATCAATTGCAGCGCTGTCCTTTGGTTGATTCCGCTCTAGTGGCGGTTAAATCAAGGGGGCAGGGTCTTGCACAACTGGTGGCTTGGGTGCAACCCGCCACAACCGTAGCCGGAGATTTTAACCAAACTGAAACCAGCGCTCAGATCAGCGAGTTCATTCGCCAATCTTTGCCTGTGTTTATGATGCCGACGGTTTATGTTTATGTGTCGCAATGGCCACTCAAGCCAAATGGCAAAATAGACCGTCAGGCACTGCCCAGCCCTGAGGAAAATCTCGGTGAGCGCATGGCACCGCAAAATGAGATTGAACGTTCACTGGTCGAGTTATGGTCAAACCTTCTGGGTTTGTCAACCGAACACATCAGCACCACCGACAACTTTTTTGAACTCGGTGGCAGCTCTTTGCTGGTGGTCAGACTCAAGGCGGGCATAGAGCAGGTATTTAATGTCAGTTTCGAACTGAATTATCTGTTTGAAGCCCCATCGCTAACCGATATGGCGAATAACATCGGAATATACCAGGTCAGTCAGGACCTGCAGGATGTGGATGAAGATTTGTTGGATGAGGTTGAATTCTAAAGATGTTGATTGTGGACATGTTGGCCCGGCTTGCACGCCAGGGTATAGAGCTGTACGTTGAGCAGGGGAAACTTAAAGCCAGAGCGCTTAAAGGTGGCATTAGCACTGAGCACAAGTTGCAGATCAAGCAGTACAAAAGCCAGATCATTGAGTATTTGACCAGCCAGACACAAAAGACAGGGCAAAAGTCTGACAAACCGCCTCTGCTACGGCTCAAACAGACCACCGCTCCTGCCTCGTTTGCCCAGCAGCGGCTATGGTTTATCGATGAACTGCAAGGCGAAAGCCGCCAATATAACATGCCCATGGCTTTCGACGTCAAAAACGGCCTCGATGTTGATGCGGCCGAACAGGCGCTGAACGAAGTGGTGCGTCGTCATGAGATACTGCGTACCGTCTATGCCCGAGTGGATGATAGCGTAGTACAACAGGTCAAAACCGATTGGCAGTTTAGATTACAGTTTGAAGATTTGTCCGCACTGGCAGCCGAGCTGCGTCAACAACAATTGACCCGTTTGATGGCGCAACATCGGCATTTGGATTTCAACCTCGCCGAAGATCTAATGATCAAAGTAGCCTTTGTCCAACTTGAAGCGCCTAAGGCCCTCAACAGTTCATGCGGCTCTGGTGTCTTGTTGTTCAATATGCATCATATCGCCGGAGACGGCTGGTCGATGAATATTCTGACCCGGGAATTCATGGCGCTTTATCAAGCTGCCATCAGCGGCCAACACCATGGCTTGGCGCCGTTGTCTTATCAATATTGCGATTATGCCGTGTGGCAACGACAGTGGCTTGAAGGCGAGGTATTGGACAAGCAGCTGCAATACTGGCAGCAACAGCTACAAGATCTGCCGCCGGTGCACAGTGTGGCATTAGACAGGCCACGCCCTAAGGTGCAGCGTCATCAAGGGGGCAGGGTGTCCGCCTCTTTATCCGCTGATACTGCAACGTCCTTGCAGGCTTTGGCCAAGCGATGGCAACTCACCCCATTTATGCTGTTCCATGGGGCGTTGGCCCAAGTGCTGGCTCGTCACAGTCATCATCAAGGCGACAGCGATGGTGATATCGTCATAGGGACTGCGGTGGCCAACCGGGCTGATAGTCAGCTCGAAGCCATGATAGGGTTCTTCGTCAATGTCTTAGTGTTGCGGGTAAATACCCGACATACCCGGCTCAAGGACTATTTTACCCACGTGCGTGAGGTGAATCTGGCTGCCCAAACCAATCAAGACGTACCGTTCGAACAATTGGTCGAGCGCTTGGGTAGCAGCAGAGACGCCAGTTTTGCGCCGCTGTTTCAAATTATGCTTTCAAGTGGTGTAGCCCAATCGCCAAGCGCCTCTGGCCAAACGGCAGACTTTATTCCCATCAAAGCCGATGGTCTAACCGCAAAGTTCGATTTGGATATCAATGTCAACTTCAATCAATCGGGTATTCAGCTTGACTGGACTTTTGACAAGGCGTTGTTCGACCAGAACAGCATCGAGCGTTTCAATGAACACCTTTGCCGTATGCTCGAGCAAATGTCAGTATTGGCCAACCGTGGTGAGATTGATACCGCTAGAATTGCTTCTCTACCTTTGTTATCTCAGCAAGAGCAGGCTTTGCAATTAAAGTCACTCAACAATGCTACGGCAGAATATCGCCAAGGGTTGTGCTTGCATCAGTTGTTTGAAGCCCATGTAGCAGTTGCAGCCGATGAAACTGCAATCTGGTTTGAGCAGACTGATGGCGAACAAGTCAGCCTGAGCTATGGCGAGTTGAACCGCAAAGCCAATCAACTGGCCAACCTGTTGATCAGTCAAAGAGCCATTAAGCCCAATACCTTGATTGGTATCTGTATGACCCGTACACCATTGCTGGTTACTGCAATTTTGGCTGTACACAAGGCCGGCGGCGCATACGTGCCAATGGATCCTGAGTATCCATCAGAGCGCCTCGCTTGGATGATAGAAGATACGTCGATGGACTGCCTGCTGACTGATGCAGTGACATCAGCGGCCTTGGCACTTGGCAAGATACCACAGTTGTGTCTTGATGGCGCGCAATTGGCTGAGCAAATCAGTCTGCAAAGTGATGCCAACCCAAATGTCGGTGAGCTTGGTCTAACCAGCAGCCATCTGGCCTATGTCATCTATACCTCAGGTTCCACCGGACGCCCTAAAGGCGTGATGATAGCTCATGAAAGCGTAGTCAATCTCGGCTTTGCCATGAACCAATGGGACTGGAGTCAAACCGCTGGCGCTTGGGGCTGGTTTGCGTCGAGTGCATTTGATGCTTCTATTCAAGGTTTAACCCAACTGGCCTTGGGGCGCCCGCTTGCCATCATCAACGATGAACAAAAACGTGATCCTGCCAAGCTGGTGTCGATGTTGGACAAACTGGCGGTGCTCGATTGCACCCCTTTGATGGTGCAAACCTGGCTTGATGCCGGGCTTGGCGGACAACTGCCGAACTTAATTATCGGTGGTGATGCCATCGATGACCGCCTGTGGAAACGGCTTTGTGACTGGTCTCAGGATCACCAAACTAAGGCATTCAACGTATACGGTCCGACCGAGTGCACCGTCAACAGCTGCTGGTGTGAGATAGTGCCGGGCAACGCCAATATCGGCAGGGCAGTCGATAATGTCCGGTTGCTGGTGCTGGACGATGATCTCAATCTTTGTCCCTTGGGCGTGAGTGGCCAACTGTATATCGGTGGTGCAGGGCTTGCCAAAGGCTATCTGAACCAGCCAGAGTTGACGACCAGACAATTTATCGACAATCCTTTTTATGACCAACAAGACCCGGCAAGTTGCCAACGCCTGTATGCCACTGGCGACCTAGTTCAGTGGCACATGGATGGCGAGCCCGACTCGGCCCGATTGGTCTATATGGGTCGTATCGACCAGCAAACCAAAATTCGCGGATTTAGGATTGAGCTGGGCGAAATCGAGCAGGTCGTAGCGGCGCATGATGCGGTCAACGCTGTGGTTGTCAACGTCAAAGCCATGCCATCGGGCGACAAACAGCTGATAGCTTATGTGGTGTTGAATGATGGCTATGCCGTTGAGCGCCTCAATGAGGTATTACCGCGCTACGCCGGGCAATTCCTGCCTGAATACATGGTGCCATATGTGTTTGTCTCTCTGGATGCTTTGCCGAGAACCAGCAACGGCAAAATCGACCGTAAAGCGTTGCCAGACCCGGACTTGAGTGGTCAACACAATGCTTATGTAGCACCTGAAGGCGCGCTTGCCGAGCTTTTGTGTGAAATCTGGCAAGCGGTGCTTGGGGTGGAACGGGTCGGTATGAACGACAACTTCTTTGCCCTTGGCGGTCACAGCTTGCTGATGATACAGGTTATCGCCAAACTGCAAAAAGCCGGGGTCAATGTCACCATTGCCCAGCTGTTTGACGGTCAGTCACCGGCGCGGTTGCTTGAAGTAATCGGATCGGCAGGCGAGCAACAGGCCGCTTTCAAAGCTCCTGATAACCTTATTCCAGCCAAGTGTGATCGGATAACGCCTGAGATGTTGACACTGGCGGATTTAAGCCAAGGAGAAATCGACTCAGTGGTGGCTCAAGTGCCCGCAGGGGCCGCCAACATTCAGGATATATATCCCTTGGGGCCTTTGCAGCAGGGGATCTTATTTCATCACCGCATCAATGAGGATGCCGACCCTTACATCACCCCGATTTTGCTCAAGATGACTGGTGATAAGGCGGTTGAACGCTTTTTCTTAGCCTTGGCACAGGTCAGTAAACGTCACGATGTGCTGCGAACGGCCATCGTCAATGACCTGCAGGTTGTACTTAGACAAGTCTGTGTCGAACCTACGTTGCTTGAACAGCCTGCACCGGGACAAACGGCGCTGGCCTATATGCAGGATTTGGCTAAGCCACAAAACCAACACATGGATTTGACAGAGGCGCCGCTGCTGCGCAGCAAGTTGCTGGTGATACCCGATAGTGATGAGCGATATCTGTTACTGCAAATCCATCACATTATTTCCGACCATGTGGGACTTGAAATCATTCAACGGGAGTTGAGCCATTACTTGCAAGGTCGCAGTGGTTCGCTGCCTGATGCGGTGCCTTATCGCGAGTTTATTGCCCATAGCAGGCAACTGTCTGAAGATCATGACGCTCAGGCATATTTTGCTGCGATGCTGGCGGATGTGAATGAGCCAACCTTGCCATTTGAGTTGCAGGATGTTCGCGGTGACGGCAGTACAACAATCACCGCAAAAACCACCATTTCTGACGGCCTTGGCAAAAGGTTACGAGCACTGGCAAAAACCATGAATATGACACCTGCGGCTTGGTTCCACGCTGCATGGGCGATGGTCGTCGGCGCCGGTAGTGATAGGGATGATGTGGTGTTTGGTACTGTGGTATCCGGTCGTTTGCAGGGGACCCATGGCGCAGGGTCCATGCTGGGCGTTTTTATCAATACCTTACCGCTGCGGATCAAGCTGGCCGATAGCAATGCCAAAACTTTGATTGAGCAAGTTCATCAGGCTTTGCTGGGTTTATTGCCTTATGAACAAACTTCTTTGCAGTTGGCGCAATCTTGCGCTAACTTGCCCGGTGATTCACCTTTGTTCAGTGCTTTACTCAACTACCGTCATTCAGCCGGTATTGAAGTCAGCGGTCAAAGTGGTGATGATGCCATTGAGTATGTCAGTGCCGAAGAACGTTCGAGTTATCCGCTTAACTTATCGGTGGATGATTACGGCAGTGGTTTCGGGCTGGACGTGCAATCGTCATCTGCTGTAGCACCACAGCGAATTGCGGCTTATATGGAACAGGCGCTGACAAGCTTGGTGGAAGCGGTAGAACAATCAAGTGCGCAAACGGTAAAGGGCTTGAACATATTACCCGCCGCCGAATATCGCCAAATGTCAACATCGATGGCACAAAACCTAGGCAAGGGCATCGATGTATGCCTGCACCGGGTCGTCGAAAGTCATGCGGCTAAACGCCCAGATGATTTGGCTATTGAATTTGCTCAAAACCGCCTTACTTATGCCGAGTTGAATGCGCAGGCCAACCGGTTGGCACGCTGGTTGGTGGCACACAATGCCGTTGCCGCCGACCGACCGGCGGGTGTGTTGATGGAACGCTGCGCTGATATGGTTATCGCTATTTTGGCCATCTTGAAAGCCGGTGGTGGCTACCTACCGCTGGATCCACAATTACCCGGTGCACGCTTGCGCTACATGGTTGAAGATGCCCGATTACAAACGGTTATTGGTCACAGTGGAACTGTCAACGAAACCATTGGCGGTGATATTCAGCTGGTATGTCTGGATGATCCCTCAGTCAAGGCTGAAGTTGAAATAGGCTGCGATAGCAACCTGACTGACGATGAGGCTCTGTGCGGACCTCAGCAGTTGGCCTACGTGATTTATACCTCAGGCTCCACCGGCAACCCTAAAGGGGTGATGATTGAGCACCGAAGCGTGGTCAATCTGGTCAAAGGGGCTGATTATGCGGCGCTAGACCGTCACTGTGTGGTGGCACAGGTCTCTAACAGCGGCTTTGATGCGATGGTGTTCGAGTTGTGGAGTGCACTTTTCAATGGTGGCAGCCTCATTTATATCGACAAACAAACGCTGATCGACGCCAATCAACTGCAACATGCTCTCGAGCGCCATGGAATCAACACCATTTTGGTTACCACGGCACTGTTGCACATGCTGGCTGCGCAAAACCCGGCAGCCCTAGCCGGAGTCGATACCGTTTATTTTGGTGGTGAAGATTGCTCCCACACTCTGGTGGGAAAAATTGTCGAACACAGTCAGCCTAAGCGGTTGTTTAATGCTTACGGACCCAGTGAAGCGACGGTATTGTGCCTCTACAAGTCGGTGGATGCCGACTATTTGAGTAAAAGCCGTAAGATATCATTGGGCCGGGTTATTCCCGGTTCGGTCGCCGTGGTTCTAAATCGTCATATGGCGCCAGTGCCGGCGGGTGTTGTCGGTGAGTTGTATATCGGTGGTCATGGTTTGGCTCGGGGATATGTAAACCGTCCTGACTTGACGGCTAATGCTTTTATCGATAATCCTTGGCATGACAAAAACGACCCGGATAGTGTGCCGACTTTGTATCGAACCGGCGATTTGGTGCGCGCTGTGGCAGATGGTGATCTGGAATATGTCGGTAGGGCCGATCAGCAAGTAAAAATTCGCGGTTTTAGAATCGAACCCGGCGAAATTGAGCAATGCTTGTTAAGCCACCATACCGTTAAGTCTGCCGTTGTGTTGGCGGTGGATGCCGGTGTGGGCGACAAACGCTTGGCAGCCTGGGTTGTGGCTGAAGATGGCCAGAATATCAATGAGCTAGAGCTGCGCCAACATCTGTCGGGACGCTTGGCCAGTTACATGATACCTCAGTCCTTTGTGGCGATGGACGAAATTCCATTGACCAATAATGGCAAAGTTGACAGCAAAGCGCTACCTCAGCCGCATTGGTCTGAGGCGGGTGAACATGTGCCATTGGTCACAGCGACGCAGCACAAACTGGCTGAAATATGGCAGTCATTGCTAAGCGTTGGTCAAATCGGCAGAACCGACAATTTCTTTGCTTTGGGTGGTCACTCTCTGCTGGTAACCCGGTTGGCCAGCGCTGTAGAGCAAGCGTTTGGTGTGCTCTTGCCGCTCAAATCCCTGTTTGCCAACCCCGAGCTTGAAGCGCTTGCGCTGCTGATAGATGAACAAGGGCAGGCCAGCGAGGCAACCACAATCGTTTCGGTGGATGATGGTACGCTACCATTGTCTTATGGTCAGCAAAGATTATGGCTTTTAAGTCAGATTGATGGTGACAGTAGTCACTACAACATGCCTTTTGCCCTCAAGCTAAGCGGTTCACTGGATATTGCGGCATTGGAACTGGCCTTTGTCAGTATTGTTGAGCGCCATCAAGTGCTGCGCACCTGCTTTGTGGAAGATGACAACGGACAAGCACATCAGACACTGCAAAGTGCCGAGCGTTTTGCCTTGGCCCACAGTGACTTCACTCATTTGCATGGCAACGACAATGAGGTGCAATTGCGCGAGTTTTTGCGGGACCTTGCCACTTGCGCATTTGATTTGTCAAAGGACTTTATGATCAGGGCGGACCTTGTGGCTATTGGTGAGCAGTGCCATATATTGCTGGTCAACCTGCATCATATTGCTGCCGATGGTTGGTCAATGTCGATACTGGTGGAAGAATTGAGCCGTTTGTATCGGGCATTTGTCCATGCTCAAGCCAACCCACTGCCGCCGCTGGATATACAATACAAAGACTATGCGCATTGGCAGCGCAACTGGCTGCAAGGGGACGTGCTGGCCGGGCAAATGAATTACTGGACAGACAAACTTGCGCAATTGCCTCAAGTGCATCAGTTGCCTTTAGACTTTAAGCGCCCTGCAATACAAACCTTTAACGGAGCCAGTCACCTAAGCGTGCTTGACCTTGAGTTGACGGCAAAGCTCAAATCCTTGTGCGACCAACATGATGCGACCTTGTTTATGGGGTTGCACGGTGTATTTGCTTGTTTGTTGGCCCGCTTCAGTAATGAAACCGATATTGTTGTAGGTACGCCAGTTGCCAATCGCGAACAAGCCCAGGTAGCGCCACTTATCGGCTTTTTCGTCAATACTTTGGTGCTGCGCAGCGATTTGTCTGAGGAACCAAGCTTTGTCGATGTTCTGTTGCAAAGCAAACAGACCTTGATAGACGGCTATGTCCATCAGCAGGTGCCGTTTGAGCAGATAGTTGAACAGTTAAGCCCCGAACGAAACTTGGGATACACACCGCTGTTTCAAATCATGCTGGTGATGCAAAGCAATGAGCAGGGCGATTTGGCTTTGCCCGGCGTAGCTATTGAGGCGATGTCCCAAGATACAGTGGTGGCCAAATATGACCTGACCCTAAACATCGCCAGCACTACTAAAGGGCTGGTACTTAACTGGCAATACAACACCGACTTGTTTGCCCCGCAAAGCATTGAACAGCTGGCGGTGTATTTCAATCAGCTGTGCCAAGCTATGTTGGCAGCGCCGACAAGCAATGTACTGGCAGTCGATATGGCAGGTGCGGACGAATCTTCACGTTTGTTGACCTTGTGCAACAACACCTTGGCAGAGTATCCGAAGCACTGCACCATTGGTGAACTGTTTGAAGCGCAAGCGATAGCGTACCCGGACAAAATCGCCTTGGTATTTGGTCAAAGTACGATGTCTTATCAAATGCTGGACGAGCAAGCCGGTCGTCTGGCGCGTTACTTGGTAGACGAGCGTAAAGTGCGCCCAAGTGATTTAGTCGGGCTTTGCATGACGCGCTCCGTAGACATGGTGGTAGCAATTTTGGCCATCATTAAAGCTGGTGGCGCCTATGTGCCATTAGACCCTGATTATCCTGTCGCCCGATTGGCGTATATGATTGACGATACCGGACTCAGTACGGTGTTTACTCATCAGTGTTGGGTCGAAAAGCAAATTGTGGCACCTGCTTTGGCGGTATGCCTTGATGAGTCTGAGACATTGGCGCATGTGACAGGCAAGACGCCATTGCATATCGACCGGGCGCGGATGTCTGCCCAACAGCCTGCCTATGTGATTTATACCTCTGGCTCGACTGGCAAGCCTAAAGGGGTTGTGGTACCTCATCGCGGCGTGATCTCTTTGGTCAAAAACAGCAACCTGTTGGCGCTGGGGCCAGATACCGTGATGGCCCAGGTATCCAATATGTCCTTCGATGCCATGGTATTTGAATTGTGGGGCAGTTTGCTCGCTGGCGGCCAGCTGGTGCATATCGACAAGCAAAGCCTGATCCATCCGCCATTGTTGCAACAGCAACTGGAGGCCGGTGGTATCAACACCCTGTTTTGCACTACCGCTTTGCTGCATTTGATTGCCGCAGAGCATCCCGCCACTTTTGCCGGGATACAAAATCTATTGTTTGGTGGTGAAGACTGTAACGCGGCACTGGTGCGTGAGATTGCACTGCACAGCAATCCACAGCGATTGCTGCATGTCTATGGCCCGACGGAAAATACCACTTTTAGTTTGTTCAAACACCTTGAACAAGATTATAGCCTCAAGACCAGCAAGATAGCACTGGGTCAGCCATTGTCCAATCGTAGCGCGGTAGTGTTGGATAATTACTTAAATCCAGTACCCGTTGGTGTTGTCGGAGAGTTGTATCTTGGCGGTTCTGGTCTGGCGCTAGGCTATTTGAACCAACCCCAATTGACAGACAATGTCTTTGTGGCCAATCCTTGGCCAGATCTATTGCCGGGCAGCAAGTTGTACAAAACCGGCGACTTGGCTCGGCAATTGGCTAACGGCGACTATGAGTTTATCGGCCGCAAAGACCATCAATACAAAATTCGCGGCTTCAGGATCGAGTTGGGTGAAATTGAACATGCGCTGATCCAGCTGAGCGACGTCAAAGACGCTTGCGTGGTGGTGCGTGATGTCTTGGATACCGGCGCCGCCATAGTCGCCTATGTGGTTATGGATAACGATACCGTTTCGGTGTCTCAGCTACGCCAAGGCCTTAAAGCCATGTTGGCCGAGCACATGATGCCATCGGCATTTGTTGTACTTGATGCCATACCGTTGACCGCCAACGGTAAAGTGGACAAGCAACAATTGCCCGAGGCCGAATTCAGTGTCGATGACAAATCGTTTGTCGCGCCAATTGGATCGACAGAACAGCGATTGTGTGAGATCTGGCAGAGCGTGTTGGGGCGGGCCGGTATTGGCAGGGAAGACGACTTCTTTGAATCTGGCGGCCATTCCTTGCTGGCAACCCGAGTGATAGCCAGAGTCAACAACGAATTTGCTGTACAAATGTCACTACGCACACTGTTTCAGCACCCGATTTTGGCCGATTTTGCTCTAGTGCTTGGCACTTGTTTGGACTCAGACGGTACGCCACAAGTGCCCAAGGTGAGCAAGATCTCCCGGGATGAACCGCTGGTATTGTCCTACGCCCAGCAACGGCTGTGGTTGCTAGATAAGATCGATGGGGGCAGCGCCCATTACAACATGCCCAATGCCTTGAGGCTGTTGGGCAACCTAGACATTGAGGCGTTGACTCAGGCATTCAGAGCAGTGATCGCACGTCACGAAAGCCTACGTACGACATTTGTCGAAGGCGACGACGGCCAACCGTGCCAGCTGATAGGTTCGCCAGAGCGCTTCGAGCTTGAGGTGCGCTCGGCAGCTGAATCTGAATTGGCCGGATGTATTGCCGTTGAGGCTACAAAGCCATTTGATTTGTCCGCTGATCTCATGCTGCGAGCGGTGCTGTTCAAAACAGGCGAAGACAATCATGTGTTGCTGGTGACTATGCACCACATTGCATCTGACGGTTGGTCTATGTCGATACTGGTCAACGAATTAAGCCGATTGTATGGTGCCTTTTGTCAAGGTCTGACTAACCCTCTGGCGCCTTTGACCATTCAATACGCCGACTATGCGCATTGGCAACGCAACTGGTTACAAGGTGACGTGTTGCAGGCGCAACAGAACTATTGGCGCGGTCAATTGGCGGATTTGCCGGTGGTGCATAATGTGCCGTTGGACAAGCCAAGACCGGCACAATCGAGGTTTGTCGGACAAACTTGCCAAAGCTGGGTTGATGTTCCAGTAACAAACCAGTTGCGAGAGCTTTGTCGGCAACAGGGCGCGACTTTGTTTATGGGATTGCACGCGGCATTTTCTGTGCTGCTTGCCCGCTACAGCAATGAAAAGGACATAGTGGTCGGCACGCCCATCGCCAACCGTGAGCAGGCCGAGGTGGCTGATCTGATTGGGTTCTTTGTCAATACCTTGGTACTGCGCAGTGACTTGTCACAATCGCCTGATTTCAGTGAACTGTTGAACCAAAGCAAGCGGATGCTGCTTGACGCTTATGCTCATCAGCAAGTGCCGTTTGAACAGTTGGTGGAACTGTTACAACCTGAGCGCAGCCTCAGTCACAGCCCTCTGTTCCAAGTGATGCTGGTGTTACAGAACAATGAACAGGGCCGCTTGGATATGCCGGGATTGGAACTCAAACCCGCTGGCCATGGCGCAAATATCATCAAGTATGATTTAACTCTCAATGTAACCGAGCATGATGGTGGGTTGGTACTGCTATGGAATTACAATATAGACTTGTTTGAAGCACAAACCATTACCCGTATGGCTGAAGCGTTCGGGCAATTGCTGAAAAACTTGCTTGAAACCCCACAAGCGCCGGTATTGGCGGTTGAATTGCTAAATCAAGAGCAGCGCCAACAGTTGTTGAACCAGGGCGCGCAAGTAATCAAAGACTATCCACTTGAGCTGTGCCTGCATCAACTGTTTGAAGTTGAAGCTGCGCGCAATCCGCAAGCGATTGCGGTGGTATATGAAGGTGAGCAACTGAGCTTTGAAGCGCTAAACGTCAAAGCCAATCAACTGGCACATTATCTGGTCGAACAGAAAAATATCGGCCCGGATACCTTGGTGGGCATTTGCACTCGGCGCTCGATAGAAATGGTGGTGGGTATTGTTGCCATCATGAAAGCCGGTGGC
>JBFHGJ010000005.1:0-125410 GCA_041583135.1 Alteromonadaceae bacterium | reverse complement strand
TTTAGTCAAGTCTTCTTTAAATACTCGACCTTTAGGACCTGAGCCATTGATTTGCGCCAAATCAATGCCCATTTCACGGGCAAGACGGCGAACCGCAGGAGAAGCAATGGCTTTACCATTACCTTTGGCAGCAGGTACTGTAGCTTGACCTTGAGCAACAGCGCCAGCAACAGGTGCTTGGGCCGTTTGCGCTTTGGCCGGAGCCGCCGCAGCAGCAGGAGCACTGCCATCAGACTCTACCACAATAGCAAATAGCGGCTCGTGTACCTTGGCGATATCGCCTTTTTGGTAGTATAAACGCTCAACTTTACCGTTGTATTTTGACGGAATTTGCACCAACGCCTTATCGGTCATTACATCACAAACCGGTTGGTCTTCCTTAATGGTATCGCCTTCGGCGACCAACCATTCAACCACCTCACACTCGATAATCCCCTCACCGATATCCGGCAGAATAAAATCTTCAACGTTGCCGCCTTGTGGCGCATCGGCGACAGCAACAGCCGCGTCTTCGACTACTGGCTGTGATTCAGCCTGTGGCGCACTACCTGTTTCACCATCGATAACAATCGAAAACAGTGGTGCATGAACCTTGGCAATATCGCCTTTTTCATAGTACAGCTTATCGACAGTACCTGTGTACATCGATGGGATCTGTACCAAGGCTTTGTCGGTCATTACATCGGCTACAGGTTGGTCTTCAACAATCTTGTCGCCGGCGCTGATCAGCCATTCAACCACCTCGCATTCGACAATGCCTTCACCAATATCAGGCAAAATAAAATCAGTGGACATAACCTCTCCTAGTAATTCACCGAGCGTTTAATCGCTTCGTAAGTTTTAAGATGATCCGGCATATATTCTTTTTCGTGGCACAGCGGGAATGGCGTGTCAGGACCACAAACACGCATTATCGGCGACTCAAGATACAAGAAGCAACGTTCTTGAATGGTCGCGGCGATCTCGGCACCAAAACCGTTAGTGAGCGGCGCTTCGTGGTTGATCACCAAACGGCCGGTCTTTAGCACTGAGTTGACCACGGTTTCGTAATCCCACGGCAAAATGGTGCGTAGGTCGATGATCTCACAAGAGATACCGTCGCTTTCAGCCATTTCAGCGGCTTTTTCAACGATCTCCATTTGCGCGCCCCAAGACAGTACAGTGACATGCTCACCGCTTTTAACGATTTCCGCTTTACCCAATGGCAATTCATATTTGTCTTCAGGCACTTCACCGACAGAGGCACGATATAAACGTTTAGGCTCGAAGAAGATAACCGGATCGGGCTCTTTGAGCGACGCCAACAACAAGCCTTTGGCCTGATAGGCATCTCTTGGTACAACGATTTTCAAACCCGGAGTATGGGCAAAATACGCTTCTGGTGATTGCGAGTGATACAAACCACCAGCAATACCGCCGCCATATGGCGCACGAATGGTTAAGCTGCCGACATCAAATTCGTTACCTGAACGATAGCGGAATTTGGCCGCTTCATTCACGATTTGGTCAAAGGCAGGGAAGATATAATCGGCAAACTGGATCTCGGCAATGGCTTTAGTGCCTTGTGAGGCCAAACCGTTGGCAAAACCTAAAATGCCCTGCTCGACCAAAGGCGTATTGAAAACACGATCGCGGCCGTATTTTTCTTGCAGGTTGCTCGTTGCACGAAATACACCGCCGAAAACCCCAACATCTTCACCGAAGATACAGGCGTTTTTGTGCTCTGCCATGGTAATGTCTAAGGCGCTGTTGATCGCCTGAAGCATGTTCATTTTAGCCATTATTCAATTCTCCCTGCAGTGGCCGGATAGTGCTCGGGGTATTTCTTAATATGTGCTTTGATCTGATTGAGTTGCTCTTGCAACAACGGCGTCGGCTCGTGATAAACGTCGGTGATCAAGTCCTCGATGGCAGGCTTGGCGATAACCTCAGCCGCCTTAACCGCGTCAAGGATCTCCTTTTTCAGCACTTCAAGTTTGCTCTCTAAACCACTTTCATCCAACCAGCCTTTGGCAACAAGGTAGTTGCGGAATTTAATCAGTGGGTCGTTGGCACCAAACTCACGTTCTTCGTCTTTGGTACGATAGCCGGTTGGGTCATCAGAGGTTGAGTGACCACCTAAACGATAGGCACAAGATTCGATCAATACCGGCTTGTTCTCGGTTACCGCATACTCGCGGGCAATGCGCGTGGCTTCATAGACAGCCAGCACATCTGAGCCATCGACACGAATGGTTTTCATACCATAACCGATACCGCGGCTGGCAATACCGTCACCGGCAAATTGTTCAGAAGCAGGCGTTGAAATCGCATAGCCATTGTTACGGCAGAAGAAAAGTACCGGCGCGTTGTGTACCGCAGCCATGTTCAAACCGGCGTGGAAGTCACCCTCAGAGGCAGCGCCCTCACCAAAATAACAGATTGTACAGGCTTTATCTCCAGCGAGCTTTTGGCCATAGGCATAGCCGGTTGCTTGTGGAATTTGGGTGGCCAGTGGTGATGATACGGTCATAAAGTTAAGCGCCTTTGAGCCGTAGTGAATTGGCATCTGGCGACCTTTACCTAAGTCTCTTTCATTAGAGAACATCTGATCCATAAACTGAGTCAGGGTAAAGCCACGATAATGCAACGCCGCATGTTCGCGATATTGCGTCATCATCATATCTTTAAGTTCAAGGGCCGCAGCACTGCCGGTAATTGCAGCTTCTTCGCCTAAGCACTGCATATAGAAGCTGATACGACCTTGCCGTTGTGCGGCAACCATACGTTCGTCAAGGATTCGGACAAACTGCATAGTGTCAAAGATCTTCAGTGCCGTTTCCTTATCGAGCTCAGGCTCTTTGGCCCCTTCCAATACCTCGCCGTTCTCATCGAGGACTTGGAACATGGGAAATTCGAGTGCACCATTTTCGATAAATTTTGGTTCACTCACCACCGATACATTCACGTTATTTGGATTTGACATAAACGTCTCTTCTCAATTATTGGTTTAGGGTGATGATTTGTATGAGTATTTTGAACACCGACCTCACAGGCCAGTATTTGAGTTGCTTTGCCGAGCTACTCACGAAGCTCAAGCACAGTGTAAAATCTGCGGCAACTTTACCTTTACGTAAACGGCATTGCAAGGATCAACGCATAAATATTAGTTTAAATTGCATGTAATCGTAAAAAGCGTTGATATTGCGCTGAAAATAGCGTAAGGGCGCGTTGTGGAGGATATTATAGACAGGTTTTGATTAAACCAAAGGCGTTGTGAATATTTTTAAGGCAACCGATAAACACATCGGATCAGTAATGGTCAAAAACGCATCTGACGACGACTGAAAAACGTGAGGTTGCCCCTGATCTTTGCCGTTCACTTACTTGGTAATACCGTTTGAGCGGTTATACCGAGCGACTTGGTCCAACACAAACCGTTCCAAGTCACTATGAATATTGGTACGGGCATAAAAATCCAAAACATGATTCATCGCAGGCGTGCCAACCAGGCGTTTAACGGCGTTGTGAACCAATGTGTCTCTTTGTACTCTAGTCATCTTGTTCTTCCTCAACTTGTCTACAGGTGCATAGGTCACCTGCATACATACTTCTTTATTGTCATTTTGTTGCCGGGGCCATTGTCCCCTAAGTGATTAACCTAAGCTTTGCATAAAACTCAGGTTTAGTTCACCAGCATTTTGTTTACGCTCGGTGACAGAGCTAAAGTATATTTGACTGCCATCATTTAGACAGTGGAGGAATTGCCAACATCATGTAGGACATTGACGATATAAAGAGCGGGATTTGGTGATAAAAAGGTCGGAATTTTCGCTTAATCAAAACAGGGTCAAGCATATAGATCAACAAGATAGACAGGTAAATTTATGCTGTATTTTGCTCAATACGCGCCCTTTGGTCACTTACCCATTTAACTTGAGAATTCCAAAATACCTGCCAATAAAAGCAAAACTAAAAAAGCGAACAACTAAAAAGAGACTTCGGTTTTTCGCTCATAACATCAAAGGGGAAAATAGCAGCCCAGCAACTGGGCTACTAATTTAACCGGCGTCCGGCTGATTTTCCGGCACTGCCGCAGCAAAGGCAGGTAAAGCCAAGCAGTTGGCTTCTATTTGGCAAATGGTAGGAAAAGCCTCCAAAGGCACATTAAAACGACGGGCATTATAAAGCTGCGGCACCAAACACACATCAGCCAACGTCACTTCGTCGCCAAAGCAGAACTTTCCAGCGCTGTCTTTTAGCCGCGCTTCAAGCGCTTCAAAGCCTACCGTTATCCAGTGGGCATACCAATTATCTTTGGCCTCGTCGCTCACCTCAAGCGTGCCTTTTAAATACTTCAGCACTCTTAAGTTGTTGAGCGGATGAATATCGGTGGCAATATCCAGCGCCATCGCTCTGACTTTTGCCCTAAGCGCGGGTTGTTGTGGCAACAACGGGCTTTGCGGATACTGCTCATCCAAATACTCGACAATGGCCAGCGATTGGTTTAGCGACAAATCGCCATCAACTAAGGTCGGCACCAATTTGGCCGGGTTTAATTCAACATACTCGGGTTTAAACTGCTCACCGCCATCTTTAACCAAATGAACCGAGATATTTTCATATGGCAAGTCTTTCAAGTGCAAGGCAATGCGCACGCGGTATGCGGCGGTCGAGCGCCAGTAACCGTATAATTTCATTTATCGCTCCGAAAAGTTAAATGACAATAGCAGCGGCGCCTTATCGCACCGCGGGAGTCATGGTTTTCTTGCTAATGCCGTATTCACGCAATTTATTGGCGACGGCAGTATGACTCAAACCTAAACGTTTTGCCAGTTGCCTTGAGCTGGGGAAAGACGGAAACAGCTCGCGCAGTATCCCTGCTTCATACTGTTTAACCGCATCGTCTAAGGTGCCGGTGATCTCATGTTCAATCACCCGCGCTTTAGCATGGGTGGGCAGTTGCAGGCTTTGCAGCGTGATCGCATCACCCTCAAGTAACGTGACGGCACGATACAATGAGTTCTCCAGCTGACGAATATTACCTGGCCATGCATACTCTTTAATGTGGGCTTCACATTGAGCATCGATACTTGGCACTATCGAGCCAAGTTGCTGAGCAAACTGGTGAATAAAGTGTAAAGCCAACGGAATGATATCTTGTTTGCGCTCTCTGAGTGAGGGCAAAGTCAGGGTCAATACATTGATGCGGTAATATAGGTCTTCTCTAAATTTACCCTTTGATACCAATTCATTGAGGTCTTTTTGGGTTGAGCAGATCACCCTAACATCGACGCTCACCTCTTTTTCATCGCCGACCCGTCTAAACGAGCCGCTTTGTAAAAAGCGCACCAACTTAGCTTGCAGATTCGGCGACATATCCCCCACCTCATCTAAAAACAAGGTGCCGCCATTGGCCTGCTCAAGCAAACCGGTCTTGGTGATACGCTCGGCGCTGCTCGATACGCGGCCAAACAACTCCACCTCAGCATCGTCATCGGGAATAGAGGCGCAGTTAATCGCCATAAACGGCGCTTCAATACCACGGGTTGCATCATGGCAGGCTTTGGCAACGGTTTCTTTGCCTGTGCCGGTTTCACCGTGCAACAACATTGGCGCCGACAGTTGTGCCATACGCTTGGCATCACGCAGCACCTTTTTCATTTGCGGGCTTTTATGAATGATGCCGCTAAAGGTTTGCTCATCGGGTTCACGAATGGCACCGACCTGTTCACCAAGACGGCTTTCCGATTTCAAATTAATCACAGCACCGACAAGATTATCCCCTAAAGACTCATCACAAACCCTAACCGGCAATACATCGGCAACAAAACGCTCGTTGTCGGCACACAGACGGATGGTTTGCATGTCAATGCCGTCACTGGACAACCATTTGACAAAATCAAAACCTTCAAAGAAGTTGTTGATAGAATGCCCAATCACTTCGTCAGAAACACACCCGATACTTGACAGCGCCGCTTGATTGGCTATTTGTACCTTGCCGTTGATATCGACAGAGATAACACCATCAGGTAGAGCCTTGAGCAAGGTTTTTAATTCATTGTGCTCCCGCTCCGATGGGATGAAGGAAATGGTTTTGACATCACCAATCCCCTTAATACGCCTGATTTGCGGCATGACCTGCTGGAGCTTTTCAAACTCCACCTCAGGAAAAGCCACATACATCTTTTGTTGCGACGGCGCCACTTCAATTTTTCTCAAGTCAATTTGGTGTTGCACCAAAATATTAAGCACCTCTTGGACGATGCCGACACGATCTTCACAGCAAATTTCAAGACGCATAGATTTTTCCTATACCTGAGTTACAAATATCTTATAGCTCACATCATAACCTATGTTGCAAGTGCAAGTAAGCCCCCTGTAAAGGATATCTTACAGAAGTTTTGTATCGGCGGCGATACATAAGCGCCTGGCAATTAGCCATCTAAATTGCTAAATAGCTTTGCAATCAACAACTAAGAGACAAATTTCCGCCTAGGGAATTTTGTTACAGGTTGACCAGTTCAAGCGGATCTTTTTTTCAATTCGCCGTTGCCGATAACAACGTTTCAAGGCGCGCCTTTTTTACTTATACTTACGCCATAATTGCAGACATAGGACAAATATCTTGGCAACCCCCCTGTCACTGCTGGTTATCGGCGGTGCCAACCTCGATTTGACCGGCCAAGCGACCAGCGCTTTACGTGCCCATGACTCCAACCCCGGCAGTATTGATGCCAGCGCAGGTGGTGTTGGCCGTAATATCGCTGAAAATCTGGCGAGACTGGGCTGCAAGACCCAGCTTTTAACCATGCTCGGCAACGACTTCGGTCGCGAAGTCATCATCCAAAGTGCGCAAGAGTGTGGCATTGATACCACTGACACCATCATTTCGCCCATTCATGCCACCGGCACCTATTTGGCTATCACCGATCACGACGGCCAACTTTATGTCGCCATCAATGATATGACGATAATCGATGCGTTGACGCCAGAACAATTGATGTCAAAGCGCGCAACCCTTGAAGCTGCCGACGCCTTGGTCATAGAGGCCAATTTACCCGCCACAACCCTCCAATGGATCAGCCAGCATTACAGCCATAAGCCGCTCCATGCCGATGGAGTATCGGTGAAGAAAGTGGCCAAGCTCAAGCCAATCTTAGGCCAGTTGCATAGCCTTAAGGTCAACCGTGACGAAGCCCGTTGTCTACTAGAACAGTCTGAATCCATGAGCGATCGAGCGTTGGCCCAAGGGCTGGTCGCACTTGGTGTCAATAGCGTGTTGCTGAGTCTCGGTGCTGACGGGGCGTTATTGTGCACTCAAAATGAACTGGTACAGCAGCCGGTATTCAACAGTGAGATCTGCGCCGACAATGGCGCAGGTGATGCCCTGTTTGCAGGCTTTATTGCCGCCCAAAATCATGACCAAAGCGCAGCGGAGCAACTTCGCTTTGCATTAGGCTGCGCCGCCCTGACATTAAGCAGCGCTCAGGCCGTAAGCCCCGGGCTTAGCCCAAGCGCCGTCATCAATACCTTTTTAACCGATTGATCATTAGGAACATCGAATCAATGACCCAACTAAACAGCTATCTGGATATTCACCCTGACGTACAACAGGCCCTCGATAACAAGCAACCGGTAGTTGCCTTGGAAAGCACCATTATCTCTCATGGCATGCCTTATCCTGAAAATGTCGAAACAGCCTTACGCGTCGAGCAGGCGGTAAGAGATAGCGGTGCGACGCCAGCCACCATCGCCATTATCGACGGTAGGCTTAAAGCCGGTTTACGCCACGAAGAAATAGAACAATTGGCCAAAGCGGGACAATCTGTCACCAAATGCTCACGTCGCGACCTACCTTATGTCTGCGCCAAAAAACAACTTGGCGCAACAACCGTCGCCGCCACCATGATAGTCGCTCAAATGGCAGGCATTAAGGTTTTTGCTACCGGCGGCATCGGTGGTGTGCACCGTCAGGCGCAGCAAACCTTTGATATTTCGGCCGACCTGCAAGAGCTGGCACAGACCTCAGTTGCCGTGGTGTGCGCCGGTGCCAAATCCATACTGGATTTAAAGCTCACTCGCGAGTATTTAGAAACCCATGGAGTACCCGTTGTCGGTTATAAAACCGAATTTTTACCGGCATTTTATACCCGCAGCAGCTCACAAAGCGTAGATTACAGACTCGACAGTGCAGTAGAAATTGCGGAATTTTTGGCGGTGAAGTGGGCGTTGGGGTTAAATGGTGGAGTGGTGGTCGCCAACCCGATACCAGAGCAATACGCCATGGATGAAAACCTGATCAATCAGGCCATTGAACAGGCACTGGCAGAAGCGGACAAGCAAGGGATATTCGGTAAAGCCTCAACGCCTTTTTTGCTCGCCCGAGTCGCTGAACTCACAGGCGGCGACAGCCTTGCCAGCAACATCCAACTGGTACTCAACAATGCCAAGCTTGCAGCTGGGGTCGCAATACACCTCGCAAAGTAACGAATCTGGCTATATGGCCGGGTAAACCGCTCGGCCATTTTGGCACCACTCGGCAACAAAAGGCACACTATCCCATTTCGCCACCTTATCGAATAGACGCTGCATATGAGGATGGATATATCGGTTATCAAGCAACTGAGTCTGCTCATCTAATGAGTTGACCACATCCAGTGGCATCGATTCTTCTAACAACCTATCTTCACCGATACCATAAACGGCGTTACCCAATGAATCGAGCTTAGCTTCGACCTCTGCGGCAAATGCCATTTGCTCAGGGTCTTGAATATCGCCGACAACAGACAACGCATCATCAACAGCGGCGTCTTCTAACGGATAACTCTCTGCCTGTACGCTCGGCATATGGGTGATATTGCCGACGTTAAACGACCAAGGCACCTGCCCGGCTTCATCACCACTGGTAAATATGTCGGCCTGTTCTTCCATGGCTTGGGCGAACATCAATCGATATAAAATCACATTGATATATTGCTGTTCTTGCTCCGACTCTTGCGCGGCTTCCACTCGGCATAGGTTGGCGGCACAGATCACACTGCTATTGAAGGCGCGAAACCAGTTTTTGGCATTGGGCTTTTTGAGGTATTTGAGCCATTTCTTAACGGCGACCGGCAGGTTGGAAAATTCATCGGCTTGCGACAAAATGGCCAGCGCCAATTCGGCAAAGTAAATCAGTTTTAAATTGACGCCACGCCACCAAGGACTCCCGGGCACTGTCGCATCAAGAGCATTAAACACCCCACGCTCGGCCTGAAGGCTAAAAAACTGCTGTTCGAACTGAGCAAAGTCAGTCACAGTGGCATCTTTTGCTTTGCTCTTGCAAGGATATTGGCGATAAAACCGCTCGCGTATAGCCAGCCGTTTTTCAGGAAATTCTGCCAGCGCATCACATTGCGCCTGCACTTTTTGTTCAAGTACATCAAAACCCGACATTGTGCGTCCTCAAATTTGACGGTCGCACTTGAGTATAGCCTAGTTTGCCCTCAGGCCAATACTTTGGGTCTAAATTGTTGCCACTTAATGCAATTGCGGCCATTGTCTTTGGCCTCATACAGCGCACAATCGGCAGCTTCAACCACCGTCAGCGCTTCAGTGTCTTGCTCAGGATAACAACTGACCCCGCCAATACTGACGGTAACGACACCAAGTTCAGAATATTCATGACAAATCTCTAGCGCCCTGACCGCATCGCAGCAATCTTGCATCTTGGCCTGCACTTGTTCGCCCGAGGTATTTGGCAGCAACACCACAAACTCCTCACCGCCAAATCGGGCAACAAAGTCTCGTGGACGGTTAAACTGTTCGTTCAGCACCCGACCGACCTTTTGGATCACCTCATCCCCCATCGGGTGACCATAATTGTCGTTATATGGCTTAAAGCGGTCGATATCGAGCATCAATACGGTCAAGCAGCTTTGCTCCCGTCTTGCCGCAGCCCATTCATATTCAAGCGTTTGTTTGAATTTGCGACGATTGTATAAAGAGGTTAGCGGGTCGATGTTGGCCAATTCCTCAAGCAATTGGCACTGTCTGGCCAGTTGTAGGTGCAGCTTCACCCGCGCTTTGACGATATTGGCATGGAAAGGTTTTTGAATATAGTCGCAAGCCCCTAAGGTAAAGCCTTTTTCCTCATGACTGACATCACTTAAACCGGTGATGAAAATAACCGGTATCGCATGGGTTCTTTCATCACCTTTGAGCGCAGCGATGACATCAAAGCCATCCATTTCCGGCATGACCACATCCAACAAGATCAGTGTCGGCGACAACTCTCGCGCTTTGGTTAATGCCTGAACGCCGTTTTTGGCGATCAGGACATTGGCTTCTTCTCTTAATATGTCGCTGAGAATTTTGAGATTCGATTTCTCATCATCCACAATCAGCACATTGGGTTTGGCATTTTTGCTTAACATCTGCCCGCATTACCTCAATCTAAGGATCCCATCCCATTGAGGGATTGACTAGTCATGCTTCAAGTATAAGCGCTTCAAACCAGAGTTTCACTTTTTTTATAGTCGCAAAAGGGACTTAGAAGCTTTGCCCTCAGCCCTGCTTGATATATTCATCCACCTTTTGGCTGAGAACATTCAGCGGCAATGGGCCATTTTTGAGCACCACCTCATGGAACTGACGAATATCAAAGCGCTCTTTCATGTGCTTTTTCGCCTTTTCTCTGAGTTCAACGATTTTCAACATGCCAATTTTATAGGCGGTTGCTTGCGATGGCATGACAATATAGCGGTCGATGGCTTTGATCACATCACCCTCAGGGTTTGGCGTATTGACCAATAAGTAGTCAATGGCTTGCTCACGCGTCCACTTTTTGGCATGAATGCCGGTATCGACCACTAGACGACAAGCCCGCCACAACTCCATAGCCAGGCGACCAAAATCGGCATAAGGGTCTTGATATAACCCAATCTCTTTAGGCAAAAGCTCGGCGTATAAGCCCCAGCCTTCAACATAGGCGGTGTATTTTCCGTAACGGCGGAACTTAGGAATGCCTTCTAGCTCATTGGCAATGGCAATCTGCATGTGGTGTCCGGGTATTCCTTCATGATAAGCCAATGCCGCCATTTGGTATGTCGGCATATCGCTCATACGATAAAGGTTGACGTAGTAACGCCCGGGACGACTACCATCAAGGGCCGGACGTTGATAAAACGCCTTGCCGGCAGATTGCTCGCGAAACGGTTCAACCGCTTTCACATCTAACGCAGCTTTAGGTTTGAGGATAAACAGCTGGTCGAGGCGCGACTTCATATCGTCAATCAACACGGTCGCTTCTGTCAAATAGGCCGCTCTGCCCGTTTCTGTCTCATCGTAATAAAACTGCTTGTCGTTTTTCATGAATTGGAAGAAGCTCTGCAAGTCGCCCTCAAACCCGACTTTCTTCATGATCTGACGCATCTGCTGATGAATTCGAGCCACTTCATCAAGGCCGATGTTATGGATCGCATCTGCGCTTAAATCGGTGCTGGTCGTGCGCTTAAGCGCATTGTCATAAAACCGCTCACCATCAGGAAACTTCCACGCTCCGGCATCACTGGTGGCAGTTTTAACCAATACCTCAAGGTAATCAATCAACTGTTCATAGCCGCGTTTGACCTGATGGCTTAACGCCTGTTTGGCCTGTGCTATCAACTGCTCTTTATCCTGTTGACTAACTTCGAGTTTTGCCACTTTGCCGCGAAAATCCGCCAGCAAGGTACTGTCTTCGCCATCATCAAATGGCGCTCCTTTAAGAAGATTACGGCTATCGTTAATGACATAAGGCAAAATAAAATCTGGCGCGACAATGCCCTTCTCAGCACGCGCTCGTATGTTTTCAACCAATTGCACCATCAAAGGTTCAACGGCTTCAAGTCGCTTAATATAAGCCTTGGCGTCGTCGATATTATCAACCCTGTGCATGTTGATTAAGAACGCCGGCAGTTGTGAGTGATACCCGGACATCTGGTTGACTGGATAGGTATGAAATCGCCATTGATAGTCGGCGATTTCATTTTCCAATTGCTCAATATATAGCTGACGGCTAAGTTTGGTCTGGGTATCTAGTGTCGCCGGATCCAGCGCCTTTATTTTGGCTAAGTCACGCTTGGCAAACTCAAGCTCTCTTTTCTCAGCCTGTTCTGAAATATCGTCCCACTTATCCTGATCTTGCTTGATCCCCATATAAGTTTGATACATTGGACTACGCATCACGCTGGCCATAAAAATGTCTTCGAACAACGCGTTGGCCTTATCACTTGGGCTTTGTGCATTTGCCTTAGCTTCTACACCTGCAACAGCGGTGGCATCGGTTGCTGGTTGTACCGACTGCTGTCCACAGCCGGACATCAAAGCGGCACTCAAGGCAATGGCAAGCGATTGTTTGATAAAACGTTTTTGCGCGGAATTGGCGGCAGTCGTCATAGTAGGGCGTTCCTGAGAAAGTTCAAAGTTTTGATCAATTAAGTTAAATATCAGCCATTGTGCCGAATGTTTCAAATAAAAAGTGTAAGCAAAAGTGCTTCTTTAGCGACCGACAGGCCTCAGCACTTAAAATATATCCTATTGAAAATAATAATGATTATTAATTATATTAAGCAAATAAACGGACTTAAGGTGATTTTGTTTCCAATAAAACATTAGCGTTAAAATTGATGCAAAGGCACCTTTGCCCAATCCTTTGTGAGATATATCTCTATTGAACTGTGGAATTGGCTGGAGCCGAATGAGACTTTTCAACAAATAAAAAAGACAATCCATTGAATAATAACAGTTTATTTTTGATTTGGTATAAGTGCCTTTGGCTTCATATCCGCCGGGAATATTCCACTTTCACTAATTTTTGCCATAATTCTCATTATGGCAAGCAATCCGGCTAAACCGCTGTAAACATGCATGTAGATGACTGGATTGGTAGACAGAAAAGATGGTATTCAAATGGAAAGTAAGAGTTATCAAATCGGTGAGTTGCAGTTTAACTCAAGCAGTAAAGAGTTGGTTTTTAACCGCTATCGCTGTGTTAAACTCAGCAATCGTGAAGCGCTGATATTACAGTATCTATTAGACAACCCCAACAAGGCCATTACCTTGGCTGAGTTATTGTCTAACCCATTGGCGCAGTATACCAACGACCCCATTGCTACCCGTAAAACCATTCAGCACCTATCAACAAAATTGGAACGTTGCGATTGCATCGAATACCCCTATATCGATTGCTATATGTTTCGTTATGACGAGCAAGCCCAACAACTTGCGCAAGCATCCCCTCTTGCACGAGTAAAGCGTTGGTTTGGTCGTATGCCCGCGTTCACTCGCGCCGCAAAAGCCGCCAAAGTCAATCGTCAGCTCGCATAAGCGCCCTCACCTTGGCGAGGGCTGCATTGGGTAATTGACGATAGTCGAAATAAGGCAACAACAAAATATTGTCCCGGTGAAACACGCCCCACTGGTCATCGACCCGACGAAACTGCCCCTCATCAAACCCGAGTTGCTGCCAACTCACCTTACCCGCCACCAAATGCCAGCGACAGCCTGACACAAGCGTATCGGCATTAAACTCAATTCGCTCATATTGCTGCAACAGGTCATGTTCTCGATAAGTACGCCACTGGTCGTCCGGCGCACAGATTTTAGCAAAAATAGTGAGGATCTTGCGCCAGTGGTTACCATTGATATCAATTAAGCGAGTAAGATCTGGCGCGGTTGGCTCGCACTCGGCCCATAACGTTGGCGGATTGGGCAGATACAGACAGATAGATGGTAGTTTCCCACCCAACCCGTTGTCATTGTCGGCTTTAGTCATAAAAGTTCCATCAAACTAGCTTGATATAGCGACATATTCTATTACATAAAGTTCAATCGAATTGACTGTAATTCAATCAGTTACCAGCATTTTTAGCGCCAAATCAAAACATTTGACGAAATTATTGCAACCACTATTGTAATTTTGACTAAATGCCACCAATATGAAAGTGAGAAGACAAAAAAAGGAAAATACTATGCAAGTCAATCTTTCCGGTCACCATGTCGAGATCACCGACGCCATCAAAACTCACGTTAAAAGCAAAATGGATAAAATCGCCAGTCACTATCCCGGCATTATTTCCATGACGGTGATTTTAGGCCATGAGAAGAACGTTCATACGGTTGAGATTAACACTACCTATGAAGGAGTATCTATCGCAGCAAATGCCAGAGAAGAAAATCTGTATTCGGCCATTGCCAGTGCCGGTAAAAAACTTGATGCCTCACTTGCGCATCGCAAAGGTTTGCTTAAAGCCAAACAACATAACAAACCCGTGCTCAATGCCGCTGATCCCAGCGAAGAAGTAAGCGAGCAAGAAGAATTCATCGATCCCCAAGAGGCCGTTGCCTAATTTCTTTCCCTTCTTTCGCCGGGCTTACCGCCCGGCGCGAATAAAGCACCGCTACAACCCAACACCAATGGTGGGCGCGCATTCCGACCGAACCCACCCTATAACTTGAACAAGCCACCTCTCAACCCCTACCCCAAGCCCGAATCAACCACCTCTGGCACCACCACCACACGGGGTCGGAGTATTTGATATTGGCGAACGCTCGCGTTCCCGTTATCAAAGACTCTGACCCCACCTACGGAGAGCCACAACACCAAGCCCGAACCAACCTCCCCTGCACCCCAACACCAATGGTGGGCGCTCGTTCCGACCGAACCCACCCTATAACTTGAACAATGCTTGCCTCAAACCCAACACCAAACCACAACCAACCACCTCTGGCAACAAAACCGCACAGAGTTTCAATCCACGCGCCTATATAAGGCGCGACCGGCGAATTTTTTGGTTTGGGCGATGCGCCCGAGGTTTCAATCCACGCGCCTATATAAGGCGCGACGATCCTAGGCGAATGGTAAGAGAGCAGGCGACCAGTTTCAATCCACGCGCCTATATAAGGCGCGACCGCAATGAGTTACTAAACCTTGGTCAAAGATTAAAGTTTCAATCCACGCGCCTATATAAGGCGCGACCAACGACGATGACTATGTATTTGAGTGCACCCAAGTTTCAATCCACGCGCCTATATAAGGCGCGACCAAGGTACCGATGCACCTACAGTCAGGAGGTGGGTTTCAATCCACGCGCCTATATAAGGCGCGACTTGGCCCATTATTGTTTGGATAAATATCTTAAAGTTTCAATCCACGCGCCTATATAAGGCGCGACGAAAAAATATAACTCACTTGTTCGCTCTGCTAGGTTTCAATCCACGCGCCTATATAAGGCGCGACTTAGTTATCGGCGCAAAAAAATAAGAGTACCAATCGTTTCAATCCACGCGCCTATATAAGGCGCGACTTTTATAGAAGGGAACTAAGCAATTGGACTTTAGTTTCAATCCACGCGCCTATATAAGGCGCGACGTGACAGAAGAAAGGGAACAGAAAACAATAAAGGGTTTCAATCCACGCGCCTATATAAGGCGCGACCTGATTATATCGATAGGCCAACACCATTTACTTTGTTTCAATCCACGCGCCTATATAAGGCGCGACACAAGTGCGGCTAAAACATTAGAGCAGTTAGAAAGTTTCAATCCACGCGCCTATATAAGGCGCGACCGGCTATCTCCGAACTATTTAAACGCAACAAATAATGTTTCAATCCACGCGCCTATATAAGGCGCGACTCTCATCCGGTGGCGATGCGGACAAGACGCCTGTTTCAATCCACGCGCCTATATAAGGCGCGACTGAGACATGACAAAGAGGTGGATCATGGACTTATTGTTTCAATCCACGCGCCTATATAAGGCGCGACGTCGGGCCAGTTCCGCCTCTGCATATCCATCAGGTTTCAATCCACGCGCCTATATAAGGCGCGACTTAAATCCGGCGTACATGGACGCTGTAGCCTATGGTTTCAATCCACGCGCCTATATAAGGCGCGACTATTGAGGGCCTTACCTATGTTAAGCGACTTGGGGTTTCAATCCACGCGCCTATATAAGGCGCGACCGACCCGCCTAGCGACTCGTCAAAAATAGATCCGTTTCAATCCACGCGCCTATATAAGGCGCGACCCCTTAAGCACTCCGCCCATATCTCCGGACCGGGTTTCAATCCACGCGCCTATATAAGGCGCGACTGCCTCCGCTGGAGACCTTAGCAATACTAGCCTAAATCTCAATTTTCCGCTAACCTCTTTAAAAAACACAGGCATTTTATCAAAAATCCACTAAGCCGATTTTTTATTTATAGATATCAAAAAGTTAAGTTGGCGCTAACCTACCGGGGATTTTATGTGAACTAGGGGTTAGCGCTAAGCAGCACGTTTTTTATACAACAGGTTGTTTGAGCAGGTCAATCGGTGTGCCGGCTATTGATAGCCGTGAGCGAGAAATGTGGTCAAGGCTGCTTGGTATCGTCACAACAAGTGAGTTGATAGCAATCAGCCTTTTTATTCTGATTTTATTGCAAATACTTACTTAAAAAGCCCAGAGCTTTGGCTTCATCTTCGGCCAGTTCGCCATCGGCCATCGCAATATCGTTGGCAAGTGCCAAGGCACAATTTTTGACAGGGGTGTTTGCCAATAACGCGGCCTTTTCTTTGATAAAGCTCTCAACCGAGCCATGTTTAATGGCGGCTTTACAGCGCACTATGGCTTGGTCGCGAAATTCGGCTTTGCTGATTGGGCTGTTCCACTCACACTCATCAACCCACTGCTGAATAAATGCCTTTTCTTCGTCGGTTTCAACGCCGTCAATCTCAACAAACAACAAGGCCAAATCAAATAATGCCTCACGTTGAAGTTGGTCGGCACACAGCCCCATATCAAAAGTTGCCAATAATTTTTCAAAATTCATAAGAAGGATTTTCCTGTTGGTTATTCCCACTCGTCTTCAAACTCATTTTCAAGGTGCTGTAAATGCCGGTCGAGTTTGTTGAGCAAATGATGCAGTTGAGACTTTTCTTCATAGGTAAAACACGAGTCGATAAGTACGCCGGTTTCAACCCGTTTAGGTGTGATTTTATCGTGAAAGTCGGCGCCATCTTGAGTTAAATAAATCAAGAGCTTACGTCGGTCGCGTTTGGAGTTTCGGGTATCGACAAAGCCGAGGTCTTTGAGTACCTTCACCGCTCGGGTCACCGTTGCGGCATCGGTTTTAAGGGCCTCGGCAACGGCGCCATTGGTTAGGCCACCATAAGCACCCAACACCGAGATCACTCGCCATTCCCGTTCACCAATGGGCACGCCACTTTGCTGCAATAATGCCGAGAGCTTGTTACCGGCTTGCGACATCTGCGCGGCAAAACGATACATGCGATAAGGTAAAAAGGTTTGCAGATCCATCGACGCGGTGACTTTTCCCGGGGGTTGCTTTTGCTGTGCGCTGTCAGTTTGTGGTTTGTCCTGCGCTTTTTTCGCGTTCATTTTTTGTTGGCTTTACCTGTTGTTATTGCTTGTTAAGGCACGAATTTTTCCGTGCCTTAACGCAGTATAGCCCGATTATGACGAGAAAAAAACTCAGTGATTTTGTTCACGCAGCTTGCGCGCCGCCAAACGTAACGCACGGCGCTCACCTGCTTGGCGAAAACGGCGACGCTCATCATCGCTTTGAGGCTCAAACTCGGCGACCTTGGCCGGCTGTTTGTTCTCATCGAGCGCCACCATGGTCAAATAGGCAGTGGCGGTATGGTAATGCTCGGCTGTCCTTGGGTTTTCCGCGCTGACTTGTACACCAACTTCCATTGAGGTGTTCCACACCCGGTTTACCTTAGCCCTGAGCGTTACTATCCAGCCCAAATGAATCGGCTTGATAAAATCCATTGCATCAATTGATGCCGTGGCAACATTGGCTTTGCAATGCCTTGCTGAGGCAATGGCAGCAGCGATGTCAATCCAAGACATCACTACCCCACCAAAGATAACCCCAGCGGGATTGGTGTGCTGAGGCAAAACAATCTCGGTCATTAAGGTTTCGTTACTATCGGCTTGAGTCATACCATACTCCTGAAAAATTAGGCCAAAGGACTGGTATCGAGCACCGGCCAAATCTGCTCACCAAAGCGGTGTTGTAAATCGGCCAATAGATTGGCAACATTGACTTCACCTAGCGACATCGCCTGAAACATCGGTCCACCTTTGTGACGCGGAAAGCCATAACCATGCAGCCAAATCACATCAATGTCGCTCATACGCTGCACAATACCGCCCTCAAGCAAAGCCAACCCTTCACTGATCAGCGCAAAGATGGCACGATGTACAATTTCTTCGTCATCAAAGCTTTGCTGAGCAATCCCAAGTTCTTGTGCCTTGGCTCGAATAAGCTTCTCCGCTTCAGGATCATCGACCGGGCGGTTGTTTTCATCATACAAGTAAAAACCCTTGCCGGTTTTACGCCCTAAGCGACCATGCTCAACCATGGTGGCCGCCGCGCGGAAGTACCCCGGATCATGCTCAGGAAACGGTTGCGCACTGCGGGCGTTGTGGCCGATATCAATCCCCGATAAATCCTGCACGGCCAACGGTCCCATCGCCATGCCAAAACTGGTCAAGGCGTTATCGATTTGAGCAACGCTGGCCCCCTCTAGCAACATTTGCTGAACTTCACGGCCATAGCGCGTATACATGCGGTTACCGGCAAAGCCAAAGCAGACGCCAACCAGCACCGACACCTTGCCGAGTTTTTTACCAACGTTCATGGCTGTAGCAATGGCAACATCTGAGGTTTTGGCGGCCTTAACGACTTCCAATAACTTCATGATATTGGCCGGGCTGAAAAAGTGCATACCAACAACGCGCTCAGGATTTTTCACCGCTTGGGCTATCTCGTCGATATCAAGATAAGAGGTATTGGTCGCCAAAATCGCTTGAGCTTTACAAACGCCGTCAAGCTTGGCAAACAGAGTCTTTTTCACCTCAATGTCTTCAAACACCGCTTCGATGACCAAATCGCAATCACCTAAGGTTTCATATTCAGTGCTGCCGATTAAGTTGGCCAATAACAGATCGGCCTTGTCAGCGCTCATACGGCCTCGTTTTACGTTGCCGTCAAAATTGGCTTTAATGCGTCCCATGCCAGCACCGAGGGCATCATGGTTTTGTTCAATCAACTGCACATCAAAACCGGCAGATAAAAATGCAGTAGCAATACCAGAGCCCATGTTGCCACCACCGATAATACCGACTTTCTGTACTACCATAGGCTCGGCATCGATAGTCAATTTTGCCGCTGCTTTTTCAGCGGCAAAGGCATGGCGCAAGGCCGCCGACTGTTCTGAGTCGCGCAGTTTTAAAAATTGCTCACGCTCAAACGCCATTCCCTGTTCAATGTTAAGGTTGTGGGTGGCCTTTAATACTTCAAAGGCAACTACCGGAGCCTCTTTGCCACGGGCCTTTTTAACAATACCGGCCTTAATGCCATCCCAGTCTAAGTCAGCCGTTTCAACTGCCATATCACCCACTTTACGTGGCGTAAGCTTATCATCTGCAATCAATTGCTCGGCAAATGCCAAGGCGTTGTTGAGTAAATCATCTTCATACAGGGCATCAAACAACCCGCTGTCTTTTAGACTCGCCGCGCTAATGTGTTTACCAGAGGTCACCATCTCCAGCGCTTGTTCCACCCCTAACAGTCGCATGGTCCTTTGGGTGCCACCAGCGCCGGGAATAAGCCCAAGATTGACCTCAGGCAAACCCACTTTGGCCGCACTTAAAGCGACGCGATAGTGACAAGCCAGAGCCACCTCAAGACCACCACCCAATGAGGTGCCAAACATCGCTGCGACCACAGGCTTGGCGGCATTTTCAATGCGGTTGACGACATCGGGTAAAAACGGTTCTGTCGGCGGCTTGCCGAATTCTTTGATATCGGCACCGGCGATAAAGGTGCGGCCCTTACAGGTCAGCACAATGGCTTTAACTTCTGCGTTTTGCTCCAACGCGTCAATGGCACTGACCAAACCACTACGCACCGCTTGGGACAAAGCGTTGACAGGGGCATAATCGATGGTTATCACGCCCACTTGATGATTGATATCTACGCTGACTACCGCTGTATTGTTATCGTTCATGATGTTCTCTAAAAAGGTTGGATTAAGGACACGCGCTTGGGCTGAACATCATTGTACATGTTCATATTTAAACCGAACCCAAAAGTCGGTGGATTCTTCTGGCAATTTGCCATCGGCATTTTGCAGTGCCCTTTTGATGTAATGGGTTGACGCATTTGCCAGCAGGCCATACAACTGACTAACCAGTTTATGGGCAGCAAAACCGGCCCATGGAGTGGGCAGCATATCCTGCGGCAGTTCGTGATCTTTGAGTAAAATACGGCGATATTCGTGTACAAGCAACAAACGCAGCAAAAAACTTTGCTTGTCGGTCAAACGGCTGGTCTTAAGCAGTGTCACAAGGGGCTGATATATGTCGATGAAGCGCTGATAGTCTTGCTCCAGCTCTTTGATATTCCACTTATCCATCACCAGCTGTTTAAGCACTTTTGCCGAGGCGTCATCAAGTGTGTTGCTGGTAAAGATCACCACTTTTTCACTCAATTCCAGCTCTTGTACGGTTTCTTCCAGCGATTGCTGATCAAACGAGGGATGGGCATATACGCCACTGGCCAAAGGAGAAAATCCCAGCCATTGTAACTGGCGGCGAAAGGTGGACAACTCAGGTTCTTGAACATAGCTTGGCATGACAATCAACCAGCGCCCGTCCCATGCCCCAAACTGACCGGCGTAGATCCGCCGAGCCGCTTTTTTGTAATGTTTTTTGGCATTGTCGGTAAAGCTGTAGAAGCTTTTACGACCGACTTTTCTGGTTTGCAGCCAGTCGTCTTGTACTAAACGAAACACCGAAGTGCGCACCAAGCGCTCAGAATAACCGAGCGGCTCAAGTGCTTCAATTAAGCTGCCGAGCCATACCCAGTCGCCATGGACCGACATCACGTCACCAAACAAGGTGACCAATTGTGATTTACTGGATATGTTGGCGTTTTGCGCCCGCTCAGCTAAAAAGTCATCAAAGGTCAAAGTCTATCTCGACCTCTTCGGTTACCGGGTGAGACTGACAGGTTAAAATATAGCCCTCTTGCACTTCTTGCTCGGTCAAAGAGTGGTTTAGGTCCATTTCAACCTTACCTTTGAGTACCTTGGCCTTACAAGTTGCACAAACGCCGCCTTTACAAGAGAACGGCAAGTCGGCACCACTGTCCATTGCCGCCTCAAGAATGTTCTCACCACCCATGGCAAGTTCCAAGAAGGTTTTACGACCGCCCACTTTAACCGATACGTTGGCAATACGCTCACCGTATTTCTCGGCTCTGGCCGCTTTGTTTTGCTCGGCGGTTTGCGCCGCGCTGCCAGAGAAGAACAGCTCATAATGGATGTTGTCGTCGCTAAAGCCCCAGTGTTTAAAGCAGGCTTTAGCCTCTTCAATCAGCTGCTCAGGACCACATAAGAAGACATCGGAAAACGCACCAATCTCAAGCACTTTGGCGCCATCGAGATCAATCAGCTTTTGTCCGCTGATACGGCCGTTGAACAATTCCGCCTCGTTTTCTTCTTTGGTGAACAGATTCACTTGTTCAAAGCGGTCGATATATTGGTTTTTAAGAAAACACAAAGACTCTCTAAACATCATCAATGGCGTGGATTTATTGCCATAAACCAAGGTCACTTTCGATTTAGGCTCTGCCGCCAAAATCGAGCGAATGTGCGACAAGCACGGCGTAATGCCACTACCGACGGCCAAAAACAAGTAGCGTTTTTCATTGGCTTCATTGAGTTCGGTATAAAAATGACCTTGTGGCGGCATCACCTCAAGGGTATCGCCTTGCTTAAGTTCACTATTGGCATAGTTTGAAAATAAACCGCCTTCAATGGCTTTAATGCCCACTTGCAGGGTTTGCGCCTGCACCGATGAACAAATCGAGTAAGAGCGGCGCACGTCTTGGCCGTCAATGTCGGCTTTGAGCGTCAAGTGCTGGCCCTGTATGTAGCTAAAGGTCTGTTTAAGATCTTCAGGCACATCAAAAGTCAGTGCCACGGCGTCTTTGGTTAAACGCTCTAATTTTTTAATGGTTAACGCATAAAATTCTGTGCTCATAAGGTTTCCCTTAAATCCTTTTGAAATAATCAAAGGTTTCGAAGCAGTCACGGCACTGGTGCAACGCTTTACACGCCGTCGAACCGAACTGGCTGATGGTAAAGGTGTTGCTTGAACCGCAAACCGGACAATTGGGTTGGTCAGTGTCAACCGGCGGGGCAATCTTGATGGTCGCCAAATGGGCCTTGCCTTTGGGCGAGATCATATCACTCCCCCAAGCAGGCGAAAGCGCCACGGTCACTTTGACCTCACTAAACCCGGCCTTGTTAAGCGCACTGACCACATCATCTGACATGGTCTCAACCGCAGGACAGCCGCTGTAGGTCGGCGTGATCACCACCTCGACCGCATCGCCCTCACGCTTAACATCTTGCAGTACCCCAAGGTCCCATATGGTCAACCCCGGCAACTCTGGGTCGCATACTTCGTCTAAAATATCCCACAACTGCTGATGTGCCGAGTCATTGCGGTGTTTACGCCTTTGGGCAAAAGCCGGGGCCACGGTGGGTATCAATTGCTCCGCCATGGCGACTACCACTGCATGCCAGGATAGGCGCGCTGAACAAACTGCATTTCACTGAGCATATGACCCAAGTGTTCAGTATGCACGCCAAAACGGCCGCCACGGATCTGCAATTGGCTATCGCCAAATTCTATCTCAGATTGGGCCAAAAACTGCTGAACATGGTTATCCCAGTCTTTTTGCAATGCTTTGCGGTCAACGGCAATCCCCTGCTCTGCCAGCGCTTGCTCCCACTGAGGCATTTCAAACAGCTCACCGATGAAATCCTTAAGCTCGTCAATGGCAGTCAATACGCGCTGTCGGCTCTCATCTGTGCCCTGCGCCAACTGAATGATCCAAGGCTCTGAACGTTTCAAGTGATAACGCGACTCTTTAATGGCTTTGGCGGCAATAGCAGCGATGCGCTCATCTTTAGAGGCAGTCAACTTATCGAGGTAAAGCACATAAAATACATCAACAAAAAACTGGCGCATCATCGAAAAGGCGAAATCACCTTTTGGCAACTCATGAATGAGTAAATTGGTATATTGACGCTCATCGCGCAAGTACGCCAAGTCGTCTTCACTGCGACCCTGACCTTCTAGCTCGGCGGCATATTGAAACAGCATACGCGCACGACCCACATAGTCTAAAGCAACGTTGCCAAGGGCAAGATCTTCTTCCAGATATGGCGCGTAGCTGCACCACTCAGATAAACGATGCCCTAAAACCACAGAGTCATCGGCCAGACCTAAGACAAAGCGCAACAGCCCGTCTTTATCTGCGTTGTAATCTACAAAATTCGACATTTACAGCCACCTTACATGTTGTTGACGCTATCAGGCAGCACATAGTGAGTGGCGTGACGATAAGGCTTGTCATCCATCGGATCGACAAAAGACGCCAAATCATCTTCTTGTGAAGCGGTAATGTTGCTCGATTCTACCACCCAGATGCTAACGCCTTCAGAGCGGCGAATATAGCAATCGCGAGCATACATTAAGGCGTGCTCAGGGCTCTCGGCATGAAGGCTACCAACATGTTTGTGATCCAAACCGCGGGCCGAGCGGACAAATACTTCGTATACAGCCAATTTTTCTTGACTCATGGCATATCTCTCTTAAATTTAGTGACTCTTAGACCTGCAAAAGCGCTCATCCACGTGAGGTTTGCAAGGGCTCTCACGACGCTTACGCCGCCTCGGATTTTTTATTTTCTTGCTTTTTGCGGTAGGCCCGAACGGCTTCGCGCACCCATTCACCCTCTTCATGGGCGGCTTTGTGGTGTTTTAAACGCTGATAGTTACAAGGACCTGAGCCGTTGATCACCTGATAGAACTCTTCCCAGTTGATCTCGCCAAAGTCATAGTGGCCACGTTCTTCGTTCCATTTGATTTCAGGGTCCGGCATCTCCAGTCCCAACGCTTCAATTTGTGGCACCGATTGGTCAACAAAGCGCTGACGCAAGGTATCGTTCGACTCTCGTTTGATCTTCCAGTTCATTGATTTGCTTGAATGAGCAGAGTCACTATCGTGCGGACCGAACATCATCAGTGACGGCCACCAAAAACGGTTCATTGCGTCTTGTGCCATCTTTCTTTGTACTTCTGTGCCATGAGCCAGTGCGTACATGATCTCGTAGCCCTGTCTTTGGTGGAAGCTTTCTTCTTTACAGATGCGGATCATCGCGCGCGAGTATGGTCCATATGAGGTACGTTGCAACGAGATCTGATTGACAATGGCCGCGCCGTCAACCAACCAACCGATAGCGCCGATATCCGCCCACGACAACGCCGGATAGTTAAAGATTGAGGCATACTTGGCTTTGCCGGTTTGCAGCGCTTCAATCATTTCAGAGCGGCTAATCCCCAACGTCTCAGTGGCGCTGTAAAGATACAGACCGTGACCACCTTCGTCTTGCACCTTTGACAACAATACCGCTTTACGACGCAAGCTTGGTGCACGGGTGATCCAGTTGCCCTCAGGCTGCATACCGATCACCTCGGAATGGGCATGTTGCGACATCTGACGGATCAGGTTTTTACGATATTCCGCTGGCATCCAGTCGGTCGGTTCAATTTTCTGTTCCTCGGCAATACGCCTGTCGAACTCGGCTTGTAATTCGGCTTCATCTTTGTCAATGGTTTGCATTGCACTGGACTCCGGTTAAGAATAATAATTTGCACATTATGATACCAATATCTTGATAAAAGCTCAATTTGTGTATCACATCAATTTAAAGGACTCCCCAAAAGAAGTCCTCGATCGCCATTATTTCAGGCTAAATCAATAAGTTAAACGCTCTCTATTACCAGTGCGATGCCTTGACCGACACCAATACACATAGTACATAAAGCGTATTTGCCACCTGTGCGTTTAAGCTGATAGGCCGCAGTTGTCACCAAGCGAGCACCACTCATGCCCAATGGGTGACCTAAAGAAATCGCACCACCATTGGGGTTAACCCGTGGGTCATCATCGTTAAGGCCCAACTCACGCATCACCGCCAAACCTTGTGCTGCAAACGCTTCATTGAGTTCAATCACGTCCATTTGCTCAAGGCTCATACCGAGCTTTTTCAGCACTTTTTGTGTGGCGCTGATAGGCCCTACCCCCATAATGCGGGGCTCAAGACCGGTAGTCGCCATACCCAACACTTTGGCCAGCGGCTTAAAGCCGTGCTTATCGACTGCCGCTTGGTCGGCCAACAACAAAGCACAGGCACCATCGTTGATGCCAGATGCGTTACCGGCGGTAACGGTGCCGTTTTCACGAAACGGTGTCGGCAGCTTGGCCAATGCTTCTAACGTTGTCGATGGACGGTTGTGCTCATCTTGAGCAAACAGCTTGGTCTGTTTGCGGTTGACCTTCACTTCGATGGCGACTATCTCGTCGTCGAACTTGCCTTCTTGTTGCGCTTTGGCAGTCTTTTGCTGGCTGCGCAGCGCAAACAGGTCTTGGTCTTCACGACTGATAGCAAACTGCTCGGCGACGTTTTCAGCCGTTTCAGGCATTGAATCGACACCATATTCGGCTTTAAGCTGAGGGTTGATAAAACGCCAGCCCATGGTGGTGTCATACATTTGCGCCTGACGGTCAAACGCAGACCCTGCTTTGCCCATTACAAAAGGGGCACGGGTCATGGCTTCTACACCACCGGCAATAGCCAAACTCATGTCACCACAGGCGATGGCGCGGGCGGCAGAACCAACCGCGTCCATACCCGAACCGCATAAACGGTTAAGGGTAACCGCCGGAACAGACTGAGGCAGTCCCGCCAACAATGCACTCATACGTGCGACGTTGCGGTTGTCTTCACCCGCTTGATTGGCGCAACCGTAAAATACTTCCTCAACTTCGCTGAAATCCAGGCTCGGATTACGCTCAATCAGCGCTTTAATCGGCGCTGCGCCCAAATCATCGCCTCTGACAGTCGCCAGTGAGCCGCCGTAGCGTCCAATCGGAGTACGTACAGCATCGACAATAAATACGTCTTTCATGTTAAGCCCTTTTTCAGTTGTTGGGTTCTTGTTCAATGCTTTGATTGCCGCCGCCTAAGCGGTTGGGTTTTACTATCACCTGACGGCCATGAATAAGCGCAATCAAATCGCCATGATGGTTTTTGACCACCATATTGCAAAAACAGTTTCGCCCCTGATGATGAATAACATCCGCAGTGGCGGTTAAAATATCGCCTTTTTTCGCCGCTGCCAAAAACTCGATCTCCGAGCTGGCAGACACGGCGATCTTGTCTTTTACCGCACAGGCAAAAGCCACGGCGGTATCGGCCAAAGTGAAAATAAAGCCGCCATGACATACATCATAGCCATTGGTCATTTGCTCGGTGACGGTCATTGAAACCGCACAGTGATCATAACGCACTTCAACAATCTTAATGTCGAGCATTTTCGACGCAGGATCGTTCTCAAGCAATGTATAGGCGGCCTCGGCAACCGCTTTATCTTCTCTTGCACCCATCGCGATGTTCCCCGTTATTTGCCCTTAAATTGCGGCGCTCTTTTTTCCATAAAAGCGCTAACGCCTTCACGGTAATCGTCTGAACGGCCAAGATGCTGCATGTCGGCACGTTCGCGTTCGAGTTGTTCATTTAAGCTGTAATCAAAACAAGTGTGGACCAGTTTTTTGATTTTGCCGAGGGCTTCTGTGGGTTGGGTCGCCAAATGTCCGGCCAATTTGCCCGCTTCGTCAAGTAAGACTTCATCATCAACCACTTGGTAGATAAGGCCCCACTGCTCTGCCTGCTCTGCCGGCAATTTGTTGCCCAACATTGCCAAAGCCTTGGCACGGGGCAAACCGATGGCTCGGGCAAAATGCCATGAGCTGCCCGAGTCAGGCACCAGGCCAACTTTGGCAAACGATAAGATAAACGACGAAGAACGGGCCGCCAACACGATATCGCAAGCCATCACCACACTGGCGCCAGCACCTGCGGCAACCCCATTCATGGCGCAGATCACCGGCATCGGCAAATTGGTCAATCGACGGATCAACGGGTTGTAGTATTTCTCTACCGACAATCCCAGATCTGGACGCTCATCATCGGCAGATACCGCGCGATCGCCTAAGTCTTGACCGGCACAAAAGCCACGGCCACTACCGGTCAACAATACCGCACGCGTGGTGCCATCTGTTGCAATCACATCAAGAGCATGTTGAAGTTCTTCATGCATTTGCACATTGAAGCTGTTGAGTTTGTCTGGGCGGTTTAAGGTCAAACGGGCCACGCCATTGTCTCTTTCTAACTGTATCGTTTGGTACATGTTGTTGCTCTCATTTATAATCGTGTTTTTTAAAAGCCCAAGCGGTTTGATTTTAACCGCACGACGCCAAAAGTACGTCGGGCAATTTGTTAATTTTGGAGTGTCTTAATGCCAATTTATGCCATCGACAACCTGATCCCGGTGATCAAAGCCAACAGCTATGTCCACCCCAGTGCCGAGATCATCGGTGACGTCATCATCGAAGAGCATTGCTACATCGGTCCCAATGCCGTACTACGCGGCGACTTTGGCCGAATCTACGTCAGTCATCATTCCAACGTTCAGGACAATTGTGTTTGCCATAGTTTCCCTGACAAAGACTGTCACCTCGAGCCTTATAGCCACATCGGTCACGGCGCAATTTTACATGGCTGCCACATCGGCGAAAATGCCATGGTCGGTATGAACGCAGTTGTAATGGACGATGCGAAAATCGGCAAAGAGTCGATGGTCGCCGCCAGCTCATTTGTCAAAGCCAAGTTTGAATGCCCGCCCCGTTCTATGGTGATGGGCATTCCGGCCAAAGTGGTGCGTGAACTTTCCGAACAGGAAGTCAAATGGAAATCCAGCGGCACCAACGAATACATTCAATTGGCCGAGCGCTCAATCAACACCATGCGCGAAGTCGAAGCATTAAGCGAAGAACAAGCTGACAGGCCAAGGTTTCAAGACGCCGATCATCAGCTTAAGTCCTAAAGTCCTAAGCTCAAAAAGGGCGGCCGCCAGCCGCCCTATTGCGCCATTAGTCGTGCTGACGCTCGACTAAGGTCAAGATGTCGTAAATCGCAACGGCTTCACCGTTTTGATTGATCACTTCCACATCCCAGACGACAACACCGGTACGGTATTTGTCATCCGGCTTTTTGGCTTTTTTGATCTTACGCTTGGCCGTCAACTTGACCTGAATGGTATCACCGATGGCCACAGGCTCGACAAAACGCAAGTTGTCGATACCATAGTTGGCTATCACAGGACCTAAGCCTGGGTCTACAAACATACCGGCTGCAGCCGAGATCACGAAGTAACCATGGGCTACACGCTTTTCAAAGAATGAATCTTTCGCGGCAATTTCGTCAAAGTGGGCATAGAAATGGTCGCCAGAAACACAGCCGAAATTCACCACGTCGGCTTCGGTAACGGTTCTGCGGTGAGTGGTCAACGACTCGCCGATCTCCAATTCTTCAAAGTATTTTCTAAATGGATGAACCCGGTCTTCTTTGGTTTTGGCGCCACGAACATATTCATTGGTGATGGTCATCAAAGAAGTTGGCGAACCTTGAATGGCAGTACGCTGCATGTAATGTTTGATGGCGCGAACACCACCTAATTCTTCACCACCACCGGCACGGCCCGGACCACCGTGAACCAATGGCGCCAACGGAGAGCCGTGACCGGTCGATTCTTTGGCGCAATCGCGGTCGATAACCAACATCCGACCGTGATGAGATGCGGTGCCTAAGATCAAATCCCGAGCATGAGCACGCTCATAGGTAAATACCGAACCGGCCAATGAGCCTTTACCCATCTTAGCTAGCACGATGGCCTCATCGATGTCGTTATAAGGCATTAACGTACTGACCGGACCAAACGCTTCAAGCTCATGAGGCGCGGCAGTATTGATAGGGTCGCTACAATGTAGCAGTGTCGGCGCCATAAAGGCGCCTTTGTCACCCTCAACCCCTAAGGTTTGGAAGTTGTCTAAACCGCCCAACACCAACTCTGAGCTTTGCGACAATTGTTCAACCACCGCTTGTACATCTTCACGTTGAGACTTACCAACCAATGCGCCCATGCGAACGCCTTCAACGGTTGGGTCGCCTATCACAGTTTTCAGCAACCTAGCTTTAAGCGCTTCGACAACCGCCTCAGACATATTGCCCGGCACCATAATACGACGAATGGCAGTACACTTTTGTCCAGCCTTGGTGGTCATCTCACGAGCGACTTCTTTGACAAAGAGGTCGAATTCAGGATGCTCGACAGTCACATCTGGCGCGAGAATACAGCAGTTGAGCGAGTCCGCTTCCATGGTAAACGGCACGCTTTTGGCAACGATGTTTGGATGGGCTTTGAGCATTTGGCCTGTTGAGGCAGAACCGGTGAAGGTGACAACATCTTGCTCGGTCAAGTGATCGAATAGGTCGCCGACCGAACCGCTGATCAGCTGCACCGACCCTTTGGGCAAAATTTCAGACTCAACGATGGCCTTAACGACCGCATAAGTCAGATAACAAGTGACGGTCGCCGGCTTAACGACAACAGGCACACCGGCAATAAGGCTAGGCGCTATCTTTTCGAGCATTCCCCACACAGGGAAGTTAAACGCGTTAATATGAACCGACACCCCTTCTTTTGAGGTCAAAATATGGCGTCCCATAAAGGTGCCGCCGACAGAGAGGTTTTCCGCCGGACCTTCCACAATGAAAGTGTCGTTATTCAGTTCGCGACGGGCAATGCCTGAATAGCTGAACATAGTGCCGATACCACCTTCGATATCCACCCAAGAGTCAGCTTTGGTCGCTCCGGTCATATAGGAGATACGGTAGTATTCGTCTTTGCGGTCAAGGAGGTATTTGGCGACCAGTTTAACGCGCTCGGCACGTTCGTGAATGGTCAGTTTTCTAAGCTCAGGACCTGCAACATTGCGGCCATAGGCCAAGATCTCATCAAAGCCTGAAGTCAGGGAATTGACTTCACCGATATGCTCATCGTTTATTGCATTGACCAAGCTTGACGCTCGGCCCTCACCGCAAACCCATCGGCCTGCCGCATAGCTTTCAACTTTCATTGTGTATACCTGATTGTGTTGAGAATGGAATGAAGTGATACAGTTTTTTTGATTTTGCTCAATTTATTGTAATGTAATCGTAAACCAGCCCAGTTGCAAGGGCTGTGTTGGTTTTCATCTCCCCCTAAGTCAGGGCGTTGCGGATGATCTCGGTGAGTTGAGGTAAATCTACAGGTTTGGTCAGATAATAGTCGAATCCGGCCTCAGAGCCTTGGCGAATGTCGTCGATTGAAGCGGCGGCACTGATGGCAATGATCGGCAGTTTACGATATTTCTCGTCGGATCTAAGTTTTCTCATCGCCTCCAGCCCGTCCATTCCCGGCAGGTTGATGTCCATAAAAACAATATCGACGTCATTTTCTTCGAGCATTTGCAGACCGCTTTGGGCATCGACCGCTTCAATGAAGCGGATGTTGGATATATTCCCCACCAGCACACGGACCAGCTGCCTGTTGGCCTTGTTGTCTTCAATGTACAGTAACGTTTTGTCGCTAAAATCCAATGGCACGATGTCTTTCATCATGTTATCCAGCTCTGTCGGTGAGCGTCTGCCATAGCGCGACACCAAGGGCAATTCAACAAAGAAAGTGGTGCCTTCACCCACTTGGCTGACAAAGCCAATCTCCCCTCTTAGCGCATTGACCAACTTGGCACACACGCTTAAACCAATACCCGTCCCTTCGATTTCATTTGCCCTTTGGTCAAATCGCACGAAAGGCTCAAAGACACTATCGTAATTCGCTTTGTCGATACCGACCCCTGTATCTCGAACAGTGATCCTGAGCCTATTGCTGCCGATATTTTCACTGGCAATATAGACTTTCCCCTGAGGCACATTGTATTTTATGGCGTTGGTGATCAGATTAAGCAAGACCTGCTTAAGCCTGATTTGGTTGCTTTCCAAATAAACTGGCAGTCCACTGTCATGTTCATTGATCAGTTCAACTTGCAAGCGATTGGCGTCTGTCGTAACAAGATGGATACACTCATCTAACACCATGCCCAACTCCACCTGCTCAAATTCAATATCAAAATTGCCCGACTCGATTTTGGTTAAATCTAGAATATCGTTGATCAGTTCCAGCAGGTGCTTCCCGGCCAATAAAATTTGCTCGGTATTTTTGCGTTGTAATTCACTAAGGGGTTCTTTGGTGTTGTAACACATCAACTGACTAAAACCTAAGATGGCATTGAGTGGCGTACGTAATTCATGGCTCATGGCTGAAAGAAACTGCGATTTTGCCATGTTGGCCTGCTCAGCTTCCGTCTTGGCATCGAGCAACTTGCGCTCGTAGGCTTTACGTGCCGAAATATCTTGCAATACACCGATATAGCAGGTTTGCTTTTTGATCTCGACACTCGATACGGTCAATTCCATCGGGAAAACCGTGCCGTCTTTACGCTGCCCTTTGAGTTCGCGGTTGGCATTGATGATGCGGCCAACCATTTTTTTGGCATGCTTAAGGTATTGCTGATGAGCTACGCGCTCATCCGGGCGCATCAAACAGGAAACGTTGCGATCAAGCACTTCATCGGCCTTATAGCCGAAAATATCTTCACACTTTGAATTGAAACTGAGAATGATGCCATTGGCATCGATGGTGACAATCCCTTCTGCCGTACCATTGAGTATTGCAGCAAGGCGCTGCTCGTTATCCTTGGCCTGACTTTCCGCTTGCGCCAACCGGTTGGTATGACGCTCCGCAATATCTAAGAATTGATTTGCAGCCAATGCCAGCTCATCAAGTTCAGTTTGTTTACTCTCAGGGGCCAATTGAATGCGCTGCGAAATATCTCGCTCAACATCAATTTGATTGAATGAGTCTAGCATCCGATAAATAGGACTAACAACATTCTTTTTAATAAAGACAAAAAAACCAACGCCCCAAGCCAATAAAACAATCACAATGCCGAAACCAAAGTTAACAGAAAAGCGGCTAATCTTTTCAAATTGCAAATTTATCTTGTTGGTGCCTTCAACATTCGCCGCATAAACGATATCTGAGAGCGTATTTAAGGCCAAAAATGCGGGCTTATCATCGACCCGAATCACTTTATCGATTTCAGTAGCCTCGGCTCCATTTAACTTCATTTTCTCGGCAGTTACTGCCGCGTCTAAATACTTATGTCTTATATTTTCAATTTCATTAAGGCTTAGGCGTTCCTGCTCAGTAGTTTCCATACTACGATAGGCTTCAATGGCAAGCATAATCTCTTGCAACTGATAATGAACTTTTAAAATATAATCTAGATCGCTTCTGAGGACATAATTTTTAAGGTTATGGATCATACCACCATAGCCAAGGGTTTCCCTAAACTTACTCAGTAGCGCCGATTTGTTTTGCAATGTTTGCCGGTATTGCACCCAGTCATTCTTTAAGTCATCATGATCTCGCTTCCAGATACCCTCAACAACTAATATCAGTAGATTCATAATCAAGATACTACCTAAGATCAATTTTGCGACCTGTTGAAGCTTCATACTATTGAGTTACCTTACTTGCCGAAGAGTGTAATTTGAGCTGCGCTAATCGTTGTTGGACATACATCACTTGCTGATATAGCTCTTTCAAAGAAAATTGGGCGTTGCCATCAATATCAAGATAATCCCCAATCAATATTGAGTGTTTTTGATTTTTGGCGAGACTAACTACCTGTAATAGCAACTTAACCGAGGTCAAATGAAGCTTGATACCTCGTAATGTTTTAGCCTCTAAGTTGAGGTGATTAATGTCCTCACTAAAGCTGGGAGAAAAAGTAATAGATGGCAATGACAGGCTGTAAAGGTTTTGTTCAAACAGAGCGATAGCGCTATTTAAGTCCTCTATTTTGATATTTAATACCTCTGTCAATTCAAGGTTAATACGAGTTTCATGTGAAGTCGGCATTTCACCAAGTAGTGAATTTATATTTTTCCAAACACCATATTGGCTTCCACTACCAAAACAAACATCACTTTCACATACGCGAAGCTGACAACCACCAAATAACAACAAAATACCCAGAATATATATATGACTACTCTTTGCAAATATTTCTCCATTCTTACACTTGCGGAACTTGTCAAATTTGGCACTAAAAATGTTGCGCGGTATCAAGTTAAGCCCATCACAGTATGAGCAAGAATTTCACCTTATGCAAACCGACTAATCTAATTTATCCTAATACAATAAAACCGTGGGTTTACCGTCCAGTTCTATCTGTTGCTGATGCCCGAGACCGATCTTTTTCAATACCGCAATTGACGCGGTATTATCCGGTGAAGTAATGCCCACCACCCTAGTCAGTTTGAGTGTATTTTGCGCATACTGAAATACCGCTTTAGCCGATTCGGTCGCAAAGCCGACACCAGTGAAACGAGGTAAAAACGCATAACCGATGTCAGGACAGTTAAGGCCATCCCGTTTAACTAAACCGCATAGCCCAACGGCAGCATTGTCACTTTTGCGTTCAACCAGATACAGGCCAAAGCCATTGTTTTCATAACTTGCCAACAATGATTGACGAATATAGTCTTCGGCATCACTTAGCTCGCGCACACCTTTGTCGGCAATATTGTCGATGAAGGTTTTGTCGGTAAGCAGCTCAAAAATAAATGGCCCATCGGCCAACTCGGCCTGCCGCAAGGCAAGTCGCTCGGTTTGTAGAATCAAAGGTTCAATCCTTAGCGTGAATTCAAAGCAATGGACAGCGGGTGATCTCGGTACCCAACTCCTGACATTTGTGTTCGTAGGCTTTTAGATAATCTTTTTCATCCTCGCTAAGCTTGTCAAGGTCAACCAGATCCCAGTCATACCCAACAAAGGAGATGTTGTCAAAATAGAGTTTTTCGGGATGAAACTCGTCACGTTTGACGATAACCACATTCTCAACGCGCACACCACCTTTACCTTCAAGATAAATCCCCGGCTCAATAGTGACCACCGCATGCTCGGTCATCACTCCGGTGTTTTTCGGGCTGATGCCAATACCGGATTCATGTACATCGATGCCGACACCATGACCGGTGCCATGGGCATAGTCATAACCGGCCTCTTGAATGACGCTGCGGATCTGTCTATCGAGTTCGGCACCTGTGGTGTCTTGGTCAAATCGCGCACTCAATCCGGCAATACTGGCTTTGAGCGTGGCGGTATAAATATCGATTTGCCATGGTTGTGGCTGCGCTGTGCGACTGTGATTGCAAAAGCAACCACGCGTAATGTCCGTTGCCAACCCTTCTTCGTAGTAGGCGCCGCTATCGAGCAACACCAACTCGCCATCATTGAGCGGTCGGGTTGAATGGATATCCGAATAATGGATCAGCGCGCCGTTTTCGCCGCACCCGGCGATGGTATTGAAGCTTAGGCTTTTGGCTCCTTGGGCTTCATACTCATCCCATAATTTTGCTGCCATGCAGGATTCGGTAAACACCCGGTCCTGTTCATCACCATACTTGGCCCAGCGAATAGTCTCGGCAATCGCAATAGAGCTGCGCAAAAAGGCTTTTTTCATGGCTTTGAGTTCTTGTGGGCTTTTCACCACGCGGATCGGCGTAACGCCATCGAAATCATCATAGACCAAGGCATTGTCACTCGATTGCTGCAACAACTGCTCAAGCACGTAGTTGATGCCATCTTTGCTGTAACACAGTGCACTGACCGGATACTCACTAAGCCATGCCTTGAGCGCGTCTAAATCGTTGCGGACAGTGGTCAATTCAAGCCCGGACAAGTGGTTGATCTGAACGTCGCAATCACAACACTCTTTGGGCAGATATAAACACAAAGCGCGTCCAACAATAAACAAAAAGCCAAAGTGAGCCGACTGGTTGTCGGCATGATAACCACGCGAGTTTAGTAAATAGGCAACATCGTCGGTCAAAGCGCTAGCGTAGCAGGTATTTTCCGCCGCGCAGCCTTGCGGAAAACTTTGTTGTAACGCATTGATATTATCGGCAATACTGCGACCAAGCATACTATCGGCCAGTTGCACTATCGGCTTGGTGGTATTCATGCCCTCAAGTGATAAGGCGGCGTCAATTTCATATCGGTCAAAAGACTGTAGCGTAAACTCGGCACTTGCGGCCACTTGCGCAAGCTCGGCAATGTCACCGGCGCTAAAGCGATAGCCATCAAAACCCACTTGCGTGATGTACTGCCGGTTGTCCTCAAGCCATTGCTTGATACTAGGCCACATCGCTTGACCATACTGCATTTTCTGTACCGCCACATACTCAGGTAAGGTCTCTTTGTCTGCTTGAATATGGTAGCGGCCATCAACAAATAACAGACACTGAGCACAGCCTAACCGCTCGGCTAAAGACTTTGATAAATAAAGGGCATCACCAACCGAACCGGTAAAGCCGGTCAGCTGATAACGTGGGTTGTTACATAACGGGGTGTATTCAGACAGTTGGCAGTCTCGCGAGGTCATCAATAACACATCGAGTTTAGTCTCGCTCATTAACTCATCAAGCTTGCCGTATAACTGGGCAAACCATTGTGATCTGTTCTCTGCGCTGATTGTTGCGGCCATCAAGTATCCTATCTGTTTTAACTGACAATGTTAAAACATTACCATCGATTGTTTGGATATGCCAAGGGATTGTAGGCAGTTGGACGCGAGATTATTGTAACGGTTTATCCTTGAGGGTTTGACAGCGTCGTCCAACCTGAAACTGGATCTCAGAAAGTACACCTTGTTTGTCGAAGCTGGCAATGGCCTGATTGAGCTCTATCGACAACACGTCGGCATATTTGCTTTTTTTGGCAATGGCGAAATACAACGCATTCATTTGTAAAATAGGTTCGACCACTTCAATCTGCGCCAGCATGGCCGCTTTTTCTTTGGCGCTCAAATCAGACTTTTTAACATCGGCCTCTATCACCAAAGGATCGCCCACAATCAGATTGACCCGACGATTGAGCAACAATTTTAAGTTATTGAAGTCGTTTAGCGCCTCGACAATTTTGAAACTCCCCAGATCCATTAAGCGATCGAACTCCGGGGTATTTTGATAACCTCTAACCACCCCTATCCACTCATTGCTAAGGGCACTGAGATCGGCAGCATTGGCCAGTTGGTGATCCTTACGCTTAATAAAAGCAATCGGCCCCCAGCCAAAGCTGTCGCTCAATACCAGGTGATCTAGCCGCCGCGTGCCTTGATAGACATCTGAGGGCGCCTGTGGATCGATAAAATACTCGGGAAACAAAATATCGGCTTTGCCGCTTTCAACCTGCTTAACGGCCCTTGCCCATGGATAGAAGGTCACAGTCGCACCATAGCCCAAATGATGCAGCAAGGCGATGGTACTTTGCATCACCCAGCCCTGACGGCAGCCGTCTTTATCGATATAGGGTGGCCAATCCAAGGTCGCAAGCTTTAATTGTTTTTTCGCACTGGAGTTATATAAAAAGGTATGTTCATTGTCTCTGACACCTTTGACAGTATGCGTGCCCAGATAATCACGATATTGCACATCATAAGAAGGGACTGCCTCGGCAGTGAAGGCCGTTGCCAACATCAGCAACAAAGGAAAAACAATTCGCATCAACTCAACTTCGCTCAATCGCGGCTACTCACTTAATGGTAGTCAAGCCAAGAGCCGATAGCAAAGCGCAATTGCAATAGACGCCGGTGCGAGTACACCGGCGTTTGAAGTGCAGCGGTTACTGCCCCCAGTTTTCAATCACCTCGACAAACTCAGATAAGAACAGGTTAGTCTGATGGGCATCTAAGGCTCGATGATCAATGCTCAAAGAGACATAACACATCGGTTTGATCACCATGGTATCGACGCCGGCGACTTCTTCGACAACCACGCGTTTTTCCAGTTTGCCTACCCCCAAGATAGCCACTTGAGGCTGATTGATGATGATAGGCGCAGCAAACAAACTGCCACTGACACCATGATTGGATATGGTGATGGTGCCGTTTTTCATATCCGCCGGGGTCAACTTGCCATCACGGGCTTTATCGGTTTGTGCATTCAACGCTTTGGCAATTTCAAACAGGTTCATTTCCTGTACGCGATTGACCACAGGGACCACCAAACCGGCATCCCCTAAGGCTGTACCGACACCAATATTGACGTCTTCGAAGATCTCCAACGCATCGGCATGAAAACGGGCGTTGGTTTGCGGCACTTTTTTCACAGCCTGCGCCATAGCGGCAAGGAAGTAGGCGGTAAAGGTCAACTTAACACCAAGGGCTTCAAACTCCTTTTTGTGCCAACGACGGTGTTCAATGATGTTGCTCATATTCATCTCAAACACACTGGTGACATGTGGCGAGGTATGCAGCAAACTCTCAACCATATGGTTGGCAATGGATTTGCGCATGTTGCTATGAGGTATAAGCTTGCCGTTTAGTGGCCTAGCGGCGCGCTCCATGGCGGCATATGGCGAAGGGCTGGCCACTGGCGCGGCTTGAATACGGGGCTGCGGATTAGCAATATAGGCACGCACATCATCGCGGGTTACGCGGCCACGACGCCCCGTACCGGAGATTAAATTGATGTCTAAGCCATGCTCTTTAAGCAGACGCCTAACCGCTGGACCTATCAAATGACGGGCACTGTCGTCTTGCGCGGTGCTGTCACTTTGTGCTGGTGCCGAGGTTTGCACAGGCATTGGCGCGGCACTTTCGACAGCCGCAGTTTGTGCGCCACCGGCGCCTTTGCTCATGCGGCCTAAGACAGCATCGACTTCTACGTTTTGCCCTTCTTGAGCTAAGACCTCACTAAGCACGCCATCACTCGGTGCGCAGATCTCCATCGACACTTTGTCGGTCTCAAGCTCAATGATAGGATCGCCGTCTTTTACCTGAGCGCCGACGGCCACCAACCATTTAGACAAGGTAGCCGAGGTGCCTTCAAGCTGATCGGCCGGCAGAATAATATCGATTAATTCACTCATAGCCTATTAAACCTCCAAAATGTCTAACATCGCCGCTTTGATGCGCTCTTGTGTCGGCACGGCGGCATTGAGTAGGTGGATATTGTGCGGATTTGGCGTATCTGGCATGGTTAAACGCTCAATCGGCGCATCCAAATCGAAAAACGCTTCTTTGGCCAGTACAGCGGCTATCTCAGCCCCAAATCCGGCTGTCAAATTATCCTCATGAACAATCAAACAACGGCCGGTTTTTTTCACCGAGGCCAAAATGGTTTCTTTATCCCACGGCTGAATGGTGCGTAAGTCGATAACCTCGATGCCTTTGTCAAGTTCTAACGCCGCACCTTCACAGCGCTCAACCATTGCGCCCCAACAAACGACGGTCAGTTTGTCACCAGATAACAAGGTATTGGCTTGGCCAAATGGGATCACAAAGTCATCACCTGGATACGGACGACGAGCCCAGCGATTGTCCAGCAATGAGCGATGTTCAAAAAAGATTGTCGGGTTATTGTCACGCAGTGCGTAGCGCAGCAATCCGGCGGCATCTTGTGCATTTGACGGCATCACGATTTGCCACCCGGTTTTATGTGCCCACTCGACTTCATCACACATTGAGTGCCACGGATCTCCGCGACCGGCAAAGCCGCCGGGGATACGTACCACCATTGGCGCGGCAAACTGATTATTGGTGCGCCAACGCATGATACCGGTATCGACAATCTGCTCTGCCGCAGGCTCAGCGTATTTTCTGAACTGGATCTCTGGTACCGGCATCAAACCGGCCAAAGCCATACCAACAGAGCGGCCGATAATCCCTTCTTCCGATAGACTGGTATCGAACACCCGGTGGTTACCGAACTTCTCATTTAGCCCCAAGGTCGCGCCATGAACGCCGCCTTTTGGCCCGACATCTTCACCAAACACCAAGACTTTAGGGTTGGTTTCAAGCTCATGCTCAAGCACTTTACGGATGGCGGTTTGCAAGTTCAAACGCGAGCCTTGCGGGTTAGGCGTTTCACTAACCTCTGGGAATTGATGATTGCTCGCATGCAAACCGCCGCGCAGTTGAACTTCCGGGTTGCCATGTTCATCGGTTTCGGCATAAACATAGCGCGTCACTTTGCTGACATCGGGCTCTGGACGTTGCTTGGCACGCTCAACGGCATCACGAATGTCCTGATAAGCCGTGGCTTCAATCTCTACCCATTGATCTTCGGTCACGATACCATTTTCAATCAAATGCGCTTTTAGCTTTGGCAGCGGGTCGCGGTCTTGCTCTTGCTGGATCATTTCCATCGGCTTATAGGCTTGGGTATCTTGGAAGGTGTGACCGCATAAACGCGGCACCTTTAAGCGCAACAAACAAGTACCGGCGCCTGAGCGCACATAATCTACCGCCTGTTGGATCAAGCGCGGCGTTTCAATCGGGCAAGTGCCGTCGCCGTCGATAATTTTGAGGTTTTTATAGGCCGCAAGGTTGGCCACCTGGTCACCGCCGGGCGTTTGCACCTCTTGCGGTACAGAAATACCATAGCCGTTGTCTTCAATGTAAAACAGATGCGGCAAATTGTTGGTAGTTGAAATATTGAGTGACGCCCAAAAACCATTGGTAGACATAGATGAGTCGCCGCCCATAGAAACACCAATGGCACCTCGGTAGCTTTCATCTTTAAGCTCATCGCGGTGATACACAATGGCCTGCGCCCAGCCGGCAATTGGCGAATACTGCGCGCCGACACCACCACACATCGGGAATAACATTGCCCCTTTGCGTTCAACATTTGGATAGTTACACACCACACCGATATCGCGGCCATCGCTGTAACCGCCGGATTTGGCCATTGGCGAAGCAACAGCATCTTCAATATCTAAACCCAATGACAAAACAAATGGACGAGAGCGGTAATATCCGGTGGCACCGTCATGGGGGTGTGTCAGCAATGAGCCAAGTAAGATCTGCGCCAAGTCGTGGCCACGGGCAGAAAACTGGTTAAACACCAATTTGGCCGGTACCAACTCCTGTTCTTCAATATCATCCATGGCGCGAGAAAGAAACAATAAATAGGCTACTTTCTTCCAATCAAAATTAGACTGGCAAGCGTTATCGCTTACCTGTGCTGATTCAGTCATCATGTTTGAACCCCATCTGTCTGGTCGTACAAAACCTGTACAAAGAATAGTCGATACTCTGTCTTTTGCCTGAGTATCGATAAGATTTGAATTACCTGATACTACAATTAATTAGTTGCAGATTCAACTATATGCCATTTTTGCAACGGTCAGACCATTGTTTTTGAGACAACTGAGCAGCCTCTAGACGTCTTTGATGGAAATTGCTAAGGTGAGGTCAAACTCATCGGGTAGAAACTGTTGTGAATCGTTTGTCTTGGCTTTTGCTGTTACTGTTAACGTTCTCAGTTGGGCTAAATATCTTTCAATATCAAAATGTTGAGCACTCTGGGCCAGATTTTTCCCGTCGCGCCGATAAAGCCTCAACCGCACCATCAAGTCATGCTCTCGACAAGGATTTTTCCAAGACGCAGCAAGCAGAAAACCCGACGTCAAGCACACAATCGAATCAAGTCGCAACGCTCATTGCTCAGGCTGAACAATTATTCAATCAGGGCGAATATGATGACGCCATATCATTATACGCTGAACTGCTTTTGCTTGATGAAAACAAGGCTTTGGCGTTAAAACAACAATGGTGGGAGACCATTAAGAGCCGGTTGGAAAAAGACAATCTCAATCAAATATGGCCTTTTGTTCAGGCGTTCTTAAACAGCTACCCTTTCGATAGCCAGTTTCTCGCCATCAAGGCAGAAGCCAATGTCAAACTTGAGCGCATTGTCGAAGCGATTGAGGTTTACCAGCAGTTGTATGCCGATACCTACGAGCAAAAACAGCAGGAATATTATCAAGCCCGCGCACGCCATCTTGCCAATGAAAAAATCGCTCAGTTAAAAGCGCAAAAGGCATGGCAGGCACTGGTGGATTTTGCCCAGTACATGCTCAATCAAGAACCGGGCTTTGCACCTTATACCCTGTCGATGGCTGAGGCGATGATAGCCCTAGAGCAAATGTATGACGCACAAAACCTTTTAGAACCACTGCTGAGCAACAATTATTATCGTCAGGCAGCTCAAGATTTGTTGGATAAAATCGATAAGGCCAGATTGGTTGAAACCGCCATTAAGCTCAAACCTGTCGGCGAGCATTATTTGGTGAGCGGCATCTTAAACCACAACAACCGCGTGAACCTAATGATAGATACCGGCGCGTCGCTGTCGGTACTGACCCAAAACGTCTTTGACCAACTGCAAAGCTGGACTTACCCCGAATATTTACGAGATACCTTGCTCAATACCGCAGGCGGGCAGGTCAACGCACCGGTTTATCAATTTGAACGGTTTGATATTGATGGCTTTTTTGTTGATAAGATCCAGTTCGTGGTCATGCCCATCGAGGGTATGAACGACTTTGATGGGCTGCTGGGCATGAACTTTTTAAAACACTTCAAGTTTGAGATAGACCAGCAAAACAATGTGCTGATCTTATCTCCTTAATCTGACTTATTGCCGATGGCACGGCGAATATCACTGAGCAGTTGCTTTGACAGATCGCCAAGGCGCTTTTGTTTATTTGGCAATGCCGGTACCGGTCGGCAAAACTGTATCACTTTAAAGCCAAGTCTGCCGGTCAGCAGCCCTGCACCTAGGCCCTGTGCCGCACGTGCCGACAACTTACCTGCCAGCTCTAAGCTTAGCGCCGCCGAACCGACATCGGCCAAAAGCTCGGTAACCCCGGCATAAATAACGTTGTGGATCACCGCCTTGATAAGCCGAATACGGCTCCAATAACCGAGTTTGACGCCATAAAGCGCACAGATCTGGTCAATCATTTTAGTGCTACGCCACAAGACCAACGCCATATCCATCACCGCCAGCGGGCTGATAGCGACCATGAGCGCCGTTTCCGACGCGTAGCGCGATATCAACTTCACCGCCTTATCGTCAGCTTGGGTAAGCACCATCTCTGAGTAAAGTAGCAATATCTCTTTGTCGGTGTGGTCGGCTTTTATCGCTTCACGCCAGCGCCCAAGCGCATCTGACATATCCTGCGGCAATTGCTTGTTGATGGTGTCGCACATTTTCAGCGCCTGACCGACCTGCTCGGCCCTTTCCATCCGCTCGCTTTCACTCTGCCACTGTTGCAATTTTTTCAGTTGTTTAAGTTGTCGATATTCCGCCAACGTCACTTTGCCAGCCAACAACAACGCCAAGGCAAAAGCGCCACTATAAAGCCCTGCCATAAACGGTTCATTGCTCCATGCCTCAACAAAGAACTGTGCCGTTTCAATGCCCAAAATAGCCACCACTACCGCCAATAAGGCTTTTGCCCCCAGTGACCATTTTTTGCCAGAGCGGGTAATGGCCTGCTCTAGTGCAACAGGCAACGCCTGCTCTTTAGACTCGGCAGTCTCAACTTGCATCGGCAGGGTGTCATCAAACACCATTTTATCCTGCAAATGCTTAATCTCATCAAGCACTTCGCTCGCTTTAACCGGCTCACTGTCAAAGACCACTTGCGATTTCACTTTATCCTCTTGGCGATCTTCGACTTGGCTCATTTGAGTTTGTCTCCCAGTAAAAATTCAATCACATGGTCCATGCGTAGATGTTCAATGCTTTGCTCAGTTTTTTTCGGCGGTAGAAAGCTGACAAAATCAAACTGATGATTTTGCCAAAACGACTGGGTAGGAAGTTGCGTTGGGATCTCGCCGGGAAATAAGGTGACGCTTTGTCGCGCCTCATCTACCATCGTGGTGCCTTTGATGCAAGGAAAGGTTTCCCCTTGGTGGTCAACAAAGCCCTGCTCGGTTGCGCGAATAGACGACATCGACAAGGTGTCGATTTCAATGCCTTCAAACTGCACGTCTTTGCGAGTTTTCTCAATCAGGTTATTGAGCAATAAGGTAAGGTTTTTATGCTGCTCAGGAGTAACATGATCAGCTTTGGTGGCGGCAAACAACAATTTGTCGATTTTTGGCGAAAAAACCCGTCGTAGAATGTTGTTTTTGCCATAATCATAGCTTTGTAGTATCAGCTCCATTGAGCGCCTAAGCTCATCAAAGCTGACCTCCCCGGCGTTTAATGGCGCAAGACAATCGACCAAGACAATCTGACGGTCAAAATGACGGAAATAATCGTTATAAAAGCCTTTCACCACACGGTTTTTGTATTCCTCAAAACGATTTTTGAGCGCTTCTAAATTTGAGCCGGGCTGAATATGCTCCAGTTTATCCCGGCCCTCAATGCTAAGCACTGGCACAAACTGTAAAATCGGTGCGCCCTCAAGCTCACCGGGTAAAATAAAACGTCCCGGCTGCAATAAACTCAGACCAAGTTGGTTTTTAAAATACCTCAGCAGTTCGGCATATTCTGTCGATAACTGCTTGAGTTGTAGCTCATCGACCGGCCCATCCAAATCGAGCAATTGTAAATTATCTAAAAATGCCTTGGCGTGAGTTTTACGTGGCTCCTTGGCAAACAGCCCTGCCATCATTTCACTCCACTTGGCAAAATCCATCGACAGCATCGGCAAGTCCATCAACCATTCGCCAGGATAGTCGATTATGTCGAGGTGCAAGGTATACCAGTCGCTAAGCTGACTCATGAGCCCTTCTTTGGGAGCAAAACGAATGGCCAATCTTAACTCGCTGATGGAGCGAGTCGATTCAGGCCAGCTTGGAACGTCGTCAAACAGATTATTAAGGGCGTCCTGATAGGCAAATGACGGCACATGCAAACTGGTTTGGGGGATCTTTTTGGCACCGATAAAACGGCCATCGCGCACCGCAGCGACAAATGGGAGGTTTTTGCTGTCGGCTTGCTCACACAGCTGGTAGACCAGTGAAGTGATAAAGGCAGATTTTCCTGCCCGGGATAAACCGGTAACCGCCAGTTTAACGTGGCGGTTAAGGGTTTTTTTCAGGAGCTTGTCGGCTTCGGCTTTCAGTTCATCTAACGACAATGAACCGAGTAGGTTTTTCAGCATATTCCCTTGGCTCTTAGGTTTTGTGGACTATAAACGTGAAAAGCCGAGGGCTATCTCGGCATTTTCAATTACAGGCGGTTAATTTCACGGGCAACGGTAAACTCTGTCGAGGTGACGTAAGTTTCCAAATTTTGCAGCCGCTTTTCCAAGTCCTTGTATTTGTCTGCAATGTCGTGAAACGCCTGTTTTGGCGGCTCTCCTGCCTGCCATACTCTTTCTTTTACTACCACCGGTTTCTCTTCAAAGTGAGAACGGATATGCGCGTTAATGTCACCTTTGAACTTCTCATCCCAGTGACCTTGATGGCCTTGGTTGCCCGGCTGATTGGCATCCTTTTCATGACCGGGCTTCACTTCCAAGATAAACCACAACGCGATGTAAGCGAAAACAAAGAATGCCCCTGAGAGCAGGACACCTGAAACACAGATAATACGTACCAGCCATGTTTCAATGCCAAAGTAATCTGCCAAACCCGCACAGACACCCGCTATCTTACCTTCTCGCTTTAACCGGTAGAGTTCACCATGGAATTTTCTCATACTTTGTTTCTCCACTCGGGTGATTCAGCGTCTAAGATGGCTTCCAAGGTTTTGATGCGGGCTGCCATTTTGTCTGCCGTTTCAGCAAGTTCATTAAGTTGTTGGTAATCACCTTGACTTAGTCCTTTGCTGACTTCCCGCTTAGAGCGGTAATGCAGATGCAGCCACATCGGTGCCACAATAACCATGAAGATGATAAAACCTACGCCTAAGATTTCTTCCACAAGCCTTCTCCTGTATTAGTTAGACACCTAGATCACTTCTTCTTGCTGCTTTTGCCGCCTTCCATTTTAGCTTTTAATGCAGCCAGTTCGTCATCTATTTTACTATCGTTTTCGAGGCAGGCAATCTCATCGGCCAAAGACTTCTTACCTAGGTCGTATGCTTCGACTTCCGCTTCGATGCTGTCGATTTTACGCTCATAGCGCTCAAAACGGTTCAAGGCATCATCAACACGAGAGGTATCGAGCTTACGCTTAACATCCAAACGGGTTGAAGCAGCTTGATGGCGCATCAAAATCGCTTTTTGACGGGCTTTGGCGTCGGCCAGCTTTTCCTGCAACTGAGCGGTTTCTTCCTGTAACTTGCTGATGTGATCTTCGACATGCGCCAACTCTTGTCTTACCGCATCGATGGCATCTTGCGCTTTGCCTTTTTCAACCAAGGCGGCGCGGGCCAGATCTTCGCGACTTTTAGACAAAGCCAATTCGGCTTTTGCCTGCCATTCGCCCGCTTCGGTTTCCATACGTTCGACGCGACGGCTTAACTCTTTTTTCTCGGCAATGGTTTTTGCTGAGGTGGAACGCACTTCGACTAAGGTATCTTCCATTTCTTGGATGATCAGTCGAACCATTTTTTGCGGGTCTTCCGCCTTATCAAGCAGCGCATTGATATTGCTGTTGATGATGTCAGAAAAGCGTGAAAATATGCCCATAGTGACTACCTCTTGTTGTACTTTAAAGATAATTGAATGTTGTGGTGGCATATTCAGATATCTTGCCAACTTGCAAAATGCCGCTAAGCCCTTGTTTTTAAAAACGCTTTAAACAATCAAAAAATAACTTTAACGAATGCGTTTTTTAAAATACACTATTAATTAGTCATTTCAACCAAGTTTTTGTGTGAAGTTAAAAAGCCTATTATGAGTCGCTTTCAACAAAGAGACAATTTGATTGGCCAAGCCAACTCGTTTTTAGAAGTGTTGGAAAAGGTCTCTCAAATCGCTCCACTAGACAAACCAGTCTTGATCATCGGTGAAAGGGGTACCGGTAAGGAGCTTATTGCCGCCCGCCTCCACTATTTATCAAAACGCTGGGATCAGAATTATATCACCCTTAACTGTGCTTCATTAAACGAAAATTTGCTCGAGAGCGAACTGTTCGGTCACGAGTCCGGGGCATTTACCGGCGCCAGCAAACGCCACGAAGGTCGTTTTGAACGCGCAGCCAACGGCACCTTGTTTTTAGATGAGCTGGCCAATACGTCGGGGATGATCCAAGAGAAGTTGCTGCGGGTTATCGAATACGGCGAATTTGAACGGGTTGGTGGTTCACGTACCATCAAAACCAATGCCCGGTTGGTTTGTGCCACCAATGAAGACCTCCCAACCTTGGCCGAACATGGCGAGTTTCGCTCAGACTTGCTCGACAGATTAGCCTTTGATGTCATTACTTTGCCACCACTTAGAGAGCGCAAAGAAGATATCCTAGTTTTGGCCGAACACTTTGCCATTACCATGGCTCGTGAGATGGAGTGGGAGCTATTTAGCGGCTTTTCTGCCAAAGCCAAAGACGCACTGCTGGATTATGATTGGCCGGGTAATGTGCGGGAACTAAAAAACGTCGTTGAGCGTAGCTTGTATCGCTCTAACAATCCCCATGTGCCGGTGCATGAGCTGATCATCGACCCATTTGAAAGCCCCTACAGACCACGTTCAAAAGTGCGTACAGTAGACCGCCGAGTTGAGCCAGCCCATGAGGCGATTGCGCCATCAAGTGCGCCGCAGTCTAATGGCAGCAACGGCACCAGCAACGGCTCAGGCATGTTGAAACCGGATGCAGAAACGATGAGTTTTCCGGTCAATCTCAAAGACATCTCGGCGCAATTTGAAATAGATCTCATTAACAATGCACTGGCTTCGAGTCAGTATAACCAGAAAAAGACAGCAGACTTACTCGGCTTGACCTATCATCAATTACGAGGATATCTGAAAAAATACAACCTGCTTGATTCTGACGCAAAGCAATAACAAATGACATTGACTCAACGGTATAAAACGGCGCTCTCATCCACAGCCTTGGTGCTGTGTTGTGCCGCGGTGACTTCCTGCGGTGCACCAAGCACCAGCTCGTTATATGACAATTCGGTGGTGTACTGTTCAGAAGGCTCTCCGGTCACCTTTAATCCACAACTGGGTTCATCCAATACCACCGCCGACGCCATCGCCAACACCCTATACAACACACTGGTTTCGAGCAATTATGAAACCGGTGAGTTTTTACCTGAGCTGGCCACTGACTGGACAGTCTCGGCCGATGGCCTCAGCTACATATTCAATTTGCGCCGCAACGTTAAGTTTCATACCACCGACTACTTCACCCCGACGCGCCATTTCAATGCCGATGACGTGTTGTTCTCGTTCAACCGAACCTTAGATACCCGTAACCGCTATCACTATGTCGGGGGCGGTAATTATCGCAAGCTACTTAATGATTCGGTGGTAAATATTAAAGCCCTTTCACCTTATCAGGTGCAATTTGAGCTAAATCACCCCGACAGCACCTTTATGTCGAACTTGGCCACCGACTTTTCGGTGATCTTGTCGAAGCAATATGCCGACCAGCTCTATGAAGAAGGCGCCAAAAACCGACTCGATAAGTTTCCGGTGGGCACAGGACCCTTTAAATTCAGAGAATATAAACGTGACGAGCTGATCCGCTATTATCGCCATGAAGACTACTGGGGGCAGGCAAGGCCGGTATCGCAACTGGTCTTCGACATCACCAAAAACGGCTCCTCCCGTATCGCCAAACTACTGACCCATGAATGCGATATCTCGGCCATTCCGCTGCCGCAAGAGCTGCCGCTGTTGGAAAAACGCAAAGACATTTCGGTGGTGAAAAAAACCGCCCTCAATGTGGGTTTTTGGGCGTTCAATACCGATAAACCCCCATTTGATCAAATTTTGGTGCGTAAGGCATTGGCCCATGCCATCAATTTAGATGCCATAATGGAAGCGGTGTATTACAACAAGGCCACCAAAGCCGACTCGATTTTACCGCCAATCTCTTGGGGTTATCATCGCAATGAGCAACCGATCCAATACAACCCCCACAAAGCCAAACAGTTGCTAGAACAGGCCGGCTACCCACAAGGGTTTGACATGACCATCTGGGCACCGCAAATTCAACGCGACTACAACCCCAATGCGGTCAAAACGGCCGAATTGATGCAGGCAGATTTGGCTAGAATCGGCGTTAGCGCCAAAATAGTCACCTTTGAATGGGCCACCTTCCGTAAACGCCTTGGCAATGGCGAGCACGATTCGGTGGTCATTGGCTGGTCAGCCGATACCGCTGACCCGGATAACTTTTTTCGTTCAACCTTAAGCTGCGCCGCGAAATCCTCTGGACGTAATCGCGCCTTTTGGTGTAACGACGAATTTGACGACTTGCTATCGAGCGCTCGGATCAATACCGACACCCATAGCCGCAAGTCGATTTATCGCAAGGCACAGGGTATTATCAACGCCGAAGTACCGCTGTTTCCCATCGCTCATACGCACAAGTTTCAGGCTCATTTAAACAATGTACAGGGGATCATCATCAGCCCCTATGGTTCGATTTCATTGGCCGAAGTAAGCAAGAGTAAAGCGGTTGAAGAAGGGGCAAACGATGATTAACTACATCTTACGCCGCACCGTTTTATTGTTGTTTGTGATGTTCAGTTTGACTGTACTGGCCTTTAGTCTCGCCTATCTGTTCCCCGGCGACCCCTTAGTCAACTTAAGCGGTTATCAAGAGATCACCGTCAATCAGTTGGCGTTTTTGGAGCTCAAATACAAAATAGACGATGGTATCATACGCCAGTATCTGGCGTTTTTAGAGCGTATCTTCGATGGCGACTTGGGTATTTCCTTCAACAGCCAAAGTGCCATCTTTGAACAGCTGAGTCGAATTTTCCCCGCCACCATGGAGCTGGCCATCTATTCGCTGTTGATCTCAACCTTTTTCGGCATTCCTTTGGGTATCCTAGCGGCCTACTATCACCGCAAATTGCCGGATGTTTTAATTATCAGCAGCACCATGGTCGGTTACTGCTTACCGGTGTTTTGGTGGGCCTTGATCACCATCATGGTATTCTCATTACAGCTCGGCTGGTTCCCTTCCTCCGGGCGGATTGGGCTGGTGTATGAAGTCCCATATGAAACCGGCTTTTTGCTATGGGATATTCTACAGGCCGATATTCCCTACCGTTACGAAGCCTTTATCAATGCCCTGAAACACATGGCTTTACCGACTTTTGTGCTGGCCACCTATCCCACTACGGTTTTGATCCGCTACACCCGAGGCTCGATGCTCAATGTTCTGGAAACCAATTTCATCAAGACCGCCAAAGCCAAAGGGCTTTCTACTTGGCAGGTGCTGTTTCACCATGGTTTACGCAACGCCTTGTTGCCGGTGATCCGTTTATTGGGTTTACAGTTTAGTACTCTGATCACCCTGGCCATGCTCACCGAGGTGATTTTCTCTTGGCCCGGTATTGGCCGCTGGCTGATAGACAGTATTTACCAACGAGACTACCCAGCCATTACCGGTGGACTGTTAGCGGTATCGACCTTTGTCATCCTAGTCACCATTACCTCAGATGTCATCTATAAATGGTTCAACCCCATCAGCAGGACGCATGTCGATGATTGATTATAACGACTACCAAGATGACAAGAACCACTCTCCCAGCCGCCAGCTCTGGCTGCTGTTTAATGAAAGTCATCCAGCGAGAATTGGGCTGTGGTTATGCATCAGCTTGCTGTTGCTGTCAATTTTGGCGCCTTTAATCTCCCCCTATTCACCATATGAATTTGACGGTTCGGCGCTGTTGATGCCACCGGCATGGGCCGATGAGGGCAATGTTGACTATATGCTTGGCACCGATGATCTCGGTCGCGATATTCTCTCAAGGCTCATGAACGGCGCCAGTTTAACTTTTGGTTTAAGTATTGTTTCAATCCTCATTGCGCTATTTTTTGGCCTTATCCTCGGTTCCTTGGCGGGCCTGAGCAAAGGGGTAAAATCAAGCATGTTCAATCATGTGCTGGATTTGGCGTTGACCATGCCGTCACTGTTGACCGCCATCATCATCGTGGCAGTACTCGGTCCGGGTATCAGCAACATGATATGGGCCATTATGCTCTCGTCATTACCTCAGTTTGTTCATGCCATACGCAATGCCGTACATGACGAATTGCAAAAGGAATACGTCATCGCCTATCGCCTAGACGGCGCCAATATGACCCAGGTGCTGACCCACGCCATATTGCCCAATATCTTTGAGCAGATCATCGTCGTTGCCACCATGGCTATCTCCAACGCCATTTTGGATATTGCGGCACTGGGCTTTCTACGCTTGGGCGCACAGGCACCAAGCCCGGAATGGGGCGCTATGGTAGCCGAGAGCCTCGATCAGCTCTATAGCGCACCGTGGACCATCGCCCTGCCGGGTGTCTTGATATTCTTGAGCGTATTGTCTATCAATTTGGTCGGTGATGGTTTGGCCAACGCCCTTAAACGCAGGTTGGAACGCTGATGATCTTATTGGATATTAGAAACCTGACAGTGGAACTGTTACAAAACGGCGATAATATTCGCGCGGTAGATCGCATAAACCTCAGCATTAAAGAAGGTGAAGTGCATGGCCTAGTCGGAGAGTCCGGCTCAGGTAAGTCTTTAGTGGCGAAGTCGATTGTCGGTATATTGGATGGCCGCTGGGACATCACCGCCGACAGATTGCACTGGCAAGGCGAAGATCTGATGCGGGTATCGGGCAAGAAACGCCGTCAGATATTACGTCGTGATATCGCGATGATCTATCAAGACCCAAGCCGCTGTCTTGACCCGACCGCAACCATTGTCGAACAGATTTTAGAATCGATCCCCGCCGACCAATTGAGCGGCACTTATGCCGAGCGCAAAAAGCAGCGCCATGAACGCGCCATTGCCCTATTGCACAAGGTCGGCATCAAAGATCATGAAAGCATTTTGGATAACTATCCGCACATGCTCTCAGAAGGCTACTGCCAAAAAGTCATGATAGCCATGGCCATCGCCAAAAAGCCCAAGCTGTTGATCGCCGATGAGCCGACAACAGCCTTAGAAAGCACCACTCAAGCGCAGATCTTGCGGGTACTCAAAGGGCTTAATCAGCTGAAAAACACCTCGATATTGCTGATCAGCAACGATTTGGGCAATCTCGCCGAGTGGACCCATACCGTCAGCGTTATGTACTGCGGCCAAATGGTTGAATCTGGCTCCACCGAACAGATCTTTAACCGGCCTTATCACCCTTATACTCAGGCGCTGATCAACGCCGTGCCAGACTTTCATCACAACCTGCCTCACCGCAGCCGATTGTTTGCATTAGACGGTAGCATTCCTACCTTGCGCCACTTGCCTATCGGGTGTCGCTTAGGTCCTCGCTGCCCCAATGCCCAGCGAGAATGCGTTAAAGTGCCCAAGGTCTATAAAGATCACAACCACAGTTACAGTTGCCATCATCCGATAGACTATTCAAAGGAGTATGAATGAGCGCATTATTGGAAGTACGGGCCATTGAAAAACATTACTTTAAAAACATCGGGCTGTTCAAAAAAGAGCGTATCAATGCCTTAAACCCCATTAGCTTTACCCTCAATGAGGGGGAAACTTTGGCGGTCATTGGCGATACCGGCTCGGGTAAGAGCACTCTTGGTAAAGTGCTGGCTGGTGCCGAAGAACCCAGCGGCGGCAAAATATTTTTGGAAGGTCAGGCACTTGATGAATCTTATGAAAAGCAGCGTAATTCGCAAGTGCGCTTTATTTTTCAAGATCCCAAGCGTTCATTGAACCCATCGGTTAAAGTCGGCAATATCCTCGCCGCACCGCTGCGGTTTAATACTGAGTTTTCCGTCAAAGAGCGAATTGAAAAAATTCGTGAGACCTTGCTCAAAGTCGGCCTATTGCCCGAGCATACCGAGTATTACCCGCATATGCTCTCAACCGGCCAGCTCCAGCGTGTTGCCCTCGCCCGCGCCATCATTCTCGACCCTAAGATCTTGGTGCTCGATGAAGCGGTCGCTTCGCTCGACCCCTCTGTCAGAGCGCAGATAGTCAACTTGCTGCTCGACCTGCAAGATGCACAAAAACTCTCGTATATTCTGATCACCCATCACTTGGGCATCGTCAAGCACATCAGCGATACTCTGATGGTACTGCATCAAGGCGAATTGGTGGAATACGGCAACACCTCAGATGTCTTTGCCAACCCAGTGCATAAGCAAACCCAAAAAATGCTGATCAGTCAGGACTTTTAATTGTTTTGTCAGAATGTGGTCTGAATAAATAGCCTTTAGCGACTCCACCATAATGTCGGTGGTGCCCCCGAACCGCATGAATTGCCTTTGTAACCTGAGGCTTTAGCCTCGACCTAAGTATATCGCGCATAAATGCGCACGCTAATAATGAATGCGGGTCAAAGAGACGCACGGCCCCCCACATTTCGTCCATCAAAAAAGGCGCCGATTAGGGCGCCTTTTTGGGGTTTGCCAAGCGAATGTCAATTTATTCGCTCTTAGCCTCGCCTTCTTTATAGATTTCGGCATTGGCTTTTAAGGTTTCAACAAAGCTCTTATAGGTCGTGCGACCACTTTGTGAGGCCAGACGCTGTTCCACCGGCTTCACATCTTCCGGCTGCGCACCGTCGGTCACCTTATTTAAGGTAACCAGTGCAATATCGCCGCTGCTCATGCTGATAACCTCGGCTGAAACCTTGCCTTCGGCAGGATGTGGCATTTTAAAGGCATCGGCACGAATGGTCGAATCGACATCGGCGCTGAAGCGCTCTAAGGCGTTCTTAGCAACAATAGTCAAGGCTTTGGTCGCAGCATCTTGTGATAGCATGTTGTTGCCGTCAAGCTGCTCTAACAAACTCTTGGCTTCTTGCTCTGCCAACTCTTGCGCTTTTTGCTGGGTCAAAATCTGTTCGATTTGCGCCGTTACTTCTTGCTGGTCTTGAATGCGCGAAGGTTGATGTTGCTTAAGACGAATAACCATAACATGACCATCGTTGACATCTAGCAGATCGCTGTTGACTTGCTCTTGCAAAACAACATCAGAAAACGCAGCCTGAACCACAGCAGGGAAATTGACTGCTGCCGGGGCATTGAAGCGGCTGAAAAACGCCGTTTCTTTGACTTGAGCGCCGATAGCTTCAGCGGCATCATGTAGGCTGTCTGGCACTTCAAAGGCCAATTCGGCCAACTGGGTCTGCTTGTCGGTGAAGATTTCATTGGCACGATAGGTTTTCAAGGCATCAGCCACTTTCTCTTTAACTTCGGCAAACGGCGTGATCACTTCGCCTTTATCACCTGTCAACTTGGCGATGTGAAAACCAGACTCGCTTCTAAAGACCTCAGAGACATCGCCTACGGCTTTCATCGCAAAGACGACGGCATCGAAATCGTCGCCCATAACACCTTTTTCAAACCACTCCAAGTCACCGCCTTTTTCACCACTGAAGGAATCCTCAGACGCCTCTTTGGCAACGGCAGCAAAATCTTCACCGGCCTTGATGCGCTCAAGCAAGGCTTGTGCTTTGGCTTTGGCGGCATCTTCATCGTCGCCAAACTCAACTAAAATGTGAGAAGCGCGGCGGCTGGCGTCACTGGTACGATAATTGGAGATATTGTCTTGATAGTATTTCTCAACGTCTTCATCGGATACGGCGATGGTTTTGGCAATGTCTTCCACTTTCAATTCGACATATTCAACCGATACCATCTCTTGGGTACGGAAGCGCTCTAAATTTTGCTCGTAATAAGCGCTTTTTTCATCGTCGCTTAAGCTAACCTTGTCTTTAAAGTCATCGCTTTTGAACACGACATACTCAATATCACGGGTTTGCTTATCAAGCTGATTAAAGGCATTGACCTCACCTGGTAACGCAAAATCAGTGCTTTGCACCGACTGGCGTAATTGCGTGAGTACGGCGCTTTGGTAAACGGCATCACGTAAAGTATCGGGCTGATAACCGGCTTGACGCATCCACGCCAGATACTGGTCATTGTTGAACTTGCCATCAACTTGGAATTGCGGCATTTCACGGATCATGTTTTTAAGCGCTTCATCGCCAAAACGCAGTCCCAGCTCTTCGGCCAACTGCTTTTCCAGCTCCTCGACGATCAACTCATCAAGCGTACTTTGACGGAAGCTTTGCATGTATTTCTCATCGGCAGCCAACTGTTCAAACATTTGACCGAACTGACGCTCCATTTGAGCACGCTTGGCTTGATAGCGTTGTTCGAAATCACTTTTGGTGATCTCTGCACCATTGACAGTGGCCGCGACCGGTGCAGAAGAACTGCCTAAGTAACTACCGACACCTGCCAAGGCAAAGGTCAGAACGACGACACCAAGGATCACTTGGGCTACCCAGCCTTGGGATCCTTCTCTGATTTTATCTAGCATTTCTCTATACTCTTTTATCGCTTTGTTATAGAAGTGGGACTATAGGATTTTTTCGTGCGCAGATGATACCACAAAGATAAATGACGACACTAACAAAAAAGCGCATCAGGTGATGCGCTTTTTGATATCAGTGGCGGAGTGGACGGGACTCGAACCCGCGACCCCCGGCGTGACAGGCCGGTATTCTAACCAACTGAACTACCACTCCTCATACGTGATGTCTCTTAGCCGTTGACCGCGTCTTTCAAAGCCTTGCCTGCTTTGAAAGAAGGGATCTTAGCTGCTTCTATGTTGATGGTCTCACCGGTTTGAGGGTTACGGCCTGTGCGAGCAGCACGCTCACGAACAGAAAAAGTACCGAAACCAACCAGTGCCACAGAATCATCTGAGGCCAAAGCGCCAGTAACTGCATTGATGAAAGAATCTAATGCACGTCCTGCAGCTGCCTTGGAAATGTCAGCATCTTCCGCGATTTTATCAATTAATTGAGACTTGTTCACAATGTCATCCCCTTCGGTTGTTATTATGTGACAAACCGGACACTCCCGGAGCACTTCAGTTGTGTTTTATATCAGGCCAGTATTACGCTTGCAAGATAAATTTAATAATTTGTTTGCCCCACAAGCCCTGTTTTTACTGGGCTTCTATGAAGACTGTGCTTAATCTAACACAAGATTTTCATTTAGGAAGCCCTAAAAAACACTTTTCTGACAAATTTTTTAGTTTTTACCCGTATCATCACCACTAGTGGTTGAAAAAGCTTCAATCGGCTCGGCCAGCGCGATTTCCAACACTTCATCAATCCACTTAACAGCGCGAATATCTAGGTCATTTTTAACATTTTCAGGGATATCTTTGAGATCCCTTTCATTGTCTTTGGGTATCAAAACGGTTTTGGTGCCACCACGGTGGGCAGCCAAAAGCTTCTCCTTAAGACCGCCAATCTTCAGCACTTCGCCGCGCAAGGTGATCTCCCCTGTCATCGCAACGTCCGCTCTAACCGGGTTACCGGTTAAACTGGAGGCCAAAGCGGTCACCATCGCAATACCGGCACTCGGCCCATCTTTAGGTGTCGCGCCTTCTGGCACATGCACATGGATATCCCTTTTCTCCTGGAAATCATCATTGATCCTAAGCTTTTCAGTACGGCTTCTCACCACCGTCATCGCCGCTTGAATCGATTCTTTCATGATGTCACCAAGAGACCCCGTATAGGTCAGCTTGCCTTTGCCCGGCACGGCAGCACACTCGATGGTCAGCAAGTCGCCGCCCACCTCGGTCCATGCCAAACCGGTCACCTGACCGATGCGGTTGCTTTCATCGGCTTTGCCATAATCAAAACGTCTTACCCCGAGATACTCTTCCAAGTTATCCTCGGTGATGGTGATCGACTTAATCTCTTTATTGAGCAAAATCTCTTTCACCGCTTTGCGACAAAGCTTTGAAATATCACGCTCTAATGAACGTACACCCGCTTCACGGGTGTAGTATCGAATAATAGCAATTATGGCACTATCTTCAACGATTAATTCTTTATCTTTGAGACCATTGCGCTTAATTTGCTTGGGCGTTAAGTGCTGTTTGGCAATATTAAGCTTTTCATCCTCGGTATAACCGGCCAGACGAATGACTTCCATTCTATCGAGCAGCGGTGCCGGAATGTTGTAGCTGTTGGAGGTCGCAACAAACATCACGTCTGAGAGGTCATAATCGACCTCAAGGTAATGGTCGTTAAATTCGCTGTTTTGCTCGGGATCTAGCACTTCAAGCAACGCAGAGGCCGGATCGCCACGCATATCCGACGACATTTTGTCGATTTCATCGAGCAAAAACAGAGGGTTTTTCACCCCAACTTTTGACATCTTTTGAATGATCTTACCCGGCATAGAGCCAATATAAGTTCTGCGGTGACCACGGATCTCAGCTTCATCACGCACGCCGCCTAAAGCCATGCGCACATACTGACGACCAGTCGCCCGGGCAATCGATTGACCTAAAGAGGTTTTACCCACCCCAGGCGGCCCTACCAAGCACAAAATAGGCCCCTTGAGCTTTTGTACACGCTGCTGTACGGCAAGATATTCCAAAATACGTTCTTTGACTTTTTCCAGACCATAGTGATCGTCATTGAGCACTTTTTCCGCTCGAGACAGGTCTTTTTTCACTTTTGAACGTTTAACCCAAGGTACGCTTACCATCCAATCGATGTAACTACGTACGACGGTTGCCTCAGCCGACATTGCCGACATCATCTTGAGCTTGTTCAGCTCTGCGGTGGCCTTTTCTTTGGCCTCTTGCGGCATTTTGGCTTCTTCAATTTTGTTTTTCAGCGCCTCAAACTCGTCAGGACCATCGTCCATGTCACCAAGTTCTTTTTGAATCGCCTTCATTTGCTCATTGAGGTAGTACTCGCGCTGGCTTTTTTCCATTTGCTTTTTAACACGGGAGCGAATGTTTTTCTCCACTTGCAGCAAATCGATTTCACCTTCCATCAATGCCATCAAAAACTCAAGGCGTTCGGTCACGTCGATGATCTCTAAAACGCGCTGCTTGTCTTTGATTTTAAGCGGCATATGCGATGCCATGGTATCGGCCAAGCGTGCCGCATCGTCAATACCAGACAACGAGGTCAACACTTCAGGTGGGATCTTCTTGTTAAGCTTAACGTAGCCGTCAAATTGATTGGTTGCGCTACGGATAAAGATCTCCTGCTCCTGCTCGTCGATATTTTTCGAATGCAGTAGGCTTAGGCTGGCCGACAAATGGTCTTTGTCGGTGGAGAAATGATCAATTTTCGCCCTTTGATTACCTTCTACCAACACTTTAACCGTACCATCGGGCAATTTCAGCAACTGCAAAATGGTGGCAATCGTGCCGACATCGTACAGCTGCTCAGGGGTTGGGTCATCGACCTGAGCTTCTTTTTGCGCGACCAAAAAGACCTTTTTGTCAGCGTCCATCGCCGCATCCAAACATTTAATGGATTTTTCGCGGCCGACGAACAGGGGGATAACCATATGTGGATAAACCACCACATCCCTAAGGGCCAAGACGGGCAGTTCAAGCGTTTCCGTTTGTTCTAGGGTCATATTTACTCTCTAATGGAAAATGACTATTTGTTCTTGTTCACCTGTTACGGCGGGTAAACCCCATTTTTGTCAAGCATTGAGGTTGTTGGCCAAATAGCGCGATTTTTGAAATGGGCTGATTGAGTATATGGGGATAGACCCACCAACTTCAACCACCAAATCCACTTTGTTTTGCGCTTTTATGACGACAAAGGCCAAAGCTGGCCTGATTTGTTTATTTAGCCGTCAATTTTGGCTTTCGCCAACAATCCCATCAAGCCAATCGGCCTGAGCTTTGTCATGTAATATGAAACTATTCCCCGAATACGGCTGCTCGGCATTTAGGTCAATCGCCATAGCCACCCCACCGGCAATAATCGATTCAAGCGTTTCACTGGTGATCTGCACGCCGGAAAACAGACCAGCATCGACATTAACGCCCGACGCATTCCAAAAACGGCAGTTGTCATTAACCAAATCCCGATACTGAGGATAAACAACCACAGTGATGAGCATTGTTTGCAGGTCTCTATCAAGCTCAGTATCAATAACCTCGCCGATTCGCAATTGTTTATAAAGCAACGGGTCGGTTCGATTCAATGAGCCAAGCTGTTTGGCCTTTAAGGTTAAACGCAAACCATCGCCAGCGTAGCGGTTGGCCTGTACAACGGTAAACTGGGTTTGGTGAGCGCCCTGCCCTTTCTCTACAGCAATATGATCTCCCAATACGGCGCCCGCCACATTTTCGATCCCACTTAATCTGATTTTGGGTTGTACCAACCAATATTGACTGCCTTGGCGGGTAAAATGTTCGGCATACTCCGGCTGTAATTTTAAACGGGCACGGATCCCACTTAAGTCGCTCAACAATGCCGTCGTGACGACCTCACCGACATCATGTCCGCGATACTTCACCGCTGCGCCGGGCTTTAATGTTGTTTGCTTCGCTATGGTCAATTCCACCGTCGGCATATCATCAAAAGCCTCGGCTTTATTGCGATACAACGTAAAGATACTGCCATGTGGCGCTAAATTCGTTTGTTCCGCCCGTGACATTTCAATGCCGCCGCCAAACAACGACAACAGAGGCGCTGCGCGCACCTTAACACCAGCCAAGTTGGCCTCGACATCAACAGCCGCCTGCTGCCAAAAACGATTATCTTGATGCATCAGTTGGCCATAACTGGGGTCGATTGCGATCACCGTGTCGGCATATTGCCCATCGGCCGCCAAGTGCACCGCCTTAACCTGCCCGATTTCAAACTGACGATAAAAAACAGGCGCACCAACGTTACTTGAGAGCAGCGCTTTAGAGCGCAGAGTGTATTCAAGGGGCTTGGGTAAGGTACTTTTAAGGGCGGTATCGAGATTGTTATACAGCGGCCAGCGACTTTTCTCGCTCATCGGTTTGCCGGACTTTTCACCAAGCAATACACCGATGCCACCTTTTAACATCTGACCGACAGACGGCAAATCAACTTTTATTCCTTGACGCAAATCAGCACTCAACTCAATCCCGCTGACATTGTAAAAGCGTGATTTATCCGTTAATAACCCCTTAAATCGCGGAAATATCAACAGGTCGATGACAAAGCGCTTAGAGTGACTGTCAAAGTCAATCCACTGCACCTGACCGATGTTTTGCGACTGGTAAAATACCCCACTGCCCTTAGACAGCCCCGAGGCATCATCGCTCAGCAAGCTGACATGAAGGCCATTTTGAGCCCAGCGCTTATAGGGCGTATCGTTAAATACATCAAAGCTTTTGACCGGTTTGTCACCTTGATGTTTACCCGGCGCCAGCCTGATAATGGTGCCGCGCAACAGCCCGCCGACATCCAGCGAGTCAAGCCCCAACACCGGAGACTCCAACCAAAACTCAGTGTCTTTACGCATCAAAGGTGCCATATCCACCGATAACTTGGCATAGCCGATAAGAGATTCAAAGTTCTCATCAAAGTTCAGTTGGTCAATAGTGCCAACCTTTTGGTTATCGAGCATGATACTGCTGCCGACCGATACCGGTGCTTTGGTGTCGAACTTTAACTTGATCTCTAAAGAGTCCCGCGCCGCATCGGCATCGGCATAAAGACGAAATTCGGTAAATTCACTGGCCTGACGCGAATCAGGCGGACTGGAAAAGGCAATTCCCCCTACCAGCATGGGCACAAAGCCACCCATTTGCACTTTCACCCCAGACATATCGACCTGCGCCTTTACCCCGGAAATATTCCAAAAGCGGCTGCTCATTTTCACCAAACCACGAAACTCCGGCTCTATTGCTACCGTCACCTCAACCGCCTGATTATCGTCACTCAATTTAACGTAGCGCACATCGCCCACCACAATATTACGGTGATACACCAAAGAGCCGGTGGTTACGCCCGAGGCGTTGTTGGTGACCAGAGTAAACACTTCCCATTCATCAGGAATATCGAGTTGTGGTGCGCCGGTGAGCGCTTTGAAATAACGGGTGGCGTTGCCGTCAAGTACCTCTTGCCCCCCATCGACTTGAATGTAAGCCCCTGAAACCAAGGTATCCAACCCACTGATCCCAGAAAATCCGACATCCGGTCTGACCAACCAAAACTTCAGCTTGTCGGTCAAGTATGGTTCCGTGTCCTTTTGCATTTCTATGCTGGCTAATACGCCGGAGCCGTCTTGCAGTGCCGTTAGGTTTACCACCCTACCGACTTCAATACCGCGAAACTTAACAGCGGTTTTTTTGACAATAATGCCGTTGGCGTCCGGGAACTCAATGAACACATTGATACCACGCTCGTTGATATTTTTATAAATCAAGAAAATCGCTAAGATCAATGCGACCAAAGGCAGTAACCAAACGGTATAGGCAGCCTTACTGGTTTTCACCTCCGGCTGTGGAAATTGTTCTTGCACGTTTATTCCCTATTGATTTAGTCTTGTTGAGGTGGCAATTCTTTATCCCATAAAAGCCGAGTGTCGAAAGTACGAGCCGAGAGCATCGTCGTCACAACCACCAAGCCGAAGGCCACAGTGGCAGGCCCAGCTTCAAAACTGACCTGACCGACATCGAGCAATACAATCATCAATGAGATGACAAATAGATCCAACATCGACCAGCGCCCTATCCACTCAATAAAATGAAACATCCGAGTGATGCTTTTGTGCGATACCGGCGCCCTTAAATGCACGCTCAAATAAATATAAAAAAGCCCAATCAGTTTAATCACCGGCACCGCAATACTGGCAATAAAAACAATCACGGCAATCGGCAACATCCCCATCTTCACCAGCACCATTACCCCCGACAAAATCGTATCTGGCTGCAATACGCCAAACTTATTGACCAAGGTAATGGGATATATGTTGGCAGGAATAATCATCACCGCAGCGGTAGCCCACCACGCCCAAGCCACCATCAAGCTGTTGGGTTTACGCTGATGCAACTGACAATGACAACGGTAACAATAGCCGTCTTGCGGTTCATTTAGAGAATGGCAATCTTGACACATCACAAGGCCCGATTGCGCTGCGGTGACTATTTTGTGATCAACTGCCATAGCGCTCTTCTATCATACATAATAAACAACTTATTGATGGCAACAGTCAGTCCGACAAAAGCCACAATGCCGATTTGCAACTGTAAATCCCCCATATCTTTGACTTTAAAAACGGTCACCAAAAAGCTGATCAGATAAATATCCAGCATAGACCAATCTCTTAAGTGCACCAACAAACGAACGCAGCCCCGTTGCAGACGAAAACCGAGATTGAGCTGCAACGCCAACAAAAGTACGCAAAATGTCGAGATCACCAAGGTCGGCACTACCAAAGCACAAAACAGTACAATGGCAGCGGTAATGGTTTGGCCTTGCTCGACCAACAATAAGATACCGTCAAAAACTGAGGCTTGCTTTAACGTACCGGCGATTTCAACCGACACCAGAGGAAAAAAATTGGCGGGAATATAAAACAGCAGCGCGGCAAAAACCGTCAGCCTTAAAAACTGCTGACTACATAACTGCACATGCTCCACCTTGGAATGGCAACGTGGGCAGATGCTGTACTGGTTAAATCCCAGTCGCTGGCGTTTGACCACCAGATCGCAATAAGGACAGGCTGACAATACTTTGCGATACAGGTGCTTAGATTCGCAATCGCTGATATACACACCTAATTTGCTTGAGTGTTCTTTGCTATAAAGGGTGCGATATGCGCGGCCAAATTACAAATGGTATTTGCAAAAATAATGATTTTCCCCGCCGCGTAACTAAAGCGCTCATGGGGAGATAATACAGGCGTGTATGTATCTAAATTCGCTTTATTGCTGCAAATTAAACTTGCCCGTATTGACAGCCATCCGGCGCTACAAAGCGTTGATATTCGAGACGACCCATTGCAGTAAAAAAGTATGAACAATGGCCGGAAAAATTAAACCGATACAAGAGCCAACCATATAATGTTTAAAGTTTACCCCGGTCAAACATAAGGCATAATTGAGCGCTGGCGTAGTGCCAAACAGACTTCTTAAAATCAACACACTTTTAAACGGTTGCGAGTCCACTTTGTTTAACCAAAATTGCACATATTTCCCTTCTAATGCCCGAATGGCATCGCCGCCCAAAAAGCCGATGACAAAATAAGAAAACAAACAAGAAAAAATAGTCGCAAAATAAATCAAAATAGCGGCTTTCACCGCACCTAAAACGACAATAGCCGCAGTCAAAAAGATGATGCCCGGCAGTTGAATAAAGTTTGCAATAACAAACATTAAGATAAACATCATCGAACCGAGCACAATATTGTCCTCAATCGTCTGTTCAATAAATGCCTTGCTAAAGTTTTCCCTTAACCCCAAAAGCTCTACAGTCAAAAACACCAACAGTATCACCGCAATAAGCGGTGCCAACTTTTTCAAAAACGACATCAACACGGCAAAAACTTCCAAATTAAGCGAGAGCAAATAACGCCAACGCCTATTATAAGTCCGAAAATCCATATGACACGGAGTAATTGCCACAAATTTCTCTGTACTAAGATATAAAGTCTAGCTGCGGCAAATCACAGGATAAAATCGCAAAAACGTTAGGACAGCGACGCCATTCAAGCGCAGGAAATGGGTAGAGAGAGTGAAGAACGATGAATAAAACGAAACGATACGACGGCAAGAAAACCTTAAGCCAGTCAGAACCTGGCTTAAGGTGGCTCATCTATTAAGCAACGGATTTCTCTTGGTTGTTTAACACCTCATGCTCAAACTGCTGCTCTAAGCGTTCAGAGTGTTGCAGCAAATATTCAAACGATGATAGAGATGCCTTGGCGCCTTCGCCCATAGCAATGATGATTTGCTTATAGGGCACCGTCGTCACATCACCACAGGCATAAATGCCCGGAGCAGAGGTTTGACACTTCTCATCAATCACCACTTCGCCAAAGCGGGTGGTTTCTACCACATCTTTAACAAAACTGCTGTTTGGCACCAGACCGATTTGCACGAATACGCCTGCTAATGGCAATTGGTGCACTTGCTCATCAACTCTGGATTGATATTCGATGGCACTCACTTTACCCGATGTCGCTTGAATCGACTTGGTAGCAACATTAGTCAAAATGCTGATGTTGCTCCGGGCTTTGGCTTGGTCAACCAGCACCTTATCGGCTTTAAGCTCAGGTAAGAACTCAAATACAGTGACAGACTTAACAATGCCAGCCAAATCGAGCGCCGCTTCAATACCCGAGTTACCGCCACCGATGACAGCAACATCTTTACCTTTGAAGAACGGACCGTCGCAATGAGGACAATAAGCGACGCCATTGCCGATGTTTTCTTTTTCACCTGGTACACCGAGTTCACGCCATTTGGCGCCGGTTGCGACAATAAGGGTTTTGCTGTAAATCACCTCGCCAGAACTTAAGCTCACTTTTTTGATGTCGCCCTGCTCTACCTCAAGCACTTTCAAATGCTCTTTGAGCGTCACATCATACTCGTTGAGGTGCGCTTGCAGTGCGCCAGAGAGTTCCGGACCGGTTGTTTTGGGCACCGAGATCAAGTTCTCAATACCCATGGTATCTTTGACCTGTCCGCCAATTCTATCGGCTATCAGTGTCACCTTAAGACCTTTGCGGGCACTGTAAATGGCGGCACTAACGCCTGCTGGACCGCCACCTATGACAGTCACATCTTGCAGCGGCAATTGCGTCTCGGCATTTGCTTTGGCAATATCCGGGTAGCGAGCGAGCAATTTATCGATAAGCTCTGCACTGGTTACTTTGCCGTTGGCAAACAGCTCACCATTTAAATAAACACTGGGGACGCCTTGAATATCACGGGCTTTAACCACCTCTTGAAACAGACCACCGTCTATCATTTCAGACGAAATATTGTCATTGAGCAGTGCGAACTGATTCAGTGCCTGCACCACGTCCGGGCAGTTATGGCAGCTAAGGCTGATGAACACCTCAAAATGTAGCTTTTCAGTCACGTTTGCGACAAGGTTTTTCAGCGAGTCATCCAACTTCATCGCCGTGCCTGAGGCATGTAATATAGCCAACACCAAAGAGTTGAACTCATGGCCGCCGGGAATGCCGGAAAAACGGATGCCGGTATCTTGATTGTCGGCGAGCAAAGCAAAGGTAATGGGACTGGCCAAATCCAGGTCTTTTTCAACAAGTTCCAGATTGTCGCTGACCGAACAGATGGCCGTTAAAAACTCAACCAGTTCACTGCGCTTGCTGTGCTCTCCGGTTTGCAACACGACAGTGACGGTTTGTTGCATGTTTTGGGTGTAACCTTTTAGGGCGGTTAAAATCTCTTGAGTCAACATAAAGCCTCTCCTGACGTGTAAAATGCTTAAGTGTCAGACACCAAAATTAAAGGAACAACTCGTTTAGGTGTCAGACACTAAAATTAAAGGAACAAAATTGCATCAAGCAAGTTGTTTGGCGCTTAGCTCTACAGTCCCTAAAAATCAAGTGTCAGACACCAAAATTTTGGGGACTGTCGTTGTGCTTTGCGCCTAGAGGCTTAGAGCTTGCCAACTAAGTCAAGTGAAGGCGCTAAGGTTTGCTCGCCTTCTTTCCAAGCGGCCGGGCAAACTTCTCCCGGATGGGCGGCAACGTATTGTGCAGCTTTCACTTTACGCAACAAGTCTTCTGCGTCACGGCCGATACCTTCTGCGGTGATCTCCATTGCTTGAATAACACCATTTGGATCGACCACGAAGGTGCCACGATCTGCCAAGCCTTGACCTTCACGCATCACTTCGAAGTTGCGGGTGATGGCACCTGTTGGGTCGCCAATCATGGTGTACTGAATTTTGCCAATGGTGTCTGACGAGTCATGCCACGCTTTGTGAGTAAAATGCGTGTCGGTAGAAACCGAGTAAATCTCAACGCCACGGCTTTGGAATTCTTCGTAGTGATCAGCCAAATCACCCAGCTCAGTCGGACAAACAAAGGTGAAGTCGGCCGGATAGAAGAAAAATACCGCCCATTTGCCTTGCAGGTCTTTATCCGATACGTCGATGAACTCGCCGTTTTTAAAGGCTGTTGCGGTGAAAGGTTTGATTTGGGTGTTAATAAGTGCCATGTTGGACTCCTTGATTGATTTAAGTGTTTTTCGCTGTTTGCTGAAACTGTGGACACTATAAATCAGCGCTTTTGATAGATAAATTTGAAAAATTTAATATTTATAATCTAAAATAATGAACATAAAGCCCATTAAGAGATCCTTATGCTTTCTATCAAACAACTGCACTACGCCCTAGCCGTCCAAAAAACCCTGCACTTTAAAAAGGCAGCGGAGCTTTGCAATATCAGCCAGTCGGCCTTAAGCACCGCCCTAAGCGAGCTTGAAAAGCAGCTCGGATTTCAAATATTTGAGCGTGACAATAAGAAGGTGCTGGTCACCCCAATAGGTCAGGAAGTATTGCGCCGCGCCCATGACATCAAACTGCAAGTAGATGAATTGCAACAACTCTCATCACACTTTGCCGGGCCTTTGGATTTTCCACTGTCAATTGGCGTGATCCCCACCATCGCACCGTTTCTGCTGGCCAAAGTCTTCCCTGAACTCAAAGCCCATCACCCCAAAGCGCAACTTAATGTGGTGGAAGAACAATCTCATGTGTTGGTTGAAATGGTAAGAAACGGCGAAATCGACGCCGCGATACTGGCGCTGCCTTACCCGTGTGAAAGTTTATTGACCTTAGAATTTTGGCAAGAAGACTTTTACTGGTTAGCGCTTAAAGGCACCGAACACGCCAATCAAAGAGAGATCACCAGCGATGAGTTGAAACATTCAAACCTGATGCTATTAAAGGACGGCCACTGCCTAAAAGATCATATTCTCGACGCCTGTCGGCTGCCGGAACAAACCGCCAATCACGGCTTTGGCGCCACCAGCCTAACCACCTTGGTGCAAATGGTGTTGGGCGATCTCGGCACCACCTTAATTCCGGCCATGGCCAAAGAACACTTCACCGATGACAGACTAAGCACTGTGCACTTGCAAGAGCCCGGACCTCACCGCCGCATTGCTTTTGTGTTAAGGCCCAACTATACCCGCTTTGCCAGTGTTGAAGCCCTTAAGGAACTGTGTAAAAACGCCTTGTTAAACGATTAGCGTGATGAGCCATAACCTTGATTGTTAATGGCTCTGGCAACGCCATCGACAAACTTAACCTCTTGCACCAAACGGTTAGGGCCAAAGTCGTAAATCCAGTATTCGATTTCAATCGCCCTTTCACGCTCATGGCGATATTCAACCTCTGCTGAATTTTGTCCGCGAGATACAACAGTACCGACATCATAAGTGACCACTTGCGGACGCTTTATTTCTTTGTCGTGGCTGTGGTAACCCCCACGCGCTTTACCGTGACTGACCACAGAATCAGTAATATAGACAGTCTTTTTGCGCACAAAATCTGGCTCACCACAGACTTTCAAAAACTGATACTGAGTATCGCCTTTACCAACCACCTTAGAATTACAACGAATAGCAAAGGCATTTGTACTGGCCAAAACTAAAAAACAAACAGTCAATAAAGACAAGGGTTTCATCGTTATCACCAAAGGTTAAATTATCATTTGTGCGATGCTAAAAGGGCAAAACTGAACCTAAACTGAACCAGCCCTTTAGCTACCACAGCCTCCACCACAGCCACTGGAGCAGCTACTGCCACCATCAGAACTATCACCACCAAAATCAAGCCATGAGGAGCCACCATCAGATGAGCCACCAGCAATATCACCATCAAAGCTTCTGTCTTTGATCTGCGACAACGCATCGTTACCGACCGACATATCCCAAAGCACCGAATCAGATAAGTCTACCTCAGGTGTAAGGCTGGCAAGCACGTCGCCTGTGTCATTGATCACATCGACTTCGCCCGGATTGATTTCAGCTTCACTGAGCATCGGCATCCACAAAAAGGTATAAATCGCCGCATACTCCCAATGGCGATAGCCTCGATAAGGTAGCGGCGCCGTCTTTTGGTCATTGACCTTCATCACTCCTTGTTCACCGGGGCGCAATAACTGCACGCAGTGTTCCTCAGTGAAGGTTTCACTGCGAATGGCTTGTCGCAAAGCACCGCCTAAATCGGCAAAAAAGCGTTCAAACTGCACTTTAATTGGACTAAGGTAGGCTTGATAGAAGGCATCATCGCTAAAGCGCGAGCGCATTCGGCGCTTCAGTTCGAGGCTCGATTCATTCTGCCCTTGAGCAAATTCACCAATAACACCGTTAACAGTAACGACAATGGGCAATTCATCGGCGCGGTGCACCCTTTTAACATCAATTTCTATCAAGTAACGTATTACACCATCATCATGCTCAAGCACCAGATTAAGATCTTCAAACAGCTTCTTTTCTGCACTGTCGGTGTTTTGCTCAAACGCCTTCATCGCCTCAGGTAAGTCGTCTGGTTTTGCACTGTTGTCATGATAAAAATCATTCCCGTCTTTGGCCAGTTTGACAATATTGGTGATCCCCGCCCGGCGCATCGCTACATTTAACTGCTGCAATATTGCAATCGCGGTAAAGGTTTGATGTTTTTCACTGGGCAACAACAGCCCTGCGGTGAGGTTATGAAATAACTTGGCGAATATCTTTGTTGGTTGCTGACGCGCCAGCAACACATCTTTTTTCGGTTGTATTCCAAACTTGCCATAAAAAAGCATAATGATTTCCTTCTATTTAACTTTGACAACCACTACAGTTACCAGAGATATCAACGCTAAAGCGACGCCCCCAAAAGCGGCTGTCCGGCTCACCAAAGCGTGCGTGATAGCGTTCAAGACAAACCTCAAACTGTCGCGCATTGCCAGAGATATTATCATCGGGCGTATGATGAATAAAGCGGCCATAAACGCTATCACAGTAGCTCGCATAAAGCCGGGTAAACAAGATAAACTCATGCCACACCCTATCTACCCGCTCACTTGGCGTTAAGACTTGTGAGTTATCATCGGGGTTATCGGTTAACGCCAAAAATCGTAGCACTTCAAGCAAGCCCTCTGCGGCGCTAGCCCCTGCTAAATCGCAACGTTGATTAATTTTAACCGCCAACAAAGGCGCACAAGCAAAAAGTTCAGTTACTTGCTCAGACAATGAAAGTGAAGAAAAGTTTTCAGAAAGCATTTTATCGCCTAAATACGAAAATCCAGTGTGACCTCTACAATAAAAATGTGCCACAAACACTGCTGCATAATAGCAGGCAAATAGACAATAACCACACCCTAAGTGTGTATAAAAATCAACCATCGCCATGGAAATGATTCTTTGCTATAATGCGCGGCCTTTTGTTCAATAGCGGTGATTTTTTAAACGATGCACGCCAATCCCTTGTTACAGCCTGAACGTAAACTTTTCTCTTATCCCAAATACTGGGCCTCCTGTTTTGACCCGGCGCCGTTTTTGCCGACCACCAGAGAAGAGATGGATGCCCTTGGCTGGGACAGCTGCGACATAATTATTGTCACCGGCGACGCTTATGTCGATCACCCCAGTTTTGGTATGGCGGTCATCGGCCGAATGCTCGAAGCCCAAGGCTTTCGCGTCGGTATCATCGCTCAGCCGGATTGGCACAGTAAAGACGACTTTATGTCGCTGGGTGAGCCGAATCTGTTTTTCGGCGTCACCGCCGGTAATATGGACTCGATGATCAACCGCTATACCGCCGAGCGCCGCATTCGTCACGACGATGCCTATACCGCCGGTAATATCGGCGGCAAAAGACCAGATAGAGCGGTCACCGTCTATACTCAACGCTGTAAAGAAGCCTACAAACAAGTACCTGTCATCATCGGTGGTATTGAGGCGAGCCTTCGTCGTATCGCCCACTACGATTACTGGTCGGATACGGTCAAACGCTCGGTAATTTTTGACGCCAAAGCCGATATTTTGATTTACGGCAATGCCGAAAGACCCTTGGTCGAAATTGCTCACCGTATTGCCGCTGGCGATGATGTAAAAACCATGATAGACGTACGCGGCACCGCCGTGATACAAAAATCGCCGCTGCCGGGCTGGCGTGGCGTCGATTCAACCGTCATCGACAAACTTGGTAAAATCGACCCCATTCCAAACCCTTATGCCATGGAAGATACCAGCTGCGCAGTCAGCACGCCGGCACAAAAGGATGACGAGCCACAGGTAGTGATGGTACAACCGGCCAAACCCAAGCCGTGGGAAAAGGTTTACGTTAAACTCCCAAGCTTTGAAAAAGTCAAAAAAGACAAAATGCACTACGCCCACGCCTCAAGGGTACTGCATCAAGAAACCAATCCGGGCTGCGCCCGCGCGTTGGTGCAGCACCATGGCGACAGAATTGTTTGGGTCAACCCACCGGCATTTCCGCTAGAAACCGATGAAATGGATGATGTATTCGGCCTGCCTTACGCCCGTATTCCGCATCCCAAATACGGCAAAGAAAAGATCCCAGCCTACGATATGATCCGCTTCTCCATCAATATCATGCGCGGTTGCTATGGCGGCTGTTCATTCTGCTCTATTACCGAGCATGAAGGACGGATCATTCAAAGCCGCTCAGAAGAATCGATTATCAACGAAATCGAAGAGATCAGAGACAAAGTCCCCGGCTTTACCGGGGTCATTTCTGACCTCGGTGGCCCAACGGCCAACATGTATAAGCTGCGCTGTAAAAGCGATAAGGCAGAGGCCACATGTCGCCGCCTGTCTTGCGTCTACCCGGATATCTGTAAGCACATGGACACTAACCATGAGCCAACCATTAACCTCTATCGTAAGGCGCGAGCAGTTAAAGGCGTTAAAAAGATCCTTATCGCCTCGGGCGTGCGTTACGACATTGCCATTGAAGACCCAAGATACGTCAAAGAGTTGGTGCAGCACCACGTTGGCGGCTATTTAAAAATCGCCCCTGAACATTCAGAGTCTGGTCCATTAAGCAAAATGATGAAACCGGGCATGGGCACTTACGACCGCTTTAAAGAGTTGTTTGAAAAATACTCCAAAGAAGCGGGCAAAGAGCAATATCTCATCCCTTATTTTATTTCGGCACATCCCGGCACCACCAATATGGATATGATCAATCTGGCATTGTGGCTGAAAAAGTATAAGTTCAGGCTCGATCAGGTGCAAAACTTCTATCCTTCGCCGATGGCCAATGCCACCACCATGTATCACACCGAAGTGGACTCATTACACAAAGTGTCGGAGCGTTCTGAGCGCGTTTCTGTGCCAAAAGGTGCGGTGAATCGCCGCTTGCACAAAGCGATATTACGCTATCACGACCCAAAAAACTGGCCGGAGATCCGCGCCGCTTTGCGTAAAATGGGTCTTGCGAAGCTAATCGGCAGCGGACCAAACCATTTGGTGCCGATGGAGTCACGCCAAGAGATAGCCCGCAACCGCTATAAAAAGCCGGGCAATAATAGCCAAGGCAAGAAAAACCAAACGCAAAAGGGTCAGAAAGCCTTTACCAAGCACACCAGCGGTCAATTTAAAAACCGTTAGTCCCATGACGCCAGCCTCAGTGCAAACACTTAGTTAAGTGTCTGCACTGAGGCGCATTGCCACTGTAAATATTGTTGCCGACTGCTATACTTGCCTTATTGTGAAAGGGCAAAACAGGACAAGGTAATGAAAATCAACGACGACCGCTTTGCTGCGCAAAAAAAGCCAGAGATCAAATCGGCGTTGGTTAACCTCATCAGTCAGCCCTCAGAGAAGCAACAGCGTCCTTGCCCTGGTTGCGAAGTGCCGGTAGGACTTAGCGGTTCGACAACCTCCACCGAGCAATGTAACCTGCATTGCCCCAACGCGCCGAAACAGATGTCCTCAGATCCCGAGCGCTACCCTATCGAGCCGGCTATCGCCCCGTTGGTATATGCCTTTTATACTCTCAAGTTGCTCACCCCTTGCTGGTCGTGTGAAGGTCATAACGACAACCAAGGCAATTTACTCAAAACGCCCAAGTTGTGGTTTTATGCCGCCGATGACTTTTACGCCAGATTGGTCGCGCAGTATGTCAGCAGTCTCAAGGCAAGACGACTGTTAAATCATGACTGGATGATAACCTTGCTGCCTTTTTCACAGTCGGCTTTTACCACCACCTACTGCCTAGAGCCGGCAGGCGTCAACACCGATATGACCACCTTGCATACCTTACAGCAAGACGTATTGACCATCGCCGAACACCTGCGTAGTGAATTGCACGAACTGGCAAACCACTATATTCAAAGGACCGAGAGCTAAGTGAACACGCTACGTATAGCTCAGCCTGTGCTTGAGCAACTTTGGCGACACCCTCAACAAGCGCTAACCACCGAAATAGGCGGCATTGGGGTCTCGCTTCATGTGGCCATTCCCAACTTTGATCAAGAACTCAAAGCCTTTTACGGTCCCAACATACTGCCTGACTTTGCCACAGCCGAGGAGCGCTCAGGCATTGCCTGTCACAGCAAACACTTTGGCCTTGTCATTCGCTTTGAACGCCCAGCCGTGCTCAATATGCACGATGAAAATCTCGAATTGCTTGGTGACAGTAAGGCTCTGATAGCCCAGTTTGAAACCGTAATACTACACAACGCCCAAGTGGATGAAGGCTCACGTCATATCGGCCACCGTAACCGTTTTCCCCATCTAAACTTTCACCGTGACCGCAACGAACATCAGCCAACGCCCTACTCCCTATACTCCCGCGACCCATCAGACCCAGAGCAATGTCACCCAAGGGTCTCCTCGACCCTATTTACCAGCAACTTAGTGGGATACCTACAATGTATGCGCGAGCGCAACTATGCTCACATCAAAACCAAAGGCGCTCAGCCCCACTACACCATTTTTCAACAAGAGAATATGAGCGAGGTCATTGGCAAGGTTGTGCTCGAACACCGCTGGGATGAGCCATTCGGAGTCGGTGAGATCTCCATGCTCGACAATCGCAAGTCACTGCACGCCAGTTATTTCCGTCAGCCGCATACTCAAGGCTATCGAATTGGTGTTCGATATTTGTGTTGATCCCCCAAAGTTAGGGTTATAATGCCGCAATGAACGAAAACAATTGCAGTGTAAACAACCTGTTAGCAACGAAGACCGTCAATAAGACCAACTACAGCGGCCAGGCGCTTAGTGATGTCGTCGCGATTGAGGAGCCGCTACAAATCACCTTACTGTGGCAAGATCAAGCAGAAGTTTTCACGATCACCATGCGCACCCCAGGTCACGACCGCGACTTGGCCCTGGGGCTACTCTTTAGCGAACGGCAAATTGCCAGCATTGATGATATCGCCGAGATTCGCTATGAGCACAACCAACACGGCGTTATGAACAACCACTTAGAGGTGCGCTACCAACCCGGTAAAGCCCCCGACCTATCCGACCTGCAAAGACGTTTAATCAGCCAATCAAGCTGTGGTGTCTGCGGTAAGACCTCATTAAAGTCTCTGAGTTTAAGCGCCAGTAACAACATTAGCAGCAAGCCCGGCTGGCTGGAGAAAGCGTTGGTGTGTGCACTGCCGGATAAACTCAAGCATGCACAACCCTTATTTGCCGCCACCGGCGCAACCCATGGCGCCGGATTATTTGACCAAAACTACAACCTCATTGCCTGCTTTGAAGATGTCGGCCGTCACAATGCCCTCGATAAACTCATCGGCGCAACACTCACAAATCCGTTAGCCAACCATGAGGTTATTTTAGTGGTGAGTGGTCGGGTCAGCTTCGAGTTGGTTCAAAAAGCCATTGTGGCAGGCTATCCTGTGATCATTGCAGTTGGCGCGCCATCGAGTTTGGCCATTGCTGCGGCCAAGCAGTTTGACCTGACTTTGGCAGGCTTTACCCGCGCCAATCAACTTAATATTTATTGTGGAGTGTGGCGCTTTAGCGCCGACAAAGAGAGCTCACTATGTCTAAAAACTTAAGTGCACTGGCCCGCCGCAAAGGGCTTGATGACAATCTATTTGAAACCTTGGTGGACAATCAAGGACTCAATGACGACAGTGCACGTAAAGCACTGGCCAAAAAGCATTTGGTGGGCGAATCCACCGTCAAAGGCGCCGCCTCGTTCTATGACTTTTTAGAAGGTGGCAACGCGGACAAAAAAGCCTATATCTGTAATGGTTCCTCTTGTTTGTGTGCCGGCACACAAAGCAAGGTTCAAGATAGTTTAGAGCAACATTTTGACAAAGCAGATATCGGTCACATCACCTGCTTAGGAAGATGCAACAAAAACAGCGCCTTTCGTGTCGATGGCGTCAACTATAGCGGCGATGATATCGACCGGTTAGATGAGATCTTAAACCCAAAGTCGGACGCTAAAGAACAACAACAAACACCCGACCCCATCTCAGTGATCTCTTTGACCGGTCCCGCCATACTGACTCAGCCACCAGCAGATATCGACAGCTATTATGCCCTGTTTGCGGATATTGCTGCGCAGCAATCGCCACAAGACGTACTCAAGCAGATCAGCGACTCAGGCTTACGTGGCCGTGGCGGCGCAGGCTTTCCGACCGGCTTTAAGTGGCAGTCTTGTCGCGATGCCCAAGGGGATGAAAAATACATCGTCTGTAACGCCGATGAAGGCGACCCGGGCGCATTTTCAGACCGCTATTTGCTGGAGCAAAATCCTCACTCGGTCTTGTTCGGTATGTTAATGGCAGGCTGGTTGACCGGCGCACGCATCGGAGTGCTATATATTCGTGATGAATATCCCGAAGCCATCAGTCAATGCGAACAAGCCATTGCACAGATAAAAGACCAACCCCTTTTAAACCAAGGCGATTGGTCGTTTCGCTTTAAAATCATCAAAGGCGCCGGGGCTTATATCTGTGGCGAAGAAACCGCGCTGTTGCGCTCTATCGAAGGACAAAGACCAATCGTTTCGGTCAGGCCACCCTTTCCGACTCAAAGCGGACTATTTGGTCTGCCCACCGCCCTTAACAATGTCGAAACGTTTGCCTCAGTGCATTGGATTTTGACTCACGGCGCCAAGCAATTTAACGCCCTTGGTAACGGTCGCTCTACCGGCACCAAACTGTTATCGCTAGATGCCAGCTTTAACAAACCCGGCATTTATGAGGTAGAAATGGGCACCCCGCTTAAGCAGGTAATCGAAGCCGCCGGCGGCTTTGCCCTATCGATTAAGGCGCTGCATATCGGCGGGCCTTTAGGCGGCATCGTGCCACGTCAATATTTTGATCAATTGACGGTGGATTTTGAATCCTTTCAACAGGCCGGTTTTCTCCTCGGTCATGCCAGCATCATCGGCATACCGGAAACCATGCCCATGGCCAAATACGTTCAGCACCTGTTCGAGTTCACCGCTGCCGAGTCTTGCGGCAAATGTTTCCCCTGTCGCTTAGGGGCAACACGAGGTGAAGAAATGTTCTCCAGCGCCATTAAAGGTCAAAGCAAAATCAATCGTGAGCTGCTCGATGACCTGTTAGAGACCATGAAACTCGGTTCACTGTGCGCCTTAGGCGGTGGTGTGCCGCTGCCGGTCGAAAATGCGCTACAGTGGTTTGAACACGAGCTTAAGCCCTTTATGGCAGCGGACTTAAGTATCGCCATCAAGGAGGTTAACTAATGTCAAAGACAGCCTATTTAAATGGTATCGGCTATGCCATCGAAGACGGTGAGAGCATCTTAGACTTTTGTCGCCGCCATCACACCGAAGTGCCAACCTTGTGTGATGATTCTCGCCTCGATGCATTTGGTAGCTGCCGAGTGTGTTCGGTCGATGTTGCGCTCACCAGCGACGGTCCCTGCAAAGTCGTCGCCTCCTGCCACACCCCAGTGGCAGAAAATATGTATATCTACTCAGATTCCGAGCGAGTACAAAAGTTACGCCGCAATATCGTCGAGCTGGTGCTGAGCGACCATCCACCAGATTGTTTGACTTGTGAATCCAACGGCAATTGCGAGCTGCAAGATGTTGCCGGCCAAACCGGGGTAAGACAAATACGCTACGCCAAAGGCAAAAATCATTTAGACCAACCCAAAGATGTTGACCATCCCTATATGCGCATGGATTTATCCAAATGCATCAACTGTTATCGCTGCGTCAGAGCCTGTGATGAAATTCAGGGTGAGTTTGTTTTAGGGGTTAACGGTCGCGGCTTTGACAGCCGTATTATCGCCGGTGCCGATGTCGGTTTTAACGAATCCGATTGTGTCTCATGTGGCGCTTGTGCGCACACCTGCCCGACCGCCGCCATCTCCGATAAATTTCAATCGAAGTCGGTACAGGCAACCAATAAAGTACGTACCGTCTGCTCTTATTGCGGCGTCGGCTGTAACCTTGAGGTCTCGGTGAAAAACAATCAGATCTTATCCGTCAGCGCGCCGAATGACGCTGCGGTCAATCAAGGGCACACTTGCTTAAAAGGTCGTTATGCTTGGCGGTTTTACAACCACCCCGATAGGCTCAACACCCCTTTGATAAGACGCGACGGAGAGCTGCAAGCGGCCAGCTGGGATGAAGCCTACCAATATTTGGCCGAACGTCTCAACGCCATCAAAGACAGCCATGGTGCCAGCGCCATCGCCGGTATTTCTTCATCACGCTGCACCAATGAAGAAAACTACCTGATGCAAAAAATGCTGCGGGTCGCCCTTGGCACCAACAATATCGATTGCTGCGCCCGGGTTTGTCACTCTCCCACCGCCTACGGAATGCAGCAAAGCTTTGGTACAGGCGCGGCGACTAACTCTATTGCCGATTTAAAGCTTACCGAGTTCATTATGGTGATCGGCGCCAACCCAACCTCGGCCCATCCGGTCACCGGTGCCAAAATCAAACAAAAAGTGATGAAGGGCACGCCTTTGGTGGTCATCGATCCGGTCGAAACCGAGCTTGCCCGCTATGCCGACTGGCACATTCAATTGAAGCCCGGCAGCAATGTCGCGGTACTCAATATGATGGCTTATTACATTATTGAGGCAGGACTTGTCGATCAAAACTTTATCGATAATCGTTGCGAAGCTTGGGATGAATACCGGCAAGCCATCATGGCGCTGGATCTCGATGAGATGGAGCGCGTTTGCGAGGTTGACCGCGAACTCATCAAAAACGCGGCCATCGCCTATGCCAAAGCCGATAAAGCCATGAGTTTCCACGGTCTTGGCGTAACCGAGCACTCCCAAGGTAGCCGTACGGTAATGTCCATCGCCGACTTGGCAATGATGACCGGGCACATCGGCAGACCCGGTGTTGGCGTCAACCCACTGCGTGGACAAAACAACGTCCAAGGCGCGGCGGATATGGGCTGTCAGCCCCACCAAGGCGCAGGTTACTTGCCACTGGATCAGGCAGCCTCGTTGAGCTACTACCAGAGCGCCTACAACAGTGACGTTGCCACAGACGTCGGTCTGAAAATACCTCAAATGTTCGAAGCCGCCATCAGCGGTCAATTGAAGGCTTTGTGGATCATGGGTGAAGACGTTGCCCAAACTGACCCCAATCAAGATCACGTCTTAAACGCGTTGCAAAGTCTAGAATTGTTGGTGGTGCAGGAGATCTTCTTATCGGAAACCGCCAAACTTGCAGACGTCGTCTTGCCCGGCACCAGCTTCCTTGAGAAAACCGGCACCTTTACCAATGGCGAACGCCGTATTCAAAGAGTCAACGCCGCTGTCGCGCCCCATCCGGGCTGTAAGACCGACGGTCAGATCATGATAGACATGATGAACCACCTTGGGCAAAACCTGCCAGACTTTGAGATTGAACAGGTACTCGATGAAATTGCCAAAGTGGTGCCGTTTTTTGCCGGCGTCAAATGGCATGAACTCGGTGATAACGGTAAACAGTGGCCGGTAACGCCAGAAGGGTTGGATACGCAAATTCTGCATACCGAATCGTTTAAGCGCGGCAAAGGCAAGTTCCACTTCTTCGACTACCAGAAGTCCAATGAATTGGTGCTCAATGAGCAAACCTTTCCATTTATTTTGACCACCAGTCGAGATCTGGTGCATTACAATGCCGGCACCATGACCAGACGAACGCCGAATGAGCAGATCATGAAAGAAGACGTGCTGTTGATTAACCCCAAAGATGCCCAATCTAAAGGCATTGCCGATAGCAGTAAAGTTAGGCTGTTTTCTGAGCGCGGCGAAATAAGCCTCAAAGCGGCGCTTAGTGATAAGGTCAAACCCGGCGTCTTGTTTACCACCTTCCACTTCCCGGAACTGATGGTCAATCGCGTCACAGGTGACGAACACGACAGCGAAACCCTGTGTCCTGAGTACAAGGTCGTGGCAGTCGATATCGAAGCCCAACTTTAAGTGCACGTCAATCAGGCCAAGGAAGGCGACTTCGCACTTTAAAATTGAGCAACTTATGCTATTAATTTAGGATAGCGTTTTTATCACAAAGGCCGTTGATGAGAAAAATCACCGCATGGCGGGTGTTGTGCTCTTTGCTTGGGAGTCTATTGTTTTTGGCTGGATGCTCTGAGCAATTGCCTGGGATAGATGAAGCCCTCAGCAAAACCATCGTGCTGCGCTTTGGTCACGATTCTGCTGTTACCAGTCCACAACATATTGCCGCTGAGCGCTTTGCCCAAATCGTCGCGCAAAAGTCAAACGGCCGCATCCGAGTCGATGTCTATCCAGACCAAAGCTTAGGTAGCGATCGCCAAATGATAGACATGGCACAAAAAGGCGAGTTGGATATTATTCTGCCGCCGACCGCCAAACTCTCTCATCTGATCCCCAAACTCCAATTATTTGATCTGCCCTTTTTGTTTCCGACGCTACAAACCGCCCATTTGGCCCTTGACGGCAAAGCCGGTAACACCTTACTCAGCGAGTTCTCCAGCCATAACCTGATAGGGGTCACCCTATGGGAAAGCGGGTTCAAACAACTGACCTCGAACCACCCACTCAATACCCCTGAAGATTTCAATAGCCTCAAATTTCGCATCATGGAAAGCCCATTGTTGCGTGATCAGTTCGCGCATTGGGGGGCCCAAAGCCTCGCCATCGACTTCGGCAAAACATATGACGTGCTCAAAGACAACATTGTCGATGGCCAAGAGAACCCGCTCACTTCTATCGTCGGCATGAAGTTTTACGAGGTGCAAAAATACCTTTATCTCAGCAATCATGGCTATCTTGCCCAAGCGTTTGTCTTGTCTAAACCTGCGTTCGAACGTTTGAGCGAGCAAGACCAAAAGCTGATCACCCAAAGCGCCCTTGAAACCACCACCTATCAGCGCCAGCAGGCAGCGCTAAAAAATCAACAATGGCTCAACTTTCTCGCTCAGCAGCAGATTGTCATTAGTCCCCTGCCACCAGCGGTCCTTAGCTATATGCAGCAGCGTGCCAGAGTGCTGTTGGAAAAATGCCGCTTACGATTCGGAACCGAACTTATCGAAGACATTCTTGAGGTTGTCGATGAACAAAAGGACTATGGCGAAGATGAGTTAGTCATTGCACTTGATGCCGATATGCGAGGAATTTCAGCACTCTCAGGACTGTCTATTCGTCGTGGCATTGAGTTGGCCATTGATGAAATCAATCAAAACGGCGGCGTGTTCGGCAAGCGCTTGGTGTTGTCGGTCAGAGACAACTCAATGATGCCGGCCCGTGGTCTTGCCAACATCAAACACTTTGCTCAGCACCCCAATCTGGTCGCATTTTTTAGCGGTATCAGTTCGCCGACGCTATTGGCGCAACTTGAATTTATCCATCAGAATAAGATTTTAACCCTCGACCCATGGGCTGCCGCCACCAGCATTATCGACAATGGCTATACGCCAAACTATGTCTATCGGGTCTCGGTGCGAGATGATGACGCCGCTGGATTTTTATTACAACATGCCCTTGAGGTCTCCAACAAAGTGGCTTTGGTTTTGGTCAACAACAGCTGGGGACGCTCCAATCATTTGGCATTAAGTGAAACCCTTGAACAAATGCGGCTAGAGCCAACCACGACCCAATGGTTCGAATGGGGTAAAAAAGACTTCGCCGAAACCGTTGAGGCGCTTTATCAAAGTGACAGCGAAGTGCTGGTGTTTGTCGGTAACCCGGTTGAGGCCGGTTACTTCTTCAGTCAGTTGGCCAACCATCCCAAGCCGATCCCCGCAGTGTCTCACTGGGGGATCACTGGCGGCTATTTTGCCAGCCAAAACGCCGATGCCTTGGCAAAACTCGACCTGAGGATATTGCAGACCTTCAGCTTTATCGGTAAGCACAATGCCAAAATCGATGCTTTTGTCGAAAAATATAAAGCCAAATATGCCACCGGCCGTGAACAGATTGTAGCCCCGGCCGGTACTGCCCATGCCTACGATCTGACCCACATGCTCTATCGCGCAATGTTAAAAGCTGGCAGCACACAAATGAGCAAAGTCCGCGATGCACTGGAAACACTTGATGAATATCAGGGTCTGGTAAAGCAATATAAACCTCCGTTTACGCCAACCGATCACGACGCCCTCGGCAAGGAGGATTTTATTCTCACCCGCTATAAAAACGGCTACCTTGTTCCCTTACATCCTGGCACCACAACATCGCCATGACAAAACCCAACAACAAGAGTATTGCCAGACGCTTTATTACCCATATCTCGATGATGATGGTGACTTTTTTCGTGCTGTTGGTCGCGGTCACCTTGTTTTTTGATCTCAACCGCACCGTACAGCAAACCAAGGACATTCTGTTCAAAAATGCCCAATCCCATTTGGCCATCGTTGAATTGAACCTCGACAACATTCGCAAAGAAATCGAACGCTTTGGTCACAGTTCACTGGCCATCACCAACTTAGTCGATTTTCAGCGCCGTTCATCATTTTTTCAATATACCTTAGAGGATCTAACCAGCTATGATGAAATCGAAGCTGCGGTAGTGTTTGATTTTTCCGGTCAACCCATCGTGCAATCTCACACTCAAGCCGATTGGTACTCTCCGGCATTGGTCTCCCAGAGTATTTCTTCAGGTCAAAGCGCCATCGAATTTGCCCAAGGCTATTTCTATATCATACAGCCCATCCTCTACTACGATACGCCCCAAGGCGGTATCGTCGTACGGGTCGATGCCCGCTCGCTGATACCTGATGCAGTCAAACAAGACTTTGACAGCTATCAGCTCACCATAGCCAACCATTGGCGGGCCAATCCCAACGATGTGACCGAAGATATGATCACGCAAACCGCGCAAGTCGGCGAGCAAAGCCTGTTGGCACAGTTTTCGCCGCAATTCAGCCTAGCAATTTTGGCCAGTAAAACCGCCAAGAACATCAATGAACGATTGTTGGTGTTTGCCGTGTTCGGCCTGTTGAGTGTAGTGCCCATTTTACTGCTGGCGAGACGGGTCGGTGCCAAAATGGCCGAGCCTTTAGTGAACTTGGCAAAAAAGGTAGAAAACAACAGCTATCCGGTTTCCCCTATCGGCAGCGACGACGAATTGGAGCTGGTCGCCAAGGCCTTTGACCAAGCCTGGCTTAAGCTGATGGAAGCCAATGCCCAGTTGGAGCATAAAGTGGCCGAGCGCACTGCGGCTTTGGTCGCGGCCAAAGAAACCGCCGAGCAAGCGCTACAGGTAAAAAGTGAGTTTTTGGCCAGCATGAGTCATGAGATCCGCACACCGATGAACGGCGTGCTCGGTATGCTTGGGCTGTTGCTCGACACCGAACTCAACAAAGAGCAACGCCATCGCACTATCGTGGCACAAAAAAGTGCGCAATCGTTGCTTGGACTGATCAACGACATACTGGATTTTTCCAAAGTCGAGGCGGGCAAACTCGACCTAGAGCAAGAAGCCTTTAACCTGTTCAAGTTGCTTGGCGAGTTCGCCGAGGCTATGGCCTACATGGCCCAGCAAAAAGGCCTTGAATTGATTTTGGACTGCATGGCCGTTAAACATAGCCATGTGATTGGCGATCAGGGACGGATAAGGCAAATTCTCACCAACCTCGTCAGTAACGCCATCAAGTTTACCAGTGAAGGCGACATCATCTTGCGTGTTGCCACCGACACACAAGACGACAAAGTGGCCATCCACTTTACCGTTCAAGACAGCGGTATCGGCATTGCCAAAGACAAACACCAAAGCCTGTTCCAAGCATTCAGCCAGGTCGATGCCTCAACCACCCGTAAGTTTGGTGGCACCGGATTGGGCCTCAGTATCGTCAAAAAGCTAACCGAGTTGATGTCTGGTACGATTGAATTCACCAGCGAACTGAACAAGGGCAGCCGTTTTCACTGCACCATTTATCTTTCACACTGCGACAGAGAAAATCTCAAGCCTCTGCCAAGCTATGACGGCCACCAAGCGCTGTTGCTGGCTAAAAATGACGCCCTTGCCGATGTACTGTGCAAACAGCTCAACGCCCTACAGATAACCGTCCTCCGACATACCGATACCAGTCAGGCCATTGAGAGCGGCCATGAGCTACCAACCTGCGACTTTGTATTGATAGACCATCAAAGCGCCTGTGATACGCTCAGTAATACCACCGCTAAGCTACGTTCACTCAGCGCTTTGACCAATGCTCACTTTATCTTATTGACTTATCAGGACGCACTGGAGCAGCCGGCAGAGTTTCTGTGTCAAGGAGTTGACGATATAGTCGCCAAACCGCTCACCATCAGTAGTCTCAACGATGCTCTCGATACCAGCAACGACTCGCATGCAGCGCCAGACGAGCAGCTGCCACAACCGCAGTCTTCGGTGCAACACAGTCATATCTTGCTCGTGGAAGACAACAAGATCAATCAGCTGGTAACCCTTGGGATCTTAAACAAATATGGACTCGAAGCCGATACCGCCGACAATGGCTTAGAGGCACTAAACGCGCTCAATCAATCGCCCCAATCAACACCTTATGATCTGATCTTGATGGACTGTCAAATGCCGGAAATGGACGGATACGAAGCCAGTCGCCAGATCCGCCAAGGCAGCGGCGGCAAACACCATCAGCATATTCCCATCATTGCCATGACCGCCAATGCCATGGAAGGCGACAGAGATAAATGCCTTGCCAGTGGCATGAGCGATTATCTGGCCAAACCAATTGAACCGGAAGCCTTAGTCGCCATGATAGAACAATGGCAAAATCAACAACATCCGTAAAGCATCCCGCAGTAGCACAATCGCCAGCCTTGGACTAGGCTTGAAAGTATGACTTGATGTGAATCGATGCGATGACCTTAAGAGTATTCGCGGTGGTGTACGCCGCATTTTTAATGCTGACATTGGCAGGCGTATTGGTCGGCTATCGCTATTTGGTTACCATACCCGCGACCAAAGACGCCATCGACCAGTTTCATCAGCGTGAGTTGGTCACCCTACAAGCCGCTCTAGACAAAGAGCTGGGCTTTTTGCAAACCATGAATTACGACTACTCGGTGTGGGATGCCAGCTACGCTTTTATTAAGCGCCAAGACCCGGATTTTATTAGTGAAAACCTCATCGAAGACACCTTCACCTCTTTGAAAATCGACGGTATCTTGTATTTTGACACCGAGCTAAACAGTATCTTTGCCAAAGGCTTTGATCATCAGCAGCAACAACCCGTAGAATTTACTGAGCTCAGTGATAAGCATCAAGCGCAGTTGCAAGTGCTGCTGCCGCAATCCAGCGACAAAACCAATAGCGTCGCACAAACCAGCGGATTTATCGCCACCAGTCAGGGACCTGTGATGTTTAGCGCAACGGAGATCAGGCGCTCAGACCGTTCCGGCCCCGGCCGAGGCAGCCTGATGTTTATCCGCAAAGTCAGGCCCGGTCTTATCCAATCACTACAAACCATCTCACAGCTCAACCTCACCGCCCACGCCGTCACCGACGCAAGAGCCGTTGCCGATATTCCGGTGCTGGACGGCAAGCTCTACAACGAGCGCTTCTTGTTTAAGCGCCAACGGCTCATCAGCGATCCATCCGGTAACCCTGTGCTGTTGCTCACGATAGAGCATCAGGTCATGAGCAAACCCGAAATATTCGATACCGATACCCTACTCGCGCTTGCCCTGTTGATCTGTATTCCTTTGGCCATGTGGTGGTTCGTCAACTACTACTTGGTCAGTCCGGTATCGAGCAGTGCCAAAGTGATCCGTAAAATGATCAATACTCGGCAATTCAACCCGATCCTTAACCAATACCCGATAACCGAGCTGCAAAGCCTCGGGGAAGATTTCAACGAACTCATCAATGTTGTCAATCAGCAACGCTATACGCTTGAGCAACTGGTGCTAACCGATGGCTTAACCGGCGTTGCCAACCGCCGCGCATTCGAGCACTTTATCGAAAACAGTTGGGCCAGAATGAACCGCAATGCCCAGCCACTGGCCATCGTAATGTGTGATGTTGATTATTTTAAGCCCTATAACGACCATTATGGTCATCAAGCCGGGGATGAAACCCTCATCAATATCGCCCAAGCCCTACAGAGCACCATCAATCGTTCTGGCGACTTGGTGGCGCGCTATGGCGGTGAGGAGTTTGTGATAGTGATAGCCGACTCCAACCTTGAAAACTGCCAAGCCGTCACTAACCGGGCATTGCAAGCGGTGCGTAATTTGAACATTCCCCATCAGTTTTCCAAAGCCGCTGACATCATCACCATCAGCTGTGGCTGTGCTTACCTGCTCCCTGACAAAGACAAGCCGTTAAAAGGCAACCATGAGCCACTGCTCGCCGCTGCCGACAGCGCGCTGTACCAAGCCAAGCAAAATGGCAGAGACCGCGCCGAGATAGTGCAGTATCAACCCAAGCCAGACAATGCATTCACAGTAAAATAAAGCACCAACAGGCAGCTAAAGCGCCATTGTCATCTTAAGTGCAAAACCTTCGCTCACCGCGTCATCCACCGCTAAGGTGCCACCAAACAAATAATGCACCTTGTTGTAGACAATGGTCATACCAAGACCGGTACAGTTAGAGCCACGAGAGCTGGTAAAGAAAGGCTCAAAGAGTTTCTTCGCCGCATCTTGGCTCAGCCCGGCACCATTATCCCGATAACGCAGCGACAGCTGGCCATCTTCACTTGACACCGTAATGGTGATCTGCGGAAAAACAACCCCTTTGAAACCATGTAAGTAGGAATTACTCATCAACTCCCTAAACAGATCAGTCAACTCGTTGATATAGGTATTGAGCTGCAAAGACGGTATGCCGAAACACTGAAGTTTGGCGCAGTTATCGCCGCCAAGGCCGCTATTGATCAGCTGTAGGTCCTCAAACCAATGCTTCAGCGATACCGTGGTTCTTTTGCTCGCATTGGCCTTAGGCGAAAGGGATTTGAAGCTCTGCACCAACTCAATGGCTTTAGCCAAATTGTTGTCCAGTAGTTGCAACGAACATTGCGCCGCGTTGGAAAACTCGTCAAAATCGGACACTCGCAATTGCTTTTGTGATTTTTTCAGGTTGAGTCTTTCCAGCAAGTCTCTGAGCATACTGCTGGCGGTTAAAGACACCCCTAAGGGCGTATTCAGCTCATGAGAGATACCAATCACCAAGTCGCCGAGTGACGCCATTTTTTCACTTTCAACCAGCTGCAACTGGGTACTTTTAAGCTGCTCAAGGGCTTCGGTCAACTCCTTGGTACGCTCGGCCACGCGAAATTCCAGCTGCTCGTTGATGGCACTGAGTTCGGTTTGAACTTCAACCAGCTTGTTGACATCGGTTACGGTACCGACCACCCTCAGTGCCTTTCCTTGGGCATCGCGATTGACCGCTTGTGCGCGGCTACGATGCCACATCCATTGCCCTTGGGCGGTCAAACGGCGGTAGGTCACGTCAAAAATATCGCTTTCATTACGGATATGCTTGTCGAGACCGTCAATCAACCGCTCGACATCTTGTGGATGAACAAACCGATACAGCTGAGCATAATCAAACTGACTGGTTCCGGCCAAGTCACTGTTTGACATAAACAAATTGGAACGGTAAATGGTGTTGCTGACCAGATCCCAGTCCCAAAATTCACTGTGACTGCCCCACAGCGCCAAAGTCAGTCGTTCTTCGCCCTCTTTCACCGCTAAAAAACGCCTGTGACGCTGCATCAAAATAAAACCGGCCAACAGCAACAATGCCAAGCCGTAGAGGCTATACGCCCACCATGAGCGCCATGGGGGCGGTAGGATTTGCAGTGACAACTGCTGGTGAACATCATCACGCCAGTGCTGATGGCGAAGCTTTGCCCTTAACTTAAGCACATAGCTCCCCGGCGGCACATTGGTATAGGTCGCCATCGGCAAACGATTATCGGCAGTGATCCACTGCTCATCAAAGCCTTCAAGCAAATACTGATACTCAATCTCATCAAGGTGGCTATAGGTCAACGCGCTGAACTCGAAGGCAATAAGACTCTCTTTGTAGTTTAGTGACAAATGCTCGGTCAGATACAAAGGACGAGTTAAGACAAAACCCTTATCAGGGCTTTTGGCCCCCACCGCGACTGGCGCGTTGAACAGTCGCATACCGGTCAACCTCACTTTTAACGGTTTATCGAATTTATCAATTGATTGTGGATAGAAATGATTAAATCCATTGATCCCACCGAAGAACAGCTCATTGTCGCGGGTTTTCATATGGGCGCCAGAGTTGAATTCATTACTTTGTAGGCCGTCGTTGACACCAAAGTTAACGAAACGGCCACTGTCGTGCTCAAGCTTAGATAGGCCATTGTTGGTTGTTACCCACAAGTTGCCGAGCGCGTCCTCAACCATCCCCAAGGTACTGTCGTCCGCTAAGCCATCGTTTGCGGTTAAACGATGAAAATAGCCCGAGCCGACATTAAGCCTGGCAATACCCGCGCCATAGGTCATCGCCCATATATTGCCGTTTGAATCTTGCATCACATAAGGAATAACATCGGTTGCCGGGCTATCTGGCTGACTGGGGTCGAACTTCATCCGAACAAAACCCTTGGTCTGCTCATCAAAGTAGCAAGTACCGCCTCCGGCGGTGCTGAGCCAGATAGTCTTTGTCATATCCTCATAGATAGCCGCTATCCAATTGCCGCACAACGAATCGGCCTTAGCCGGATCGTTGCGAAAGTGCTTAAAACCGCCGCTTTGCTCGTCGAACAGCTCAAGGCCATCGGCAGTGCCGACCCAAAAACGTCCTTGGCTGTCATGCGCCAATGAGATCACATGGTTATGGCTCAGACTGTCTGGCTTATTGTTATGTTTGAAATGCGTAAACTCGCCACTGTTGGTATCAAAGCGATTCAACCCGCCATCAAGAGTTCCGGCCCATATCACACCGGCGGGCATTTCAGCGAGGCTCCACACATAATTACTCGACAGCGAGTTGGGGTTGTCAGGCTCGGCGACAAAATTCTCAAATTGCTCTGTTGAGCGGTCAAACCTGCTTATGCCGCCCCCGTCGGTAGCAATCCAAATATCGCCGTTCTCGGCCTCTAAAAAGCGCCAAATCGAATTGTTGCTCAGAGAATGTTCACCACCGAGCTGTTTTCTATGATGATGGAACTGCTCGGCATTGAGATTGAGCTTGCTGCCGCCGGTAATAAAATGGCCCAGCCACAACATATTATCTTTGTCTAAATACAGCGCCTTGATGAGATTTGAACTCAGTGCATGTTTTTCGCCAAGCACTTTCTTAAAAGTTTCCGTTGTGCCATCTTGTAATGACAGCACCTTAAGACCGTCGTTGGTGCCAAGCCACAAGCGGCCCTTGGTATCTTCGACAATTTCGTTGATCACGCCCGAGCTGGCGTCGCCTGTTCTGTGGGGCTGATAAAAATAGCGGGTAAAACAATCACATTGTTCATCGAACCGATTCAGGCCATTTTCACTTCCCGCCCACAGCTGATCGTTACTATCAATAAAAACCGCCGTGGCATTTTTGTGACTGAAACTGGTGTCATCCTGCGGGTCAAAAACAAAAGCTTGGGCGCGCTCACCATCACCAGAAAGCCTCACCAAACCATACTGATTGGTGGCAAGCCACAGATTGCCTTGGGTATCGCTCACAATATCGTTGACTTGTCTTATCTTTTCAAACCCTTGGGGCATGTTGACGGTGATAAAGCGTTGTTCTTTAATATCAAAGCGGCTCAGGCCACTGCCAAAAGTCGCAATCAACAATTCATCACTGTGGCTTTGGCTAATGGCCATAATACGATTGCCGTTGATGCCATGGCTATCGTCGGCATTGTCCATATACTGAATGAAGGTTTGGCTTTGATAATCGAAGCGGTTTAAACCGCCGCTATGAGTGCCGACCCACAGGTTGCCCTGCCCATCGACAAACAGACTTAGCACATAACTGTCCGAGAGCGACCCCGGATCATCGGGTTTATGGTCAAAATGGGTAAACTGGTAGCCATCAAAGCGATTGATACCGCCTTGGGTCGCCAGCCAAATAAAGCCGTATTTGTCCTGTACAATGCTACTGATGGAGTTTTGCGACAAACCATCGTCAATATCGAAATTGCTAAAATGCAAAGACACATTGACAGGTCCGGCGACCCCACTTGGCACCAGCGTACAGATCAACAAAATACTCAACAAAAATCGACAGATAAGATCCACAGTTCCCGTTGCCACCAAAAAAGCGCCTAAGCCTAGGCACAGCGATAGAATAACTCCTCATACAGTATGGTCCATTTAAGCCAAAACTTGCATTTTTTAAGCAACTATTGTTAACTGATGGCCTGTTTCAGCTCAATCTTACAAGAATAATCATCATGAACGTAAAATCTCCTTTATTTGGTAAATCTTTGATTGTTGCCGCGTTAACCTGTGCCCTTGGATTTGGCCCCGGCGCGCAGGCGCAGCAAGCCGCGACACCATTACAACAACCTCAAGCCCAGCCACTGGGTAAGGTTGAAGATTATCAGCCTGATCCGAAAAAGCGTCTAACCATTGAAATGTTCGTTAAAGGTGGCAACCGCCTGCATGAGTACTTGGTCAATGCACTGAGCAAAGCCGACCCGGAAAACAAGAAGTTTTTGGCCATAGAAAAGGCCGAAATCGAGCGTCAATTGAAAAACCCGGAAACAGCATTAAAGGAACAGTTTGCCAGCATCGAGGCACAAATCGACAGGCTCAATAAGCTCAAACTGTTCGAACCGGCACTGGTGGCGAAAATGCGTATGCACTTTCTCGAAACCGAAGCAGGCAAAGTGGTTGGCGTTTTGATCGCGGAAAAACGTAAACCCATGGTCAGCACCACGGTCCAAGCCGAAATTCAATATCAGCTCGGTATTATCGCCCAGCGCGATCAGGTCAACTATAAAACGGCCTTACGTCATTTTTCCAATGCCGTGCAACAAAGCCCGAAAAATGTCGAGTATTTGCAAACCCTTGCCGAAATCTACCAAACCATAGGAGATGTCAAAGACGCCGAAAAGATTTACACCGAACTGTTGGTTCAGCTGAAGAAAAACAATGGCACCAAAGAGCAAATTAAAGCCGTTAAAGACAAACTCGCGAGCCTAACACAGCACAAGGTGTAAGCCTTGAGCAGCACAACCCCACGACTTCAAGGCGGCTGTTGATTTATGTGGCGCGGTACGATACCAGCTAGATGCACTGCCTTTTAGTTCTGATCACGGCCATTGTTCAATATGCCGTAAAGGTATCGGTTCTATCGCCGTGCACAGGAGGTTTTAGACGCACTCAGAAAAGTGCCATGAGCAGATATCAAGGGAACAGACTTCAAGCCAAGTGAACCTGACCGGCTCACTTGGCTCAAATCTTAGCGGCGTTACTCGGAAGAAGCCGCTTTATTATCGACACTCTGGTAAATCAAAATCGGATCGGATTCGCCTTTAACCACACCTTCATCAATCACCACTTTACTGACGTTCTCCATCGAAGGCAGCTCGTACATGATATCCAAAAGAATGTTCTCAACAATTGAGCGCAAACCACGAGCACCGGTTTTACGTTCCATTGCCTTATTGGCAATGGCACTGAGCGCATCTTCGCGGAACTCAAGCTCAACATGGTCCATTGCAAACAAAGCAGAATATTGCTTGGTGATGGCATTTTTCGGTTCGTTGAGAATTTGAATCAAGGCATCTAAATCCAACTCGCCCAACGTGGCGACCACAGGTAGACGACCGATAAACTCAGGAATGAGTCCGTATTTGATCAAATCTTGCGGCTCAACATCTAAAAAGTGTTCAGTCAATGACTTCTTCGAATCGCCATCTTTGACCTTGGCGCCGAAACCAATGCCGGTACCGGTCAGGCTACGTTGCTCAATCACCTTATCAAGGCCGGCAAAGGCGCCGCCACAGATAAATAGGATCTTCGAGGTATCGACTTGCAAAAACTCTTGTTGCGGGTGCTTGCGACCACCTTGTGGCGGCACAGAGGCAATGGTGCCCTCAATCAGCTTAAGCAGCGCCTGCTGCACACCTTCACCGGAAACATCGCGGGTTATTGAAGGGTTATCGGACTTACGTGAGATCTTATCAATCTCATCGACATAGACAATACCACGCTGAGCCTTATCGACATCGTAATCACACTTTTGCAACAGCTTCTGAATGATGTTCTCGACGTCTTCACCGACATAACCGGCCTCGGTCAACGTCGTAGCGTCGGCCATGGTAAAAGGCACATCGAGCATACGGGCCAAGGTTTCCGCCAATAGCGTCTTACCCGAACCGGTAGGACCAATCAACAGAATATTACTCTTTCCAAGCTCAACGTTGTCTTTAACGCCACCACTTTGCAATCGCTTATAGTGGTTATACACCGCCACTGAAAGCACTTTTTTGGCGTGTTCCTGACCTATCACATAATCGTCAAGGTGCTCACGGATCTCGATGGGCGTAGGTAACTTGTCAGATGATTTTTTTGGCGCTATTTCTTTGACTTCTTCGCGAATAATATCGTTGCAAAGCTCAACGCATTCGTCACAAACGTATACCGATGGACCGGCGATGAGTTTTTTGACCTCGTGCTGGCTCTTACCACAGAACGAGCAATAAAGAAGCTTGCCGCTGCCACCGTCTTTCTGGTCTTCCGACATTTAACAACCTCACTTACAATTATTACTTAAGCCGAACTTGAACCAGCCAAGCTCGGCAAAAACACCGCCCTTAGCCGATGTCTCGGCTGGTCAATACCGAATCAACCAAGCCGTAGTCTACTGCCTCTTGTGCACTTAAGAAATTATCTCTATCAGTGTCATTGGCAACTTTCTCGACATCCTGACCGGTATGTTCGGCCATCAGACGATTTAACTTATCTTTAATATGCAAAATTTCCTTGGCGTGGATCTCAAAATCCGACGCCTGACCCTGGAAGCCACCTAAAGGCTGATGGATCATCACTCGGGCATTTGGCAGGCAAAAACGCTTACCTTTGGCACCACCGGAGAGTAAAAACGCGCCCATACTGGCCGCCTGGCCAATACAAACCGTCGAAATATCCGGCTTGATAAATTTCATTGTATCATAAATTGCCAAACCTGCCGTGACAGAACCACCCGGAGAGTTAATATAAAGGAAAATATCCTTCTCTGGACTTTCAGATTCCAAAAACAGCAACTGCGCGACAATGAGGTTTGCCATGTGTTCTTCAACCTGACCGGTTAAAAAGATCACACGCTCTTTTAATAGGCGTGAATAGATATCGTAAGAACGTTCACCCTTGGAAGTCTGCTCGACTACCATAGGAACCAAGGCGCTCATCGGGTCGAGCGGATTGAAGCTATTACTGCTTTTCATATTATTAGAGGTCCTTAAAATAAAAAATGGCTCTTCGGAAATGCCGTTGAGCCATTTTTAACAGTCACAGACAAGATGTCAAGCTAGCGCTTGTACATTCGACGATTACTCACCCGTTTTAGGGTTCATGATCTCATCGAAAGTGGCATCTACATCGCTAACGTCGGCTTGTTCAACCAAGTTATCGATGGCTTGTTCTTCAAGCGCTACGTTACGCATTTGCTGCATCAAGTCGTTGTTGGTTTTGTAGTATTGAACCACTTCTTCAGGGTTCTCATAAGCTGAAGCCATCGACTCGATCAACGCATCAACGCGCGATTCGTCCACTTGAAGCTCAGTCGATTTGATCACCTCGCCCAATACCAAACCGATTTTAACGCGGTCTTTGGCTTGTGCTTCGAACAACTCGTCCGGCAATTGCGGCGCATTTTCAGGGCTGAACTGCTGACCGAAACGCTGCATTGCCTGTTGACGCAAGCCTTCAATCTCTTGTGAGATTAACGCTTTTGGCAAGTCAACTTCGTGCATGTCGATAAGGCCTTTGATCACCTGCTCTTTTACTTTGTTTTTAACCGCTTGGTTAAGTTCGCGTTCCATGTTTTTACGCACTTCGGCTTTAAGGGCGTCTACGCCGCCTTCACTTACACCAAACAAACCGGCAAACTCATCGTCAACCTCAGGCAATACCTGCTGCTCGACTTTGTGCACAGTAACTTTGAACTGGGCGTCTTTGCCTTTTAAATTTTCAGCGTGATAATCTTCAGGGAAAGTCACCTCTACAGTCACTTCCTCACCTGCTTTAGCGCCGATGATGCCTTTTTCAAAGCCTGGGATCATGCGTTCTGAACCCAACTCAAGTTCGAAGTTTTCAGCTTTGCCGCCGTCGAACTCTTCGCCGTCGATAAAACCTAAGAAATCGATGGTGACTTTGTCAGTCTTTTTCGATTTACGCTTAACTTCTTTCCAGCTAACGTGTTGCTTGCGCAAAGTTTCAAGCATGTTGTCAAGATCAGCATCTTCAACAGCAACCTTTGGCTTTTCGACTTTCAACGCTTTCAAGTCACCCAAAGTGACTTCTGGATAAACTTCGAAAGTCGCAACGAATTCTAAGTCTTTGCCATCTTCATTGGTTTTTTGCTCAATAGAAGGGGCGCCAGCTGGATTGATTTTTTCACCTATTAAGGCGTCTACATAGTTGCGCTGCATCACTTCGGCAGACACTTCATCACGAACCGCTTTGCCATAGCGCTTGCGGATCACAGATACAGGTACCTTACCAGGACGGAAGCCATCTACACGTTGCGTCTTAGCGATGTGGCGAAGACGGTTCTGAATCTCAGTATCTACTTTATCAGCAGGAACTGTAATGGTAAGACGGCGCTCTAAACCTTCAGTCGTCTCTACAGATACTTGCATTATCAATTACCTCAATAGTTCTTTTATTAAAGGCGAGCCTATATTGCTGCCCTTAGCGTAAATTTGTTGACACTATCGGTCTTATCGGCCAACAGCTTATTGTCATATGGTTGAAATTTTTGAACGCAGCATTATAGCTAGGTATTTTCACTGAGTCGATAGGCGCTACAAAGAAATTTTTCAAGGCCGGATTTTGGCCAATAAGCAGGCAATAAATCGCCACAATCAGAACTTTCGCCGAAAAAACCAGCAGTTTGATAGGAAATTAACGAAAGATTGATTTAAGATGAAGAAGAAAAGAGATGGTCGGTAATGCAGGATTTGAACCTGCGACCCCTTGGACCCAAACCAAGTGCGCTACCAAGCTGCGCCAATTACCGACATTTTTAAATCATTTTACTGTTTTTAACTTTATTGTAAAGTCAAAAAAAGTGGGGTGGCTGAAGGGGATTGAACCCTCGACCGCAGGAATCACAATCCTGAGCTCTACCAACTGAGCTACAGCCACCATTGGTTCTTTTGTTGTCAAATGGCGCACCCGGCAGGATTCGAACCTGCGACCCACGGCTTAGAAGGCCGTTGCTCTATCCAGCTGAGCTACGGGCGCATAACCCATATGCCGAGAAGAATGGTCGGTAATGCAGGATTTGAACCTGCGACCCCTTGGACCCAAACCAAGTGCGCTACCAAGCTGCGCCAATTACCGACTGTGTTCACCTCATGTGACAACGGAGGCGCATGTTACAGCGTTGATTGGGCCTCGTCAAACACTTTTTTGCAAATAAATAACGACTGGCGATTTTTGCTGCAACGAAACAACAGTTGGCGCCAAAGTGCTTAATATGCGACAATATTGGCGAATTTTCACCTTTGTGTTTCGCAATACTTTTATCACCGGAAAAACTTCGTTATGTCAGCACAGATCATCGACGGCAAAGCCATTGCCAAGTCGGTGCGCGAGAATGTCGCGCAATCAGTTGAAAAGCTCAAAAGCAAAGGAAAGCGCGCGCCAGGTTTGGCGGTTATATTGGTCGGTCTTGACCCGGCCTCACAAGTTTACGTCAACAACAAACGTAAAGCCTGTGAAGAGGTCGGTTTTGTCGAAAAATCTTATAACCTGCCAGACACCACCTCACAAAGCACCTTATTAAACCTTATAGATGAATTGAATGAAGACCCTGAAGTTGATGGTATTCTCGTTCAATTGCCGTTGCCTCCGGGACTCAGCACTGAAGACATTTTAGAACGCATCGACCCGAAAAAAGACGTCGATGGCTTCCATCCTTACAATATCGGTCGTTTGGTGCAGCGTATTCCAGTGTTGCGCCCTTGCACGCCCAAAGGCGTAATTAAAATGCTTGAGCAGATGCACCTAAATGTGCGCGGTCTTGAAGCCGTTGTTGTCGGCGCATCGAATATCGTTGGCCGCCCTATGGCCTCGGAGCTGATGTTAAAAGGTTGCACCACCACCGTTTGTCACAAGTTCACCAAAGACTTAGAGAGCCACGTACGCCGCGCCGAGTTGTTGGTTGTTGCGGTAGGTAAAGCGGAGTTTATTCCCGGTGAGTGGGTAAAAGAAGGCGCTATCGTCATTGATGTTGGTATCAACCGCTTGGCCGATGGCCGTTTGACCGGTGATGTCGAATATGACGTCGCTAAAGAAAAAGCAGGCTACATTACGCCTGTGCCCGGTGGTGTTGGCCCGATGACCGTTGCGTGCCTGATTGAAAACACCTTAGAGGCAAGAATGTCGCGACCATAAGCGATAAATTCAAAGCATTGAATACAACAAGGGGACCTCGCGGTCCCCTTGTTTGTTTTAGGTCGTTATGTAACGATTGACTTTTGCACTTACGCTCTGCGCCAAGTGGTGCCACCGGCACCGTCTTCAAGTACCACGTTCATTGCGGTTAACTTATCGCGGCACTCATCGGCTTTGGCCCAGTCTTTGTCTGCGCGGGCTTGGTTGCGGGCAACAATCAGAGCTTCAATTTCAGCCACATCATCATCACCGGCAACACCACCTTGTAAAAACGCCTCAGGCTCTAGTTGTGCAATACCAAGCACATCACCGATATAACGTAGAACTCCAGCAAGCTCAGCGGCTTTGGCGACATCGCTTTGCTTAATGCGATTAAGCTCCTTGGCCAGCTCAAACAAAACCGGCAACGCCTCAGGGGTGTTGAAATCATCATTCATTGCCTGACGAAAACGCACCACATACTCGTTGTCTGCCGATACCGGCGCATCGCTTGGCGTGACACCGCGAAGGGCCGTATAAATACGCTCCATCGACGCCCTGGCCTGCTCAAGGTTCTCTTGCGAGTAATTGATTTGGCTGCGGTAATGACCTGAGATCATAAAATAACGAATGCTCTCAGGGTCGAACTGCTTAACCACATCTTTAATGGTAAAGAAATTGCCCAACGACTTAGACATTTTGACTTTATCGACCTGCACCATTCCCGTGTGTAGCCAAGTATTGACATAATTGCACTGGTTGGCACAAACCGATTGCGCAATTTCGTTTTCATGGTGAGGAAACTGCAAATCAGAACCACCGCCATGAATATCAAAGTGCTTGCCCAAATGCTTTTCAGCCATAGCAGAACATTCAATATGCCAACCAGGTCGCCCCTCACCCCATGGCGAATCCCATTTTGGCTCGCCGGGCTTAGACATTTTCCACAACACGAAATCCAACGGGTCGTCTTTACCTTCGTCAACATCGACACGCGCGCCGGCTTGCAGCATTTCAAGGTTTTGCATACTCAGTTTGCCGTAATCGTCAAACTTACTGACATCGAACAGCACATCGCCAGTACCGCCGACGTAAGCATAACCTTGGTCCACCAAAGATTTCACGATGTTGACAATCTCTTGAATATGCGTTGAAACCCGAGGTTCGATATCCGGCATACCGATATTCAAGCTGGCAAAGTCTTTGTGCATAGTGGCCACATTGCGCTCAACCAAAGCTTCAAAACTTTCACCGTTTTCATTGGCGCGTTTGATGATTTTATCATCAACATCGGTGATGTTGCGCACATAGGTGACGTCATAGCCCAAGTGGCGAAGATAACGGATAATAACGTCAAAACAGACATAGGTACGACCATGGCCGACATGGCAGTCATCATAGGTCGTAACGCCACACACATACATGCCGACCTTGCCCTCTACCAATGGTTTAAAGGTTTCTTTTTGTCGCGTCAAAGTATTGTATATGTTCAGCATTGTTCTGTTATTTCCTTTTTCTGTGGGTTGAAGGCCAATCATAGCACCCTAGAATGCTTTTCCAAAGTGTAAAATTGGGCTAAAATCCCCGTAAATTCATGCCAATAGATTCAGGAACAAACAAATGGTCACAATCACTACCAACTTCGGCGATATCAAGGTCAACCTTTTCGAAGACAAAGCGCCAGAAACGGTTAAAAACTTCCTCGAGTATGTCAATGCCGGCTTTTACGACAACACCATTTTTCACCGTGTTATCGACGGTTTTATGATCCAAGGCGGTGGTTTCGACGCCGACATGCAGCAAAAGCCAACCAACAAGCCGGTCAAGAACGAAGCCAACAACGGCGTTTCAAACAAAACCGGCACCTTGGCCATGGCTCGCACCCAAGACCCACACTCAGCGACCGCTCAATTCTTTATCAATGTCAAAGATAACGACTTTTTGGATTTCACCAGCGAATCGATGCAAGGTTGGGGTTACTGCGTGTTTGGCGAAGTAGTAGAAGGTATGGACGTGATTGAGCAGATCAAAAAAGTGAAAACCGGCAACCACGGCTATCACGGCGATGTGCCAGTAGAGCCGGTTGTCATGCAAAGCGTTACCGCTGAGTAATGCTTAAAGTACCAGCGCCTTTTTGCCGAAGCATAAGGCGCCGGTAACTGACCTCTTATGCCCTATACCCTATTTATTTCCGACCTACACCTGTGTGATTCTCGCCCTGATATCACGGCAGCCTTTTTTCAATTTTTAGATGAGCACATCAGCGATGAATGTGACGCGCTGTATATCCTTGGCGACTTTTTTGAATATTGGATTGGCGATGACGACAACACCCCATTTATTCAAAGCATAAAAGACAAACTGCTCACAGTATCCAAGCAGGCGCCGCTTTACTTTATTCATGGCAATCGCGATTTTCTGCTTGGCAAACGCTTTGCAAACGCCTGCAATATGACCTTGCTTAACGAATCTGAGGTTATCGACCTGTACGGCCGACCAGCACTTATAATGCATGGAGACAGTTTGTGCACCAAAGATATCGAATACATGAAGTTTCGTCGCAAATCTCGCAGTAAATGGTGGCAAAAAATCATGTTATCACTGCCTTTATTTGTGCGCCGCTATGTTGCCGAATCGGCCAGAGCCAAAAGCCAGATGAACCAACGCAATGTCGATATGGCCATTCTCGATGTCACCGAGTTTGAAGTCCTCAGGCAAATGAGCCAGCACAACGTCGATTTACTGATCCATGGCCATACCCATAGACCCAAGGTTCACACGCTAGATACCCTCACACCAAAAGGCGAGCGCATCGTCCTAGGCGACTGGTACACCCAAGGCAGCTACCTCATCTGCACGCCCCAAGGCAACAGCCTCAACACCCTCCCCTTAGGTAACCCTTAGCAAGGTAAAGTGTCAGACACCAAACGTTTTTTCTCACCGAAAGTTTTTAGGTGTCAGACACCGAAAGGATTTTATCTTTAAATTTCAATATGTTAACAAGAAGAATGTCTGACACTTTCGCATTATGCGCGTCAATTTGGTGTCAGACACTTCGCATTTTGGTGTCAGCTCTGTTCTTGGGCTATCCCTGCCCATCAAGGATATGCAAATCCATTTACGCAGCACCTTGCGGGTTGATGTGGTGTTTTGAGGTCAAACCGAAGTCTTCCAAAATAACGTAGAGGGCCGGTAGCACGAGTAAGATCATGATGGTCGAAATCGACATGCCAAAGATGATGCTGACCACCAAAGGTTGCACGACTTGAGCTTGCAAACTGGTTTCAAACAACAAAGGCAACATACCGGCTATGGTAGTTGCCGAGGTGATGAATATTGCCCTAAAGCGCTCTTTTGATGCCATCACTGCACTTTGATGAGTGTCCATTCCTTCAACTTGGTGCCGTTTAATATAGGCCACCAGCAATATCGAATCGTTCACCACTATCCCGGCCAACGACACAAACCCCACCATGCTCGGCATGGTCATGTCAAAGCCAAGCAACATATGCCCCCACAACACGCCAATCAACGCCAACGGAATGGCCAGCATGACCATAAAGGGTTCAAAGTAGCTGCGAAATTGAAAGCTCAAAATGATAAACACGCCAATCAGGCCAAATAGGAATTTGCCTGCCATCGATTTGCCGGTCTCCGCACCATTTTTGATCTCACCTTCAAAACTAACGGAAATATCAGGATATTGCTCGGCAATCTCAGCCAGCGCGGTCTTTTTTACCTCGGCAATCACTTCGGTGGTATTGGCCACCAAAGCATCGACATCGGCGGTGATGGTCATGGTTCTTTCACCATTGACGCGGTTGATTCGGGTCATCCCACGAGAGAGGCTAAACTCAGCCAAGCTTGATAGTGGCCGCTGGCTGCCATCGCTTAAAGTAATTGGATAATTCTTCAGATGCTCAAGGCTCGATTTATCCTCATCTTGCAGCTCAACATTAATTTCAATGCTCTGACCATCTCTTTGGATCTCATCGGCCTTTTCACCAAAAAAACCGGCGCGCATCTGACTGGCAATGGTTTGACCGTCTACCCCCAAAGACAAGGCCCCGGGCAACAGTTTGACGCTCCACTCCTCTTTGCCCTGACGGGTATCGTCCATCACGTTGCTGACACCGGCAAATTGATTCAACTTGTCTTTAACCTTTTGCGACGCAAGCATCAGGTTGGCCATATCTGGTGAATGCAGCTGAATATCAATGGCCCTACCGGCAGGGCCAATCACCGGCTCTTTAAAGGCCACCGACTGCACCCCGGGCAGCTCACCAACCGCCTCTCGCCAACGATTGACGAAATCGGCCATTTTGGTGTTGCGTTGTTCGGCTGTCAGTAAATCCACCCGAATGGTCGCTAAATGCGCGCCACTCTCATAAGCATCTTGGTTTTTACTAAATTCCACCGTGATATGTTGCACCAAAGGCTGCTCATCCGGTTGTTGTGGGGTTAGTTGCTCGTTAACTGTGGTCAATTCAGCGATGTACTTTGCAACCACCTGCTCTGTCGTCTCAAGCGGCGTGCTTGGCGGCATCAACAAGCGAACCTCCAGCAAGTCACCTTCTAAGTCGGGAAACGCTTTAAACTTTAAAATGCCACCAGCCATCATTGACACCGACAAAAAGAACACCGCCACCACCGAGCCGACAAAAGCATAACGATTTTTTACGCAATACTCCGCCCAGTTAATTAACCTAGTTTGGCGAAATTGTTCAAAGCGACGATTAAATGCTTGCTTAAAGGCAGGCATATTGGCCGTATCATGAGCTTGATGCTTAAGCGAGTGCAGCAAATGGGCAGGCAAAATAAAGAAAGCCTCAATCACACTGACAAATATGGTGGCAATCAACACCAATGGTATGTCTTTGAGCACCTGACCAATATCGCCGCTAATGAACGCCAAGCCTATGAACACCACAATGGTGGTTAAAAAAGATGAAAATACCCCGGGACCGACCTGTTTGACCCCATCGATAACTGCTTCTTCTACTGTCTGCCCGCGTTCAACATGGGCGGCAATACTCTCGGCTATCACAATGGCATCATCCATCAAAATACCAATGGCCATCAACAGTGCCACCATGGAGATCATGTTGATGCTCACCCCCATCAATGTCATCAAGGCAAAAGCACCTAAAAAAGACACTGGCAACCCCATCGACACCCAAAAAGAATAGCGCACCGAGAAAAACAACCACATGACAAACAGTACCAAAATGAAGCCTTGCCAGCTGTTAGTCAACAACATCACTAGCCGATCTTCCACGATTTTGGCAACATCTTGAGTTAACGTCAGGCTTACGCCCTTAGGCGCTCTGGCCTGCTCTTTTTCAACAAACTGCTCAATCAATGCCACCAAATCGATGGCATCTTGCGATTTGGCCTTTTGAATATCCAAAAGAGCCGTACGCATGCCGTCAAAGGTGATCTTCTGCTCTGCCAACTCAAAGCCTTCAGTGATTGTCGCCACCTCTTTTAAGCGCAATTGCGCGCCATCTTTGGTGCTTTTGATCACCAGTTCGCCCAGCGCTTCGGCATCAACCAGCTGCTGATTAAATCGCACCAGCAAGGTTTTGCCTTGCGAGAGAATATCACCGCCGGGTAATTTGATGTTTTGTCGTTTGATCAAGCTGGCCACATCAAACGGCGACAGGCCGTATTGCCGCAATTTGTATTGCGATAATTCAATTTTGATCTCGTGGTCGGCAAAGCCTTTAATCTCCACCTTGGAGATCCCCGGCTGCTTGGTCAGTTTGTCTTTGAGTTTTTCGGCGTAGGTTTTCAGTTCATAATCGGCAATATCCGCGCTCAGGGCGATTGAGATCAAATGCTCATCCCGACCTATCTCCTTGATCACCGGGTTCTCGGTCTGCTCGGGAAAATTGTCAATGGCATCGATTTCGGTTTTGACATCGCTCAACACCTGCGCCACCTCACCGCCTTCTTTGACTTCAACGGTCAAATTGGCAATGCCTTCACGGCCTTCGCAACTGATTTTCTCAACGTCGCTAATGCCATCAAGGGCATCTTCCATCGGCATACACAAGGCACTTTCACTCTCTTGTGTGCTGGCGCCGGGATACACCACACTCACCTGAATTTTATTGGCGCTAAACTCAGGAAAAGTTTCACGCTTTAGGTCGAACACAGTGGTAAAACCAACCACCAAAATACACAGCATCAATAGATTGGAAGCGGTAGGATGGCGGGCAAAATAGGCAATCATAGTTCAGACTCCAACACATCACGTACCATCATCCCCGCAAGCGCTGGCAACAGATCAGTCACAATGACTCGTTGCTGTTCACTCACAGTTCCGGCGACAGTGGTATCAATGGCGGCTAAGCCATCACGTTCAAACAGAACCGCTACCGGTTTGACCTGCAAAACGCCGTTTTCCGCCACATAGAGTTTATCACCGTGCACCGCTCGTGAAGGTACTGTCAACACCCGAGCCTTTGTGGCGTAAATATTCACCTCTAAGAACATATCATTGAGCACAGGCGGACGTTTGAGTGGATCAAAGTGGCGCCAGTCGTTCTCCATTTCAACAATAAGTTCAATGGTGTTGCCTTGTGAATCGACCGTATCACTGACCCGAGTGACCTTTCCCGGCCAAACGTGCACAATGTCGCCGGAATAGAGCTTGATCTGCGCTTTGAGTGCCAAGGTACGGATGTCGGGAAACTTACCTAGCGCGTTAAGGTTGACGCCTTTGAGCGATTGCCGCATCAGCATGCGAATATCTGAAAAAGAAAACTGCGCGGGGATCTGCATCTGGCCGATGTGATTGGCCCTGATCAGCACAGATTGCGGGTTGACGACCTGCTCCAGTTCCGCTGACACCGAAGTGATACGAGCATCAAACGGAACTGTGACCACCGTTTTGTCGAGCGCCCGTTGCGCCTCGGCCAAACGTGATTGACTAACCTGCACTCTCGCCTGAGCCACCTCTATGTCATTGGGAATAAGCTTAATACTGGTTTCAAGGTCCACCACCTTTTGCTGTTGCGCAAACACATTGGCCTGCTCTAAATCAACCGCCGAGCGCGAGATAGATCCCTGTTTGAGCAGCCCTTGTTTACGCTTGAGTTCATCTTCTAAAATCTTCAAGCGATTTTTTTCCAGCCCTAATGAAACCTGCATTTTGTTTTTGTTCAGTGCGATGCGCGAAGCTTCAGCCTTGGCCGAATTCAGATCGGATTTGGCCTGAGCCAATTTAAGCTGATAATCAACCGGGTCTATCTTAAGCGCCACCGTGCCCTGTGGCAGCATACCGCCTTTTTCCAGATCCGGATGACGATAGATAACTCTGCCCGACACCTCCGAGACCAATACCCAGGTCTCTTTCGCCCTCGCTCGGCCGTAACCCGAAACCATTGCCTCCAGTTCACGATACTCTGCCTTGGCGACCAATACTTTAGGCGCAAGCTCAGCATCGGATTTAAGCTGTGGACCGGGTTTTAGTTTCACCATGATCACCAGCACCAATAAGGCACAAAGCGGTAACAACAATAAATAACGGCGGCCTTTGGGTTTTGTCGCATCACTCATGGTCTTCTCCTACAAAGAATCCTTGTTCTATCAATAAAGTGTTATGGGCTATCAAACGTTCTAAAAAGGCATCGTCGTAATCAACCCCCTCGATAATGCCCAGCAGTTCGCGCATATACCAAGGGTTTAAGGTTAAACTCATCAAAGACATCCTAAACATTTTGGGGTCAACTCCGGCTTTGATACGTCCTTTGGCGTGAAAATGTTCAAACACTTGGTCAATCACCTTCACATGGGTTTGGCTAAGCTGTTCGATCAGATATTGGCGGCTTACGCCCTGACCTAGCATCACTTCTTTGAGCATCAGCAGGGGAAACTCCGGTGATTGTTTGATGACATCAACAAAGCTGCGAAAAAAGCCCTCGACCGACATAAAATCGCCGCTTTGCAGGCGGCTTTTGATGTTGCCGATAACCTGTCCGGTGACTTCCATTATCATTGCTCGATACAGCCCTTCTTTACTCTCGAAGTAATATTTGATCATTGCCGAGTTCACCCCGGCATACTGCGCCAGTTCACGAATACTGACCTTATCGTAAGCTTTATTGAGAAATTTATAGCGTGCAGCTTTAATCAACGCCTCACGGGCGTCAGGCTTTTCGCCTTGGGGTCTACCTTTTTTGTTCAACACTCGTGCCCAAGAATTTAATCAGGTGATTAAATCATAGCGCTGACAGAATATATTGCGAGGGATTTAATTAACCGCAATGTCGGTTTTGATTAAAGATAAATTCCAATAAAAGAAACGCTATCAATAAAATAAGACATTTGTATCAATTTATCTTTTTGCTGAATTCATGCTGTTTATAATTTGCACTTTGTACCCCTCTGAATTACCTTTTTTAAAGCTTGACGACTTAAGCAACATCTCAATTTCCATTTCCAACCTTGGGTTTACACTAGGGAAGAACACGGAAATCATCATTAGTTTAGAAATCGGAATAAGACTTTAAGCTCAAACCCGAAGAGACACTGGCTCGGATAAAGTGACTGTTCCGTAAACCACTTATAGGAATATTAGGTATGAGTTACGCTAACAGAATTTTAGGCAGTATCCCCTATGGCAGACTGATTGGTGGTCCTATGACCGCAGCAGTAGAAGCCCAAGCTCAAGCGGCACAAACCTCAATTGATTTTATTCGTTCAGTCGGTTTTACCAAAGCGCCACCGGCAGCAGGTGAATCTGAGGACGAGCAGGAATTCGGTGACGTCAGAATGGTTTCTTTCACCTATAAATCTCGCAATGCAGAAGGCGCGTTGGACGATATCACGTTGACCGTTCCTATTTTAACCATAGTGCCTATCCCTTACCTGCGTATTGATGACATGACCATTGACTTCACCTCTAAAATAACCGAAGAGATGGTTAGAGAAACTAACAAGATAGGTGAAATCTCCAGTGATACCGAGCTTGATGCCAGCTACAAAAGCTTTTTGTCGCCAGTCAAGGTGGGGCTCAAAGCCTCTATCTCAACCAAACATTCATCCAGTAAATCGACCTCTAACCGCTACAAAACCGAGCATACCATCAATATCAATGTTCGAGCGGTGCAAGACGACATTCCCGGCGGCATGGGACGAATTTTAGACTTGTTTGAAACTGCTATCACCGAGCAGACAGAGTAAAAACGTAATACCTATTAATAACAACATGCAGAGACGAAGTTATGGCAGATGTAGCCCAAATAGTGGGATCACTGATGTCTGAGTTGATTCAGGCGCAAAAATCGGCAATGAACCTTACCAAGGAGATAGCAGAAAATCAAAAGGAAGACCCAATCATGGGCATGTTACCGGTGCCAGGGTTAAGGATCGACAACTTCGATCTCTCACTTAAATTTGTCATTGATGACGAACAAGATACGCAGCTACCAAACCATACATCACAAGACGACACTGCCGATGAAAAAGCGGCAAGCAACGGTGATGATGAAATAGAGCAAGCTAAACGAGAAGCGGTCATACGAACTTTGGCAGGTAGAAGCGTCACTACAGTTCTCACTTCTGATGAAGTCAAATCTTTAATAACCAAAACGAAAATGACCGCCCAGGAACAAAGAGTTTTGCAAACTAGGCTAGCCAACGCCTTGATTAGCGCCACCGCCAAAGACTCAACTGAGGTCAATAACGACAAAACCTTGAAAACCACCAAAACTTATCTCGCCAAGAGTAAGCTTAAAGCTCAAGCGGATCAAACCATCGTCAATAGTATGCTCGAAAAAGCGCTCACGGCTTACCAAAAAGACCTCAAAACCCACCTCGGCAAAACGGCAAAAACCAGCCAGCCGACAACAGCTTCCCCACACAAACCTAAGCTTGTGGTAGATAAGGCGTTGCTGGGCAAGGTCAGTAATGAAAAAATCTCCACCCTCAATATGAGTTTGTCAATGGACGAATACGAGTGGATTGAAAGCGAAAACGGTTTAATTCTAAAAGCCATCCAATAAAGGTATACACACATGATTAAAAAGGCGTTTGATTTCTCTTCTTTGTTATCATCACAAGTGCGGGCCATTATTGAGGCAGATGCTGAATCTGCAGCGACCACTGCTGACTTTATTGAACAGGTAGGATTTGAGAAAGACGAAAACAGTACAGGTATGGGTAAGATGCGTATGGTGTCGTTTTCGATGCAAAGGCGTAACGAACAAGGCACATTGACCACCCATAACGTGCAAATTCCTCTACTGTCCCTCGTGCCAATCCCAATTTTGAATATCGAACGGGCAGAGTTGAGTTTTAACCTCAAGATTGAAGATATTGAAACCAGCGAAACCGAAGCCTCACTTTCAGGCTCAGGCAAAAGAAACCTAAGTGGCAAAAAGGCCTCACGATTACAAACATCGTTCGCCCGTAGCGGCTCAGGCAAAAACAAATCTACAAGTTCGAATACCAGTGAAGCCGACCTCAGTGTCAAAATGGTCATGAGTCAATCGGATTTTCCACTGGGCATAGAGCGACTATTGAATCTAGCCGAGCTCGGTGCTAACGATGACGTTGAATCTTAAGGAGCGCTCATGGAACAATTAGCACAAGCCACCGGATTTCACTGCCCTCAGTGCAATAACAAAATTATCGTCAACTACTTTGAAATGATCAACACCGGCAAAGTTGTTTGTCATTTCTGTCATTTGGAATTGCTGCTCAACCGCGAACAAAGTGCCAAGGCATTAAATGTCGTAGACAAAGCAATGGAAGGGGTAGAACAAGCCCGAGCTCATGTCGAGCAGCACAAACTCGAACCTGAAAACAAACGTAGACGCGGGCGAGCGAGACAACCGAGACAAAGCCGATCATCAAGGAGATAAAGCCATGGCAGAAAGCTATAGCAGAACCAAACACCCTACTGTGCGTAAACCGATGCGCAATGATTTTGTCGCTAAAATGCAATATCGTTTGGTCAAACATCGTGAGCTGGATGAAGACTTTGTTGACGGTGATTTTGGCCCAAATACCGAACGAGAAGTGAAGAATTTTCAACACCTAAAAGGACTCAGTCGTGATGGTATAGTCGGTCCCAACACGTGGAAAGCACTTCTAGCAGACCGCCATGAGCCGCAACAGCAAACCGGCACAACCGCAAACAATGCTGACCGCCGAAGTCACACTCAAGGCGTTACTGGTATGGCTAGAATAGACAGTGTAAAACGGGCACTTGAACGTAAAGGGTATACTTTCTTCGACGATGAAGACGCTTATTTTCTCAACATTATTGGTGTGCGCTCCCCGTCTACCGTCATCGACCATTTCGACGATGAGATGCTGCTGATATATCGCGATGAGCAAAAACAGTTCAAATGTCACTGCTTTGCCATCACGACAGATCCCGGTAAAACCTATACCCAACAAAAGCTCGCCAACAAAAACGGGGCTGCAATATTACAGCCCGGCCAATACCGCGATGTCTATAAAATAGATTACCATGGCAAAAAATATCTCGCTCTATGCCAACGAGGAGGCCCCGTAAAAGTGTGGCGTGATGGCAATATGGATAACAAACTCGACCGCAACGGCCAAACCTATGAAGGATATTTCGGTATCAACATACACCGCTCGTCTTCTACTGAATCAAGTTATGTAGGCCCCTATTCCGCTGGTTGCCAAGTTTTTAAAAAAGCGGCAGATTTTAACTTGATGATGGATTTGGCACAGCGTTCAAAGAACATTCGCGGCAATAAATTCAGCTATACGTTACTGGAAAAAGGAGACCTATAATTAACCTCAATATGTTCGAGTTTGGTGTGGCGCTTAGGTCAGCTGACCCCCTTTAACCCGAATTGAGGTTCGTTTACGCGCAGACGCGCCAAACGAATCAAACTTCTTTGTATCGTTATCAGATTTTTTGGAAGCAACTTAAGTCGCTAGCGACAGATACAATCAAACAACACCTTGGCAGTTTGCTGCGGATTTTCTTGTACAAAAAGATGCCCGCCATCGATAGGGATCATTTCAAACTGTGACAGATGCTTACGCCACCAGCGTAAATCCACTGATTTTAAAATATCGCTGCGATTGCCATAGAGCACACAGCCGTTAACTTTGGCAAACGTTTTGGGCAGGATAATCGGCAAGGTTCTGAAAATTTCGGCTTCGACTTGCGGCGAAAACACCAGTTCAAGGCCTTGATTGCCCGGCTTTAAACCATGTTTGACATAGTCGTCAAAGCAGCGCGGATGAAAGTCTTTGAACAATGATTTATCGGAGAAATAACGATGCGCTTCATCATGGGAGTCAAATTGCCATTTACGTACCAACGTCCTGCGTATTGGCCCTACTCTATCGCCTAAACCCAAGGTTCGCATCAGGCCTATCAACCACCTTTTGCGCCTTGCAAACAAAACAGGGTCCAGTAAAACGACCTTGGAAAACAAATCCGGTCGTTTTGCCGCCGCCATCAATGTCACCACCGCCCCCAAAGAGTGCCCTACGCCAACAACGGGCGCCTTGCCACAGCGTTCAACCGATTCAATGACTTCATCGGCGAGGTTATGCCAATCGCCGTTGAGTCTGTGACGGCCATGCCCTAGTGCCTCGACATAATGCACCTCGACCTGGGGCATCAGTTCAAATAAATAACGATAGGTTGTCGCGGCAAAGCCATTGGCATGAGCAAAGTGAATAACGACTTGTGACATGAATTGCACCTAAATTGTTTCAGCTCCTAAAGACATCGGACCACAATAAGCAAGCTCGACCTAAATTGCAACTGTGAGGGAGGTACTGGCAAAACCGCGATATAACTTGATTTCTGTCAATTTAACGCAATACTTCTCTAAGGGAGGTAAACCCAAATGATCAAAATGTGGCAGTTGCTGCTTTGTTGCTTCAGTCCGTGGGCGCTCGGTGCTCAGCCTCCGCTTAAGATCGTCACCGAACCGTTACCGCCTTTTCAAATCGTAGACAAAGGACACGTTGTCGGCGGGCTATCGACCGAGATAGTCCAAGCGCTGTTGCAGGAAGTAGGAGAAGACGCTCAGATCTTGGCACACAACTGGGCCAGAAGCTATAAGATAGCGCAAGAGCAACCCAATGTGTTGATCTTTTCCCTCGGCCGTAATGCCGAACGTGAACCACAGTTTAAATGGGTTGGCCTGATCTACAACCTCGAAAATGCCTTTTGGAAGCTCAAAAACCGTAGCGACATCAATATCGATACCCTGCAAGATGCCAAACGATTTCGTACCGCAGTTGCCAGAGAAAACCTAGAGCACCAATTGTTGGTGCAAAACGGCTTTGTCGAGCCCACCCACCTGATTGTCACGGCCAACATCAGCCATGCCATCGGCATGGTTTTTCGTCAAAGGGCCGACCTCTACATCGGCTCAAAGCCGCTGATCTTATACATACTCAAAGGCAGTAAGTATCATTTTGACGCCCTTACTGCGGTGTATCCAATCAAACAAGAAGTCGTCAAACTGTCTATTGCCTTTAGTCTAAAAACCAGCGATGCGCGCGTGGCCCGGTTTCAACAGGCGTATCAAGAGCTCAAGCGCAACGGCACCTATGAACGCATCATGACCAAATGGGCACACACCGAGTATCTTGATTAGCCGGCACCGACAAAGCTATACCATCAATGACTTGAAAACCTTAGAGATATCCAAAAGACCAATACACAAGTCATAAGCCAGCGTTTCATCGAGTTTTTTCGCCTTGGCTGGATTGTAGTGGGAAACATACTTGTATTCGATGTTGACAATCGCATCATCGCAGGGCATTCGCGGTTCGCTCACATCCATGACAAACACATACAACTCACCGTTCATGCTAAGCGCCTGATACTGAGAATAAAAGCTGGCATAATCATCGCAATCGCTGAGGCGAACCCGCTGAGACTCTACCTCTCCTTGCTCATCGAGCTGCACATTAACCAACAGTAGATCACGCTGAGCGACACCACCTGATGCTATCTGCTTTAAGATCACCGGAGAAAACAGCACATCGAGTTTAGTGCGATAATGCTCATCGCTAAAGACCTCAGGCAAACGCTCGGTGGCAGTCAATCCGCACAAGGCGATATTTTGATCTTTGACTTTGGCAAAAATCGACGCCTTAGGTAGGTTGCATAAAATCAGGTTTCTCAGCGCAAAATCGAGTTTGTTGGCGTGAATATCGGCGGTGATGGCACGGTTCAGCACACACATGATCTCCAGTTGACGGAACACGCCACTGACTTTACTGCCCTCGCTGAGCCATTTGATTTTGGCGCTTTGATGAATATCGCTGTAATCATCAATAACCCCGAGTAACGCGCTCTCATGACCATCGACTGACCAAACGACCGTCAGTTCATCACCGACGCCCAAGTCATATTTCTCCAGTGGCAGTGTCAGCATAGCCTCTTGCGTATTGGTATAGCCGGTCACGCTGACCCACTGCTTTGAGTGCACCTTGACCTTACAGTGCAGTCCGATACGAAATGTCCCTTCAAACTCGCTGAGCGCCTGTTTGTCAAACGGTACTTGACGCAACTGACCTTTACCTAACTTCAGACGATATGGCGCTGCATTGTTGGTCTCAACGGTTGGACACTTTGAGGTAAGCAATTGGGCAAACTCGCTGACATCTTCAATTAACGTCATCTTTGCCAACTCTTGAGACAAACGAGCCACCTTGACCGGTAAAGGCGCATTGAGCTTTGACACTATGGGGGCGACATTACAAGGTAAACTGGTACCAAGCTCAGCCAGTTGTGGATCGATATCATCGGCGCTCAACAGAAACGCTTTGTGCCATGGCGACTGACGCCATAGATTGACCACTTCGGTTTTACCCGCTTGGGTTTTGAGCGCGGTCAAATCGGCGCAGTGCATTTGCTCTTTTGCATCCATCCAAGCAAGAAACAGCTTTACCTGTTTGGCCTTAATGTGTTCAACCATAAACGGAATGAGACCAGAGGCGAGCTGCAATTGAACTTGCAAGAGCAAGCTTTGTCCTTGCGACACCAACAAGTGATAACGCTGCTGATGGTGTGACAGCACCATTTGACCTTCAAGCTGACAGGTTGCCGCCAAGTTTTGGCAACGAGCCGTCAAAGCCGTTACCGTGTTGTCCACATCGAGCTTATTGCGGCGTTTATGGCCGTTCATCAGATGGGCGATGAGCTGGTCGAATTCCGACTTGCTGTTTTGGTCCATTCGCTTCATCGCAACCCGCACCACATCGCCGCTATCATCAACATTAACCACCTGATAGCGCACCGAATGACTGTCCAGCTCGTATTGACGACACAGCTCGTTAAAGGTCAATGCAATGGGGTCATCCACCGCCACTTGAGGTGCACCAGATTTTGCAAAGCAGACCAAAGCCCCGCCGTTTGAAATATTGGTGGTTTTACCTTTGAAAATCTGACCGGCGAAATTGGCCACCACCGGCGAAACCAGCATCAAGCGTTCGCCGTTACGGCGACGAAAATCTTTCACTTTACTCGGACCCAGTCGCCAGCCGCTGATGAAGCATTCTTTCACTACGGAGAGCTTGCTACCGATAAGACCGGCAGCAAAGCTATCGACACTTTGCTTTAAACCGACGGTATAGCAGTTTTCATACAGTTTGCGCTGACGGTTAAACTCCCCCATCGCGCGCGACGAAATATAATGGGTATACTCGCCAAAGCTCACCCTCACCGTATTGCGGCTTAACGCTCGGTGATCCATTGCAGCCGAAGCCGCTTGCCAACAGGCCAACAGTTCCCCTTTTAATTGCAGTTTTTTGGCCGCATTAAAATCACTGGCCACCACCACGATGGCATGTTCGGCAATCGGTTTTTTAACCCAAGGGATCAGTTTTTCCATTAACCTGGGATCAAAAGATTGTTGCGTCGGTTCCATCAATAACTCCGTGAGATCTCAACTTGCGCTGTGTTGCACTAGTTTTAACAATTTTGTCATATGTTGACTAGGTGTTTTTTACCAGAAATTTGACCCTAGACAAACTTTTTACTTGTTGTGGCAGTTACGCCGACAACCCCAACTGCGCACTTAGGCAGGCTTCAAACATTTGCGACACGTCCGTCATCCCAATCGACAGGTTAAAGCTCAATGCCTGCTCTAACTTTTTCGCTTTGCCGGGACTGTAGTGTTTCAGATATTTGTTCTCAATACTCACAACGGCATCTTCTGCCGAACTGCGCGAGCGTGATATGTCGAGTGCAAAAACAAAGACTCGGGCAGTGGCAAACAAATGATGCAGTACCTTGAGCATCAATTTCGGTGACGTAAATTCACTCAGTAGGCGTCGCTCGGTCACTTTGCCGCCTTCAATGGCGACAATAAGCATGTCCTTTTGCCCATCTTTGGCTGTGCTCAGTTTCTTTAAGATGGCTTCATCGAATAGGCCATCGATGCGTACTTTGTTGTTGCCGTCGATAAAGCAGCGTGGCAAGTGTTGATGCCCAGTCAAGGCACTCAGTGCAATAGACTGGCGCTTGGACTGGGCAAAGATTGCCACTTTGGGTAAGTTGCTTAACGTCAGGTTGCGCAAAGCCACGTCCAACTTATTGTGCTGTACATCTTCTTTGAAGGCCGCATCAAAAGCGTTGAGTTTTTCCAGCTCGATAAACAGCTGCTGTACCGCACCCGGCGCCTGCAACCATTGCAGCTTTAAACGTCGATGCAAGGGATCACTTTCAACCACTTTGGCATCTAAGGCAATGCGGGTTTGCTCCACCAGCCAGATAATTTTGACCTTAGCCCCCTTTTCCAGTACCAAACGCTTCAGTGACAACGCCATCACCGCCTCTAAGGCATCGGCATGACCGTTGACTATCTTGATCCGCTGCTCACGATATTCAAGCTCGCACTCATGGCTAAAACGATAGTGACCGCGAAATTTCGGCAACTGGCGAATATCAAACGGGGTCTGTCTGAGGCGCCCCTGTGCCTTGGGCACATTAAAGTCATCCGTTTGAGTTTGTAAAATGCCAGATGCATTGCCGCCAAGCAGCGAATCCATCAAGAATGAGACGTCTTCTAGTAACGTCAGTTGGCCCAGCTCCTTGGTAAATTGCGCCACTCGAGCCGGTAGCGGCGCATTAAGCTTTTCGGCAATTTTCGACACGGTAGAGGGGATAGTTGTGCCAAGATCCGCCATCTTCGCATCGACCGGCTGCGCCTTAACCAAAAAGGCTTTATGCCAGATGGCACTGCCCCACACTTTCATTATCGATTCAAACCGCCCCTGCTTCACCAGCTCACCCAGTTCAGCAACCTTGACTTGATCACGGCAATTGGCCCAGACAAAAAACAACTTACTGGTTTTGCCCGCAACCGACTCGACCATATGGGGGATCAGTTGCGCCTCTATCAGCAGCTCAGCCTGAAGCGATAAAGTATTGCCTTGTGAGATCAATAAATGATATCGGTTTGCCCGGTGGCTCATCACCACCAGCGCATTGAGCTGGGCCACCGAGGCCATGCTGTGCGTTCTGGCGCTAAGCGCTCGAATGGTATTGTCCACATCCAGACGATTGCGCCTTTTGTGCTCGTTCATCAGGCTATCGACCAGCTTGTCAAACTGTGGGGTATCGCCATTGGCACTGCGTTTCATGGCTACTTTACAAACGTCTTTGCCCGGCTGAATATCGACAATTTCATAATGGACAGCATCAAAGTCCAATGCATATTTACTGCCTAGCTCAACAAAACGTACACCCACCTGTGACTGCAACACCAGCCTTTCGGCCTGCTCGGGTGCAAGCAAGATCAAACAACCGCCTTTGGAAATATTCGAGGTTTTGCCCGTCACCTCACCATGCTCACAGCAAAGCTGCACTTGTGAAACCAACAACAAACGCTCGCCGGTACGACGGCGAAAATCACACAACACCGAAGGGCCGATACGCCAACCATAAACGTCAATACGGCTTTGCGCCTGCGCTTTGTTATGGGCCTGAGCAAAGGCATCGACCTGTCGCTTTAAGCCGACGGTAAAATACTCGTTGTAGAGTTTGCGCTGACGCTTAAATTCTGACACCGCCGCTTGGGCAATAAAGTGGGTTTGCTTGGCAAAGCTCACTTCAACGGGTGATTCACACCATTGACGATGGTCGATACGCTGCGAGCATTGCGACCAACACTTTTGCAGCTCCATTTTTAGTTTGGCTTTTTGCGCAGTATTTAGGTCCGGGGCCATCATGGTCAAAGTGATGTCGCTCATCGGCTTACGCGCCGATGGGATCAGCTTTTCCAGCAACTGTTGGTCAAATGTCTGATGGCTGTCACTCATGGATCTCGCTCGGGGAAAAATTTGAGGGTTTTTTATACAATATGTTAATAGACTAGTCAACTGGTTAACAATCGGGCCAAATGACTAAAAACTGAGATAAAACAATTAATTCCATCATATTAATTACGAAAAATAGCGGTTGAGGATATCGCTAATCAGTTGATCTCTAATACAAAAAAGCCAAAAAGTTAATAGCTTGTTAATTTCAATAAGTATCCTCTATTGGCCATCGGTGTTACAAAATGACAAATTGTCGTCGGCTTATCTTTTTTGTCATTATCCACAACCGACGCCAACAGCATCTAAAGCCTTTTACATTACCGTCATGATTTGCTATTGATAGCGCAATAAAAATTGCGTTTGGAGAGACCATGAAATTTATCAAATATTTTGCCCTCGGCCTATTTGCCCTTTTTGCCGCTGTGCTAATCACAGCGGCGCTAAGTTCGACCGAGTTTAACTATCAGCAATCAATCACCATCAATGCCGACCAAGACAAAGTTTGGTCACAAGTCAGCAGTGTTGAAGCGATGGACCAATGGAACCCATGGCTGGCCAAAGACCCAAACATCAAACGAAACTTTGACGGACAACGTGGCGAAGTCGGCTCATCGGTCACATGGCAAAGTGACAAACCCGAAGTCGGCAGCGGCAAACAAACCATTACCGCCGTTGAGCCACAACAGAAGATCACAACCCAGCTGCATTTTTATGGCGACTATGAATCGACTGCAGTGGCCTATGTCCAGGTCGAGCCTATGGCAGGACAAACCAAGGTCACTTGGGGTTTTGAAAGTGAAATGCCGTTTCCGATGAATGCCATGATGCTGCTGATGAGCCCAAAGGATATGCTTGGCAACGACTTTACGAGAGGACTAGAAGCACTTAAGCGATTGGCCGAGCAATCTTAAACCACATCACTGTGAATAAACAATTGCTCCAGTAGGGCTTTAACTTGATCTTGGGCATCAACAAACTGGATGCCCACAGTCACCTTACCTTTTTCATTGCGACTGTTGCATACCCGCGCCGGAATACGCACCGGCTCTCCGCCTGAATTGCGTATGACCACATAGACATTGCGTTTTTTCACATTCACACTGAGATTTTGCGCCCGAAAGACAAAGCCGCAACCACGCTCGGAGATATCCATCACAATACCACTGATGCGCATTGAGGTGCCGTCTAAAGCATCGGCCATGACCGTAATATCGGCAGGAATATGCACCGACACCCGTTGGTGAAGCCGCAATTGACGATTTTCGATTTTGTCGGGATAGGAGAGATAAATGAATTTTTCCGGATATTGGCCGATATGCTCAATGGTTGCTTTAAACGCACAGCATTCGCCTCTGTCGCCTTCAACGATATAGCGGATCACCGCCACATTGCCTGGCACCAATACATCGCTGTAGCTGTCTTCACCACCCGGATGTTTTAAAATGATGTAATTGCCAATCTCATAGCCAACCAAACGCAACTTTAAACGCACCGATGCCGGGTGGCTGACTTGAAGATCAAGCATCTTACCGGGCAACAAATCGAAATGCGCTTCATTTGCAGGTCGTAAAGCTTGAAGGCGCTGTTCGGCTGAATTAGAAATGACCAATACCTCATAAAAGACAGTTAACATAGATTAATCGTTAATTAAATGTAAATCAACGTAAATTTGTACCTTGAACACCCTAAGTTTCACCGTGAAAGCCCTTACGTAAATAACAACGGCTTTAATATCATTGGTTTATTTAACCTCACTTTTAACACTGACCGATGGCTGCATACTGGCGCTTCATATCCTATTTGACCTGTGCACGCCCTCTTGTTAAGGGCAAGTTGACGAGTGATCAGGTGTTGAGCCACCTTACACAAAGTTCAGGCGAATTAATGCGATAAATAGCGGCATTTATGCCATAGACAGCTAACCTTAAGGGTGACCGTCCGTCAAATTGTCGTTATGCTATGAGCAGTCCAGTAAAGCCATTGAAAAGACAGGAGAAAGAAACCTTTTATGAATGTCGAGTTTTTTCTAACCAATAATTTTGTTGCCTCATTTTTACTCATTGCCAGCGTTTCGCTGGTCAGATGGCTATTGATTAGATTTTTGCGCACTCGACCCGACGATGAAGAAAGGTCTCGTATTCGCTGGATCAGTCGAGTAAAGAATTCGGCTCGCTTTTTGATTGCCATGGGTCTGGTGATCATTTGGCTGTTTGAACTGAAATATCTGGCGCTGTCGATTGCCGCATTCGCCGTGGCCTTGGTGATCGCCACCCGTGAATATATTCAATGTATTTTGGGCAGCCTCTATCAAACCGCGATTAAGATGTTCACCATTGGCGATTGGGTGCAAATCGGCCCCCATTGCGGCGAAGTGGTGCAAAACGACTGGTTTACGACAACCCTGCTTGAAGTAGACCTGACCAACAATAGCTTCGGCTACACCGGTAAGACCCTAGTGGTGCCCAACAACTTGTTGATCACAGGACCGGTGGCCAAATACAACTTTATGCGTCGCTACGTCAGTCACTCCTTTACCTTAGTCAGAGAGTCTGACGCGGTAAACCTGTTTGATTTAAAGCAGCAGATTTTAGACAAGGCCAACGAATACTGTGAAGCGTTTTGCGATGTCGCACAGCGCTACAACGCCTTTATCGAAAACCGTTTAGGGGTTGCCATCGATGGCCCTGAGCCAGCGGTACGGATCACCACCACCAACTTAGGCAAAAACCAGATCACCATCACCATTTTTTGTCCGACCAGTGAAGCGGTGACCATCGAGCAAAAACTGGTGGCCGATTTTATGACCTTCTGGTATGAAGCGCAAAAGCGCGGTAAAGCCACAGATACACCGCCCTGTGCAGCAGCAGAAGCATCCCATGCCGAGCATTGACGCTAACACAGTCGAAGCGTAAACCCACAACACACAATAAGCGCAGCCAAGTGGCTGCGCTTTTCGTCTTTAAAGTTTAGCTTTCGTCTTCAAAGATTTGCTCAATTGGCAATTCGAATAACCTCGCCAGTTTGAACGCCAAGGGCAAACTCGGGTCGAACTTGCCCTTTTCAATGGCATTGACGGTCTGCCTTGAGACCGACAGCGCTTCGGCCAAATCTGCCTGAGTCCAATCCCGCTCGGCCCTTAAAACCTTTAGCCGATTTTTCATGCGTAGTGCCTTCTACCGATGATTAAGCTAACAATGTAGGTTGCCCCCATCAGCAGCACCACATGAGAGATCTGAGCGTCAAAGCCAATCAACCCGGTAATGTCCAGCAGCGAGTAGCTAAGGCCGCCGACAATCCCCACCATGCAGCAAATGGCAGTTGCATCTAACTGTATTTTACGTTGCAACTCATCTAATCGGCCCAACGCCCGTTTGTTGGCAAATATCATCAATATCCCGATCACAAAATTGACCCCAACGGCTACTGCGGTGATCCAACTTTGCTGCCATACAGCAATCGGTCCAAAACTGGCGATGGCGAATGTCACCAACCAACTGGTTGTCCAACCCAACAGGTCTTTATCCAATGGTTCACGACAAGCATTACTCAATGATTTTTCCTGTGTCATATGTCTACCCTCTTTGTCTAAAAGTCATGTTTACTTGACAAAACAATAAAACAAACACGACAAAATGTCAAATAAACATTACTTTTTGTCTTGTAATATTGTCTTAAGGCTTGAAAATGAAGGAAATAAAAATGCGGAGGATATCGACAAAAACAATCATGGGCCAGCAGACGCTGACCCATCGGGGATTGAGATCAAATCTTTTTGAGGGAACGGTAGCCTAAGGTTTCCAGCTCAACATTAATGTTGTCCAGCATGTACTTCTTGAGGTCTTTAGGTCCAATCCCATCTTCACTGGCCCAGCTGCGGACCTGAGATCTGAGCTGTTCAATCAATTTTTTCGGGGCGTTTGGCAACTCGTGTGCTCTTTCGCTTCTTAATGAAAGGTCATTGGCCTCAACCATGACAGTTCTCCTGATAAAGGTTTAGAGACTCAAATCATCAGGAAAATGGCGAAAGAAGTAAAACAAGAAATTTTTAAGATTTTGATAAGCGCTGGTTGTTATAACTTAAGGAGATCCCAAGCGGCTAGGTGCCGCTGGGTAATTTCAGAAATTCAATCAAATCGGCAATCAGCTCCATTCTAGCTGAGGTGCTAGAACAGACCGCATACAGGTCACGACTAAAACTCGGCGCACCTTTGACAACACTTAGCTTGTCATCTTTACGTTGGCGCAACAACCGCTTTGGCAGATACGCGGCGCCTTGATGTTCAACAATAAACGACTCGGCAATGGCTGCCATATTGGTATGCAGCATTGCCGGTGGCGCATCTTCAAAGCGCTTGGCGTGGAACAAGCCAAAGGTTGTTCCCCAATCGACATAAACATAATTCGATTGAATGGCTTCTTTGACCGAGATGTCGCTCTGCGAACAGGCCAAAACCAGTTCCAACTTACCCAACTTGGTTGTCTGTAGCGACGGCATCTTTGCCGGCTCGTACAGGACCACCACATCGAGTACATTGGCTTGCACCAACCTTAACAGCTCATCGGTGCTGTAGGCCTCTGCCCGCAATGCCACATCGGGCATGGCCTTGTGAATTTTCGACAGCTTGTCTTGAAACACAAAATTCCATAATCCCGCAGTGGTGCCGATATTCAGCTGATGTTTTTGCTCTAATTTAAGCGCAACCTCTTGGCGCGCTCGAGACCAAGAGGTCAAAATGGTCTCGGCATAGGGCACCAGCCGCTCCCCTTCTGCCGACAACTGGATATTGTTGCGGGCGCGAATAAACAACGCTACGCCAAGCGAGTCTTCCAGTTGCTTGATCCGAGCACTCACCGCCGCCTGAGTCAGATAAAGATTGTCGGCCGCCCGGCCAAAATGCCGAGTTTTGTTCACCTCTAAAAAGGTGCGCATCAATTCTGTATCCATGATAATTCTTTTGCTTGTTAATGGGTTTTCATTGAGAAAAAGAGCGCTTTGACCTTTTTCCACCAACACTCATATCGAGCCGCTTTCACTTCAATTGGTAATGCAACTGGTTGCAACGCCAATTCACTCTGGCGTGGCACCGAATAGACTACAGTAGAAATATCGTTGCCAAGCCCAAAAAGACAAAAAATCCTACCACGTCTGATACCGTGGTCAACACCACAGAGCCAGCCAAAGCCGGATCGATTTTCATCTTATGCATAACATAAGGTATGGCAATGCCACACAACACCGCCACTATCATATTAACGATAACGGCAAAGCCCAGTATCAATGCCAACACCCACTGCTCAAACCATACCATCGCAATAGAGGCCACGGAAACGGCCCAGATCACCGAGTTGATGACCACAACCTTAAATTCTTTGTTCCGTAGCAAACTGATATTGGCATCCGACAGCTGATTGGTCGCCAAGCCCCGAATGGTTAAAGTCAACGACTGACTACCGGCAATCCCCCCCATACTGGCCACAATCGGCATTAATACCGCAAGAGCGACCACCTTATCCAAGGTCGCCTCAAACATCCCAATCACCCAAGCCGCCAACAAAGCGGTCAACAAGTTAATGCCAAGCCAAATCGCCCTTTGTCTGGCGCTGGTCATCACAGGTGCAAACAAGTCTTCATCACTAACCTTACCGACGTGCGCCAATTTGGCCTCAAAGTATTCTTCGACAAAAGCCAGTACATCTTTGGCATAAAACAAACCGACGATGCGCTTGGCGCTGTCGAGCACCGGCAGTTCGGCGCAGTTGTAACGCTTAAATATATCTGAGAGATTGTCGGTTGACTCGGTGTCTTGAATATAGTCTTCTTCGGCGCTGAGTAAGTCGGCCACCTCGGCACTTTGCTCGGAGGCCATCAACGCCATCGGGCTGATGCGTCCCAAGTAACGTCCTTTGCCGTCGGTCACATACACATACTGCTGTGAATGCAAAGCGCCGCCAAGAGCTTGTTGCTTCACTCGGTTTAAATCGCTGTCGATGCCATAAACCAAAAAGTCGCGCACAATATAGCGGCCGACTTCATCGTCATCGTATTCCATCGCCGCTTTTAACGTCGAGTTTTGATTTTCGTCGGTGATGGAGGCCATCACCTGCGCCATTTCATTTGGCTTTAAACGACCGATCAAACCAACCGCTTGGTCACTGGAGACCTGTTGCGTGGCATTGATCAGTTCTTCTTGCTCTAACGTATTGAGTAAACCGACACGAAATTCTTCACGCAGTAATGACAGGGCCTGAGCACGCAATTCTTCAGGGATCAGCAACCACAATTGATGACGCTTTTGTGCCGGCGTGGCTTCTAGCGCCAAAGCCCAGTCGGCACCAAGCATCTGCTCTGTCCCCTCGGGCAGCTGCGGCTCGACCTGTTGCATATGGGTTAAAATCTGATCAATTAACAGCTGTCTGGCTTCCAAATTCAGCATTAAATGGTCTCCTTTGTCCTGAGCGTTGTGTTGTTCAATGAGATATATGTCAATATTGCCTAAAAGGCTACAATTTCTTTATAAAAATCAAAACTTTTTTCTTGTTGATCTGTGCCGCAGGCATATACTGTTGATATGACCCACCGGCAAAAAAACAACTAGGTGCAAGCGATGACCAAATTACACATTGTAACTGAATCTGCAACGCTGCCGAGCAGCGTGCTGGAAAAAATTATGCGGCTTAAAAAAGCCCTCGACGCCGACGTCTGCGCCTATCTGATCCGTCACAACCGATTTGTCGATAGACACTATGTCAAAGCCCTCGGCTCACTCTGGCCTTCGTACACCGAAAAAGAGATAGACCAAGGTGAGGCCCTCGCCAAGCAAATGAGCAAATCCGTTGGCGAGACGGAGGTTAAGGTGGTTTTCGACAAGCAGTGGCGCAGCGATATCCGCCAAGATGTCGCCGATAACGACTATATTGTGTTGTTCAGACAGGACGAGGATTGCGAGTTGACGTCCACCGCCAAGCAGTTGATCTCAAGCAGCAATTGCAATGTCGTCGTGATGACGGAAAAGCGCTGGAACAGTCAATATCGTGTTCGTGGCGCCATTGACCCACTGCACGAAGACGACCCGAAAATGCTTGCAGATAAGCAGGTCTATCGCCATCTGCAACGCATGGTCAAAGCAATGAACGCCGAAGACTGGCAATTGTTGCACGCCATTTACGTGCCGCCTTTGGCCATCGCCCATAAAAAGGAGATAGGTGAAATTCACCGCCAAGAAATAACTCAGTTGGCCCATAAACTCAAATGCCCCAACAACCACGTTAAGTATCTCGAAGGCAAACCAGAGCACGCGCTGGAGTATCATGTCAAAAAGCAGCAAGTTGACCTGCTTATCGTCGGCACGCGCGAACACAATGCCTTAGACAAGTGGCTTAGCGGTTCTACAGTTGAGTATTTATTAGAAAGTAACAGCGTCGATATGATGTTGGCGAGGCGTTAAGCAGCGTTAGATTCGGGCGACAACGACCGTGCCGCCCGATGATGCAAGTAAAGCTACAGCTTTTTGACCTGCTTGTAACCGATGATATCCAGCTCTTGGTTAACGCAATCAAGCAGATATTTGCTCAATTTTGCGCTGCTGACACCATCTTCTTCGGCAAATGTCTTACACTCTTTTTTCAGCTCATCAAGCATTTCACTTGACGCCTCAGGTAAGTTTGCCATTTCTGTGACGGCGTACTGGCTATCGTCTGCGTCAGTTTGGCTGTTTGACTCATCGTCGGCGGCCACCGCAAAGCCAGATAGTAAAAGTCCAACCAAAGTTAACACGTTCAGTTTCATTTAAAATCCTCAAGTTCAAAATGATCACGCCTTGATACTGCGCTTGCCTCTGACAAAAGAAAAACAATATTTTTTTATCAGATTGAACAAAAGAGACTATCGAAATCCGCACGTATTTACTTTACAAAAGCCATCACGCCAGCCAAAGTAAAAGATCATGACAACCCATTAGGAAACTACCATCATGTTGGTCAAACTGAGCGCATTTATCTTGTGCCTGTTAACCTTTACCGCACAAGCGGCGGCACCATCGAATCCCTATCAGCTGGTCAAGTATGTGGCCGATAAAACCCTTACCCGCATCGACGCCGACGCAGCCAAAATCAAGGCCCATCCGGACCATTTGAAACAGCTGGTAGCCGAAGAAATGATGCCGTATATTGACCATAAGCTGGCGGCAAAATTTATACTGGATAAAACCGAGGCCGATGATGCCAGCAAAGATATGTTCAATGCCGCATTTGAACGCTACTTGATCACCACTTATGCGACATTATTCAGTCAGTATGAAGGGCAAAAGTTGACTGTCGAACATCAGCAAAGTGTCGAAGGTAAAAAGGTGGTCGGCGTTGCCACTAAACTGCAACGACCCAATCAACCACCTGCCACCATTGAATTTAAGCTCAGGTATAACAAGCAACAATCGCAATGGGCCGTGTTTGACATGGTGGTCGAAGGCGTCAGTCTGCTCAACAGCAAAAAGGCAGAACTCAAACCCTTGTTACGCCAACCCGACGGCCTTGCCAATGTCATCAAACAACTCAACGAAAAAGCCAACAGCACCATTGTGCTTTAGCCCACCTCTAGGGGCGTGATCACCACGCCCCTAACCATAAATTCTGTTTATTGCATCAACAAGATTTATTCGCTTTACTCACAGTGAGTTTGGCGCGAAATTATACTCAATGCCCGGCCGGACAAAGCGTAGCGTCGCAGGGCAATGCATGTGAGCAAGGGTCGAATTGCCTTCGACCCAGCGACAGCGGAAATGGTCATCATTGGCGATTTTCCGATGAACACAAGTCACTTTAGCCTATGTTTTGAGGTCCATCATGAATGTTGAACAAGATTTGCCGATAGATACTCGGATTATTAAAACCAAATACAAGAACTATGATCTACTGGCCAGGTTTTGGAATGGCCGTTATCGTGGACGAGTTTGGAAAAACAAAGCCAAGGTTGCCGACTACTCTGACGAAAGCATTGATGTGATTTTAGAGTCATTGGTGCAGATCGTCGATCAGCTGCGTGAAAAGCAATTTAACCAACGTCAAAGCGACAGCCTCAACCAAAGCCATTTTATCGATGCTTGGCTTAACGTAATACCGTCACTCGACAGAGGCATCATCTCTGTGCTTAAAATGCTGGCGCGCTATAAAGATCACAGTGCTCCAATGAGCCGGTTACTGCGGATCTCAGGCTTTGATTCGGCCGATGATCTGCTCAACAAGCTTCATGAGCTAGATAAAATGTTGCAAGATGAGTTGCTGCTAGAGTTTTATCCCGAGCAAGATGAACTCAGCCCATTGTGTACGGTAAAAATTGAAGGGGATGTCAGCCCGGCAATGCAGCGGGTACTGAGCATCAATGATGACTGGGCCAACGCGCTGCTTCAAGCCGACCATGCGTTAAGCACGCAAACCGCATAACCTGCAAAGCACCAGATGCGAGGTTAATACTGATATCTAGTGGCTTGCTGCTGAAGATACTGCTGGTCAACTAAGCCCTCGGCACAGGCGACCAGCAATGACTTTTCAATCATCCAACCCTCGACCCCCTGCCCGGGTTTGGCGGTGGTTTTATCCCGAGCCATGACCAGACTGACGGTTTCTTTATCCGCGATCGCGGCCAGTTGCTGAGCGTTACGACACAAGGCTAAGACAAGTTGCTGTTGCAACGCCACATAACCGTCACCTACGTTGTTTGTTGCCCTTTGTTCACTGAGGCTAGTCGTTTGTGCTCCATGCTGCTTTGGTGCTAAGGACGCATGAAGCCTGCGCGCCTCACTCAGGCTTCTCATTTGCTTGCGCACGGCTTTGAGTTTTTCATCCAATTTCTTTTTTTGCGCCTCGTCGGCATTTTTCATTGACCGTTCAAGCGACTTGCTCTGCTCTCTTAAACTATGGGCACTGTGGGCCATATCTCTGGCCTTTTTGATGTGCGCAGCGCGCTTGGTCGCAGCAAGTTGCGCCTCGGTGTTATCCGCTTTGGCCTCAGGCGAAACGGTAGTCACCTGTTTCAAATGAGCAATCCACTGAGGCGTAATGGTTTTGATGAAGATGGTGATCCCCTGCCCCGGCACATAACTGGTCGCCACTTCAGGCAAGGCAGTTTTGAGCGGCGCCTGCTTGGCCTTCAAGGTTGAAATCATTAGCTTGTCGATATGCCCAATGACGCCCCCGACTTTAGCCAAATCGGTTTTCATTAAAGCATGACAGGGCGAGGCAACAGTTAAGATCAGGCCCATAAGCCATAGTTTTATAGATAAATTCATCACACTCTCCAGATAAACACACCATTAAGGCGCCAAAAAGGCGCCTTTCAAACTGAGTTTAGTTGCTCAACACGGCACTCAACGCAACTGCGCCGTAGCTGCTATAACCGTACAGGCCGACAGAAACGCTATCGCCCTGTGCAACACTCAAACTACAGCTTTCTTCATTGCCGTTTTGATACGGACGACAATCCCAATTATTACTATCGGCCAGCGAGCCGTTTTTGACGTACAAATCAACATCCCCACTACCACCTGTGATGGTCACCGCCAAAGTGCCAGCGCTATCGGCGTTGACTGTGTAATGTGTCCAACTACCTTGTGCGCCACTGACCGACTCATCCAATAGTGTTGTCGAACCGCCACTACCGCCGCCATTATTACCACCACCGGTACCTCCGGCAAGCGCAACCAACCAATCTTGCCACTCTTGTTCGTAGCTGCTGCCCCAAGTGCTCAAGAGCTGCTGATAGGTGTTCCAATCGCCTACACGAGTCGCGGCACGCAAACTACGAACCCCTTCCATGTGACGCTCAAACATAAAGCGATTGCCGAGGTAACCCCAATCATAAATTTCTTCAACCGTATTGTTGTAGGTCGTGGCTAAAACTTGTGCCAAGGTGCGGTTTGCCCCGTTCGGATTGATCAAAGCCACCGCATCGGGGTTGACGTCTTCTTTTGAAATGTATTCTGCCGAGCCTTCCGACCACCACACCGTATTGCTTGGATAATCAGAAAAGTTACCTTTTAAGTTGAAACGACCGTCAAGATAGTGCACGTATTCATGCTTTAAATTCCAGATCACAAACTCAGGACGCAACCAATCGGCTTCATGAGCATAAAACGATGCCTGATTGTTCGGATCCGTAGCGTTACCTTCGATGTACATACCACCATTGTTGGTGTTGATGCCAAACAAACGACTGCCATAACGGTTATAATTGTCATAGTCATCAAACACCACCATCCGCAAATCTTCATTGAGATCGCCAACCACTGGCTGCCAAGCGGTTTCCAGTTTATTGTGAAAATAGCTTTCCTCAGCGCCAACCTCAGCACAAGAGTCGTTAAACTGCTGCTGGGTCATATCTTGGGCTTTAAAAAACAAAGTAGAACTACAGACGTGTTCGAGGGGAAGTACGCTATCGACGGTGGGTTTGCCGCGGGCTGCAACCGTGTTGGATTGGGCGCCGATGGTCGCGGCAAAGATACAGATAGACAACAATTTCAATTGGTTAGGCATAATTCAATTCCTGCAACGAGTTATATTTTTTGAGTTTAGATTTGTCCCTACAACAACCGGCTTGTTCTGTGACAACCTGCTCACTCCTTGAGCAACTCAATATAACCCCATTGCACACAATAAACAATATATTGTATGCAATAATTTATTATTGTTTCATATATGAAAATGCAATGTTAACCATTTTCCCCCTTTAACAACCGCAATTCACCGCGCTTAGGTAGTTGATATCTATCGAAATCATTGGCCAAGTAGCAGACGCCTTGATAATAGAGCTGGGCCTCGGTTTCAACCGCTAAAATATTTGATTGCCCCTTGTCTGACCCTGCATATCTTGAACTAAAATGGGTCAAAATAAGGTTCGCAATGTTCGCGCGCTCGGCATATTGCGCCACCCTTTTGGCACTAGAGTGCATCGGCGCAGGCCCAACTTTATCGCTCACCGCTTGAGTGTATGTCGCCTCATGGATCATCACATCGGGCTTTGAGTTTAAGCTATCGAGCCGCTGGGGCTGGTCGTTGTCGCCACCGACGAAAATCACCCGGGGCTTACGGGGCGGCAATTGATAATCGGCGGCTTTGATTTGGCGGCCATCGGCCAATATCACATCTTGACCACGTTGTAGCTCGCCCCAGCAAGGTCCAGGCAAGATGCTGTCTGCGGTCAATTTGGCTTGGTCCAATTGCCGCTCAATATTGCGCTCAACAAAGTTATAACCCCAACAGGGCACGCGATGAGATAGCGGCAACAACTCGACATCAAAGTCGTCCAGAGAAATTGGCTCTGATTGTGTTTCGGCAATGACAAAATTTAGCTCAAAGTTAAGCCATAGATCAGTTGCCTCTTTCACTGCCGTTATCATCTGCACCACGGCCTTTGGGCAAACAATCGTCAAAGGCGACTTGCGGCCAGATAACCCGGCGCTGGCCAATAACCCCGGCAAACCATAACAATGATCGCCATGCACATGAGTGATAAAAATGGCTTTGAGGTGATGTAATGACAAAGCACTGTTGAGCAACTGGTGCTGCGTACCTTCACCGCAATCAACCATGTACCAGTGCTTATTTCCCTCGGCGCACAGCGCCATTGATGAGACATTGCGATGGCGCGTCGGCGTGCCTGCCGAAGTCCCCAAAAAAATCAGTTCCATAGCTATCGCTCCTTTAATTTGCCCGAGTCAGCGTCGCCAAAATATCCGCTAAAGTTTGCGCCTGCCTATTGCCCAAACTCGCTTGTATTTGTTGTGCCAGCGCACCGTACACCTGCTGTTTTACCTCAAGATAAACCGATTGCCCCTGCTCGGTTAACACAATATGTTGCGCTCTGGCATCAAACCGGCAAGTGACTCGGGTCAAAAACCCTCTTTTTTGTAACTTGTTTACCATTAGGCTGGCAGAGGATTTTCGCACACCGAGCTGGTTGGCCAACACCGATAGATGGGTGCTGTCGTTGTGACCTTCAGACGCATCTACCGGGGCAAACTGCGCTTGATAGATGCAGGCCAAATAATCAAATTCATTTTGGCTCAGCGCATTGTCGCCCTGCCCACGCTGCCACGCACTGTTTAAAAATCGCTGAAAATCCACCAGCGCGATATCTAATGCCATCATTTACTCACCTTGCTCAGCTTTGCAGAGCCTGCTTGTTTATCTTGTGTACCGGCCCATAGAGCCTTTAAACAGACCCTAGTTTAACCAACTGCTTCGAATTCACAACCACAAATTAGTTTGACAAACTAACCAATTAACTTTTATAGTTAGGTTTTCTAACTAACCTGAGCTTTGCGTAAGGCGGGTCAATGCCCTTAAACTCATCGCTCCTTTTGAAAAGCGGGAGAGTGCTGATATTTTCTTCGATAACAATCCAAATTTGCGCCGCTTTAGTCGCCTAAAGCAAACAAATTTGGGGCAG